>CALVAD010000015.1 GCA_944325495.1 uncultured Bacteroidales bacterium | reverse complement strand
AAGTTTCCGATGCAAGATTTTTCCGTTTCTTATCTCCCTCCACGGGACCCCGATTTTCTGCACAATTTAACGCCCGTATTCGGGGGCAGGTGAAGATACGGAGATCATCAATGACGGAAGATAAAAGTAGCGAGGACGTATAATAAAATCATTCAGAGTTTGTACCCCCCCCTGGATGCCGTAAGGAGATATGATTCGATGAGCGCTCTAAACAGATGACCGATGTAGCGGCGAATAACAAGAGAATAGTAAAGAACACACTGATATTGTATGTCAGGATGGTCTTTGTTATGCTTGTGAATCTATATACCTCAAGGCTTGTGTTGAGTGCGCTGGGCATAGAGGATTATGGAATCTACAATGTAGTTGGCGGTATAGTGGCGATGTTCGGCTTCTTGAACGGAGCGATGGCTACCAGCACTCAAAGATACCTGACATTCGAACTCGGGCGGGGCGAAAGTAAACGCCTGCAAAATGTTTTCACCACAAGCGTCAATATCCACATACTTATTGCAGCGGTTGTTGTCATGCTTGCCGAGACAGTGGGTTTATGGTTTCTCAATACGCAAATGACTATACCTGGCGGAAGGATGGCGGCGGCACAATGGGTATACCAGCTGTCCATAATGGCTACCGTGGTGCTTTTTGTGAGTGTTCCTTACACCGCCGTCATCATAGCACATGAGAAAATGAGTGCGTTTGCATACATTTCAATCATAGATATCGGATTGAAACTGGCAATCGCAATTCTTCTGCTCAAGGCTGACATGGACAGGCTCATCCTCTATGCGGTGCTTATTCTCTGTGCACAGGTGATAATACGCTTGATATACGGAGCCTACTGCCGAAGACATTTTGATGAGGCACGTTACAAGATTGAGATTAATGCGAATCTGTTCAAGGAGATGTTCTCATATTCCGCATGGAATATCTGGGGAGGTCTTGCTTCAGTATGCGGGACGCAAGGGATCAATATTCTTTTGAACATGTTCTTCAACCCCGCCGTCAACGCGGCGAGAGGTGTGGCGGTCCAGATACAATCCGCAGTTAGTCAGTTTGCCACCAATTTCCAAACGGCCCTGAATCCGCAAATCATAAAGTATTATGCAGTCGGGGAGATGGACAATATGCATACTTTGATATGCAGATCCTCCCGCTTCTCATTTTGTCTGCTTTTCTGCATTTCGTTGCCATTGTTTTTTGAGACTGACATGCTGCTGGAACTGTGGCTGAAGGATGTACCGCAGTTTACATCGGTTTTCATCAAGCTTGTCCTGTGCATCTCATTGATCAGTGCTACCGCCAATCCCTTGATGACGGCGGCGCAGGCAACCGGAAAAATCAAAGTGTATCAGTCTGTTCTTGGCGGAATTCAGATGGCGGTGCTGCCGGCAGGTTACTGTGCTCTTAAATTAGGAGGCTCTCCGTCATCTGTATTTGTCAGTGAGATTGTTGTATATTCTATCGCCTTCGTTGTAAGGTTGCTGATGTTGAGGGGCATGATAAACTTTAGGATAGGAATATATATTAAAGATGTTATCATAAAATGCGCCATCGTGGCACTCGTGGCCTCAATTATTACCTATGTCGTCAACAGCACCTTAAGCGAATCGGCGGGCGCGTCATTGATAGTATGTTGTGTGGCTGTAATTTCAGCAGGAATTTGTTTCTTGTTGTTGGGAACTACCAGAATAGAAAGGGAATCAATATTCTTGAAATTAAAAAGACATATTAATGAATAAAAGACTATATGTTTTAGCGGCGAATGACAGATTTAATTATGGGGATTTGTTGTTCCCATATATCATAAGCCGTTATTTGGGTCAATATTTCAATGATATCAAATACATCTCGACAACTCAATCGGATTTATCAAGCAAAGGTGGATTCAAGACGGAAGCGTTCAAAAGTCTATACAATATCGAAAGCGGATGGGAAAACCATTTGATTGTTGCTGGTGGAGATTCTTTATGTGCTGAATGGCTGCAGATTCTTTCGTATGTCGAACCGGGCGTAGCTTATATTAAACGAATATCCGGAAAATTGTCACGGATAGGCATCCCTGTTGCAGATAAGTTTGCTGAGAAGTTAATAAGGCTCGCATATGGAGCAAAAACCAGATTCGTTTTTTCTGTCGGGAAAAATGAGCTCCCTGAATTTAAGTCAATTGTATATAATTCACTTGGAGGAAGCAGAGTATTAGGAACGGATATTCTAAATGATCTCGCCGTACGGAAGATTTTGTCAAGTGTCGATTATATAGCGGTTAGAGATAAACTTGTCGGCCAGTCATTGGAGAGGGCAGGCATCAGTAATGCTGTCGTTCCGGATTCTGCGATTCTGATGTCGGAAGTTTTTGATGAGCAGTTATTATATGAACATCTGTCCGTCTCAAGAGACTTGCTGCATGAAGATTACATTTTTTTCCAAGGCGCAGATTATATCTGGATGAACGAGTATGATAATGCGGCGTCGCAGCTTGAAGCTATTGCGGAGATGACAGGTTGTAAATTGTGTCTTTGTCCTATTGGAACGGCATTGGGACATTATGACCAGGTTGCATTGAGACAAATAGCAGGGAAATTGAAGTCTGAAAAGACTTTGATTGACGATCCCAGTATTTATGATATCATGTGGCTTATAAAACATTCCCGGCTGTACATAGGTTCCAGTTTGCATGGTACAATCACGGCCATGAGCTATGGCGTGCCATATATCGGTTATGGAGTGAATAAACTTAAGGCATATATAGATACATGGAGTTGTGATCCGGGCCATTTTGTTAATAAGGATACATTGATCCGTGCAGTGAAAAAATATTATGGAAAAACATCTCCATGCGCTGACTGGAAAAATAAAGTACTACAATCCTTTAAAGAAATGTCGGAATTATACCTGTAGTTAAATCAGCGCCTGCCGCAGCAGGCCGCAGGCATAAATCATTTTTCATAATAACAGGAAAGAAAATGCAGTCGTCCGGATTAGTATCAGTAATCATTCCAAATTACAATCATGCCAGATATCTTGACCAAAGAATCCAGAGCGTGTTGAATCAGACATATCAGGATTTTGAATTAATAATTCTCGACGACTGTTCGTCTGATGGCAGCAGAGATGTTATTGAGAAATATCGGGGGAATCCTCATGTGACCCAGATAAAATACAACGAGGAAAATAGCGGATCTACATTTATACAATGGCAGCGCGGATTCGATCTTGCCAAAGGTGAATATATCTGGATAGCCGAGAGTGACGATTATGCGGACCATAGCTTTATCGAGACTTTGCTTGATAAATTCAATCAGAACCCTGCGGCGGTACTAGCTTATTCGGGAATCGTTTATGTTGATAAAGACGGACGCGAGCTCAAACGGACGCCTTTATGTAAATATGAATATAAGTGGTGGAAAGGTGATGAATTTATTAAACATAAAATGTTAATAGGGAACTCTATCGCCAATGCCAGCTGCGCGATATTCAGAAAGGAGGCGATATCCGACATTTTAGGGGAATATCGAACTTATCGGCAGGTGGGCGACTGGGTTTTCTGGATTGAGCTCTGCAAAAAGGGGAGCATTTGCGAGGTGTACGGACATCTTGATTTTTTCCGTCAGCATGATAGTAAAGCTTCTCCTAAAGCTCACAAGTCTGGTCTGCAGATGAAAGAGCGCCATAGATTATATAAATATCTTTGTTCGGCAATGTACATAAGCAAAAAAGATAGGCGCAGAATTGTTGGAGAAAATTTACTGTTGATACGACGATCACACGACTTTAACTCCGTTGCGATAAAAAATGAGGTGTTGGATTTATGGGCAAAAGAGTCTCCTCACCCTAACTTATTATTCATATCTACAGTGTTCAGAAAAGCTATTTTAAAAGTAGTAAGGGCACTTGGTTAACATGTAATCTCTAATCTACGGGACTAAATGAGAGTTTCGAAGTTTCTGCCGGCGAAGGTGATTTACTATATCAAGCGAGTCCTTTTGCCAGTCCATAGAATAATAAAAAACATCCCTACGGCTTCATGTATTGGGACCAAGAAAGAGATACACAGTGACGGAGTCGACATCTTTTTTGGCTATTATGATATTTCTCCTTTCTCTCCGGACGGGAGGCGGATTTTGTATCTTGAGCACAAGAAAAATGATAAGACAGTAAAAATCATACTGAATTCCGTCACGTTTAATAATAGAAAGGAAGTAGCGGAATCACGTGCCTGGAACTGGCAACAAGGAGTTCGTCTTCGATGGTTCCCGGGTTCGGAAACGGAAATATCGTTCAATGATTATGTAGACGGAAGATATATATGCCGGATTCTAAGCATATCTGCCGGTACCGAGAGAAGAATAGACTGGCCTCTCTATGATATTAGTAAAGACGGGACGAAAGGCTTATCCCTGGATTTTGCAAGGTTGGGAGAAAAAAGGCCGGGATATGGCTATACATGTTATACAAATGAAGAAAAAGGATTTGAGAACAATGGGATATTTCTTGTCGACATAGCCAAAAACGAACTTATAGCAAAAATAACCTATAGCCAGATTGCAAGAAGCATAAAATCAGAAATAGGGAATTTTTCCGATTACTACATTAATCATCTCAGTTTCTCTCCCGATGGGAGCAAGTTCCTGTTTTTCTGGATTAATGTCCAGGATGGATATCATATGGCCAGAATGATAGTATGTGATATAAAGTCAAATGAACTTATACCTTTAGAAATATCAAGAAAGGTATCACATTATGCCTGGGCGAATAATGATGAGATTCTGTGCACTGTTTTTAATGAAAATCAACAGTGCGGATACTTTATGTATTCCGTTTCCAAGTATACTTGCCGTGCGATAAGACCGGATATATTAACGCGGGACGGACATCCTTCGTTTATTGATGATAATACGATAATAACTGATACCTATCCTGATAAGTGGGGCTTTCAAGAACTAATCATTGCAGACTTAAATGGTGGAGGGAAAACGACTGTCGCACGATTTTACAGTATCCCGGTAAAAGAAGCCGAGAGACGTACCGATCTCCATCCTCGGCTTTCACCTGATAAAGGTTCAGTTTGTGTAGACGTTAACAGCCATGGCGTTAGAGACTTGGTAATTCTGGATATGGAAAAGCCAACCGGAAGATAGTAGTCTTCACCTTGGATTTTCTTTATATCTGGTGCTGCGGCTAAAAGGATTTAAGTGGATAGTGCATGACTTTGACTTACCCATGGTACTATGTAATATTCGATTTGGTATTATGGAATGTTATATTCTTTGCTCTGCTATATTGTGTCTTGAACTTACATCGCAAGAAGCTGCCCTCGTATTATAAAACGGCCTCGGTATATAATGGCTTTTTTATACTATTTCTTGCGTTAGCTGTCTTTGCTTATCATACAGGAGACTTTTCACATTATCAAGAAGATGTAGAAGGAGTATATTATAGGAATGACGCACTTTCGTTGGAGCCTTTCTATGGCTGGTTAATAGAATTAGTTAAAGGAAAATACTATATATGGAGACTTATTGTATGGGGGCTCTATTTTGCTATATTACGTAGGGTTTTGATTTCATATAAGGCGAATTCCTATCTTACACTTCTAATATTCAGCGGATTAATATTGCCCAGCGCTGTTGAGGGCCGGTGGGGCCTGGGGATGGTCGTATTTCTATCAGGATACATTCTATTGGCGCACCGGGGATACGGGGCTAAGTTGCTTGGTTTACTGTTGCTGGCGCTATCGGTTCAGTTGCACAATTCCATGTTGATGCCGCTTTTATTGCTCCCGTTTTCGTTTATCATCAATGCCAATAAAAAATATATAATAATTGGCGCAATCCTGTTGTTCCCGTTCCTTACAGAAATATTATATAAGGTATTTAATGTATATTTAGATAATATTCTTGGCATTGACGGTGCGCAACAACTTGTGAGTGTATATTTTGGAGAAGAATCGGCATTCCGGTCAACGGGTGCGACTATCCTCCGGTTGTTTTATATAGGGTGCACGATATTTTTATTTATTATTGTCTATCGCCGGATGTTTCTATCGCGTGCAACTGACGTTTTGGATAGGCAATTGCTGGCAATGGCTTTTTTGATTATTTATAGTGCTGCCGTGGCGTTTTTCTCGGGAGTTGGCGCATTTGAGATTGCTTGGAGATTGTTTGTGATGGCCCCGTATCCATTGGTTTTACTATCTGGCCGGATATTGAAAGAGAAGTTCATTCTGACTATAAGTTTCTGGTCAATTATAGTTACGATGTTTATCTGGAGGAATTATAATATTCTTCTTCAAATGTATTATTTTGCCAGCAAGTAATATTTTTGGTTTGCCAATGCGTCTGTATCAGCGTAAATGTAATCTCAATCTTTTCATCGGACACTCATGTCAAGATGGTCACCTTCAGGTAATTGACGTAATTGGTGGCGCCAATATATGATGTGCGCATAAATTGTTTTGTTAATATCTTAATTCAAGACATTCTTTGTCAGGGTTGTTATCATTATTCGGTATAAGTTTCGGCTAAGAAGAAGCGTCATGAGTCTTATTTCAGTTTTAATGAGCATATATAATGAGCCATATTCATACATTGAAGAGGCTGTAAATTCTATCTTGAATCAGACGTTAACTGACCTTGAATATATTATCGTGAACGACAATCCTGCACGGGACGACATAGGGGGCTATATACTATCTTTTCGGGATCCACGGATAAAATTTATTCAAAATGATCGGAATGTCGGTTTGGCTGAATCGATGAACAAAGCTGTCAGTCTCGCAAAGTCTCCATTTCTGGCCAGAATGGACGCCGATGATATATCTCTGCCTGATCGTCTGGAGAAAGAATATGATGTCCTGAATAAGAATACTTATGATTTGGTGTTCTCGGATTATTCATATATAGATGAAAACTCCGCGTCTATAGCTTCATCGCCTCACCCATACTATACTCCGGAAGAACTTCCGGAAATCGTCTTAACAAAAAGCGTGATTCACCATCCGACAGTCATGATGACGCGTGCGATTTATGACAAGGTAGGAGGGTATAGAAATTTTCCCTGCGCACAGGATGCGGACATGTGGTTGAGAATGCTCTATTCCGGATGCCGCTTCTACATGATGCCGGAGGTGCTCCATAAATATCGAATCAATCCAAACAGCATCAGTTCGAGAAAATGGTATATGCAGAAGTTGACCATATATTATATCAATGAATTATTTATCCGGCGTTTGAAAACTGGCGGAGATGATTTTTCCCCTGAAAATTATAGGAGATATCTGGAAAGAAATAAAATAGACGACGAGAAAGCGGCTCGGAGACTTCGTGAGACAGCCGTTTTTTTAGAACGCGCGGCCAGATATAACTCCGAAGGAAAGAGGTTCTTGTCCACCTTCTATCGAGGAAGGGCATTTATCCATTCAAGGAGCGCGCGCAAGAATTATATATCCAATCATGTCAAGAGAATCCTATTTGGACGGACGGTGCATCGACGCGATTATGAAAGTTTCTGTGATAATTCCAACTTATAAGCCGGGAGAATATATTGATGGGTGTCTTTCTTCCCTATCCGACCAAACTCTGAATAAGCACCAGTATGAAATAATTCTTGTGCTCAACGGCTGCAAAGATCCATATGAAGAATATCTACGCCTCTACTGCGATAAGCAGTTGTCGGGGAATATTGTCAGGATTCTACAGACTGATGAGGCCGGAGTAAGCAATGCAAGGAACATAGGAATAGAGAACGCTTCAGGCGAGTATATTTGTTTTATAGATGATGATGACATTGTGTCGTCAAATTATCTGGAATCACTTTTGTCGGCGAGTTCCCCATCCTGTGTCGGTTGCTCTAATTCAATGTCCTTTTATAAGAGGAGTGGAGATGTGTCTGGAAATTTTCTGACCAGGCATTATTTGAGGTGCAAGGGGAAAAAGTATTCACAATTACGGTACAGAGGCTTTCTTTCCCCTCCTGTGGCCAAGATGCTTCATCGGAACATAATTGCGACATCACGCTTCGACACGAAATTAAAGTATTCTGAAGATTCCGTATTCTGCTTCGATATCGCCAAACGGATAGGAGACATGCGGTTGACGGACTCCTTTTATTACATCAATAAAAGGGAAGGGTCTGTGACAAGGAGAAAAGAGAAATTCTCGAACCGGCTGAAGCAACTGTTATTGATAGAAATGAGATATATTGAGATATATTTGAAATCACCGTTTTCATACAATATTCTGTTCTTATTCAGCAGAATGGCCGGAGCCGTGAGAAATCTAATCAGCGGGACAGTTAAAATAAGACAAACCGGCTGTCGCAGGTGCCTGTTATGGCGCCGGGAAAGGTGAGGAAACAGGAACGAGCTAAAAATCATATCTACTTGGACTGTTTCTCATATATAAGGAAGCTTCCCGGCTTCCGGAACCGTCCCTTTTTCTCCTCCCGAATGGAACTACAAAATCGGGGACATGCTTAAGCTGCCCTGCGACGAATAAAGGGAAAACAGAATTATGGCAAATGAATCAAGACACAAGAAAGTATTCGTCTCGGGCTGTTACGACCTGCTGCACAGCGGGCACGTGGAGTTCTTCCGTCAGGCGTCGCGTTACGGCGACCTATATGTGGGTGTAGGGTCGGACGCGACAATCCTCGGATACAAGCACCACCGCACCGTGTACCCTGAGAAGGAGAGGTTGTTCATGGTCAAGGCGATACGCTATGTTAAGGACGCGTTCATCAACGCCGGAAGCGGCGTGATGGATTTCGTGCCGACCGTGGAGGCGCTGAGGCCGGACATCTTCGTGGTAAACAGTGACGGCTCCACTCCGGAAAAGGAGCGTTTCTGCCGGGAACGCGGAATCGAGTATGTAATCCTGAAGCGCGAGCCTTCCGAGGGACTGGCAGTTAGATCGAGCACAGCGCTGAAAGCGGAGACATGCCGCATCCCTACCCGGCTGGACCTCGCCGGGACATGGATAGACCAGCCTTGCGTGTCGCAGTACGCCCCGGGGTGGGCGATAACGATCTCACTGGAGCCGACATTTGAGATACGCGAGCGCTGCGGGCTGTCGACTTCAACGCGCAACGCGATCAAGAAGATATGGCCGTACAAACTTCCGGACATGGACCCGGAGATGCTCGCGAAGCTGGTCTTCTGTTTCGAGAACGACCCTGAGCGTAGCGACGGCATAGTGTCAGGGGCGCAGGACGCGATAGGCATCTGCATGCCCGGGCTGGTGCGCCACTGGTATGACCGACGGTTCTGGCCGCAGAAGTTCGAGAGCTGCGACGACGAGACTGTGCTATCGTGGCTTGAGGGCCATCTCTGCATGGTTTCCATGTTCCCGAGGAGGCCGGGCTGTTCCGTCATCGATAACGCTCGTGTCAACAAGGGATCCGTAGAGCGGCTTGCTACGGCGGCTGATGCGTGCTGGGACGCAATTCTGAAGCGGGACCTCAACGGTTTCGCGGCCGCGTATGCAGAGTCGTTCAATGCGCAGACAGCGATGTTCCCCGGAATGCTCCAGCCGGGGGTTCAGGATTACATAGACCGATGGTCGGATGTGTCCGGGGTGCTCGCGTGGAAGATGCCGGGAGCCGGAGGAGGCGGCTATCTCGCCTTGGTGGTCGAGGATGCCGTGAGATTCTGCGAGGCGCATCCGGAGGCCATAGCCATAACTATCCGCCGGTCTGGCAGGGCGGACTGAGCCGACAATCATGAAGAAAATCTCGATATTCACAGGATGTGACGGACGCAGCATGCTGGCGCCGTTCGTCCTTGTCGCATCCTTGTTCTTCCTGTGGGGGTTCGCCCATAGCATACTCGATGTCTTGAACAAACATTTCCAGGAGGTGCTCGTTGTTTCCAAGGCGCGTTCGGCTTTGGTGCAGACGGCTGTGTACGGGGGCTACTTTCTGATGGCGTTGCCCGCGGGTGCGATCATAAGACGCAAGGGTTACCGCTCCGGGGTGGTGCTCGGCCTGCTGCTGTATGGTATCGGCGCCATGCTTTTCATTCTTGGGGCCGAGTTGATGTCCTTCCCCTTCTTCCTCCTATGCCTGCTGATAATAGGATGCGGCCTGACATGTCTCGAGACGTCCGCCAATCCGTATGTCACGGTGCTCGGCAGGCCGGAGGGCGCAGCCAGCCGGCTCAATCTCGCACAGTCACTCAACGGACTCGGACAAATGGCGGGTCCCATGGCTGGAGGATTACTGATACTGGGGAAGGATTCCGGCATCGCGCTACCCTATGCCGCGGTAGGAGGGGTTGCGCTGGCACTCGCACTTGTTTTTTCGCGCGTGAAGCTGCCGGAAGTGTCGGAGGACTGGTCAGGCGCCGCTGCGGTGGCTGACGGGAAGTCTGCGCATGTGTCCATCTGGCGTAGGGCCTCATTCGTGTTCGGAGTCGTGGCCCTGTTCTTCTATGTCGCCGCGCAGACGGGCATCAACTCATTCTTCATCAATTACGTGACGGAGAATGATCCGATGATGAGTCCCCGGACGGCGGCCGTCCTGCTTTCGCTCGGAGGTATGGGGTTGTTCTTCATAGGCAGACTGCTGGGGAGCGCCGTGATGAGACGCGTGCGCCCGCCGCTGCTCGTCCTGACCGCTGCTCTGTCCGCCATTGTCTGCATGGTCCTGGTGATAGCCGGGAAGGGGAAGATTTCGGTGGCCGCCCTTAGCGCGACCTATCTGTTCGAGAGCATCATGTTCCCCACGATTTTCTCGATGGCCGTCGCGGGAATCGCCGGTCAGGAGAAGAAGACCGCTTCTTCAGTGCTGATAATGTCGATAGTCGGCGGGGCCGTGGCTCCAGTCCTGATGGGATTTCTCGGAGAGCGGAGCATGGCGGCCGGGTTCACCGTCCCGCTGGCTTGCTTTGTCGTGATCGCCGCCTACGCCTTCTGGTATCTTCGCGATGCAGACAGGACAAGACCCCGGATCCGATGACGGCTGAATATCCATAGTCTCTTAATCATGGTATTGTCAAACGATAAGGTCAGAAAAGTGAGCAAGGCAGTTCTTGTAAATCAAACGACAGGCTATCTGACGATAGATGTAGTGAATGCTTATGCCGGACATTATGATGATGTAGCGCTAATTGCGGGTACCGTTTCGCCTATATATGCACGATATCTCCAACAGTGAAGTGTGAGAAAATAGTAAAATATAATAAAGCGACAATAGTTACAAGAATATTCTCCTGGCTGATAGCGACGGTACGGATAATTTTTAAATTATCTACCAAATTCCGAGGGTATACGGTAGTTTACTTTACAAATCCTCCCATGAGCTATTTCGCTTCATTGATTCTGAAATTACCTGTTAGCAATAGCGAAATATTTTGTGGATGCAGATTGCTTTATAATGATTTCCAAAGACGAGATCTTCGGGTTGGTGTATCTAGAGGCAATGGCCTGCGGGTGTATCCCGATAGGTTCGATTAATGAAGGAATCGACGGTATAATTAAAGATGGGTACAATGGATTCTTATGTGAAGCAGGCAATGACTCTGAGTTAGCTGAAATCATAATAAGAATATGCAGTTCTTCTCCAGAGGAACGAGAAAGAATCGCAGACAATGCTAGGAAGACAGCCTATCGGTTTACTGACGCTAATGTAGCGTCATGGTATATTCAATCTTTGGAGCGGATTGTTGATAATTCAAAAACATAAAGTCATATTGTGGTGAAGATCTCAATTGTTACCGTTACCTTCAATAGCGTTGCAACACTCAAGGATACCATAGAAAGCGTACTCGCACAGTCATATGAAAATTATGAATATCTTGTAATAGATGGTGCGTCGAAGGACGGTACGGTGGACATCATCAAGTCTTACGAGCCCTTGTTCGGCGGAAAGATGAAATGGATTTCCGAAAAAGATCAAGGAATCTACGATGCAATGAATAAAGGTATCCGTATGGCCAGTGGAGATGTTGTCGGGATTCTGAATTCGGATGATTTCTTCCGGGACAGGAGTGTGATATCACGTATCGCAGAAGTTTTTGACAAAAAATCTGATATAGGGTGTACTATTGCCGATCTGTGTTTCGTGGATAGTGGAGATACGAGCAAGGTTGTCAGGTATTATTCTTCTGCCGGTTGGCGACCGGAGTTGTTCAAGTGGGGAGTGGAGCCGCCGCATCCGACTTTTTACTGTAGAAAAGCCATCTATGAGAAGCTGGGATACTATAAGCTGGATTACAAGATAGGTGCTGATTATGAATTGATGACAAGATTTCTTCTTGTCGCAGCTGTTCCATATGAATATATTCCGATGAACATGTTGTGCATGAGGATAGGTGGAGCAAGTACTAAAAATTTATATAATATTCTGATTATAAATAATAAAGAAGCTGTGCGGGCTTGTCGGGAAAACGGAGTGAAGACAAATCTGCCAATGATCCTGTGCAAATATGTATATAAGATTAAAGGATATCTGCATAAATTCCGTTAAGTAACAACCTTTCGAGACACGATTATCGTCTGCAGGCATGTCTGTTCGATATGCTGCGGTTTATCATACTCTAAAACAGTATCATATTATGGGAAAGCTGCTTTTTACTGGAGCATCGGGCTTTCTGGGCAATAATATCAAGCCCTTGTTGCAGGATGAATATGAAATGGTTCATACTTTGGGCCTGTCGGAGGATGACGATGTCAGGATAAATCTGGCATCATCGGTACCGGAACTGGATACACGATATGACCTCGTCCTCCACGCCTGCGGCAAGGCCCACACAGAGCCGAGGACTGAAGCCGAAAGAAAGTCATTCTACGATGTGAATTATCAGGGAACGGTCAATCTCTGCGCCGCGCTCGAGAAAGCCGGAGTCCCGAAATCGCTGATATTCATCTCCACCGTAGCAGTATATGGCTGCGAAAGCGGAGAGATGATTACCGAGAATCATCCACTGAACGGGAACACTCCGTATGCCGAAAGCAAGAAGATGGCTGAGGCGTACCTGACAGGATGGTGTGCGCAACATAATGTGATACTGAGCATAATACGTCCTTCGCTCATAGCTGGAGTCAACGCTCCCGGCAACCTGGGGGCGATGGTCAGAGGGATAAAGACCGGCAGGTATCTGAGCATAAACCATGGGAAAGCCAAGAAAAGCGTCCTGATGGCGGAAGACATAGCTCGCCTTATACCAAAACTGGCAGAGGTTGGCGGTATATATAACGTATGCGATTCGCATAACCCCACCTTTGGTGAACTCGAGCATCTGATTTCGGCTCAGCTAGGCAAGAAAGCTCCGGTTTCAATTCCTTATTGGTTTGCGAACTGCCTGGCGCTCTGCGGTAATCTTTTAGGCTCCAAAGCACCAATCAACTCATTAAAACTGAAAAAAATCACAGAATCTCTAACTTTCAGCAATGAAAAAGCACGCAAGGCTTTGAACTGGGAGCCGCTTGACGTGCTGCACAATTATAAAATATAAGTCCTTATAAAAAGCCCACAGCAGGTCCGCGAACTCCAGATACATCGTCGACTCGCCTCCGGCCCCGTCGATGGTCTGCATGTTCTTCAGCACCCAGCACCGCCGCTCCGCCCCATCCCTGCAATCCCCCAGCCTCTCCCTGCGGAACCGGTACAACTCCATGAAGGTAATAAAGATTGTCTCATCTTCGACCTGTCCCGTATCCTTCTCAAGGAAAGTGTACGATGACAGATATCTTTCCGTCCGCAGGCTCTGCCGCGGAGGTGCGAAGGACAGACCCGCGGGCAAATATGGCAAAGAGCAGCGACAGGGACAATAAGGAGACCTGCACTGGGTGAAAGTTTTTCAGTTTCCTATCTAAATTTTTCCGTTTTTTATGTTGACGGTACTTCTAGTCAGCGCGGCAGTCCTGCTTCTGGCCGAGCTGCTTTATTTCAGACTGGCCGAGAGGCTCGGGATCATGGACCGGCCCAACGGGCGCAGCTCGCACACCCGCCCGACCATCCGCGGCGGCGGTATTGTCTTTCCTCTCGCCGCTCTGCTGGCGTTCCTCTTCGACGGGTTCGCATACCCCTGGTTCCTACTCGGCCTACTGATGCTCGCCGTGGTGGAGTTCACCGATGACGTGCGCTCGCTCCCCGACTCCGTGCGGCTGGTGGCGCAGTTCGCCGCCATGGCCCTGATGTTCCTGCAGCTCGGGCTCTTCTCCGGGGGCTTCCCCTGGTGGTACATACCCCTCGCGCTGGTCCTCTCCGTCGGCATAGTCAACGCATGGAACTTCATGGACGGGATCAACGGCATCACAGGGGGATACTCACTTGCGGTCCTCATGCCGCTGATATACCTCGACGCGTCGTCGGACGCCCCTTTCGTCGACCCGGACCTGCTCGCCGTCACGGCCGTGGCCGCGCTGGTCTTCTGCCTCTTCAACTTCCGCACGCGGGCCCGCTGCTTCGCAGGCGACGTGGGGTCGGTGTCAGTGGCGTTCATAATACTCTTCGCCCTCGGCTCGCTGGTGCTCCGGACCGGAGACCTCAGCTGGCTCCTGCTTCTCGCCGTGTACGGCGTCGACACGGTTCTGACCATCTGCCACCGCATCATGCTCCACGAGAACCTCGGACAGGCGCACCGCAAGCACGCCTACCAGCTGATGGCCAACGAACTCGGCGTCAGGCATGTGACCGTGTCGGCGTTCTACTCCCTGCTGCAGCTCCTGATAAGCTCCGTCGCGGTCCTGCTGCTCCCGGACAGCCCCGCGGCGCGCTGGACATACTTCGGAGCGGTGCTGCTCGTGCTCTGCGCGGCATATATCGTCTTCATGAAGAAGAACTACCATCTCCACGAGGAGTACCTGCGCTCAAGGGCCGCCGCCGGAGAGTGATTTTTCCACGGGAGAGGGCCTGCCGGCAGGCCTTCTCCGCTTTTCGTTTCATACGCCATGCTCATAGACGACAGACTTCTCGACGCCCTCGCCCGGGAGGCGCAGGCGTCGCCGCGGCTGAGGATGAACCGCGACATGCGCAACACGCCGCAGGACGGCTCGCAGCGCATGCTCAACGCGCTGGAGAAGGGCACTGCGGTTCCGGTCCACCGCCACCGCTCCACCTCCGAGACGCAGATCCTGCTGCGCGGACGGATAGACGTGATGTTCTACGACGACAGCGGCCGCGAGACCGCGCGCTTCCGGCTCGGACGCGAGGATGGCCGCCACGGAGTCGACATCCCCGCCGGAGTCTGGCACAGCCTCGAGGTACTCGAGCCCGCCGTCATCTTCGAGGCCAAGGACGGCCCCTACGCACCTCCCGGCCCGGAGGACTTCCTCCACAATCCCGTGCGGGCCGAGAGGTAGCCTCGGAATCGGGGCGGCATGCCCCGGATTATTCATTCGTAAACATGACAATATCAGATAATGGACAGAAAAACAGCATTGATCACCGGCGTGACCGGTCAGGACGGTTCGTATCTTTCCGAGTTCCTGCTTGAGAAGGGATATGACGTGCACGGCATCATACGCCGCAGCTCGGTGGACTACCGCGAGAGGATAGCCCACCTCGAAGGTCACCCCGGCTTCCATCTTCATTATGCCGACCTCGGAGACTCGATGTCTATCGTGAAGGCCGTCGACCGTGTGTGCCCCGACGAGATCTACAACCTTGCGGCGCAGAGCCATGTCCAGGTCAGCTTCGATTCTCCCGAATTCACGGCCGACGTCGACGCGACCGGAGTGCTCAGGGTGCTGGAGGCCGTGCGTGCCTGCCACCTCGAGAAGACCTGCCGCGTCTATCAGGCGTCCACCTCGGAACTTTACGGCAAGGTGGAGGAGGTGCCTCAGAACGAGAACACGCCATTCCACCCCTACAGCCCCTACGCCGTGGCCAAGCTCTACGGCTACTGGATAATCAAGGAGTACCGCGAGGCCTACGGCATGTACTGCTGCTCCGGGATACTTTTCAACCACGAGAGCGAGCGGCGCGGCGAGACCTTCGTCACCCGCAAGATCACCCTCGCAGCGGCGCGCATCGCCCAGGGCCGCCAGGACAAGCTTTACCTCGGAAACCTCTCGTCTCTGCGTGACTGGGGCTATGCGAAGGACTATGTGGAGTGCATGTGGCTCATTCTCCAGCAGGAGAAGCCCGAGGACTTCGTGATCGCCACCGGCGTGCAGCACAGCGTGCGTGAGTTCTGCGAGCTGGCGTTCAAATATGCCGGTATCGGGCTGCGCTTCGAAGGTGAGGGGGCAGACGAGAAGGGAGTCTGCATAGCCGGTCCCGAGAACCTCGTGGGCAAGGTCCTGGTAGAGGTGAGCCCTGACTTCTATCGTCCCACCGATGTGGTCAACCTTTGGGGAGACCCCGCCAAGGCGCGCGCCCGACTGGGCTGGGACCCCCAGAAAACCAGTTTCGAGGAACTGGTGCGGCTGATGGTCGACTCCGACATGCGCAAGGTTGCGGCTGAGGACGCTGGCGAGCGCGTCAGGAAGATGAACCTCGCCGAGTATCTCGAGAAGGGCATCGTAAAATAGGCGAATATGGAAAAGAACTCGAAGATATACGTTGCCGGCCATCGCGGAATGGTGGGCTCGGCTATAGTCAGGGAACTTCAGAGGCAGGGCTACACCAACATCGTGACCCGCACCCACCGCGAACTCGACCTCACCCGGCAGGCGGAGGTCGAGGAGTTCTTCGCGCAGGAGAGCCCGGAATACGTGTTCCTCGCGGCCGCCAAGGTGGGCGGCATCGTTGCCAACGACAATGCTCCGGCAGACTTCATGTATGACAACATGACTCTCGAGATGAACGTGATACACTCCGCATGGAAGACCGGTTGCAAGAAGCTGGAGTTCCTCGGCTCGTCGTGCATCTACCCGCGCGAGGCGCCCCAGCCGATGACGGAGAACTGCCTGCTCTCCGGCCCTCTGGAGAAGACCAACGAGGCATACGCGCTCGCAAAGATCAGCGGACTGAAATACTGCTCCTATCTGCGCCGGCAGTACGGAGCGGACTATATCTCCGTGATGCCCACGAACCTCTACGGCCCCAACGACAATTATCATCCCGAGCACAGCCATGTGCTGCCCGCGCTCATCCGCCGCTTCCACGAGGCGAAGGAGAACGGAGCCGAGAGCGTGACCTGCTGGGGTGACGGCAGTCCCCTGCGGGAGTTCCTCTACGTCGACGACCTCGCGAACCTCTGCGTGTTCCTGATGAACAACTACAGCGGAGAGGAGACGGTCAACGCAGGCACGGGCAAGGAGCTGTCCATCAAGGAACTGACCGAGCTCGTGGCCAGGGTGGTCGGATACACCGGCCGCATCGGGTGGGACACCACCCGCCCCAACGGCACCCCGCGCAAGCTGCTCGATGTCAGCAAGGCGGCCGCGCTCGGCTGGACCTACCGCACCGAGCTGGAGGACGGCATCCGCCTCGCCTACGAGGACTTCCTCCACAATCCCATGCGCGCCGAGAGATAGCCGCGGTCCGTGGCGGGTTTTCCGAGAGGACCGGATCTGCGAAGATTCCGGCCCTTCTTGTTTTGAATTCCTGTAAAGAATCGTAACTTTATAGGACAGGTTCTAAAAATCCAGCATTATGGAAGTCAAGTTCTATGTCTGCCGCCATTGCGGCAATGTGATCGCCTACGTGGAGCGTAGCGGCGTCAAGGTTATATGCTGCGGCGAGCCCATGCAGGAGATGGCCCCGAACACGAGCGACGGCGCAGGAGAGAAGCACGTGCCGGTGATCTCCCGCGAAGGCGACGTCGTGACCGTCAGGGTCGGAAGCGTGGAGCACCCCATGCTCGAGGCCCATTACATCAAGTGGATCGTGCTGCAGACCGGGAGGGGAGTGCAGTTCTGCGAGCTCAAGCCGGGCGACAAGCCCGAGGCGGTCTTCGCCATCACTCCCGGCGACGCGCCCGAGGCGGCTTATGAGTACTGCAACCTGCACGGCCTCTGGTCTGGGAAATAATCTGGCGGATATAAAGGTGCAGAATATTTTTCGATATGCCAGTATTGTTGGCAGCCATACTGGCATGGGAGAATTTTATCATGTGACTCTTGCCGCTTTTATCTTCCGCCTGTAATGACGGCCGTAAATCGCGGCAGGACTTTGTTCAATCCCCAATAAAGGCAGAGTCCGATCAGAACGGTCAGGGCCACATTGAGAAAATATACACCGAGTACTGCCATATCGCAATCTGGCTCACATACCTTCCATAGCGCTTTCTTTATAAAGCCTACAACAGGGGAATGATATGCAAAGAGAAAAAAGCTGCTTTTGGCGAGGAACGGTTTCGGATGCCATTTTCCGTTGTTTATATAATACCCGGAAGTCTGAACTATAAGTGCACAGCCGGCAAGGCACAATAATTTATCTGCATATTCTGTCCATGGCGTAGTCGAGATAATATTTATAATCGCCGCGGATAATATGTAGACCCCCCCGCATGATATAAGACAGACGGGTGTCATCTCCTTTATAAATTTTATTTTCTTGATGCCGAACCATGCTCCTGCCGTGAAAAAGAATATCGCTGTCGTGCTCAATCCGGTGAAAGGACCGCCCCATCCTGAGAGCCAAACAAGCATGAGGATTATCGGGCCCCAGACTTTCAGATACTTTATTATGAGCCATATCAGAGGGGAAAGGACCATAACGACCATAAGGTCTCGGATGAACCATAACGAGCCGTTCATAGGTAAATGGACTGTCCCTCCGGTCCTGTATGAAACATCCCAGAAGGACATCAGATAGTCCTTGACTCCGTATTCGCCAATCATCATGTTGTTACCTGATAACAGCCCCGGAAACAGAACTTGTCCCAGGTACATGATCGCCAGCATGGCAAGATTCCAAAAGATATACGGTACCAGCAATGTCCTTGCGCGCTTTTTCAGCTTTTGTCTGTATTCTTTCAGACCGAAGCCGGTCTCCTTGAAGAAAAAGAGAAATCCGGAGATGAAAAAGAATAGCGGTACGGCAACCTGCATGAAGACGGTATCCAGAAAGCCGTAAGTGAAATTATAGACTGGCAACGGCATCAATTCTGCGAGACGCTCACCTCCTATAGTTATATCTGATACGGAAGTATGTATCATTATAACCGCAACGGCTAATGGAAACCGGAGGAATGATATTACTTGGGACTGGAGCTGTTTAACTTCCATTCTGAATTGAGTTTTTCTGTTCTTTCTTTTGGCACTCCAAAATCTCCTCGTGCGGCTTGCGTCTGTCGCCATATCCTTGGGATCGAACTGCCGTGCAAATATATCATTTTTATTCATGAAAGATGGTCAGAGGGCGATATTTTCTCAATATAACGCGCGGACGTATGCCGGGAAGAAAAGGGCGTCCGCTTCCGAAAGAAGCTGTTCCGGCTCGGCAAGCGCCGGGCTGCCCCGCCTATGTCAACGGGGGCATGTTCAAGGTCGGTCATGCCTGCTATCCGACCAATGCGTAAGCGATGACGGTATTCGCTATATTTCTCCGAACCATGTGCGCTGCGGAAGCAGCTCCCTCGGCTTTGTGATATAGACCGTCCTGCCGCGGAAATCCTCCGTGCTTTCTTCATATCCGTACTGTAGCTGTCCGGATATCGCTACTCTGATGCCCTTCCTGGGACCCGGGAGGAGAGTGCCTTTATGGAACGACATCCTGACGCATTTCAATGGAGCGAAACAGGAGTTTTTCTTGTCTCGGCCACTCTTGCTTGAGGGCGGCTCCCGGGCCGCTATTATGTTGTGGATGTGCACCGAGGATATTGTTTCTTCGCTGCCTTCAATCTGCAGGTCTTGGGGATTCTGCTCCAATATAGGCAGGAAGGCCCCGTAGTTTTCGCGGATCCAGAGGAACGTATGGCAGGACAGGAAGGTGATGCGGTCCAGTTTCAACCCGTGGCCGGTGATGAAGCCGGGCAACTCCTTCCAGCCTTTCATCAAGGCTTGCGGTATGCCGTTCCTGTTGATACCATGTCCGGTATAATAGAGGACATTCCCGTTTTCCCGGTCCGCGATGTTGGTCTCCCGTATATAGACTGGCCCCCTATTGCCCCATATCTTCCCTATAATGTTCCCGAACTTGGCGGAGAAGAATTTCGATGAGTTCTTCTTCCAGAAGGCGTCTTTCTCGCAGTATGCCAGATAAACCATCATTTACTATATTTTTCGATATAAGTGATAAAATTTTTGGAAACCACTATCGAGATGGGTGTTCCGTCCTTGCCTTTGAGTATGCGTTGGACATATTCCTTGTTTCTCTGTATGTTCTCTATGTTCATCGGGATCGTAGCCATGGTCCCCGCGTGCTCTTGCTGCACATAGCGGCTCAACAAGATGCCCTTGAAGGCTCCGTTCTTGTCGGACTGTCTGGTAACTACAGGCGTGATCAGACTCATGGAGAGCTTACTGTCGCTGCCTTCGAGCAAGACTTTGTCTTGAAATTCCAGAAGTCTGGCGAATTCCTTGTAGTTACGGCAAAGCCACCAATAGGCGTTGCATGACAGAAACACTATCCTTCCGGGGCGTATTCCGTGCACGACCATGAAAGTGATGAATTCGGAGACTTGCGGTATCTTCTCCGGCCTCCCTCTGTGCTGTTCGTTTCCTCCTTTGCCGTGTCCGGTGTAATAGACAATGTCGCTTGACTGCCAGTAGGTGCTGTAGAACGATACGGTCCGGATACTGCCTATGCGTTCGGCAAGGTGCTTCTGGAAAAGAACCTTGGATTGTTCGGAATAGAATCCGTCATTTTCATCGAAAGCGACATATACCATATATTTCCGTGTGTGCCGCGGTTGTCCGCCAGAGTGCCTGCAAGATATTCCGTCCCCGCCTGCGCTCCAAATCCGTTTTGTCGAATGCATAAATTCTATGTGTACGGCGTTTCTTTCGCATTTCCTGTCGTCATTAATTCCTGCAACCTGCACGGCCTCTGGTCTGGGAAATAATCTGTCCGGTCGTACGATATTCAGAAAATAAATAATGCAGCGGGCTGGCCTGATGGCCGGCCCGCTCGCTTTTGTTGCATGCGCCGAGGTCTCGTCAGGTCCGGCTTGCAGTATGGCAGCGCCCGTGACAAACACCAGCTTCACCTGGATGCCTCCGAGGTGCATGGAAGGGCGTCCGGTGCGACTGATGGGCCGGAATCGAGCGCATTTGTCACGCGCAGAGGCCAATGGCGGCCGTTGGTGGTCGGGTGGTGTGACAGGTGTTTTTCACGAGACGATAGAGAGGCGACAGGGACAGCACGAGGCGGCGGAAAGGTGGCGAAAAGGCAAAGGAGCGGCCCCGGCGCCGGCCGGTGCATGTTCGCCGACATTCCGGCCTCGAAATATTTCCTTACCGTCAGTGCATAAATCCGTAAAGAATCGTAACTTTACGGGAGAACCAATAAAATTTTGAAGTTATGGAAGTCAAGTTCTATGTATGCCGCCATTGCGGCAATGTGATCGCCTACGTGGAACGTAGCGGCGTCAAGGTGATATGCTGCGGCGAACCTATGCAGGAGATGGTGCCGAACACCAGCGACGGTGCAGGCGAGAAGCATGTGCCGGTGATCTCCAGGGATGGCGATGTCGTGACGGTGAAGGTGGGGAGCGTCGAACATCCGATGCTCGAAGCCCACTATATCAAGTGGATAGTCCTGCAGACGGAGAGGGGAGTGCAGTACTGCGGGCTCAAGCCGGGCGACAAGCCCGAGGCTGTCTTCGCCCTCACTCCCGGCGACGCGCCAGTGGCGGCCTACGAGTACTGCAACCTGCACGGTCTCTGGTCTGGAAAATAGTCTGACGGTTTCGGACGCGTCTCCGCGTTCTTCGGCGGTATTCTCCGGCTTGCCCTTCAGGGATCGTATGCCGTCCGGCTGCCAGAATGGCAGCTGCCGCGGATTAGCACGGAAGTTGCCGCTACCGCAGACAAATATTTATCAATATGGAAAGATTCGATGAAATCATAGAGAGCGCCGGCAAGTTCATCAGGCGCTGGTGGCTGCTTCTCGGCTTCGGGATACTGCTGGTGGCCGCGGGAATCACGGTCTTCTGTTTCCCGATGGAGAGCTATATGACTTTGAGCGTGCTTTTCGGAGTGCTGATGCTCGTCAGCGGAGCTGTTGAGCTGATCATGGCACTCGGCAGCCGCAATTACTTCATGATGCGCGGCTATTCGGTCGTGGGCGGCGTGCTCGACCTGCTGCTGGGCATATTTCTCTGCTGCTATCCGCAGGTGACCCTCGTGGTGCTGCCGGTGGTGCTCGGAATATGGCTGATCTATCACAGCTTCATGATAATAGGCTTCGGCGGCGACTTGTCCTCGTTCAGGCTTCCCGGAGCGGGATGGACCATGGTCGGAGGCATCATGATGCTGGTCATGGGCCTGCTCATGGTGATAATGCCTCTGACGGTGGGCGTCGCGGCCATAGCCCTGGTCACGGGAAGCGTGCTGATCGTGACGGGTCTGCTGACGGCCGCGCTTTCGCTCAAGCTCAGGAGGCTTCACGACAACGTCCATACCCGCTATCCCGGTCCCGACTACAGCGAATAGCACAGACCGGCAGGACAGATTCTGATCGGATCTCCGCATCCGCAGGTCCGTTTTCCATTTACAGCAGGAACAGCGGCGACGGCGTCTGGCGCGGCAGCGGTACGAGCCTGACCGAAGGGTCCAGTACCGCGCGCGTGCATCCGAAGGCCAGCTCCGGCGTGTTGTTGTGGTCGCTCAGGTGGCAGAGGAACACGTTCCGCAGCCCGTCGTGGGCGAAATCCCTGACGGCCTCGGCGCATTCGGCGTTGGAAAGATGTCCGAATCCGCCGCATATCCTGTCCTGAAGTACCTTGGGGTAAGGGCCGCCGCGCAGCATCTCGAGGTCGTAGTTCGACTCGATGACCACGGTGTCGGCCGCCGATGCAAGTCCCGCCGCTTCGGGAGTCATCCTGCCTGCGTCGGTCATTATCATGAATCTGTAGCCGTCCAGCCTGATGGCGTAGCCTACTGTCTGCGAAGCGTCGTGCGGCACTATGAAATACCGGGCGCTTATCCTTCCCGGAACTATCTCGTTCCAGCCTTCTGAAAGTTCACGCTTCAGCCCGCCTATCTGCCTCGCCGTCAGGAAGTGCCGTGAGAGCACCTTCGAGAGCTCCGGGGTCAGCCATACCGGGAAGCGCAGGTGCTTGCAGTATGAGCCGAGCGAGCGTATGTGGTCCATGTGGTCGTGGGTTATGAGTATGGCGGCTATGCTGTCCAGCGTGAGTCCGTCGCGCTGAAGCTCCTTCTTCAGGCGGCGCGGGCTCACCCCTGCGTCCACGAGCACGGAGCACTCGCATTGCGAACCTTCGTCCGACTCTTCGAATATTCCCAGAAAATAGCAGTTGCCGCAGCTTCCCGATGACAGGGACTTGAATTTAATTGCCTTCATTCTCGCAGTATCTGGAGATCACGCTGTAGGCGTCATCAACTCCGAGCTCTCCCGCACGCGACAGGTCTATGCAGCCTTTCTCGCTGTCCCTGAGGTATATGAGCACGAGTCCGCGGTTGAAGTAGGCGTCTCCCATGTAGGGATACAGCTTGATGGACATATCGTAGTTCTCTATCGCCTCGACGAACTGCGACGACAGGCACAGCAGGTTGCCGAGGTTGAAGTAGAGGTAGGGGATGTCTGGTAGTATCTCCAGGGCCGCCCTGATATCGGCTATGGCGTCGGAGTAGTCATAGCTGCGCGCCACCCTGTCGCTGACCCTGGCCCTCGTGTTGGAGCTGGCGTCCATCGAGAGGGTCTGCACATTGCCTTCGAGCGAGGCGATGAAGTCTATCATCTCCGCCTTGAGCACGCCCCGGTTCATCAGGTAGAAGGCTTTGTAGTAGCTGGCGTATTTGTCGCGCGAACTGTCGTCGCCCGCGGTCTGCACCGCCTTGTCGAACCATTCGAGCGCTGAGGTGAAACGCTTGTTCTGCAGCTCCTGGAGGCCTTTCACGAAGCATTCCTCGGCCGTGTTCGTGAATATGTGGCTGTCGTCGCCGTAGGTCTGCGCGCTGCTGACGCCCATGGGCAGCGGCGACTGGTCCAGGAAGCGGTCGATCAGCGCGTTTTCGTAGCGGCGCGAGAGGGCCACGCTGCGGTTCTCCCGCTCGGGCAGCAGGCCGAAGCGGTACAGAGGCCTCAGCTGTATGTCCACGTCGCGGTGCTGAAGCAGTTCGTTGTCGAAGTCCTCCCGGGCGAAATCGGCGTCGAGAGCCAGCAGCGAGTCGTATTTCCTGGTGGTGTCGGCATAGGATGCGCTCTGGCTGTTCTCGCTGTATTCCCGTATTTTCTGCTGCGCCGTCTCGTAGTCGGCCTTGGATTCGCGGGTGCGTCCCAGCATGTTCTCCACATATGAACGGTTGAGGTATGCCTTGGCGAAGTCGGGGTACAGCTCGATGGCCTTGTTGTAGTCGGCCAGGGCGTCCATCCACCTTCCCATCTCCACGAAGATGGCCGCCCTGTTGTAGTGGGCCAGCACGTTGTCGGGATTGATGTTGATGACCCTGTCGATGTCCTGCAGGGCGTTCTCGAAGTCTCCGACCTGGGTGTAGATCAGGCTGCGGTTGTAGAGGGTCAGCGCGTTGCCCGGCTCGTGGCGCAGCACGGTGTCGAAGTCTCTCATGGCCCCGTTGTAGTCCCGCAGCTCATAGAGCAGGAGGGCGCGGTTGAAATAGGCGAAGGTGTTCGTGGTGTCGAGCTCGATTGCGCGGTTGAGGTCGGCGACGGCCTCGTCGTAGAGCTTCTGCCCCGAGTATATGCGCGCCCGGCGTATGTAGCCTTCCGGTTCGAAGCGGTCCAGCCTTATGGCCTGGTTGTAGTCCGAGAGGGCCCTGGTCGTGTCGGCCAGGAAGAGCCACGACGCTCCGCGGTTGAGGTAGGCGGCAGGGTCTTTCGGCTCCTTCTTTATATAGCGGTCGAAGTCCGCCACGGCGTCCTCGAAATGCTGGGCGAGGAAGGAGGTGACTCCGCGGGAGAAATAGATGCCTATCTCGCCCGGCCGCAGCTCGAGCGCCCTGTCGAAGTCCCTGAACGCGGCTTCGTAGTCGCCGGAGCGGCTTTCGGTGATGGCCCTGTAGTGATAGCCGTTGGTGAATACGGGGTTGAGGCGCACGGAGCTGTCGAAATCGCTCTGGGCCCCGCGCAGGTCGCCGAGGTTGTATTTTGCGATTCCGCGGAAGAAGAAGCTCCAGTAGTCGGTGCTGTCCAGCCGCGTGAGAATGTTGAAGTTCTGTATCGCGAGCGCGTATTTCCCGTCCGCAAGGGCCTGCCGTCCGCGCCACATGAATACATCCTGGTCGTATTGTGCGAGGGCGGAGAAGGTGCAGGCGAAAGCCAGCGCTATGGACAGAAAGAACTTTTTCATTATCTTTGCAAAGATAATCAATTATCGAACCGGAATTGAAGCCGCTCTGCAAATTTCTCCTCCTCATGCTGTCCTGCATGGCCTCCTCCGCGGGGGCCGGGGCCCAGACGGCCGACGAACTCATGACGGAGGTGCGCTTCCTGACCGATCCGGCGCGGCAGGGCAGGGCCTTCGGCTCTCCCGGATGCAGCGCGAGCTCGTTCTACATTTTCCGCCAGTTCAGGAATGCCGGCCTGCGTACTTCGTTCCAGTCCTTCGAGAGCCTCGGCAAGGCGGGGCACAATGTGATCGGCGTGACGCCCGGCTGGTTCCGGCGCTACATAGTCGTGGGGGCGTACTTCGACGGTGTCGGCTGTTTCGACGGCGTCTGCTATCCCGGAGCCGACGCCAATGCCTCGGGGGTGGCGGCCCTTCTCTGCATGGCCCGCACTCTGCCTGCATCGTGCAAAGGCGACGTGGGGCTGATATTCGTGGCGTTCGACGGCCACGGGGCGAGCCTTTCCGGCTCCCGCGTGTTCCTTGAGCGCTACGGGGAGGAATATCCGATCGACATGATGGTCAACATGGAGCTCATCGGCTCCGCGCTCGAACCGCTCGACCCCGGACGGCCGGAATACCTGATAGCCCTCGGGGGAGAGGAGCATGTGCATGCGCTCGGCAGGGCCAACCTCGGTCCCGGCCTCGACCTGTCGTTCCGCTATTACGGCAGCGACAATTTCACCGACCTGTTCTACCGCAGGATAGGCGACCAGCGCTGGTTTCTGGAAGCCGGCATACCTTCGCTGATGTTCACTTCCGGCATCACCGACAACACCAACAAGCCCGGCGACACACCGGAGACTCTCGCCCCGCAGACTTTCGCGAAGCGGGTCTCGCTGATCAGCGCCTGGATAAGCTCGATGCTCTGAAATGGCCGACCTGCCTGAAATACATGCGGGATTCCCGTCTCCGGCGACCGACTACATGAGCGGGGTCATAGACCTCAACCGCGAGCTCGTGAGGCATCCTGAAGCCACCTTCTTCGGCCGCGTAGTCGGAGACTCGATGGCCGACGCCGACGTGCATGAAGGCGACGTGCTGGTCATCGACAAGTCGCTGACTCCTTCGGAAGGCGACATGGCGGTCTGCTTCCTCGACGGGGAGTTCTGCCTGAAGTACATCTCGCGCCGCCCGGACGGCCTGTGGCTGCTTCCCGGCAACCGCAAGTACAAGCCCATACATGTGCCGGAAGGCTCCGACTTCTCGGTCTGGGGCGTGGTCACATATGTGATAAGGAGGCTGCGCTGACAGCCTCCTTATCACATATGTGACCGGTTTATATACAACGCTTCGCGTTGCCCAGCCTCCTTGTGCTATTTGATTTCCATCAGTTCGTTCCAGTCGGTGGAATATAATCTGGAGCAGTGCTCGCGGCGGATTCCGTCGGCGTAGTGCCCGGGGTGCTGGATGCCGAGGCGCAGCAGATTCTCCTCGCCGGCGTTGATCCTGTCCATGAGGCCGGACAGAGCCTCGGTCCTCTCCCTCATCTTCATGTCCTCCTCGCCGAAAAGCGGCATCTGCACGATGTCCGCCGACCCCGTGCCGCTTACGGTCACCCCGGCGCGCTTGTAGCCGAAGCCGGGACGGTATATCCTTCCGAAGATCCCGAGCGCGGCCTTCACTATCTCCTGGGTGCTGCTGGCCGGCGGGTCCAGCTCGGTCTCAAGGGCCGGGCTGTACTGCGGAAGGTCCTCGCGGAAGCGGTTGGTGTCGAGGAATACGGCCACTTTCGCGGCCACCGAGTTCTCCTTGCGCAGCTTCCGGGCGCATGCGGCGGCGAAATCCGACACTCTGGCCGCAAGCTCCTCCTTGTCTTCGATGAGTCCGGCGAACGAGCGCGAGGTGCAGATGGACTGGCGCCTCTCCTCGATGTCCCTGTCTATCGAAGGGATGCCGTGCAGCTCCCGCCAGGTGCGGACTCCGCCTATGCCCATGTTCCTGTGCACCCATTCCTCCGGCCTCGCGGCCAGGTCGGCGGCCGTCCTTATCCCTGCCGATTCGAGCTTCGGCGCACCTCTGCGGCCGACGCCCCACACCTCGCTTATCTCCGTGAGCGACAGCGCCTTGCTTCTCTTCGTCCCGTCGTCGATCGCGCAGACGCCCCGGTAGGCCGGATAGCGCTTGGCGAAGTGGCTGGCCATTTTGGCGAGGGTCCTGGTGGGGGCGACGCCTATGCTCACCGGAATTCCGGTCCACTGGCGTATCCGGGCGACTGTCCCGCGGCACAGAGGCATGTACTGCTCCGGATTCATCCCGCCGAGCAGCATGAAGGCTTCGTCTATCGAATACACCTCCACTTCGAGTCCCGTGCCGCGCAGGATGCGCATGACCCTTTCCGACATGTCACCGTAGAGCCGGTAGTTCGACGAGCGCACTTCCACGCCGCCGTTTTCGGTCAGTTTCCTGATTCTGAAGAACGGCGTGCCCATCTTTATGCCCAGCGCCTTCGCCTCGTTGGAGCGAGCGACCACGCAGCCGTCGTTGTTGGAGAGCACGACCACTGCCCTGCCTTCCAGCCAGGGCTGGAAGACCCTTTCGCAGGATACGAAGAAGTTATTGCAGTCGACGAGCGCGTACATCATTGCAAATTTATCCGAATTTCCGCAGACTGTTCCGCGCCGCGGTGCATTTTGGAAAAAAGAAATGACTTCACGGCCGCGATATTGAATTTCTGTGGAAATATAGGTACATTTGTAAGATGTCGAAAATTCAGAACCAAAATTTGATACAATGGTAAAAGTCAACATTGAAGGCTGCGGACCGTTCGTCAATTCCGCAGATTATCAGAAGTATGTGGACAAGGCTCTCGCCGCCTACGACGTGCTCCGCGACGAGACCGGGGCGGGAAACGATTTCCTCGGCTGGAAGACCCTTCCCGTCGATATCCCCGAGTCATTGATCCGTGACTGCGAGGCCATACGCGACGACTGGGCCGCGAGGAAGGTGGACCTCGTCATAGTCATCGGCATAGGCGGCTCGTATCTCGGGGCCCGCTGCGCCATCGAAGCCCTTTCGCACGGCTTCATCCAGTCCGGCAAGGCCCCCAGGACGGTCTTCGCCGGCAACAACCTCTCCGAGGAGTATCTGGCAGAGCTCATGGACCTGGCGAAGTGCTCGAACGTAGCCTGTATAGTCATCTCCAAGTCCGGCACCACCACCGAGCCGGCCGTGGCTTTCCGCGTGGTCAAGGACCATATCGAGAAGACCTACGGCAAGCAGGAGGCTTCGGCCCGCATAGTGGCGATCACCGATGCGGTCAAGGGAGCTCTCAAGACTCTTGCGACCCAGGAGGGCTACAGGACCTTCGTGGTTCCCGACAATGTCGGAGGACGCTATTCCGTGCTCACTCCCGTGGGCATCCTTCCCATCGTGGTGGCCGGCTTCGACATTCGCGCGATGCTGAAGGGGGCCGCCGCCGAAAGGGAGGCGCTGCTCGCCAAGTCCGCCGACAACGAAGCCGTCAAATATGCCGCCATGCGCAATCTGCTGTATTCCGAGCTCGGCAAGAAGGTCGAGATTCTCGTGACCTTCAACCCCAAGCTCCAGTATCTCGGCGAATGGTGGAAGCAGCTCTACGGCGAGTCCGAAGGCAAGGACCTCAAGGGCATCTTCCCCGCGTCGATAGTCTGCACCACCGACCTTCATTCCATGGGCCAGTTCATCCAGGAAGGTGACCGCGTGATGTTCGAGACCACCGTGGCCGTGGAGAAGTCCAACCGGGAGGTCGTGATAGGCTCTGACGAGCAGAACCTCGACCAGCTCAACTACCTCGCCGGACAGAGGGTCGAGCACTGCAACGCCATGGCCAGGCTCGGGACCAAGCTCGCCCATATCGACGGAGGCGTGCCTCAGATCGAGGTGGGGATCGAACGCATAAACGAGGAGAATCTCGGCGCATTGTTCTATTTCTTCGAGTTCGCCTGCGGCATCAGCGCCTACGTGCTCGGCATCAATCCCTTCAACCAGCCCGGAGTGGAAGCGTACAAGAAGAACATGTTCGCCCTGCTCCGCAAGCCCGGCTACGAGGCTCAGACCGAGGCCATACTCAAGCGCATATAGCCTTCAGGCTCATTTGAACTGATATTCGCTTACGTTCTTGAGACCCGGTATTCCGTAATATGCGGATACCAGGTCTCCTTTTATATAGATCTGGCGTCCCAGCAGTTCCGGATTCGACATGAGGTTCAGTCCGTCCCTGATCGCTCCGGACTTGAGTTCGACCGTGATGCAGTAGTCCTTGCTGTCGGTGCCCGAGCGGAGTCCGAGCGCTATGTTGGTATCCTTCTCGAACGGCGGGTCGAAGGAGATTTTCCCCGTGCTCACGGCCACGCCGACTATGTAGCCGCAGACCCATACGTCCTTCTCCCCGCCGCGCTCCCGTGCCTGCATCACGCTCATGGCGCTTTCTATGCTTGAAGCGTCATCGTTGCCGTAGAGATAGTTTTCGGAGAAGCGTATGCGTGCCGTGTCGACCTGCAGGCTGATGCTGCCGGATTCGGGACCGACCGAGGCGGAGATGTTCACGCTCAGGATCTGCTGTTCCTCCAGGGTGCGCGAGAACAGCGGCTGCTTCATGCCGGATTCGCCGACCGACACCGAAACGGTCCCCGGCCTGAAGAATGCGGTCCTGGTCTCCCCGTAGTCCTGGCGCAGCGTGCCGCCGGGGCCTTCGATAAAGAGGTCGGAGTCCGGGAAAAGGCTGATGAAGGAGTCGTCCACCAGCAGCCTGAGCCCGCAGTTGGTCTGCCGGCAGACAAGCTGGACGGACACGGTCTCGCCCGAGCTCACGGCCACGACGCGGCTGTCGCCGAAGACGGCCTTGTCATATTCCGGTCCGTCGAATTCTTCGGACACCGCCGAGATGGTGTAGTTTCCGGGCGATACGGTCAGTTCTTCCGGGGAGTCCCCGAAACGGCCTTCATAGATTATGTCCCCGCCGGCGCCGGTGACGGTGAGCAGGAAGTCGTCCGGTTCCGGAACGCTTTCCGAGGCTCTGGTGGGGGTCAGCCTTCCTTGCTGGAAGGAGATGCGGATGATGCCCTGCCCTTCGGAGAACAACCCCTGGCAGGAGCTCAGGACCGGCAGCACTGCGGCCAGACCGAGCAATGTGCGGAATAAAGTCTTCATAGTTTTTCCGCGAAGGTAGCAAGACTTCCGTGCAAACGGCATTCAAAACGGAAAAATCCGCTGATAAGATTTAATTTACATAAAAATTTCACGGACTCTTCGCCTCACGGCGAGGAGTCCGTTACTTAACCTAAACTTAAACTATGAAAAACTTCGTCCCGAAGGTAGGCAATTTTATTTAATTGTGCAAAGATTTGGAAAAAATATTTTTATTTTTGTCGCCCGACGGGGCAATATGGTATATAAATGATACGGACGGTCCGCAAATGGATGAAAAACGCGAGGTCGGTGTCGCTGATGCAGAGTCTCATGCCGGCGGCGCTGGCCGTGGTGCTGGCTGTCGGAAGCCCCGGGTTCAATATATGGCTGGGGCTGCTGGCCATGCTCGGGGTTTCCTCCGCGCATCTTGCCATGAATCTGGCGGACGATTATTTCGACTACAGGGCTGACATGCTTGGGGACAGGGACAAGGTGGTGAGAAAAGGGTTCCGCGCCATGATGGTCAAATACCCCTATCTGACCGACGGCAGCGAGACTCCTTCGTCGCTTCTCAGGGCCATATGCTGTATGCTCGGGTTCGCGGCGCTCTGCGGGGTGGGCGTCTTTCTGTGCCGGCTCTCGACCGGCGGCTTCTCCGGTCCCGACGGCTGCTGGTGGATAGTCGCGCTCGCGGCGGCCGCAGGCTTTCTCGGCCTGTTCTATTCCGCCCCGCCCTTCAAGTTCGCATACAGAGGGCTCGGCGAGCCTCTCATAGGCTTTGTCTTCGGTCCGCTGCTGATGCTCGGCTGCTTCTATTCGGCCGCCGGCCGTGTTTCTCCGGAAGTCGTGTGGGTTTCGTCGGCGGTGGGGCTGCTCGTGCTCAACATACTTTATACACACAGTTTCATCGAGATCGCCGGAGACGCCGAATCCGGCAAGATGACTCTCGCAAGACTGCTCGGGAACAGCGGGCTCAGACTCGCCGCGGCATGGGCCTTCAATCTGCTTCCGTATCTTATCATAGTATGCGGCGCGGTGCTGCAGAAGCTCGAACCTGCATACCTTGCGGTGCTGTTCGCGCTTCCCCGCAGTCTGTGGCTCTGCTCCTCGCTCCGCGACTTCGCCCGCGGGAACACGGGAGTTCCGGACATGCCTCCGCTGATTCTCGGCGCCATGCGCGGATGGGAGCGATACAAGGCCATGGGCATAGACTGGTTCATGATGCGCTGGCTCACGGCGCGCAACATCACCGGCGCCTTCTGCGGAATCATAGCGGTGGCGAAGCTGCTTTCGCTGGTAATTTGAGAAACCTCCGACAATGAATAAATTAGGACAACTCGCATATATGCCTCTGTGGTGGTTCGAGACCGCGGTTCTGGGCCGCAGGAAACCGCTGCAGAGCGTGGTGTTCATCTCCGACAGATGCAACCTCAGCTGCCGGCACTGCAGCGTCTACAATCATCAGGCTCCGGTCGACAAGAGCACGGAGCAGATACGGGAGGAATTGGAGTTCTGCCTGTCGCAGGGTTCGCGCTTCGTGGATTTCGAGGGCGGGGAGCCCTTCCTGTGGAGAGACGGCGGCCGGACGGTCAACGACCTGTGCCGGATGGCGCGCTCGATGGGCTTCTACTCCTGCACCATCACCACCAACGCCCAGCTGCCGTTCGACGGAAGCGTCGCCGACAGCATCTGGGTGTCATTGGACGGCGTGGGCGAGTCTCACGAGCGCATACGCGGCAAAGGGACCTTCGCCCGGCTGGAAAAGAACATCGCCGGGTGCGGCTGCCGCAACCTGAGCGCCAACATGGCCGTCAACGTGCTCAACGCGGATGCGGTTGCGGAGACTATAGAGTATGTCGCGGCGAGCCCGTATTTCCGCATGATCTCGCTGAACTTCCACACTCCTTTCCCGGGAACGGAGCACATGGCGCTCGACCCTGACAGGAAGCGGGAGATAATAGATCTGATTCTCGGCTACAAGAAGCGCGGCTATCCCATAATGAACTCCCGCAGCGGCCTGAGGAAGATGCGGGACAACCGTTTCAGGCGCCGTTGCTGGATGACCAACTTCATCTATACCGACGGCACCCGCAGCCCGCAGTGCATGGGCGAGTCGCTCGGGATCTGCGACAGCTGCGGCTTCTGCATGGCGGGTGAGGAGTCGGCCATCATGGAGCTGAGGCCGGACACCATCTTTTCCGGACTGAAGCTCAGGATAAAGGAATAGAGAAAAGCCGGTGCTGAGAGCGCCGGCTTTTTCGTGTCTGGAGCAGGATAAGGGAGTCGAACCCTCCTCCTTGGCTTGGGAAGCCAATGCACTACCGATGTGCTAATCCTGCTTTCGTCGTTGCAAATATAGTAAAAATTTCCATTCGCAAGAATCGCCCGGCAGTTTCGTTCCGGCGCGGCCGGACATTTTGACGGAAAGCCAAATATCGTTATATTTGTGAAATTTGCATAAAAATTCAGAACGATATGTCATTAGCATCAGTCATAGGCAAGATCTTCGGCTCGAAGGCCGAGCGCGACTACAAGGCCGTGAAGCCCATTCTGGACAGAATCCTTGCCGTATATCCCGAGATCGACGCTCTTTCGGCCGACGGGCTCAGGGCCCGTTCCGCGGCGTTGAGGCGGCGTCTCGCGGAGGTGGAGGCTCCGTTCGAGAGCCGTATCGCGGAAATCCGCGCCGAACTTGACAAGGACATTCCGGTGTCCGAGAAGGTGAAGCTGGCAGGGGAGTCCGACAAGCTCGTCAAGGATGAGGACGAGGCCATAGAGAAGTGCCTCAATGAGATACTTCCGGAGGCCTTCGCGATAGTCAAGTCCACGGCCCGCCGTTTCAAGGAGAACGAGACCACGGTCGTCGAGGCCAACGACTTCGACCGCGCGCTGTCGGTGAATCACGATTTCGTGAAGATCGAGGGCGACAAGGCGGTCTACTACAACCACTGGATGGCCGGAGGCAACGAAATACGCTGGGACATGGTTCACTACGACGTGCAGCTTGTCGGCGGAATCGCCCTGCACCAGGGAAAAATCGCCGAGATGGCCACGGGAGAGGGAAAGACCCTCGTGGCGACGCTGCCGGTGTTCCTGAACGCGCTCGCCGGCAAGGGAGTGCACATGGTCACGGTCAACGACTACCTTTCAAAGCGTGACTCCGAATGGATGGGGCCGCTCTATATGTTCCACGGTCTGTCCGTGGACTGCATCGACAAGCACGAGCCCAACTCCGACGCCCGCCGCAAGGCCTATGAGTGCGACATAACCTTCGGAACCAACAATGAGTTCGGCTTCGACTACCTCAGGGACAACATGGCCGTCAACCAGGACGACCTCGTGCAGAGGAAGCATCACTACGCGATAGTCGACGAGGTCGACTCCGTGCTGATCGACGACGCGAGGACGCCTCTGATAATCTCCGGCCCCGTGCAGCGTAACGACGCCGACGAGGCCCAGTACATGGAGTTCCGGCCCTATGTGGAGAAGCTCTACCAGGCCCAGAGGGCGCTCGTAAACCAGACTCTCAACGATGCCAGGAAGAAGATAGCCGAGGGCGACGAGAACGAGGGCGCAATGCTGCTCTATCGCGCGCACAAGGGACTTCCGAAGTATTCTCCGCTCATCAAGTTCCTCTCCGAGCCGGGAATGAAGGTGCTGATGCAGAAGGCCGAGAACTTCTACATGCAGGACAACGAGAGGGAGATGCCGGTCGTGACGGACCCTCTCTATTTCGTGATCAACGAGCAGCTCCATTCCGTCGACATGACCGACAAGGGCCACGACGTGCTCGCCAGGGCCGTGGGCAACGAGAACTTCTTCGTGCTTCCCGACGTGGGGGCGCAGACCGCGGAGATCGAGCATTCCGAGCTCTCGCCCGCCGAGAAGCAGCAGAAGAAGGACGAGCTCATGACCGAATTCTCCACCAAGAGCGAAAGGGTGCACACGGTCAGCCAGCTGCTCAAGGCATACACCATGTTCGAGAAGGATGTGGACTATGTGATAATGGACGGCAAGGTCAAGATAGTCGACGAGTCCACGGGCCGTATAATGGAGGGCCGCCGCTGGAGCGACGGCCTGCATCAGGCCGTGGAAGCCAAAGAGAACGTGAAGGTCGAGGGGGCCACACAGACCTTCGCCACCATCACGCTGCAGAACTACTTCCGCATGTACCACAAGCTTGCCGGAATGACCGGTACCGCGGAGACCGAGGCGGGCGAGTTCTGGAGCATCTACAAGCTCGACGTGATGGTCATCCCCACCAACCGTCCGGTGATCAGGGACGACCAGGACGATCTGATATACAAGACCAAGAAGGCCAAGTACAGCGCCGTCATCGAAAGGATAGTCGAACTTACCGGACAGGGCCGCCCCGTGCTCGTGGGCACCACCGACGTGGAGACCTCCGAGCTGCTCAGCCGCATGCTCCGCATGAGGGGCATCAAGCATAACGTGCTGAATGCCAAGGAGCACGCCAGGGAGGCCGAGATAGTCGCCCAGGCGGGACAGAGCTCCACCGTGACCATAGCCACCAACATGGCCGGACGAGGCACCGACATCAAGCTCTCGCCGGAGGTGAAGGCTGCTGGAGGACTCGCCATCATAGGCACCGAGCGCCATGATTCGCGCCGCGTGGACCGCCAGCTGCGAGGTCGTGCCGGACGTCAGGGCGATCCCGGTTCGTCCACCTTCTATGTCTCCTTCGAGGACAAGCTGCTGCGTCTGTTCGGCGCGGAGCGCATCGCGAAGATGGTGGACAACCTCAACATGCCGGACGACGAGGCCCTTCAGTCCAACATGCTTTCCAAGGCCGTCGAGAATGCGCAGCGCAGGGTGGAGGAGAACAACTTCGGCATACGCAAGCGCCTGCTCGAATACGACGACGTGATGAACTACCAGAGGGAGGCGATATATTCCCGCCGCCGCAACGCCATCAACGGCGACAAGATCGAGATCGACCTCCAGAACATGATGCTCGACACCACCTCCCTGTTCGTGGACAAGTACCGCAGCCTGCCGTTCGAGGATTTCCGCATGACCATGATAGCGGAGCTCTCCATAGACGCCGAATTCGACGAGGAGTTCTTCAAGCGCGCGAAGAGGGAGGAGCTTGAGGACAGGATATGCGAGACCATGCAGTCCACCTACAGGAGACGCATGGACGCCCTCGTGGAGAAGCTGAACCCCATAATCAAGGACGTGTTCGAGAAGCAGGGCACCATGTACCGCAACATACTGATTCCGGTCTCCGACGGCCGCAAGCAGATGAATCTCTCCGTCGACCTCGAGAAGGCCTACAACTCCGAGGGCCGCGAAATCGCCAAGACCCTGACGAAGAACATCATACTCTACCAGATCGACGAGCACTGGAAGCAGCACCTGCGCGACATGGACGACCTCAAGCAGAGCGTCCAGAACGCCTCATACGAGCAGAAGGACCCTATCGTGGTCTACAAGCTCGAGAGCTACAACCTGTTCGCCCAGATGCTCGAGACCCTGAACAAGGACGTGCTCTCATTCCTCTTCAAGGCCTTCTTCCCGCTCAGGGACAGGAACGAAGCTCCCCGGAGGCCTGTAAGGCAGGGACCTGACATGAGCCGCATGCGCACCGGCCGCACGGATCTGAGCACCAACGGCGAGCAGAGGCCCAAAGGCCCTGTCAAGGCCGACAGGCATGTCGGCCGCAATGATCCCTGCCCCTGCGGAAGCGGCAAGAAGTACAAGAACTGCCACGGAAAAGGATTAGTATAATGATAAAACACAGCAAGCTTATGCAGAAGACATCCGAACCTGTCGTGAACGCGAACGACATTACCAGAATCGCCGGCGGAGCTTCCATCAAGGGGGATCTGTCATCGCCGACGGACATCAGGATAGACGGGAATATCGACGGAAAGGTCTATTCGGGCGGGAGAGTCGTGGTCGGGGAGACGGCCAGTCTTTCCGGAGCCCTGATGTGCAGCAATCTCGATCTGTGGGGGAAGATGGAGGGGGAGATATATGTAAAGGATACCGTCAGCATAAAGAGCACTTCGGTCATCAACGGAAACCTCCATGTGCGCAAGCTTCAGGTGGAGATAGGCGCCCAGATCAACGGCTCCTGCCGCATGATCAGCGAGCAGGAGTACGACAAGAAGGTCGCCCAGCTCACCGAGGCCGCAAGACCCGCCGCAGCCGCCGCTCCGTCAGCGGCCGCGCCGAAATCGCAGGCGTAGTTCCGGGGACTAAAGGATATTCATCGACTGTTCGCGGATTTTTTCGAGCTCGTCCTTCATCTGAACGACGAGCTTCTGTATTTCCGCATGGTTGGCCTTGGAGCCGGTGGTGTTGATCTCCCGGCCCATCTCCTGAATTATGAATCCGAGTTTCTTGCCGGGCCATGCCTCGCCGTCGATGGTGTCCAGGAAGTACCTGCAGTGCTGGCGCAGGCGGACCTTCTCCTCGTTGATGTCGAGCTTTTCGAGGTGGAAGATCATCTCCTGCTCGAACCTCTCCTTGTCCATCTTGATGTTCAGTTCTTCCGCGGCCTTGATGATACGGCTGCGTATGTTCTCGAGCCTTTCGGCTTCGTGGCTCTCCACTTTGTCGTACAGCGCGAGTATGTTGGCCACGCGGCTGCATACATCGGCATGAAGCGCCTTTCCTTCGTTGCTGCGGTATTCGTTGACCTGTTCGAGGCAGCGGTCCATGGCCCTGTTCACCTCGGGCCATTCGTCTTCCTCGATGATGTCGCCCTTGCGGGTGTCCACGATGTCGGGCATCCTGAGTATCGTGTTCAGCAGCAGCGCCAGATTCGCCGGACTGTACTGCACGCCCATTTCCTTTGCGAGTATCCTGGCCTGTTCGATGTAGTTCCGGGCTATGTCCATGTTGAGCTGTCTTCCGCTTTCCTCATCCCCGGGCGTCCAGGTGATGAACACGTCGATGGTGCCTCTCGTGAGGGCGGATGCGATCTTCGAGCGGATGTCGAGCTCCTTGTCTTTGGGAAGGAGGGAGGTCCTCAGGTTGATGTCGGCGTTCTTGCCGTTGAGCGTCCGTATCTCGATCGTGAGAGTTCCGTGCCGGAGTTGTGCTTCGGCTTTGCCGTAGCCTGTCATCGATTTTATCATAAGTCTCTGGTTTTCGGTTGAATGGCACTGTGATGCCAATCCGCAAATTTAGAAAAATTTTCCGAGATTGAACTTTACGGGCGTCCTTGCGGAAGCCGGACATGTGCACGGAACGCAGGCGTTCATTCTGCGGGGAAGCCCAGCCTTGCCGCGGTCTCGGCCCAGAGCCATTCGATGTCGTCGCGGCGGTCGAGCAGTTTCCTGGGAATGTCCCGGTGGCCGTTTCCGGAGAAAAGCTGCATGTCGCAGGCGGAGCAGAGGGCGTTGACCGCCGGTCTGGCGCCGCGTGCCGGGCTGTTGCAGAATGGACGGAAGAAGATGTCGGTCAGAGGGTCGAACCAGCGGCCGAGGCGTATCATCTCGGTATCCACTATTCCGGGGTCGGCCATGTTCACCCGCCTCCCGCTTTTCCAGGCGAGGGCTATCGAGAAATATATCAGGGCGAGCTTGGTGTCGGCGTAGGTCCTCAGCTGGTGGAAATCCTTTTCGCCCTTGTCGAAGAAGTCCCGGCCGACGCTCGCGGCTTTGGCTGAGATGGAGACCATGTTGACTATTCCCGCGTCCTCCGAGAGCAGCGGAAGCATCAGCCTGCTTAGCATCCACGGCCCCAGGTAGTTGACGCCGAGCGTCTGTTCATAGCCTTCGGCCGTCAGGGAATAGCGGCGCGGCAGCACTCCGGCGTTGTTGAACAGTCCGTCGAGCGGGGCTTCGCCCTGCATCCTCGCCGCGAAAGCCCTGACGGAGGCGAAGGAGTCAAGATGCAGCTCCTCGATGTCGAGTCGGGCGTCCGGGACATTTCTGAGTATCCTGTCGCGCACCGCGGCCGCCTTCTCCATGTTGCGGCAGGCCATGATGACCCTGTAGCCGCGCCGTGCCATCTCCTCGGTCGCCGCGCCGCCCATCCCGCCGCTCGCTCCGGTGATTATTATGCTCTTGCGTCGTTGTTCTTCCATTTCTCCTCGGCTTTTTCGACTTCCTTTTCGAGACTCGGCGGCAGGTTGTGCACGCAGCTGTGACATTTCATCTCAAGGGTGTACATCCTGCCTATGCAGTAGTTGGAGTGGCCGCAGGCGCTGCATTCCATCTCCCCGCTGCGCAGCTTGTTCACGAAGTCGGTGTCCCTGACGAGGGCGCGGGCGACCTGGAGTCCGGTGAAGCCGGCGTCGAGCACCTCCTCCATCTTATGGCGCGACACGAGGCCTCCGACATAGATCAGCGGCATGCTGAGCGCGGCGCGGAACTTCTTCGCCTCTTCGAGGAAGTAGCCTTCGGTGTACGGCACCGTGGGTATCATGAGCCGTCCTGCGAGGGCGATTCCGGCCTTGAGCCACCAGAACTTCTTCATGTCCATATAGTGCCTGAGCGTCTTGAGGGGCATGGCTCCGCGCATGACTTCCATCGGCGCCCTGCTCACGAATCCGGCCGAGAGCACGAGGGCGTGGGCTCCGGT
>CALVAD010000014.1 GCA_944325495.1 uncultured Bacteroidales bacterium | reverse complement strand
CAGATGGCAAAAAGAGATCTTAAGTACACGAGAAACATCGGCATCATGGCCCACATCGATGCCGGCAAGACTACCACGTCCGAGCGTATCCTCTACTACACCGGCAAGACCCACAAGATCGGCGAGGTGCATGAGGGAGCCGCCACGATGGACTGGATGGTCCAGGAGCAGGAAAGAGGTATTACCATCACCTCCGCTGCGACCACGGCCTTCTGGCACTACAATGGCGAGACTTATCAGATCAATCTGATCGACACTCCGGGCCACGTGGATTTCACGGTGGAGGTCGAGCGTTCTCTTCGTGTTCTTGACGGAACTGTCGCTACCTTCTGCGCCGTCGGTCGCGTACAGCCTCAATCCGAGACCGTATGGCGTCAGGCCGACAAATATCATGTGCCCAAGATTGCCTATGTGAACAAGATGGACCGTGTCGGCGCCGACTTCCTCGCATGTGTCGAGGAGATCAAGACCAAGCTCGGAGCCACCGCGGTGCCCATCTGCCTGCCCATCGGATCCGAGGAGAAGTTCCTGGGAATCGTGGACCTCATCGCGAAGAAGGCGATATACTACGATTCAGGTGACGAACTCGTCAACTATGAGATAAAGGATGTTCCCGCCGACATGCAGGACGCCGTGGCTCTCTGGAGAGACAAGCTCGTCGAGGCTGCCGCCGAGTGTGACGACGCCCTGATGGACAAGTATTTCGAGGATCCCGAGTCCATCACCGAGGAGGAGATAATCGCCGCCCTGCGCAAGGGTACCATCGCAATGCAGATCGTTCCCGCCTGCTGCGGTTCTTCATTCAAGAACAAGGGCGTGCAGTTCCTGCTCGACGCGGTGATGAGATACCTTCCCTCGCCTCTCGACATCGGCGACACCAAGGCTACCGACCTCAACACCAACAAGGAGGTCGACCTCAAGCCTGCCGCCACGGAGCCTTTCTGCGGTCTGGTATTCAAGATCGCTACTGATCCTTTCGTCGGAAGGCTGGCCTATGTAAGGGTTTATTCTGGACATCTCGATGCCGGTTCATACGTGTTCAACTCACGTTCCGGCAAGAAGGAAAGAGTCGCGCGTCTGTATCAGATGCACTCCAACCACCAGAACCCCATTGAGTTCGTCGAAGCCGGCGACATCTGCGCCGCTGTCGGATTCAAGGATCTCCGCACCGGAGACACCATCTGCGCGGAAGGAAAGAACTTTGCCCTTGAGTCGATGGAGTTCCCCGATCCCGTTATCGGAATCGCGGTGGAGCCCAAGACCCAGAAGGATCTCGACAAGCTCGGAATCGCTCTCGGAAAACTTGCGGAGGAGGATCCTACCTTCACCGTCAAGACCGACCAAGATACGGGTCAGACAGTGATCAGCGGTATGGGCGAGCTCCATCTCGATATCATCGTCGACCGTCTGCGCCGCGAGTTCGGTGTGGAGATCAACCAGGGTGCTCCTCAAGTCAACTACAAGGAGGCCATCACTTCCACGACCCAGCACCGCGAAGTCTTCAAGAAGCAGACCGGCGGCCGCGGTAAGTTCGCCGACATCATCGTCGAGATCGGACCTGCCGACGAGGGCGTACAGGGCCTTCAGTTCGAGAATGTGGTCAAGGGAGGAAACGTGCCCAAGGAATTCGTTCCCGCGGTACAGAAGGGCTTCGAGTCAGCAATGGCCAACGGTGTGCTAGCCGGATACGAGGTGCAGTCTCTCAAGGTCACCCTGCTCGACGGTTCATTCCACCCTGTGGACTCCGACCAGCTTTCGTTCGAGCTTGCCGCACGCATGGCTTTCCGTCATGCCTGCCCCAAGTGCCATCCAGTGATACTCGAGCCTATCATGAACCTTGAGGTCGTGACTCCCGAGGATTACATGGGTGAGATTGTCGGCGACCTGAACCGCCGTCGTGGCCAGATTGTTGCAATGGATTCCACGGCCAACGGCGCCCGCATAGTGAAGGCCTTCGTTCCGCTTTCGGAGCAGTTCGGCTATGTGACAGTGCTGCGTACCCTTTCATCAGGACGCGCGACGAGCACAATGTCGTTCGACCACTACGCCGAGGTTCCCGCCGCGATGGCCAAGGACATTATCGAGAAGAGCGGATACAAGGTTCCCGAGGACGAATAGTTAACGAATAGAAAAAAATCAGATATGAGTCAGAAAATCAGAATTAAACTCAAGTCTTTCGATCACATGCTCGTTGACAAGTCAGCGTCCAAGATCGTTGAGACCGTGAAGGCTACCGGTGCCAAGGTGAATGGTCCCATTCCCCTTCCCACCAACAAGAAGATCTTCACAGTGAACCGCTCCACCTTCGTGAACAAGAAGTCCCGCGAGCAGTTCGAGCTTGATTCCTACCGCAGGCTGCTCGACATCGAGGATTCCAACGCCAAGACCGTGGACGCCCTGATGAAGCTTGAGCTCCCTTCCGGAGTTGAGGTGGAAATCAAAGTGTGATACCGGGCGGTATCGAGACCGCCCTTTTCAGGTCCCATAGCTCAGTTGGTTAGAGCACCTGACTCATAATCAGGGAGTCGTAGGTTCAAGCCCTACTGGGACCACTTCCGAAACGGGCACTTGCATCGTCATGCAGGTGCCTTTGTCTTTTTGTCGGAGAAGCATAAATGAGTGACAATATGGACGAAATCAGACGGCTTGTCAGCCAGGAAGGCTCTTATCCTCCTTCAGGGGAGGTGCCGGCTGCGCGACCACACAGTTTGAAACGAATCCGTCGCACGTCCGTGCGGTAAGACAGTTCTAGCCTCTGCCCTCTGGCATTTTCCCGCTAATACCCCGCATACCCGAGGCTCGCGGCAGATATGCGCGTCTGAGCGCCGAAAGCCTGTCTGAGAGTCTTGCAGCATTCACCCATTGTAGCTCCGGAGGTGAATACGTCGTCCACCAGCAGAATATGGCTTATGCCGTCTCCCGATGCGAGTGAGACGGCTTTTTTAGTGGCTCTGAAGGCTCCGGCCACATTGGCGGACTTCTCTTCGCCGGATAGTCTGGTCTGGGTCGCTGTGCGCCTGCACCTGCGCAGAAGGTCCGTCCGGCAGGGCGCGGAAAGAGTCGCAGCAAGCTCTCTTGCGATGACTTCGGCCTGGTTGTATCCTCTTGTCCACTGTCTGGTCCAGTGCAGCGGGACAGGTACTATTAGGTCCACATCGTCAAAGAGCCCGGATTCCCCGAGCCTTTTGCCGAGCATACGTGCGAAAAACTTTCCGGCCCCGAAGTCCCGGTGGTATTTCAGAGCCTGGGTTATCCGTGAATAATCGGAGTCTGCGGCATAATAGAAAAGAGCCGCAGCATACGCATACGGCTCATATTCTTCTCCGGCTATCCGGGCGTTGAACTTGTCGGCCATCGGGTTGCGGCCGGACATGGCGAAGTGCGTCTCGGGCAGATCTGCAAGGCAGTTCAGGCAGATGTGCCTTTCCTGCTGGAGCAGCGTCCTGCCGCACACCACGCACACTCTCGGCAGAACGAGGTCTACGATAGCCGAGAGCGAAGTTTTCAAGTCAAGTCCGGTCAGCCGGGGGTCCATCTAGCAGTTCATCGCACCGCAGCAGTTGATTACCTGTCCGCTGACATAGGAAGAAAGATCGCTGGCGAGGAAGAGGGCCACCTTGGCGACTTCCTCGGGAGTGCCCCCGCGGCGCAGGGGAATGGTCTTGGCCCAGGCTTCACGCACGGCTTCGGGCAGGGCGTTGGTCATGTCGGAGACGATGAATCCGGGGGCGATGCAGTTTGCGCGTATCCCGCGGGGTCCCATCTCCTTGGCGATGGATTTCGCGAGGCCGATGAGTCCGGCCTTGGAGGCGGAATAGTTGCACTGGCCCGCGTTTCCGCTCACGCCGACCACGGAGGACATATTGATTATGCTGCCGCCTCTCTGCTTGGCCATGACCGGTGTCACAGCATGGATGAAGTTGTAGGCGGACTTGAGGTTCACGTTGATTACGGAGTCCCACTGGGCCTCGTCCATGCGGAGCATGAGACCGTCCCTGGTGATGCCGGCGTTGTTCACGAGAATGTCGATGCGTCCGAAGTCGGCGAGCACCTTCTCCACCGTGGCGTGCGAATCCGCGAAATCCGCGGCGTTGGAGCTGTAGGCGATTACCTTGACTCCCAGCGCGGCTATCTCGGCGGTGGTTTCATCGTTCACCTTCAGGTCGGTGTAGGCGATGTCGGCTCCTTCAGAAGCGAACTTGAGGGCGATGGCTTTGCCTATGCCCCTGGATGCGCCCGTGATCAGGGCGACTTTTCCTTCAAGTAATTTCATTTGATTCTAGTCTTTAGACATTGCGGCTTCAACCTCGTCGGGCGCTATGGGGAGACGCTTCGGACCGAGCCGGCGCGCGCCGTCGGCAGTTACGAGGACATCGTCCTCCAGGCGTATTCCTCCGAAGTTGAAGTATGGTTCAAGTTTGTCGTAGTTCACGCGTCCCCCGTCGGTCCTCTCGCGCTTCCACAGCCTTATGAGGTCGGGGATGAAATATATTCCGGGCTCATCGGTGACCACATTCCCGGACACGAGCCGGCGCGCCATCCTGAGACTTCCGAGGCCGAGCTGCGGGGAGCGGCTCTGGTCGGGGTCGTAGCCCACGATATCTTCGCCGAGGTCCTCCATGTCGTGCACGTCCAGGCCCATGTTGTGGCCGAGTCCGTGGGGCATGAACAGGCCCGCGATACCGTCTGCGGCCATTTCGGCGGGGTTTCCGCTGACCAGGCCCAGCTGTCCGAGGTTGTCGAGCATGTGCTCCGCCACGGCCAGATGCACGTCGCGGTAGGCGATGCCCGGCCTTGTCATGCCGAACGCGAGTTCGTTGCATTCGTAGACCGTCTGGTATATGTCACGCTGCATGCCGCTGAACCTGCCGGAGGTTGGATAGGTGCGGGTGAAGTCGGAGGCGTAGTGCATGTTGTTCTCGGCTCCGGCGTCTATGACCATGAGCCTGCCCGGCTCGACGACGCTGTCGTGGCTGTGGCAGTGGAAGATCTCCCCGTGCTGCGTGAGTATGGTCGCGAAGCTGACGCCCCATCCCTTGGAGAGGGTCACCCCTTCCATGCGGCCGACGATTTCCTGTTCGACGATGCCCGTCCTGATGCTCTCGCGGGCGGCGGTGTGCATCTCATAGCCCAGGGCGCAGGCGTCGTCGAGCTGTGCGATCTCCCTGTCCTCCTTCACGAGGCGCAGAGCTATGACCGCGTCGACGAGAGGCCGGGAAGCCTTGGCGCAGCCCTTCTTGCCGCTGCTCGTCACTTCCTCGGGAGTGAGGCCGAGCAGCGAGCTCATGAGCATGGCGTTGTAGTAGCGGGAAGTGGGCAGGAAGTGGACCTTGCGGCCTCTGACGGCTTCGCGGAGCGCTGAATAGGGAGCCGTCCTTCCTACACCGACGGCCTCCGCCTGGGACCGTACCGAAGGCATGGGGCCCATCCATATTATGTCGTCGATGCCGAAGTCGTCGGCGTAGATGGTCTCGTCTCCGCTCTCCAGGTCGATGGTCGCGGCGAAACGGGGCTCGTCGATGCCGAAGAAATAGAGCCAGCTGCTGTCCTGCCTCCATTTGTAGCAGTTGTCCTTGTATTGCGCCGGTGCCTCCACGTTGCCGAGGAACAGCACGACGCCTTTTTCTCCCGCGAGCCTTTCCGTCAGGGCCCTGCGGCGGGCGATATATACCTCTTTTTCAAACATACTCCGCAAAAATACGAAAATTCCGCTATTTCCGGCAGGCGCGGCGCCGCCAATTGCATGGCCGGCCGTTTGCGGGAAGCATATTGTTGCTATCTTTGCCGAAACTGAAGTTCACATGCAGCAGCTACTTGAAAAGACAGTCGCGGCCGTCCGGGAGGCTTCCGGACTCATGGTCCACGGCGGCTTTGAAATCATGGAGAAGGACGGCCTGGAGAATCTGGTCACGTCTTCCGACCTCGCGGTCCAGCATTTTCTGACGGACAGGCTCGCGGAAATACTTCCCGGCTGCGGATTCCTCTGCGAGGAGGAGGATTTCCGGGATCTTGCAGAGGAGTATGTATGGATCATCGACCCTATCGACGGCACGGCGAACTATTCGCGGGGGATAAGCGACTGCTGCATTTCGGTGGCGCTTGCCAGGAACGGGGAGCTTCAGGCCGGCGTCGTCTTCAGCCCGTGGCGCGGCGAACTGTATACGGCCGTAAAGGGCGGCGGCGCCTTTCTGAACGGCAGGCCGCTGCATGTGTCGTCCCGTCCGTTCGGGAACGGCCTGTTCTGCACGGCCATGAGCACCTACCGCAAGGAATTCGCCGGAGTCTGCTCGGACATCATCTATGACATCTACATGCGTTCGAACGACCTGCGCCGTTTCGGTTCGGCCGCCCTGGAGCTCTGCATGCTCGCGCGCGGAACGATAGAACTGTATTTCGAAATGCGCCTGCAGCCCTGGGACTATGCGGCCGCGTCGCTGGTCCTGACTGAAGCCGGCGGCTGCATCGCCGGTTTTGACGGGAATCCTCCGTCCCTGACGGCCCCTTCGCTGGTCGTAGCCGCCAACACCCGCGCCAGCCTTGAAGAAATTCTGGCCACGGTCCGCAGACATCTCGCGGAACTGCCGTACTAGTGCCTCGGATGAGACTCGAACTCACACGGACATTGCTGCCCAAGGGATTTTAAGTCCCTCGTGTCTACCATTCCACCACCAAGGCGATAACCACCGCAAAGATAATCAGAAATATTTGTTTTCCTGCCGGTTGAGCGCCAGGAAGATGAACAGCAGCACCGAGAATGCAAGCAGCGACGAACCCCCGTAGCTCAGCAGAGGCAGCGGTATGCCTATCACCGGCATCAGCCCTATGGTCATGCCTATGTTTATGAACAGGTGCATGAACAGACAGGCTGCAAGGCAGTTGCCGTAGATGCGCGTGAACGCCTCCCGGCTCCTGTCGGCGTCCTGCATGATGCGGTATATCATGAACACATACAGGAAGATCACGACGAAGCAGCCCACGAAGCCGTGCTCCTCGCCTATGGTGCAGAATATGAAGTCGGTGCTCTGCTCTGGCACGAAGCCGAAGGTGGTCTGGGTCCCGTTGAGGAAGCCTTTGCCGGAGAAGCCTCCCGAACCTATCGCAATCATCGACTGCCGCACGTTGTAGCCCACGCCGCTCGGGTCCTCCTTCATCCCCAGCAGCACCTCGATGCGGGAACGCTGGTGGTCCTGCAGCACGTTCTCGAAGATGAAGCGTGTGGCGAATATCAGCACGGCTCCCGCGACGAACGCCAGCACGGTACGTCTGACTACGCCACGGCGGAACGAGGACGAGGTCTTCCAGCGCCGGCGCAGCAGCATCAGGCAGCAGAGAGCGCAGACCGCGGTCAGTATGGCGGACGACAGCCACCAGCCGGCCGTCAGGGTCAGGATGAACAGCAGTATGGCCATCGCGAACGCGAACAGCCACCAGCCCGAAAGCCCCTCGCGGTACAGTACGAACATGTATCCGAGATATACGAGGGCGGAGCCGGTCTCGCTTTCTCCGAGAATCGCAAGCATCGGCAGGCCTATCACCAGCGCCACCTGCAGGAAACAGCGCGGCGAAACCAGCCTGAAACCCTGCCGGCCCATTACCAGCGCCAGCATCAGCGAGGTCGTGATCTTCGAGACTTCCGCCGGCTGGAACTTCACGGGACCCAGCTCGAACCACGAATGCGACCCTTTGACGTCGCGGCTCAGGAATATCACGAGAACCAGCAGCACGAGCACGACGATGTATGCCGGAGGCGTCAGGACCTCCCACAGCTTGGGGTTGACGACGAAAAGTATCACCACGTCGACCGCGAACACCACCATCATCCACAGGAACTGTTTGCCGCTGCGGCTTCCGAGGTCGAAGATGGATTCCGGTCCGGTCGAGTGAATGGAGGCGTAGATGCTGAGCCATCCTATGACCACGAGCGCGAGATAGCACAGCACGAGCCACCAGTCCACGGTCTGCCGCAGGCCCCTGTCGTATGAATATGCGCCTTTCGTGCTCATTCCGTCAGAAGAATCTGGTTTCAAGCATGCGCTTCTCGAGATACCTGCGCTGCGGGCAGATGTCGCCGGTCAGATATTTCTCCAGCATCAGCGACGCGACCGGAAGGGCCCATGTGGCACCGAAGCCGGCGTTTTCCACATATGCGGCCACGGCGATCTTCGGCTCGTCCTTGGGAGCGAAGCAGATGAACACGGCGTTGTCCTCGCCGTGCGGGTTCTGGGCCGTCCCCGTCTTTCCGCAGACATCGAGCCCGGGCACCGCGGCGGCCAGCGCCGTGCCCCCGGCCGTGCCGCCTCCGTTGACGGCTTTGTACATGCCGTCAACCGCCGTCTCGAAATAACTGGTGTCCACGAGGGTGTAATGTCTTTCCTTGTATTTGGGGTCGATCTCCACATTCTCCGAATCCTTGACAAGATGCGGGATGTACCAGTAGCCGCGGTTGGCCATTATCGCGGCCAGATTGGCTATCTGCAGCGGAGTCACGCCTATCTCCCCCTGCCCGATGGAGAGGGAGACTATGGTCTGGAACTTCCATCGCCCGCGGCCGTAGAGCCTGTCGTAGTAGTCCGAGGTGGGTATGTTGCCTCCGAGCTCCGCCGGAATGCCGCTTCCGAGCTTCTCGCCGAAGCCGAAGCTCAGCACATATTCGCGCCAGGCGTCCAGGGCGTCCGCCGTCGAGGCGTATTTCCCGTTCTCGAGGATGTTCTTCAGCACATAGCAGAAATACCCGTTGCACGAGGTCGCTATGGCGGATTCGAAGTCAAGCGGGGAGGAGTGCGCGTGGCATCCGAGCCTGCGGGTGCGCGTGTACCAGTAGCCCATGTTGCACGGGTATCTGTCCGACGGCTTCAGGACTCCTTCCTGCAGCCCTATCAGCCCGTTGACGAGCTTGAACACGGAGCCGGGAGGGTAGGAAGCCATCACGGTGCGGTTGAACATGGGCTTGCGCGGATCTCTCGAAAGGCTGTCGTAATGTTCGCCTATGTGGGCGAGCACGTCCACATCGATGCCCGGGCTCGAAACCATCGCGAGTATCTCGCCCGTCGACGGTTCTATCGCGACCACCGACCCGACCTTGCCCTCCATGAGCTGCTGGCCGTATTGCTGGAGATGCGCGTCTATGGTCGACACTATGTTGTTGCCGGGCACCGCGGGCTTGTCCTCGCGCCCGTCGAGATAGGAGGACTGGAGCCGGTTGCGGGAGTCCCTGAGCAGTATGTGGTAGCCTTTCTCCCCGCGCAGCTCCTTTTCCATGGCAGATTCCAGACCCGTGCGGCCTATGTAGTCGCCCGCTTCGTACTCGGGATTCTTGCTGATGTCGTCGGAATTGACTTCCGAGATGTAGCCCAGCAGGTTCCCTCCGGCGTTGAACGGGTAGTCTCGTATGCTGCGCATCTGGGAGCGGAAACCCGGGAAGAGATACTGCTTCTCCGCGAACTTCATGCAGGTCTCGGGTGACACCTGCTTGAGCAGGGTCACGGTGCGGTAGCCTATCCTCGAGCGGTACTTGCGGTAGTAAGCCATCCTCTCGCGCAGGAAATCCGCCGTGGTGTCGAGGGCTTCCGCAAGGGCGAGCGTGTCGAACTCCGGCACGTCGCGCGGCGTCACGAGTATGTCGTAGCAGACGGAGTTCCCGACCAGTATCTCGCCGTTCCTGTCGTAGATGACTCCCCGGGGAGGGTAGATGTCGGCGTAGACCATGGAGTTGTTGGACGCGTCCTTCTTGTACTCGTCGTTGATGATCTGGATATAGAACAATTTGCCGAGCAGCAGGAGGGCGAACGCCGCAAGTCCGATGAGCAGTTTGTTTTTGCGGTTTATCTCCATTTCTGACCGTCTCCCGAGCAGAGAATCCAGGCTATGTAGGTTGATATGAGCGTGCTTGCGGCCAGCGATGCGGCGAATTTCACGAGATCGACCCATAGCGGCCGCGTGCCGGCGCTTTCGGCGACGATGAACACGAGGAGAAACACGGCTGTCTCCAGCAGGACCGCGAGCGTCATCTTCCTTCCTCCCTGCCGCTGGAAGGAGATGTCCTCGCCCCTTGCGCGCAGCTCGCTTCCGAAGACGAGCTGTATGACGGGCAGGCGCAGCAGCGCCACGGGGACGAGAGCCAGCGATGTCAGGCCGAGCAGCCCACCGGCCAGGAAGTCGGCGGCCAGTCCGGTCGCGAACGCGGCCAGCATGCTGAATACCGTACCCTTGCGCACCGGCAGGCACAGTATCATCGCCGGCAGTATCGCGATGGTCAGGAACTGGGTGAAATTGAAATAGTTCCACACCAATATCTGGGCTACGAGCAGCAGCAGGTATTTCAAGGTGAAGCCGTTCATCTGCCGTCCTCCGTCTCTCCGGCCTCGAGCGACTGGATTTCGCCGAGGTCGAGGTTCTTCGTTATGGTCACATAGTGCGCCGAACTGAAGTCCTGGAACAGCCGGACCTCCACATGCTGGTTCGAGCCGTCGACCAGTCTGGACGCGCCCGTGACGCCTATGGCTATGCCTTCGGGGAAGATGGATGAATAGCCGCTTGTCCAAACCGTGTCCCCCGGACTTATCGTGCAGTGCGGCGGTATGTCGGTGACCACCGCTCCGTCGGGATGTATGCCGTCCCACACCAGGGGCGCCGATATGCCTTCCTTGCCGACTTTCGTGCTGATGGTGACATCCGGATTCATGACCGTGAGCCCGTAGGCGTAGTGCCGGCTCACGGAATTGACGATTCCTACTATCCCTTTTCCGCTGATGATGCCCGACTGCGGACTTACGCCGTCGTCCGAGCCTTTGTTGACTATGACATAGTTGCGCGCGCGGTTGCGGCTCATCTTGACTATGGTCGCCGGCGTGTAGCTGAAGGCGGACCTCTCCTCCGGCCGCAGGTGCATGTCCGCGGCGGCGCAGGCCTCCTCGGCGGCTTTCAGCCTGCTTCTGTATGATTCCAGTTCCTCGTTGAGCTCCGCATTCTGACGGACTAGCTCCTCGTTCACGGTCTCCAGACGGAAATAGCTGCGCAGCTTTTCGCTTCCGCCCCACAGGGCGGCCATGGTCCTGTGCGCAGCCCTGTTGATCCAGATGTCCTGAAGCGTGGAACTCCTGTCCAACAGAGCAAGAGCAGCAATCTCCAACAGTATGAAGATTGCCGCGCTCGCCAGAATGGAAGTCTTGTATCCCCGGGGCATTCTATCTCATGAGGAAGGAATATCTGTCGGTGTGCTTGAGAGCGTCGCAGGTGCCGCGCGCCACGGCGTGGAGCGGATCGTCGGCCACATGGAAGTCTATGTTCACCTTGTCCTTGAAGCGTTTCGCGAGTCCCCTGAGCAGGGAGCCGCCGCCGGAGAGATAGATGCCGTTCTCCACGATGTCGGCGTAGAGTTCCGGCGGAGTGTTCTCGAGTACGTGCAGTATGGATGTCTCGATTTTCGCGATGGACTTGTCGAGGCAGTGGGCTATCTCCTGATGGGTGACCGTGGCCTCGACCGGGTGTGCGGTCATGAGATTGGGGCCGCGGACGATGAAAGGCTCGGGGGCCTCGTCCCCGAGGTCGGGGATGACGGCGCCGACGGCTATCTTTATCTTCTCGGCCGTGATTTCTCCGACCTTCACGTTGTGCTGCTGGCGCAGGTAGTACTGTATGTCGCTGGTGAAGACGTCGCCCGCAGTGCGTATGCTGTCCTGGACCACGAGCCCTCCGAGCGAGATGACCGCAATCTCCGTGGTGCCTCCGCCTATGTCGACGACCATGTTGCCCTGGGGCGCCTCGATGTCGAGACCTATTCCGAGAGCCGCCGCCATGGGCTCGAATATCAGGAAGACGTCGCGTCCTCCGGCATGTTCGGTGGAGTCGCGCACCGCCCTGATCTCCACTTCGGTCGAACCGGAGGGGATGCCCACCACCACCTTGAGGTTGGGCGTGAACAGGCTGCGCCGCCTGCTGCTGGCCTGCTTGATGAAGCCGCGTATCATCATTTCGGCGGCGTTGAAGTCGGCTATGACTCCGTCCCTCAGAGGCCTCACGGTCTTGAGTCCGGGGTTCACTTTCTCCTGCATCAGCTTGGCCTGCTGGCCCAGCGCGATGCACTTGCCGGTATTGTTGTTGATCGCTATGATGCTCGGTTCGTCCAGCACTATCTCGTCGTTCTGGTAGATGACGGTGTTGGCTGTTCCGAGGTCGATCGCAAGTTCCTGGTTTAAGAATGAAAATGCCATATCTCAGCTTGATGTTTTCAAATCACAAATATAACTAATTAATTGCTTAATTTTGCCCAAAAGAGAGTTATGGACAGAAAGATTTATGCCGTGGTGGTCGCCGGCGGAAGCGGGACCAGAATGGGTTCGGACACGCCCAAGCAGTTCCTCCGGCTGGCCGGGCTTCCGATATTGCGCAGGACCATAGAGAATCTTGTCGAGGCGGAGCCGGCGGCAAGGGTGGTCACCGTGCTTCCGCGCGACTGCGTGAAGGTGTGGAAGGAGATGTGCATCGCGGAGTCCTTCGACTGCCCGCAGCTTCTGGTGGCGGGAGGGCTCACGCGCTTTCTGTCGGTGCGCAACGCCCTCGAGCGGATTCCGGACGGTGCGATAGTCGCCATTCACGACGGGGTGCGGCCGTTCGCCAGCCCCTCGCTGATACGCCGCATGCTCGCGATGATGTCGGAGACGACGCGCGCGCTGATCCCGGTGGTGCCAGTCGTGGACACGCTCCGGTCGTCCGACCCCGCGCTGCCCGATCCCGACAGGGCGCGCACGGTGGCGGTTCAGACTCCCCAGATCTTCCTGTCCGAGGATATAAGGGAGGCGTACAGGCAGCCTTATGACGTCTCGTTCACCGACGACGCCTCCGTGGCCGCGAGAATGGGTATTCCCGTGACCATGACGGAGGGTGAGAGGTTCAACATAAAGATAACCACGCCGGAGGACCTGGTCTTCGGCGAGGCTATTCTTTCACTGAAACGGCCCTGAAAGAGGTGCTCTTGTAGTCCTTGACCCAGATTTCGCGCTCGAACGACTGGTCGAGGGATATCATCGTGTCGGTCGACTGGACATAGGGGATGCGCTGGATCGTGTTGATCAGGATGTTCATCAGGTGCTCGTTGTCGAAGCAGAACACCTTGAGGAAGAGCGCGGCCTTGCCTGTGATGAAATGGCATTCCACGATTTCCGGAACATGCTTGAGCGCGGTCACCACTTCCGGATACTTGTTGTCCTCCGACAGGCATACGCTGATGAAGGCGCACACGTTGAGTCCGAGCGCTCCAGGCTTGATGACCATCCTTGAGCCGGAGATCACGCCGTTGTTCTCCATCTTCTTGACTCTCTGATGGACGGCGGCTCCGGAGATGTTGCATTCTCTCGCGATCTCGAGAAAAGGCATCCTGGCGTTGTTTACAAGAAAGGACAGAATCTTTCTGTCGATTTCGTCGATATGATAGTTTGACATGGTTCGAGCTTATTTCCTGCGGCGTCTGTACTTCGAGGTTGGTTCTCCGGATTCCACAATCTTCCTGCATTCCTCCTCCGTAAGCGCCGCGGCGTCGGAGCCTTTGGGAAGCTTGTAGTTCTTGCCGGCATGCTTGAGGTAGGGTCCGTAGCGGCCGTTGACGATGCTGATGTCCGAGGCGGGGAACTCCCTGATGACCTGATTTGCGGCCGGAGCCTCCTCCGCCTTGCGTATCAGGGCCTCGCACTCCTCCAGGCTTATGCTCAGCGGGTCCTTGCCCTTCGGAATCGAGATGTTCCTGTCGCCGAACTTGATGTAGGGGCCGAACCTTCCCTTGGTCACTATCACGTCGGTGCCGTCCATCTGTCCGGCGGTGCGCGGCAGGCGGAAGAGCTCCAGCGCTTCCTCGAGGGTCAGATTCTCTATGAGCTGCCCTTTGGCGAGGCTGGCCGACTGTCTGTCGTCGCCGTCGCCTTTCTGCACATAGGCTCCGTACTGGCCGAACTTCGCGATCACCTGTTTCCCGTCGGAAGGGTCGGTCCCGAGGACCCTCTCGACGCGGCTGTACTGTCCGTTGCTGATGGTCTCCTCGACTTTCTTGTGGAAGCCTCCGTAGAAATCCGAAATCAGCGAGTTCCATTCCAGTTCGCCTTCGGCTATCCTGTCGAAATCCTTCTCCACATTGGCGGTGAAGTCGTAGTCCATGATGCCCGGGAAGTTCTCGACGAGATAGTCGGAGACTATCATGCCTATCTCCTGCGGCATCAGCTTGCCCCTTTCGGCGCCGATGGTCTCGCTGCCCCTGCTCTCGGATATTTTTCCGCCCTTAAGGCTGAAATTGGTCACGGGCACCTTGCGTCCGCTGATGTCGGACTTCACCAGATAGCCTCTGCCCGTGGTCAGCGTGCTTATTGTCGGAGCGTATGTCGAGGGCCTTCCGATGCCGAGCTCTTCGAGCTTCTTGACGAGGGCGGCCTCGGAGTAGCGGTATGGCGGCTGGGAGAATTTGCCCTCGGCGGTGACGGCGACGGCCGTCAGGCAGTCTCCGGCGTTGAGCGCGGGGACCGGCATGTTCCCGTCGTCGGCGCTCTCGTCGTCGGCGCTTTCGATATAGAGCTTCAGGAAGCCGTCGAACAGTACCTCGGAGGCCTGGATCGTGAATTTCTCGCTGCGCTTGTCGGACGCCACCTTGATGGTGGTGTTGAGCACGCGCGCGTCCTCCATCTGGGATGCCAGGGTGCGTTTCCATATCAGGCTGTAGAGCTTCTGCTCCTGCGCCGTGCCTTCGATCTCGGTGTTGCCGATGAATGTGGGGCGTATGGCCTCGTGGGCCTCCTGCGCGCCTTTGGAATGCGTCCTGTACTGTCTGGTGTGCGAATATTCCGGCCCGAAGTTCTCGCTGATGTATTTGCGCGAGGCCCCTATGGCGAGCGACGAGAGATTGGTCGAATCGGTTCGCATGTAGGTTATGATACCTCTTTCATAGAGGCTCTGGGCGACTCTCATCGTGAGACTGACCGGGAAATGGAGCTTCCTGGCGGCCTCCTGCTGCAGCGTCGAGGTCGTGAACGGCGGTGCGGGATGCCTTGCAGCCTCCTTCTTCTCTATGGACGCGATGCTGTAACTGGCGCCGACGCTGTCTTCAAGGAAGGCTCTCGCGCTTTCCGCATCGTCGAATCTGGTGTCCAGCGTGCCTTTGACCTTCGCCCCTCCGGCCTCGAAGACTCCGTCCACCTTGTAGTACGGCGTGCTGTCGAACGCGATTATCTCCTTTTCGCGCTCCACCACGAGCCTGAGCGCCACCGACTGGACTCTGCCTGCCGAAAGGCCCCGCTGTATCTTTCTCCAGAGAATGGGGGAAAGCTCGAAGCCCACAAGCCTGTCGAGCACGCGTCTCGCCTGCTGGGCGTTCACGAGGTTGATGTCGATATCGCGCGGGTTCTGTATGGCGTGCTGTATCGCGTCCTTCGTGATTTCATGGAACACGATGCGCTTCGTGCGCTCATGGTCGAGCCCGAGAGTCTCCGAAAGGTGCCATGAAATGGCCTCCCCCTCGCGGTCTTCATCGGAAGCGAGCCATACGGTCCGGGCTCCCGAGGCGGCCTTCTTCAGTTCCGCGACTACCTTCTTCTTGTCCGCCGGTATCACGTATTCAGGCTTGAAACCGTGTTCTATGTCGACGCTGAGCTTGTTGTCCTGCAGGTCGCGAATATGCCCGAAGCTTGATTTCACCACATAGCCCTCGCCAAGGAACTTCTGTATTGTCTTCGCCTTGGCGGGCGATTCCACGATGACTAAATTCCCCTCCATTTCACTGCTTTGCAAATTCATTCTGCAAAGAAAATCACAAACTCGGTAAAATTCAAAATTTAATCGCTAATTTTGTAATTGTTTTGCTTTGACCGCGAGTGTTTTGCGGCGAAAACAGAAGTTGATGAAAGATAGCACCAAGAAAAAGATTATCAGATGGTTCTGGATACTCGTCACAGCACCGTTCGCGATTTTGATACTTGCGCTCGTGCTTGTCGGGCTCTTCGCCGAGATCCCGTCGTTCGAGGAGCTTGAGCACCCTGACAACAAGCTTGCGACCCAGGTCATCGCCGAGAACGGCGAGGTCCTGACGACCTTCCATATAGAGAACAGGACATACGTCGCATACGACGAGCTCTCGCCTTATCTGGTGAACGCCGCCGTGGCGACCGAGGACGCCCGCTTCTACGAGCATTCGGGAATAGACATGAAGAGTCTCGCGCGCGTTCTGGTGAAGACGATCCTGATGCAGGATTCGAGCCAGGGCGGCGGCAGCACCATCACCCAGCAGCTCGCGAAGACCCTGTATCCGCGCCGCGAGGTCAGAAGCAATTTCCCCGGCTGGTCGGCGGTCGTGATGGTCCAGACCAAGCTCAAGGAATGGATCACCGCCGTGAAGCTGGAGCGCGACTACACGAAGAACGAGATAATGGACATGTATCTCAATTCCATTTTCTTCGGCAGCGGGGCATACGGAGTCAAGGCGGCGTCCGAGACTTTCTTCGGAAAGGAGCCCGCCGACCTGCTCGTCGAGGAGGCCGCCCTGCTCGTAGGCATGGTCAACAAGCCGACGCGCTACAATCCGGTCCTGAATCCCGACTATTCCCTGCAGCGCAGGAACTTCGTGCTTGGCCAGATGGAGAAGAACGGCTTCCTGAGCGAAGCCCAGAGGGATTCGCTCTGCGCCCTCCCGATAGAGCTCGACTATCAGGTCCTCGACCACAATTCGGGTCTCGCCCCGTATTTTCGCGACATGCTCCGCCGCGACATGAACGCCGGAAAGCCCCGCCGCTCCGATTACCAGTATGCCGAGGACTATGCCCAGGACTCCATCCGCTGGCGTGAGGATCCGATATACGGCTGGCTCAACAAAAACAAGAAGGCAGACGGCTCCGGCTACAACCTCGACAGGGACGGGCTGCGGATATACACCACCATCAACTACAAGATGCAGCAGTACGCCGAGGAGGCCGTGGAGGAGTATCTCGGCGGACATCTCCAGAAACTGTTCGACCGCGAGGTGCGCTGGAAGACCAACAAGCCTTTCGCCAACAGCGTGGACAAGAAGACCGTGGACATGCTGATGCAGCAGGCGAGGCGCTGGAGCGACCGCTACCGCATGCAGCACCGCGCCGGAAAGAGCGACGCCGAAATCTACGCCCAGTTCCGCGAACCCGTGAAGATGAGGGTGTTCGCTTGGAACGACAAGGGCTATGTCGACACTACCATGACCCCGGACGACTCCATCCGCTACTACAAGTCGATACTCCGCTGCGGATTCGTGGCGATAGAGCCCGGCAGCGGCCATGTCAAGGCTTATGTCGGCGGTCCGAACTACCGTTATTTCAAATACGACAACGTGAGCCAGGGCAAGCGGCAGATCGGCTCGACCGTGAAGCCCTTCCTCTACACCCTCGCCATGCAGGAGGGCATGACTCCCTGCGACAAGGTGGTCAACCTGCCCCAGACCTTCGTGCTTTTCGACGGTTCCACATGGACGCCCAGGAGCACGGACAGGGAGGAATACATAGGTCAGACGGTCACCCTCCGCTGGGGTCTTTCGAGAAGCTCCAACAACATATCGGCCTATCTGATGAAGGAGTTCGGGCCTTCCGCCCTCGCCTCCATGATGCGCCAGATGGGTATCATGACCCATATCGACGAAGTCTACTCGCTCTGCGTCGGCCCCGCCGAGGTCAATGTGTTCGACATGGTTTCGGCATATAACGTCTTCCCCTCGCACGGCACCTATGTCTATCCCCAGTATGTCACGAGAATCACCGACAGCGAGGGAGTCGAGATAGGCCGCTATTCCACCCGCAAGCGCGAGGCGATTTCCGAGCAGACCGCCTATCTGATGGTCGACCTCATGAAGGCCGTCGTGAACGAAGGAACCGGAGCGCGCCTGCGTTCCGTCTACCGGCTCAAGGGGGAGATTGCCGGAAAGACCGGTACGACCAACGACAACTCCGACGGATGGTTCATAGGCTATACGCCGAACATCACCGCAGGAGTGTGGGTGGGCGGAGAGGACAGGCAGGTCCACTTCAACTCGCTCGCGCTCGGAAGCGGCTCCAACATGTCGCTGCCCATATGGGGCCTGTGGATGCAGAAATGCCTGGCCGATCCGACCATAGGCTGGTCGGAACTTGACACCTTCGCGCCGCCTTCCACCGGCGCGCTCACCTTCGACTGCGACACTGAGGGGATCTTCCTCGGCGGCTACAGCGAGGACTATGTCGGCTCCGAGTCCGTGACCGGCGCTTCCGAGGAGGAGGATTATTATTTCAACTAGCAGAATATGAGCAAGTATTGTTCAATCGCCGTGATATACGGCAGCGACACCTCCGAGAGCGAGGTCTCCTGCCGCAGCGGCGAGTTCGTGTCTTCCCGCCTCGACGGCGACAGATACGACATATACGAGATTTTCGCCCGTTTCGGGAAATGGTCGCTCGTCGCATGCAAGAAACGCAGCTCCATGAGGGTGACTTTCCCCGAGGGCGCCAGGCCGGAAGTGGACAAGAACGATTTCTCGGTCACCCTTCTCGGCGAGAAGGTCAGGTTCGACTATGCCTACATCGTCCAGCACGGAGCTCCGGGCGAGAACGGCCTGATGCAGGGCTATCTTGAGATGCTTGGCGTGCCGTTCAACACCTGCAGTTCGTATGTGAGCACGATAGCATTCGACAAATATTCATGCAAAAGCTACCTCCGCTGTCTGGATTGCGTCAAGATGGCTCCGGACGCCTTCGTGCGCGAAGGTATGGACATAAAGGCCTTTGCGGAGGAGACCGGACGCAGGCTCCGCTTCCCGGTATTCGTCAAACCGACCCAGGGTGGCTCCAGTTTCGGCGTGTCGAAGGTGAATGACGCCTCCGGCCTTGAGGCGGCGGTCAGGTTCGCATTCTCCGAGGGCCCGTCGGTCCTTGTCGAGCAGGGCGTGACCGGAAGGGAGCTCACTGTAGCCGCTTACCGTTCCGGCGGCGAGGTCAGGACGCTTCCTCCGATAGAAATAGTGACGGAGAACGAATATTTCGACTACGACGCCAAGTACAACGGCCGCAGCAGGGAGATATGTCCGGCAGAGGTCAATGCGGAGGAGGCCGCGCTGCTGTCGGAAACCACATCCGCCATCTATTCCCGTCTCGGCTGCCGCGGCGTTGTCCGCATGGACTATATCCTCGCCGGGGACGGACTGTATTTCCTGGAGGTCAATACCATTCCCGGCATGACGAGCGCGTCTCTGGTGCCCAAGATGGTGAATGCGGCGGGGCTTGACATGACAGCCTTCCTCACCGGGATAATCGAAGATCAATAGTGCTGCTTTCCGATTTCGTGAAGGATTCGGCGGCGGCTCTCGTTGAGTTGTATCCTTCGCCCGAGGCGCGGAGCATCGTTTCGGTGCTCTGTGAAGAAAGGCTCGGGGTGAAAAGCTATGCCCATATAGTGGAGCCGGGTCTGGTGATTCCGGAAAACGAGGCGGAAAGGCTGTGCTCCGATGTGAAGCGGCTTTCGGCGGGAGAGCCTGTCCAGTATGTGCTGGGTTTTTCCTGGTTTCGCGGCCGCAAGTTCAAGGTGAATCCCTCCGTGCTCATCCCCAGGCCGGAGACCGAGCAGCTGGTCGGGGAGGCGCTGGCCTTCCTGCGCACCCCGGGGCATGGCGGAAAGGTGCTGGATCTGTGCACCGGCTCGGGCTGCATCGCATGGAGCATCGCCTTGGAAATGCCCGGCACGGCCGTGACGGCCGTGGATATTTCGGAGCCGGCGCTCGATCTGGCACGCAGCCAGTTCTCCGACCTCCCTCCCGGTGTGGTAGCCCCTCGTTTCCTATGTTCGGATGTTCTGGCCGGATGTCCCGGATTAGAGGGGGACTTCGACCTTGTTCTCGGCAATCCTCCGTATGTGCTGGAGAAGGAGAAGGCTCTGATGCGGGCCAATGTCCTGGAGCACGAACCCGGTCTTGCGCTTTTCGTCCCGGACGACGATCCGTTGAGGTTCTGCAGTGCCATAGCCTCCATAGCCCGCCGTGTAATGTCCTCTTCGGGAGAAGGCATCGTGGAGATAAACGAGACTCTCGGCTCCGAATCCGCCGGAGTCTTCAGGGACGCGGGATATGAAAAAACGGAAATTCTGGAGGATTTTCTGTCCAGAAACCGTTTCGTCCGTTTCAGCTCGTCCCTCCGTCACGCCCGCGAGTCATCCCTGGAGGGCTGAATCCGGAGATTTCGTCCCATGCCTGAATTAATCGATTGAAATTGTCATAAATCGGCTCGCAATCGTTTACTTTGCGGCAGACAAACGATATTCGAGCCATGAAAAACTTCAGATTCTATGCAGTCGTACTGCTTGCCGCCGTTTCCTGCAACCGGGAATCGACCGTGCCTGTGCCGTCTCCCTCGGTATCGGCCGCGGCGCTTTCGGAAGTCGCCAGGATAATGTCGGAACTTCCGCTCGAAAGGGAGCACCTGATGGAAGTCTATGATGCCGTGGGTTCCTCCTCCGGAAACGGATATGACGAGGAGTACATGATGAACGATCTGTTCGAGTCTCCCGGGGCCGGCGTGGGGGACGAGCATTCGGAGACGAAGTCGTCGGCCTATTCCAGACCTATAAGGGACCTTTTCGCCGAATATCTCGCGGCGAATCCCCGGACCCGGTCAGGCGCTTCGGGCGCGGAGGACTACATGAACGCGCTGTCCTCATCGGATATCCAGATATACTGGCCGTATTCGGAGGACTGGGACGGCAGCACCCTGCCCATAATCACCTATGACCCCGGCTACGGGGCCGAGACCAACATGGGATATGTCCTTGAATACGGGCCGGACGGCGCCGAGGTGGTGGATTCGGTGCTCGTGGACGAACAGCTCGCCATGACGCGTCCCGTATGGGTCATCAACCGCAACGACGATGCCGCCTTCACCCCGCTCGGCATGTTCCGGGAAGAAAGCGAGGGGACTCCGTCCGCTTCTCCTGCCGTCTCCATAGTCGGAGGGGAGGAGGACGGGGAGAGCCGCATGCTTTTCGTCAAGTCGCTTCAGATGCTCAGGAATTATGATTCCTGGTTCGGGGGAGCTTCGGAATTCTTCATAAAGTGCGGCGCGGTCGACGGCTTCAAGGCCACGACTGACGAGGAACTCAGGCTCTATACGCCTTCGGTGACGGATTTCATGGTCGTGGTCAAGCGCCGGCAGCTCGGCAGGACGATTCCTCTGGACGCCCTGCTGCTGACCAGCCTTACCCCGCAGATGGAAAACATAGCCTTCCTCATCATAGAGGATGACGGAGGGAAGACCACTTCATGGAAATGCTCCGCAGTGGTCAAGTACAATTCCAGATCCTACGGCTTCGAAATCAACATACCTTATAAGGACAGGGACGACATCGTCTGGAGGGGTCAGCTCTCAAGTTCCTTCTTCGAGGGCAAGGACGAAGTGTCGGGCCGTTTCGGAGACGTCGTGGTCACTTTCGCACTTCGGTGACGGTCATTTCGCAGGCCGCGCAGTCGAAGTTCAGGGCGAATCTTCTGCCGTTGTTCAGCAGGAACAGCCTGTCGGGGGCCTTCGCTCCCTGAAAGCGGGGGCATAGCCCGAGTTCGTGACGGACGCAGTATCTTGATCTCATCAGGGGTTCGTCCCCGCCGCGTCTTTCAAGCAGCGGGATTTTCGCCGCGGCGTCTTCGTCCCGCCTGCCGTGCGCAAGCGGAATCTTTCCGGCGGGAATCGAGTCGAGGTCGTCGGCGAGCATCCTTCTGATGCTGTTGATAGTGGAGACGCTCAGCAGCGGAAGCCTTTCTCCGGCAGTCTCTATGTCGAGATCGTCGAGCGAGAAGGCGTAGATTCCGGCATGCTTCGAGAGCTGTTCGTGCAGCATCGCCCTGATTCTGCCGCCGTTGTCCGCGGTGTCGAGATCCGCGTTGAAGGTGCTTCTGCTGACTCTTCCGTCCTGACTCCGGGCCTCGGTCTCGATTACATATTTCCCGTGTATGCGCAGTTTGAGGGATACCGGAATCTCCCGGTGGCAGCTTCCGCTTTCCAGCTGCTTCTCATAGGCGGCGTTTATGTTGCGGTAGAGCGTCATCCCCTCGCGCAGATCCGGGACATTCCTGGCTGTGATGCTGCGGCCTTCGCAGATGTCTCCCCTGAATCCGGTTATGCCGTCGGCGGTCACGAAGGCGAATCCGTCGCCGTTGTGAAGGTCGAGACCGTTTTTCGGCGTTTTGAGCTCTATGCGCATCTGCGCCTGCTGACGGCGTATGCTCTTCACCTGTCCCACGGCTTCACCCATTGATTTGGGAGCGTCCATCGACGACCAGCCGCCGCGCTTCCCGTCGAGATAGAGTTCGGTGAAACCGCGGTTGAAGGCTTTGGCGCTGTCGGGCCTGAATCCGCATCTGATCCGGCCGAAGGAGGACCTGGCATAAAGGTCCGGACGGCTTCCGACCAGAGCGTCGAGAGCCATGTCGTACTCCCTGACCACGGTCTTGACATATGAAGCGTTCTTGAGCCGTCCTTCGATCTTGAACGACACCACGCCCGCGTCGGCAAGGTCCCCGAGCCTGTCCTTCAGGTTCAGGTCCTTGAGGGACAGGACCGCCTTGTTGCGCAGCAGGACGTTCCCGTCTCCGTCCACCAGATCGTAGAGCGAGCGGCAGGCCTGTATGCATTCCCCTCTGTCGGCGCTGCGTCCGTTGATGCGTTCCGACATGCGGCACTCGCCGCTGTAGCAGACACAGAGCGCACCGTGCACGAAGAATTCTATCTCGCAGTCGGTGGAGGCGGCGATCTCCCTTACGGCCGACAGCGGAAGCTCCCTTTCGAGCACTATCCTGGCGCAGCCCAGCGATTCGTAGAGCCGGGCTCTTTCGGCCGTCCTTATAGCGCATTGGGTGGAGGCGTGCAGCGGTATGCTGATCTCCTTCCATCCGAAAATTGCCGGATCCCTGACTATGAATGCGTCGGCGCCGGCCTCCTGGGCCGCGAGCATCTGGGCTTTCGCCTGCGCGAGTTCATCGGGCCGCAGCAGGGTGTTGAAGGTCACGAACACTCTCGCTCCGAACCTGTGGGCGTAGGCGCAGAGCTTCCCTATGTCCTCGATGCTGTTGCCGGCGTCCTTCCGCGCCCCGAAGTCCGGACCTCCTATATATACGGCATCGGCACCGCAGTCTATGGCCGCGATGCCGATTTCAATGTTCCTTGCCGGAGCGAGCAGCTCGAGATACCTCATCTACTTCAGAGCGTTGAGGAGCTTCTGGGCCTCGGCCCCGTAGGTGGGATCGCTGAGGGCCTTGGTGTAGAACTCCTTGGCCTTCTCGGTGTTGCCGGCGGTCTGGTAGAGGGCTCCTACGGTGTAGGCTATGGTTCCGGCGTTCTTCGCGTTGGGAGCGAGCTCCAGATATTTCTCGAAATACTTGATGGAGTCGTCGTTGTTCCCGGCGCGCTGTGCGGCGTTGCCTGCGATCAGATAGGCGTTGCTGCTCTCCGCGTATTCGGCAGACTTGACAGCGGCGTCGACCGCTTCGGTGTACTTCTTGGCCTTGAGAGCTGAATTCGCGATTCTCACATAGAGATTGGCGAGCTGCTTGTCGGCCGAAGCCTTCTGTCCGTTGGCTGCTGCCGTGGTGAAAGCCTGGATGGCGCCGTTGGCGTCACCGCTGGAAGCCAGTGCCATTCCGAGCCTCAGGGCCGCCACGCCGTTGGCGGGGTCCGCATCCAGAATCTGCTTGTATGCGGCGGCTGCACCCGCGAAATCCTTGCTGTTGAGGAGATCGGTTCCCTTGAGCATGAGAAGCTGGGGAATCAGGGCCTTCGCTTCGTCCGCCACTGACTGGTTGCCGTACTCGCCCGCAAGTTCGATCGTGGTGCCGAGCCTTGCCACGGCTTCGTCGTAGTTCTTGTCCTGGCCGAGGCTCTTTGCGATATTGAGGCTGGTTTCGGGGATGATGTTCCTGCAGTTGTCGGCGACTTCCTGACCGTCTTCGAGGGTGATTGCTATCGAATAAGCCTGCTGGAATGACTCAAGCGCGCTTTCGAGATTTCCGTTGTTGAGATAAGTGGCACCGGTGTTGTAGAGATCGGTAGCCTGTGCGAGGTCCTGCGCGTTGATAGAACCGGCCGCAAGGATGGCTGCGGCGATTGTTACAAAGAGTTTCTTCATAATGGATATTTGATGATTTTTATTGTTTGCAAAATCGGAGCAAAAACAAAACTAATAAAAAAGTTTTAAATTTGTATGTATATGCCGCTAATCCGACTGCATATTTCGTGCCTTGCATTGTTCCTGTCCGCATTTCTGGCTTCCGGGCAGGAAATGCCGGCGCTCGGAGTCGCCGATGAGATCAAGCGCGGCTCCTTCCCCAACGGCCTCGAGTATTATTTGGTGAGCAATGCGTCGGAGAAGGGCTTCGCGGATTTCGCGCTTGTCACGAAGAAGCCTTATGACGGCTTTTCCGACAGGGTCCTGCTTGACTCGCTGCCGCACTTCGGCTCCAGGCCTCCATATCGTTTCCTCGCCGACAACGGAGTGGGCTATACGCAGAGCGGCTATATCGTGAGCCGGCCCGACGCGAGAATCGTCTCGCTGCAGAAGGTGCCGGTGTACGACACGGACGTGGCGGATTCCACCCTGATGATGATGCTGGACATCGCCGCGACATCGCGTGCTCCGCAGGCGGTCATCGTGAGCGGGGACATCGACGTCGCGAAGATCCGCGAACGCATGGACCTGCTTTCCATGATGGTGCCGAAACTTGACGGCGGGACTCCGGAAGACAGCTACGAATGGGTTCCAAGGGACTCCCTGAGAATGATAGTCACCTACAATTCCACGGAGGAGGTGGCTGCGATCAATGCGATCTTCAACGCCAGGAGGCTTCCGGCGTCCATGATGAACACTCTCCAGCCGCTCGTGACGGAAGCGTATTCATATATTCTGGGACGCATAGTCGCGACGAGGATTGAAGACGCCTTCCGCGAAGGCGGCATCCCGCTCGCCCGGATGCGGTTCGACTATCACGACAGCTCCGAGAGTTCGGGCGACGAATACTATTCGTTTTCCGTATTCACTTCCGCCGGGCGCCTCGACGACGCTACGGCGGCTCTGGCGTCGGTGCTGTCGTCCATCGACAAGAACGGCGTCACGCCGGCCGAATTGGAGGACACCAAGTTCAGGATGAAGTCCGAACTCAAGCGCATGGAGTTCGGCCGCAAGCTGTCCAACGCCGAATATGTCCAGAAGTGCATAGCTTCCTATCTATATGGTTCCAACCTGGCGTCGGAGGCGTCGCTGAACCGATATATCATGGGCCGCAGCCTGCCCGCCGACAGGGAACTCTCCCTGTTCAACGGCTTTGCCGCCGCCGTGCTGGATTCCGCCAGAAACCTCACATTGAGATATGACGTGCCTTATGCAGGCGTGGACCGGAGCCTCATGCGCCGGACTTTCTTCGATGCATGGGCCTCATCGAAGCCGGGCGGACAGGAATACAAGGGTTTCTTCAGCGACACGTCCTCGGTTTACGGACCGTTGAAGAAGTCCCGGCTGCGCGTCGAGACTACGGAACCGGTGTCGGGCGGGAAAATGTGGACTTTCGCCAACGGCGTCAGGGTGGTGTTCAGGAAGATGGACACCGCCGGGGAGTTCCATTACGCGCTGATGCTACGAGGCGGGCTATCCTATGTGCCTGATCTTCATCCCGGCGAGAGTGCCTTCGTGGAGGACATGCTCGGGCTGAGCACCATAGCCGGCATGAGAGGGCGCGATTTCATGTCGGTTCTGTCCGCGAACGGCATCACGATGAACGTGGAGGCCGGACTTTCGGACATGCGCATATACGGCATGGCCCCGAAGAACAAGTTCCCGCTGCTGATGCGCGCTCTGCTGGCCATTTCCCGCGACAGGGTCCCGGACGCCGGAGAATTCGAATATTACCGCAATGCGGAAGCTCTGCGCATTGATATGGGCGCATTGTCGCCGCGCAATGTCAATTCGTTGATGGACAGCATAATGCGTCCGAACTACTTTTATACTGACCGCAAGCGCATGGAGAATCTGCATGACGACCTGCCGGAGAGGGCGGAGCGGTATTTCGCGTCGGAGTTCGCGAAGGTGAATGACGGAATGCTGGTCCTGACCGGTGATCTTGACGAGGACAAGCTCAAGAAGGAGCTTTCGCGGACCGTGGGAGGATTCGACACGCACAGCAGGTTCTCCCCGCGTCCGAAGGTCAGCAGCCGTTTCGCCTCCGGGTCGGTGACCTATATGTCGGAATCCCTGCCAGGGCTTGTCGGCGGAGGCGAGATAGGCGTGAATGTCGGCATGTCGGCCGCGCTCAGCTACAGCATAGACAGCTATATCGCTTTCAAGGCTGCGGCGGCCTGCGTGGAGAAGGAGCTCGTTTCGGCGCTCGCCGGCTGCGGGGCGTATGCGGAGGTGTCCGACAGGCTGGAGATCTTCCCCTCCGAGCGCATGTTCCTCTACGTCAACTGCCATCCCTGCCGCGCGGCCGGCCTTCCCGCATCCGTGGAGCCGGGTGATCCGCTTTCGATTCTGGACGCCGTCCGCAAGGTGACCTCGCGTCTGGACTCCATCGAGATCTCCGCGGCGGACCTCCAGGCGTACAAAGAGGTGCTCGTGAGCGAATTCGAGCGGCTGCGCAGCGACCCGGAGGGTGTCGCAGGGTCCGTGCTGGTGCGCTACAGCGAAGGCAAGGACCTCGTGACGAGCTTCAGCCGCGCCGTCGACGAGCTCACGGCCGAAGATATAAGCGGCGTCCTATCCATGCTGCAGCAGGGGGCGGAAGTGGAATATGTGATCATCTGATGATGGAAAGGAAATTCGGCACTATTATACAGATAGGCGACATCCTCGTGTCGGAGGATGTCGTGACGGAATATTTCGCCTGCGACTATGAAGTCTGCCGCGGCGCCTGCTGCATAGTCGGCGATAGCGGCGCCCCCATGGAGGAGGACGAACCGGAGATGATAGAGAGGGATTACCCGAGGTTCAGCGCTCTGATGAGCGAGGGCGGCCGCGCTGCCGCCGAAGCGTCGGGCTTCTTCGAGATAGACAGGGACGGGGACATCGTGACCCCGCTGGTGAAAGGCAGCTGCGAATGCGCGTTCTGCCATTCCGGACCTTGCGGCGAGACCCTGTGCGCGATAGAGAAAGCCGGATGCAGGAAGCCGGTGTCGTGCTCGCTCTATCCTATAAGGGTCACGAAGCTCACCGGAGGCTCGCTGGCCCTCAATGTCCATCACTGGGACATCTGCAAGCCTGCCTTCGAGAAGGGTCGCAGGGACGGCGTGCGGGTCTACCAGTTTCTCAGGAGGCCGATCTCCGACAGGTGGGGCGAAGAATTCTGGTCAGCGCTTGACGAGGCGGCTAGACATCTTCTCTCTGACTAGCCTCCAGACCGGAAACCAGCCGCACGAGGTCCTTGGTGATGCCTTCGAGCCGCAGGCCGGCGACTTCGGGCTCCACCGTGATCCTGTCCTCCCACATCTTCAGTATCCTTGAGATGACTGAACGCTTGACGAAGGTCAGGGTCTGCCCGTCCTCCTTCTCCAGTCTGTAGCCGTGGAGGTCCATGACTCTCATGAGAAGCGGGCGCACGTCTTCGGGCGAGCCGTAGACATGAGCGGTCCTGGACGAGAATCCGAATCTGGGGTATATCGCCGCGAAAACGGCCATTATGAGGCATATCTGCCAGAGTGAGTCGTAGCCGTTGACGAAAATTCTGGAGATGTCGGCTTCGACGAGGCCGGCGAGCACCAGCGCCGTGATGATGATCGCAAGGATGACGAGCAAGTAGAAAAAGTACTTGACGGACCTGATAAAATACTTCATGAGGGCAAAATTAGCAAATTTTGTTATTTTTGTGAACTGACATAAAAATCGGAAAATTATGGAAAGAGAAGATCCGCTTGAGAAGCTTGAACGCCGGGAAGCCGAGAAGAAGGCCAACGGAGGCCTCAAGACAGTCATGATAATAATGATAGTGGTGGCGGTCGCCCTGGCCGTCGCGCTGGCATATGTGATGATGTCCAAGAACCGGCTCGTCAGCCAGCTCAACGACGAGAAGACCGACCTCACCGAGCAGCTGATCGCCCTGCAGAGCGACTATGCCGACCTGACCTCCGAGTACGACACCATCAACTATCAGCTGGATTCGTCCCGCGAGGAGATCGCCCAGCTGATCGAGAGGGTCCGCGTCACCGAGGCCACCAACCGCAGCAAGATACGGCAGTACGAGAAGGAGCTCGGCACGCTCCGCTCCATTATGCGCGGCTACATCGTGCAGATCGATTCGCTCAACACCCTGAACAAGCAGCTGACGGCCGAAGCGGCGTCCGCCCGCAGGGACGCGGCGAACAGCAGGCGCATCAACGAGGAGCTGACCCAGCAGGTCGAGAGCCTTACCGACAAGGTTACCGCCGGCTCTATACTCAAGGCCCGAGGCCTCAGGATGGAGGCCTTCAATGCTGGCGACCGCATCACCGACAGGAGCACCCGGGTAGTGCGTCTGCTCGTGACGCTCAGCCTGGTGGAGAACGAACTCGCGACCCGCGGCCCCGTGCGCGTCTATGTGAGGGTCACCGATCCTTCCGGCAATCTGCTGCTTGACGGCAAAGGCACGACCTTCGCCTTCGGCGAGGAAACCCTCGAAGCCACGGCGTCCCGCGAGGTGGATTATCAGGGATCCGAAGTCGAACTCGGAATATATGTGAACAACATCCCCGACTTCACCAAAGGAATCTACACCGTTCAGGCGTACACTGAGCAGTCGCTTCTCGGCTCTGCCGAGCTGATGCTCAGGTAATGGTCTACATCCACGTCCCCTTCTGCAGGAGCTTCTGCGTCTATTGCGACTTCTATTCGGAAATCGCGTGCCGGGGGAGGGACGACGGGATGTACGGAAGCTATCTGGACGGACTTTGCGAGGAGATCCGGCTGCGCCGCCGGGAAACGGCTCCGACTTCCGGAGTGAACACGCTGTATATCGGAGGAGGCACACCGTCGGTGCTGCCTCCTTCCGCTTTCGGGCGCATCGTGGAGGCTTTGGGATGCGGACCGTTCGATGAATTCACGGTCGAGGTGAATCCGGAGGATATAGTGGAAAAGGGAGCGCCGTATGTGCGGGAGCTCATGAAACTCGGGGTGAACCGTTTCAGTATGGGCGTGCAGTCGCTGGACGACGGAATCCTGCGCTGGATGCGCCGGCGTCACGATGCCGGGACGGCCCGGAGGGCTTTCGGCATTCTCCGGGAAGCCGGGGCCGAAAATGTCAGCCTGGACCTCATATTCGGCCTGTCGCAGCTGACCCCGGAGGTGCTGTCCGGCACTCTGGACGGTATCTGCGAACTGCGTCCGGAGCATGTCTCCGCCTATCAGCTGAGCATAGAGGAGGACAGCGATCTCGCCGCGATGGTCTCGGACGGCAGGTACATGGAGGCTTCGGAAGAACTTTGCGCCTTGCAGTACGGGCGGATCTGCGACCGGCTGCGTTCGGCCGGTTATATGCATTATGAAATCTCCAACTGGGCTCTGCCGGGCCGGGAGGCCGTGCACAATTCGGCGTATTGGACACGTGCGCCGTATGTGGGCTTCGGCCCGGGCGCGCATTCTTTCGACGGCGTCCGCAGAAGCTGGAACAGCTGTGAACTTTCCGGCTGGTCGGCTTCGGAGGAGGTCCTTGGCGAAGCCGAGGCGCGCGAGGAGCGCATCATGCTCGGCCTGCGCACCGCCCGCGGCATTCCTGCATCCTGGTGCCGCCCTGAAGATGTCCGCCGCTGTTTCGCGGACGGCTCTCTCGTCACCGTTGGGGATGCGCCGTCGCCGGGAAGCGCAGTCTGCGGCGAGTGTGCCGTAGCCGTGCCGGACGGCCTTTCAGCCCGTGTCCGCATCCCCGAATCCCGCTGGTTCGTCTCCGACGACATCATCTCGGGCTTGATATAATCTTCCCGGTTTTATCAGAAATATGGTTTGTCCTGCTCTCGGTTTTTACGAAACAGAAGGTGATATTCCTCTTGATTTGCCTAAGAACACATATTGTATTAGTATGCATAATAAATCGATGAGCATATTATCCTCGAGCAGGCTTTTCCCGCCTGCGAAAGGATGTATATGCTCATCTGACCGGCTTCTGGAATAGCTAGCTGAAAAGTGCGTATTTACGCGTATCTTCTCAGAATCTCCTCGAAGATGCGCTCCAGCTCCGCCGGATCGAGCGTCGTCACCATCTTCATGCGCAGGTCCTTGAAATCCGGCAGTCCCTTGAAATAGCAGCTCAGGTGGCGGCGCATCTCGTAGATGCCGCGGGGCTCTCCCTTGTATTCGAGCGACAGGCGCAGATGTTTCCGCGCGATGGCTACCTTTTCGCTGACGGACGGCTCCGGCATGGGCTCGCCGTGTTCGAGATAATATTTGATTTCCCTGAATATCCATGGGTGCCCGAAGCTGCCGCGGCCTATCATGATGCCGTCGACTCCGTATTTCCCGAAAGCCTGCAGCGCCGAAGGCCCGTCGGTGATGTCGCCGTTGCCTATGATCGGGATGTGCATGCGGGGGTTGTTCCTGACCTCGCCTATCAGCGTCCAGTCGGCGGCGCCCTTGTACATCTGGCAGCGCGTGCGTCCGTGGATGGTCAGCGCCTGTATCCCGACATCCTGCAGCCGCTCGGCGAGCTCCACGATGATCTTGGAATTGTCATCCCAGCCCAGGCGCGTCTTGACCGTGACAGGCTTGCCCACGGCCTCCACCACCGCCTTGGTGATGGCGACCATCTTGTCGGGATAGCGCATCATGCCGGACCCTGCGCCGCGGCCGGCTATCTTGGTGACCGGGCAGCCGAAGTTGATGTCGATGATGTCCGCGCCATGGCCGCCGGCAATCTCCGCGGCATGGTCCGCCATCCGGGCGGCCTCCACCATGGATTCGGGAATATGTCCGTAGATCTGTATGCCCACCGGCGCCTCTTCTTCGGCGGTCCGCAGTTTCGCGAGGGCTTTCGCCGCATCCCGGATCAGTCCGTCCGAAGGTATGAATTCGGTATATACCATGTCCGCTCCCTGCTCGCGGCAGAGCAGCCTGAACGAAAGGTCCGTTATGTCCTCCATCGGAGCGAGCAGCAGGGGGCGTTCCCCCAGATCGACATTCCCTATTCTCATAATCCGCAAAATTACAAAATGACGGCGGAAAATATTATATTTGACTTTTGCATACTTCTGTGATCATGGAGAATATCTATAGGGAGAGAATCGAAAGGCTGCGCGGCCTCATGCGGTCCAGGAACTGGGATGCCGTGCTCATAACCGGAGGCGACCCCCACAGCAGCGAATATCCCGCCGAGCGCTGGAAGCAGGTGCAATGGCTGAGCGGCTTCACGGGGGAGGCCGGCGATCTCGTGATAACCCTCGACCATGCCGGCCTGTGGACGGATACGCGCTATTTCATCCAGGCAGTCCGCCAGCTGGAAGGCACCGGCGTCGAGCTGCACAAGACCAGGGTGCCGGAGCAGGTGCTCATCCCCGAATGGCTCGGGGAGCAGTTCGGCAGCGACGGCATCATAGCCGTGGACGGCTTGTGCACCGGGTTGGATTTCGCCAGAAGTCTTCCGGGAACCGTGGTGGGAGTCTCCGATATTCTTTCGCTGATGTGGACGGACCGGCCGGGAATCCCCTGCACTCCGGTGTTCACGGTGCAGACGGGGGAGACGAGGGCTTCCAAGCTTGCGTGGCTGCGCGCCTTCCTGAGGGACAGGCGATGCGACGGGATGCTCGTGACGGCGCTCGACGATATTGCCTGGCTGCTCAATGTGAGAGCCGCGGACATAGAATACAATCCGCTGGTGATCAGCTATCTTCTCGTGACCGGCGACAATGCGGAATGGTATGTGGCCAAGGAAGGGGAAGACGATCCCGAGACTTCGGCGACCATGAGCATTATGGAGTCCGAAGGGGTCACGGTGCTGCCCTATGCGGAGATAGAGCAGAATCTGCCCGGATTCGCCGGCCGGCTCTTCGTGGATCCCGGCACGCTGAACTGGAGCCTGTACGAAGCGCTCGTGACGGGCGGGGTGTCCCTTCTCGAAGGCGCCAGCCCGATAGGGCTCAGGAAAGCGGTCAAGAACGACTTTGAGATAGCGGGCATGAAAGAGATACATGTCAGGGACGGGCTTGCGGTCGAACGCTTTCTTTACTGGCTCGAAAAATCGGTGCAGAGCGGCAGGGAGATTAGCGAATGGGACGCCGCGGTGAAGCTCGGAAGGCTGAGGTCGGAAATACCCGAGTATATGGGCGACAGCTTCGAGACCATCTCGGCATACGGTCCGGCCGCGGCGTTGCCGCATTATGTCACGCCGAGAGGGAACGCTCCGGTGCTGAGGGAGCAGGGCCTGTATCTCTGCGATTCCGGAGGGCAGTACAGATGCGGCACTACCGATATCACGAGGACCGTCCCTCTCGGAGAATGCTCCGAGCTTGAGCGCGAGGACTATACCCTCGTGCTCAAGGGCCACATCGCGCTTGCGATGGCGGTGTTCCCGGCCGGGACCGCCGGCTGCCAGATCGACGCCCTCGCAAGAGAGCCTCTATGGCGCAACCTCCGAAATTTCGGCCACGGGACGGGCCACGGGATAGGATATTTCCTCGGAGTGCATGAAGGTCCGCAGGACATAAGGCAGAACTTCAACGCCGTCCCGCTGCTCCCCGGAATGATAACTTCGGACGAGCCCGGCATATACCGCGAGGGGATGCACGGCGTGCGGCATGAGAACCTGCTGCTGTGCGTGGATGCCGGAACCAGCGAATTCGGCTCGTGGCGGGCGTTCGAGACCTTGACGCTCTGTCATTTCGACACCTCGGCCGTGGTCGCCGGCCTGCTTTCGGACGACGAGAGAAAATGGCTGAACGCCTATAATGAAAGAGTATGCTCCGTTCTCGGCGGCCTGCTTCCCACCGAGGAGCGCGAGTGGCTTTATTCCAAGACCAGACCCATTTGACATGATAGACAGGATACTGCTTTTTCCCTATTACTGGATTCTCAGGCTCAGGAACAACTACTGGAACAAGCCGGGACGCAAGTTCTATACTCCGGCCGTGCCGTCGCTGTGCATCGGGAACGTGACTGCGGGCGGGACCGGGAAAACCCCTATGGTGGAGCTCGTGCTGCGCACGCTCCTGTCCTGCGACGAATGGGCGGACAGGAACATCGCCGTGCTGTCCCGAGGCTACAAGCGGGAGAGCAAGGGCTTCCAGCAGGTCTCGTCCGACGGCGCGGCGTCGATGTTCGGCGACGAGTCCCTGCAGATCAAGAAGAAGTTCCCCGGAGTCACCGTGGCCGTGGACAAGGACAGGGTCGAAGGCTGCGAGCTGCTTCAGCATCCGGAGCTGCTGGCGTCGGGGAAGAAAGCGAAGAAGTGCTGGTACAGGGAGTTCCCGGCGGCCGAGTACATTGTCTTCGACGACGCTTTCCAGTACAGGAAGCTCAAGGCTGCGAGAACCATGGTTCTGGTGGACTGGAACCGTCCCGTCAGCGAGGACATGCTTCTGCCTTTCGGCAGGCTGCGCGACCTGTGGGAGCGAATTTCCGAAGCCGACATGGTCGTGGTCACGAAATGCCCGGCCGAACTCGGCGACGCCGAAAGGCAGGCTTTCGTCCGGAAGTTGGGCATAAGCGCCTATTCGCCCGACACCTGCGAGGGCACGGGCCTCGGAGGCAGGCGCCAGACGGTGCTGTTCGCCCGGATAAAGTACGGGCAGCCGGTCGGAGTGTACGAAAGGACCGACGCCCGGTATATCTATTCAAAGAAGATTATCCTGGTGAGCGGAATAGCGAAGGACACCCCGATGCGGGACTATCTGAGCGACTTCTACAAGATAGAGAAGCGCTTCGGCTTCCCCGACCACCACAAATACCGCTGGTCCGACATCACGAAGATACAGATGGCGCTGAGGAAGAATCCCACCGCGTCGATCATTACGACGGAGAAGGACGCCCAGAGGCTGCTTGACTTCCCGGGGATGCCGGACGAGATAGCCGAGAGGCTGTTCATGCTGCCCATAGAAACGGAATTCCTCTCCGAGCGGGAGAGGAATGTGTTCAAGGACTGCATAGAGAGCCTGTAGGCTTTCTTCTATACGGTCATTATGTCTTTCTCCTTCAGGGAGACGTGATTGTCGACCGTCTTCACCCAGTTGTCGGTCAGCTTCTGCACCTCGGCTTCCGCCTCCTTTTCGGTGTCCTCGGACAGGCCCTCGTTCTTCTGGGCCTTCTTGAGCAGGTCTATGCCGTCCCTGCGGGCGTTGCGCACGACGATCTTGGCGTTTTCTCCGGCTGTCCTGGCTTTCTTTATCAGCTCCTTGCGGCGCTCCTCGGTGAGGGCCGGAACGACGCAGCGTATGACTTCCCCGTTGTTCTGGGGGGTCATTCCCAGGTTTGCGTCGAGAATGGCCTTCTCGATCTTGGGTATCATGTTCTTCTCCCAGGGCTGGATCGCGAGAGTCTTGGCGTCCGGGGCTGAAACCGAAGCGACCTGGGGGATGGGTGTGGGGGTGCCGTAGTAGTCTACCATGACTCCGTTGAAGACAAGGGGATTGGCCTTGCCCACCCGGTAGGTCTTGAGATCTTCTTCGAGGAAGTTCACGGCTTCCTTCATTCTGGAATCGACCAGGCTGATGATTTCTTTGGCTCTGTCTGTCAACATATATTATAATGGTTTTTTCAGGCGTGGACTATGGTGCCGATCTTCTCTCCGGCGAGGAGTCTGCCGAGATTGCCTTTCCGCTCCACGTTGAACACTATTATGGGGACGGGGCCCTGCTCGCAGAGCGCGAAGGCCGTGGCGTCCATGACTTTCAGGTGGTCGGCGAGGGCCTTGGTGAAAGTGAGCTCGTCGTATCTGACGGCGGTCGGGTCCTTCTCGGGGTCGGCCGTGTAGACTCCGTCCACTCTCGTGCCCTTCAGGAGCGCGTCAGCCCCGATTTCAAGGGCGCGCAGCGCGGCTCCCGAGTCAGTGGTGAAGAAGGGGTTGCCCGTGCCTCCGGAAATCAGGGCGACTCCGCCCTCCTCCATGAGCTTCACGGCGTCCTCCTTCCTGTAGTACCGGGCTATGGGCTCCATCGGCGTGGCGGTGAACACTTCGGCCCTGAGTCCTTCGGAGCGCAGGGCGCAGGCGAGGCCGAGCGAGTTGATCACCGTGGCCAGCATGCCCATCCTGTCGCCGTTGACCCTGTCGAAACCTTTTCCGACACCCTGGAGGCCGCGGAAGATGTTGCCTCCTCCGTTGACCACGGCAATCTGGTGTCCGGCCTTCGCCGCCTCGGCTATCTCGTGCGCGTAGTCCACGAGACTGCGGCTGTCGATGCCGCGTCCTTCGGGGCCTCCGAGGCTTTCGCCGCTGAGTTTGAGCAGTACTCTCATATAAGCATGTTTGGATAACAAAAGTATTTGAAAATTATGAAACTTGCAAGATTAGGACTATATTTGCAGCCTGTGGAATACAACATCCGAGACTAAATATCAGAAAAATGTTCATATTCAATTCATCCATCGGAAAGAAATTCGTTCAGGCAGTGAGCGGTGCGTTCCTTATCATCTTCATGCTGCTCCACACCACAATCAACTTCTTCTCCGTAATCGACTCCTTCACGGGCAAGTTCGGTGCGGTGGCGGTCGACGAGAAGCTTTTCAGCGCCGGTGACGGACTCTTCAAGCTGGGCTGCGACTTCATGTCCACCCCCGTGATCTCCATCATGGTGCCCGTGCTGGCTCTCGGCTTCCTGGTGCACATCCTCTATGGATGCTGGCTCACCTGGAAGAACATCAGGGCCCGCGGCGGCTACAAGCGCTATGAAGTCAGGAGCCGTGCGGCCACCGATTCATGGTCGGCGCGCAACATGTTCGTGCTCGGTCTGCTCATCATCCTCGGCATCGCGGTGCATCTCACCCACTTCTGGGCCTACATGCAGCTGCCCGAGATGTTCGGCATCGGCAACTACGAGGACAACCCCTATGCGCTGCTCATGGCCACTTTCGGCAACTGGTGGATGCTCGCCCTCTATCTTGCATGGTTCGTGGTTCTCTGGTTCCATCTGACCCACGGGTTCTGGAGCATGTTCCAGACCGTAGGCTGGGACGGCAGCATATGGTTCAAGCGCATCAAGGTAATAGGCATAATCGTCGCCACCCTGATCTGCGTGCTGCTCGCCGCCGTTGCGATCAACGGATTCATCCAGGCCCGCCTTATTGCATAGGAAGCACGGTTTTTGATTTTCAGAAATATTTGATTATCTTTGCGACCCCTATTTTGTGTAGGGATCGCAATTTTTATTAACTATTTAAAGATCAAGACAGTGGACACACAAAGCTACAAAACGGTATCGCTGAACAAGGCGACCGTTGACAAGAAGTGGGTCGTCATTGACGCTACTGATCTCGCTCTTGGTCGTCTCGCATCCCGCGTGGCTCTTGTTCTTCGTGGCAAGAACAAGCCCGGGTTCACCCCTCACGTCGACTGCGGTGACAATGTCATCGTAATCAACGCCGAGAAGGTCTCCCTCAGCGGCAGGAAGATGACTGACCGTGTCTATACGCGCTATACCGGATACCCCGGAGGACAGCGTTTCACGACACCCAAGGAGATCCTCGAGAAGAGACCCGCTGAACTCGTCAGGAGAGCTGTGAAGGGTATGCTCCCCAAGACGCGCCTCGGAGATGATCTGCTTGGCAACCTGTTCGTATATGCAGGCCCCGAGCACCCTCATCAGGCACAGAACCCTAAGGTTATCAAGTTGGACGAAATTTAAACAGAGCAAATGGAACAGACACACGCCCTTGGAAGACGTAAAGCAGCTGTGGCTCGCGTTTATCTCACGGCCGGCACAGGCAACGTGACCGTCAACGATCGTCCCATCGAGAGCTATTTCCCTCTCGATTCGCTTCGTTACGTGGTCAACCAGCCTTTCGAAGTTACCGGGACCCTCGGCCAGTTCGATGTCAAGATCACCATCAAGGGTGGCGGCATCAAGGGACAGGCTGAAGCCATACGCCTCGGTATCTCACGTGCCCTTTGCGAGGTGAACAAAGAAGCATACCGTCCTGCACTCAAGGCAGCAGGCTTCCTCACCCGCGACGCCCGCGAGGTTGAGCGCAAGAAGCCCGGCCAGCCCGGTGCACGCCGCCGCTTCCAGTTCAGCAAACGTTAGTCATATCGTTGTTTTACGGCACAGCAGTGGTTGTCAAACCATCCCGGAGATGGTTGCCCTGCTGCGGAAAAGGCCGGAGACCGGACAACCGCTACTCCGCCTTGATGAAAAGAGACCCCGGACAGGGGACAGTTTACAAAAAACAGAGAAACAAAAATGTCACGCACAAATTTCCAAGAATTGCTTGATGCAGACGTACATTTCGGGCACCTGGCCAGGAAATGGAACCCTAAGATGGCTCCGTACATCTTCGACCAGAAGAACGGAATACATGTGATCGATCTGCGCAAGACTGTCGTCAAGATAGACGAGGCGGCGGAGGAGATGAAGCAGCTGGCGAAGTCCGGCCGCAAGATTCTCTTCGTAGCCACCAAGAAGCAGGCGAAGGATATTGTCAGGGAAAGAGCTACGGCAGTGAACATGCCCTCAATCACCGAGCGTTGGGCCGGCGGCATGCTCACCAACTTCCCTACCATCCGCAAGGCCGTCAAGAAGATGTCCACCATCGACAAGATGAAGGAGGACGGAACTTTCGACAAACTGGCAAAGAGAGAGCGCCTTCAGGTAGACCGCCAGAGGGCCAAGCTTGAGAGGAACCTCGGCTCCATCCGCGACATGAGCCGCCTTCCTTCGGCATTGTTCATCGTGGACGTGCAGAAGGAGGCCAACGCCGTCAAGGAGGCCAACCGTCTCAACATCCCGGTATTCGCAATGGTTGATACTTGTTGCGATCCCACTCCTGTTGATTATGTAATACCGGCGAACGATGATTCTGCGAACTCCATAGAATGCATCGTCGACATTCTTTGCAAGGCCATCCAGGAAGGTCTCGACGAGCGCAAGCTCGAAAAGGACAAGGAGGCGGCCGCCGGCGCCGATGAAGGCGCAGTCGCCAAGACCGCTTCAGCCCGCAAGCTCCGTTCCCGCAAGGGAGGCAGACCCGCAGAGGAAACTGCGGAGGCGGCCGCCGAGCCTGCAGCCGAACCTGCCGGCGACACAAAGGCAGAATAATTGAGTTCCATTAGTTTAGAAAAAGATATCATGGCAATTACAGCAGCAGACGTAATGAAGTTACGCAAGATGACTTCTGCGGGAATGATGGACTGCAAGAAGGCTCTTGAAGAGGCCGGAGGCGACTTCGACAAGGCCGTAGGCATCATTCGCGAGAAAGGCAAGCTGGTTGCAGCCAAGCGTGCGGACCGTGAGACTTCCGAGGGTGCGGTGAAGACCCGTATCTCAGGAAACAAGGCCCTCATCGTGTGCCTCGGCTGCGAGACCGATTTCGTTTCCCGCAACGCGGATTTCCAGAATCTTGCAAACGCCATCGCCGATGTAGCGATTGCGCAGTGCCCCGCCGACCTTGAGGCCCTGAAGGCCTGCCGCATGTCCGACGGCTACACCGTCGAGGAAGCGGTCGAGGCCCAGACCGGAAAGACGGGCGAGAAGCACGTGCTCGCATATTATGCACTCGTCGAGGCTCCTTTCGTTGCAGAGTATGTCCATACTCTCAACGGCAAGCTCGGAGCTATCGTAGGCTTCAACAAGGAAGTTCCCGCAGAGCTCGCCAAGGGCATCGTGATGCAGGTGGCTTCAATGAATCCCGTCGCCGTCTCTCCCGAGGAGTGCCCTCAGGAGGTCATCGACAACGAGCTCAAGGTCGCCGTCGAGAAGACTAAGGAGGAACTCGTGCAGAAAGCCGTCAATGCGGCTCTCGAGAAAGCGGGCATCAATCCCGCCCATGTCGACAGCGAGGACCATATCGAGTCCAACACCGCCAAGGGCTGGATCACTCCCGAGCAGGCGGACAAGGCCCGCGAGATCATCAGGACCGTCGGTGAGCAGAAGGCTGCCAGCCTTCCCGAGCAGATGGTGAACAACATCGCTCACGGACGTCTCCAGAAGTTCTTCAAGGAGCAGACCCTCATGGAGCAGGAGTACCAGATGGGCGA
>CALVAD010000013.1 GCA_944325495.1 uncultured Bacteroidales bacterium | reverse complement strand
CCCAATGAAACCATCCTCTTGTTGGATTTTCTCTATGAAGCCGTTCACCAGCCAGCTGCTTCACACCTTGCTCCAAGGACAATTCTTCAACATCCTTCTCTTTGGAAATACGTAGAGGCATTTGGGACACATGAAGGGGATTTATGCGTTGTGGCCGAGATTGACAACGTTATCGTTGGCGCAGCATGGTCTCGGCTTATCCATTCTTATGGATTTGTAGATGATAAAACCCCGGAATTATCCATCTCCCTTTATCCTCAATATCGGAATCAAGGTATAGGTACAAAGTTAATGCATGGCATTTTTGAGGAACTTAGCCATGCGGGATATCGGCGTGTGTCGCTATCTGTCAGCAAACAAAACCCTGCTGTGCGGATGTATCTTCGGGCAGGATTTGCAATCGTTCAAGAAAATGATATGGATTACATTATGGCCGTTAACTTATAATTAATCTGTCATGTCCGCAACCGCTGGCAGTATTCAGAAGGCGTAACCCCCTCCTGTTTCAACATTCTTGTGTTCAACGTCATTCATCGCCCAAGGACGATTCCAGTTCTTCGATGGTCGGCATCGTACCCTCTATCTTTTCGGGATAGAACCGTTCAAGGTCGTACTCTGAAATGCCGATGGGCTGGCTGCTCGACTCCAAAGCATACTGCGCTTGTATGCGGTCTTTCTCCTTGCAGATAAGCAGTCCGATGGTCGGATTATCTCTCCCCTCCTTGCGCAAGATATGGTTGCAAGCCACGACATAACCACCCAACTGCCCTACATCGTTGAAGGTGAATTTCCCTATCTTTACCTCTATCACGACATAGCACGACAGGTTGAGGTTGTAGAAAAGCAGGTCGATGAAGTTTTCCGTTTCGCCCACTTGCAGGCGATATTCCTTGCCGACGTATGCGAAACCCGTACCCAATTCGGTGAGGAATCGGGTGATGTTGTTGAGCAGCGCATCTTTGAGGATACGCTCATTATAAGGTTTGGTAATACCTGTGAATGCGAAGTTATAGGGGTCTTTCGTTATTTCCTGAGCCAGCTCGCTGTCGACATCGGGCAATGTGTGCCTGAAGTTGGTCAAAGCCTTTCCTTGCCGCTCGTACATGTCCGTACCGATAAAGTTGAGCAACATGGCTCGGCTCCAACCGTTTTCGATGGTCTGGCGGACATAAAAAGCAGCCTTGTCAAGATTGTCTTTGCATTTATCTATCAGTATCTTATGGTGTCCCCATGGCACACTGAAAATATCCGATTGGAATCGTGCCACAGGTTGGGGCAATTTTTCTTCGGAAGATTTTGCCCCAGCTTGGGGCAAAGTTTCAAGTGCCGGAGAATATAGCAGATAAAATTGTTTACAATAGTAGATATTGCGTTGTGTCAGTCCTGATACGCCGGGCATGGCTTCGCGCAAATCGATGGAAAGACGGTTCATCACCTTGTCGCCCCAACGTTTCTCGGCGTGCAATTCCACAATATCCTTGCCCAATTCCCAATAGAATCTTAGCATTTCAGTGTTCACCTTCACCGCAGCCTTTATCTGGCTGTTCCTATACCGCATGGTGAGGTCTTTCACCCATTCTTTATATTCTTTGTCTAATATGCTGACGGATTTGTTCATAGACGGACGCTTCATAGTTCATAGTTGCTAAGATAACTCTTTTGTGGCTAAAAACGTCCTTTCATGCATTCAAAAAGCATTCACCGAAGAGCGACTGGAAGCCGGTAAAGAAGCGTCGGGGATTTGTCAGTTCCGCAGCTTCCGGCAGTACTCCGACGGCGTGACGCCCTCCAGCTTCTTGAACATCCGGCCGAGTCAAGTCCTTCGGACAATGATAAATGATTTTCAGTAAAAATGGTACGGTTTGCCAATTTACGGTTACGGCATTCACCCGCATTCCGATGTAATTTTGCATCAGACAGAAAACAAGAGAATGAAGCCGAAAACAGAATTGTCCGAAGAATTGTGCGCCGACGAGGCGGTATGCTTCATTGCAGACCGCCACCACGTCACACCGCAGCAACTCTTGCGTCATTTCCTTTACGGGGAGGTTCCCGCCAATGCAGCGGCACCGGTCAGGGCGGCCATACCGCTGGAGCCGAACGAAATAGAAATACTGAAAGGATTGTCAGAAGCAATCAAGGAGAAATAATGAAAAGAATAATCACAATCATCGCCCTTGCGCTGGCAGGAAGCCTGTCCGCGACGGCACAAACGACAGACAATATGGACAGAATCGAAGTATGCAAGCAGAATTACCGCACCCTGTTCGGCGGTGAGGCCCTTACCGGGCAGGGTACGGACCCGGAAATGATGGACATCCTCCAGAAGTTCATCTTCGGCGAGGTATTCCAGACGGGAGAACTGACATTGAAACAGCGCGAAATGATCACCTGCATCACCCTCGCCACGATGCAGACGCTCCCTCAGCTGAAAGCCCACGCAGGAGCGGCGCTCAATGTGGGCGTTACGCCCGAAGAGCTGCGCGAGGTGATGTATCTCACCGCACCGTTCATCGGTTTCCCCAAGATGCTGAACGCCGTCTCTACGGTGAATGAAGTGTTAAAGGAGCGTGGCGTCAGCCTGCCTCTGGCAAAGCAGGGCACGGTGACGGAGGAGACACGCCATGAGGCGGGCAAAGCCATTCAGGACAAACTCTATCCGGGCGGCATCGCCTCGGTGATGGAAGGTGTACCCGGCGATATGGGAGGGGATGTGGAGCAGTTCCTCACTGACTATTTCTTCGGCGATATCTACAGCCGCGGCGCGCTCGACCTGCAGACACGCGAGCTGCTCGGCTACTGCGTACTTACGACCTTGGAAGCCGAGAGCCAGCTTCACTCGCACTATCACGGCAACATCAACGCGGGCAACTCACCCGAAACGCTTACCGCCGCCGTCATCCAGTGCCTGCCATACATCGGCTTCCCCGCCGCCATCAAAGCGCTCCGCATCATCAAGGAAGAATATGCCAGGTGACATTAACAACCGAATTATGAACAAGATTATTTTGACATTGGCTGCGGTGATGACCATGAGCCTTGCCGCCTGCGCCCAGGACGAAGGAGAAAAAAACATGCAAAGCGGAAACAAACCGCTGGTAGTGTATTTCTCCGCCACCGGCACGACTGCCAAGGCGGCCCGGACGATTGCGGAGATCACAGGCGGCACCTTATATGAGATTGTACCGCAGCAAGCCTATACCGCCGCCGACCTTGACTGGAACGACAGCCAGTCGCGCAGTTCGGCGGAAATGAACAATCCGCGGGCACGTCCGGCATTGAAAGACACGAAGCTGGATGCCGCTGCCTACGATGTGATTTTCATCGGCTATCCAATCTGGTGGAATCAGGCTCCGCGAATCATCAACACATTCATCGAGAGCCACGACCTGAAGGACATGACACTCGTACCGTTCGCCACATCAGGCGGCAGCGGCATAAGCAACAGCGTCAATGAATTGAAGAAAGCATATCCCGATCTGGAGTGGCAGAACGGCAGGCTGCTGAACGGAGCAAGCCGGAATGCCATTCGGGACTGGGTAAGTGATGTGATGAAAGAACGGTAAATCCCACGATAATCATATCCATCTGGGAAGCACCGCATATTCCTGCCGCTTACTTTTACGCCAGTGAATTGCGGCATGCCTTTTGTTTTCGTCTCGCGCCATGCGAAAATATCTTCCTTTATTCCTTCTCCTGACATCATGCACGTGTGCGGCTGCGCAGGACAGCTTGAAAACGATTGTCGGACGCATCACAGACCGCGACGGGCATAGCATAGAATATGTAGCGGCAGGCATACCCGGCAGGAACATAGGCACGGTCTCCGACTCCGAAGGCCGCTTCACCCTGGAATTGCCCGACACCACGACTGCCGACCTGATGTTCTTTCATGTTTCATACAAGGAAAAGAGCATTCCGGCGGCGGAACTTATCGCCGCGGCCGGACCGGTGACGGTGATTCTCGAAGAAAACCGGCTGGCCGCCGCGGTCGTGACTCCCGGGAAGAAAAAAGACAGGAGACTGGTCGGCAGAGGCGCGCGGGTGCCCGGAGGCGTCGCGACCATGGAACCTTCCAGCACCGGCATGGAAATCGGTTCGGTGATCGAAGTCAGGAAAGAATTCGAGGTCAGGAAGATCTCCTTCGAAGTGCTGCGCAACGCCTTGCCGGAATGCGTGTTGGGCGTCAATATCTATAGGATGGAAAGCTCCCCCGCAACATTCGACAATGTGCTCACGAAACCGATATACTGCAATATCCCTGTCAGCGACGACAAGACGAAATGCGAAATCGAGCCGGAAGAGACCGTCATTCTTTCCCCCGGCTCATACTTCATAGCGCTCGCGCTGGTCGACTGTGACAGAAAACTTCAGGAAAAATGGAAGGACAAGCCTTCGTGGAGCAAGGACGAGCGCTTCGAGAACTCCCTGACATCCATCGATTTCCCGCTTTATCTCAAATCCTGCTACAAACGCGGCAAGGCCATGCAGGACTTCGAACCAATCCCGGTCGGCACAGGCCTGACCGTCGAAGGGACGGAGCCGCAATGACAGATGGCGGCATTCCGGGTCGGCGGAGCTATTTCTTCCGGCCGCTCTTGCGCAGCGCCTCTGCGATGATCCACTGGAGCTGCCCGTTGACGCTGCGGAACTCGTCGGCAGCCCATTTCTTGAGGGCCGCCATGGTTTCCGCATCCACGCGAAGTACGAAACTCTCCGTATCTGAAGCAGGCTTCCTGGGCATCGCAGACTACTGATATATCGTTCCGGTGTTCACCACTGGCTGGGCGGACTCGTCGCCGCAGAGCACCACGAGCAGATTGCTGACCATCGCGGCCTTGCGCTCCTCGTCCAGTTCCACCACATTGTCGTCCTTGAGCTTGTCGAGGGCCATCTTGACCATCGACACGGCACCCTCGACAATCTTCTCGCGGGCGGAGATCACCGCGGCGGCCTGCTGGCGGCGCAGCATCACCGCGGCGATTTCGGGAGCATAGGCCAGATAGTTTATACGCGCCTCCACGACCTCGATTCCGGCCATGTCGAGCCTCTCATTGAGGGTCTTCTCGAGTATGTCGTTGACCTCCTCCCCGCCGGAGCGCAGGGTGATCTCGTCCTGGCCGCCCTCGTTGTTGTCGTAGTTGTAGCCGGCGGCAACCTGGCGCAGGGCCGCGTCACTCTGGATCTTCACGAAATGTTCGAGCGCGTTCATCACCGAGGCCATGCGGCTGGCGGCAATCGCGGCCGCTGAAGCATTGGAGCCGACGGCGGCGACGCTTCCCGCCATGGTCTGTGAATCGATCTCGAACATGGCCTTATATGTATCCTTGAGTTTCCACACCAGCACCAGACCCACCATTATCGGATTGCCGACCTTGTCATTGACCTTGATGGGCTCCACATCCAGGTTCCTGGCCCTGAGCGAAAGCTTCTTCTTGGTCAGCAGAGGATTGACCCAGAAATAGCCGGTTTCGGTGAAAGTGCCCCTGTATTTGCCGAAGAACACCATCACGCGCGCCTCGTTGGGCTCCAGCTTGACATACCCTGCGCAGAAGACGAACCACACGAGAGCTAGAAACAGCCCGAGAACCGCAAGCCCGAGCATCTGGCTCAGGAAGCACGCCACTATCGCGGCCGTAAGCACGATGAGATGGAGGAACAGCATCACGAAGCCGTTCATAACGAAACCTTTGAATTGAAATTCTTTCATAAGTGATATCATTTTGATATTGCAAATATATCAAAACACATCGAAATTCCAAAGAAAAGCGGCACATATATTGAGAATACCGTCCGCAGAACTGACAGCAATTCATCCGTCCGCCGCAATCACCGGACAAGAAAAATAGTATATTTGCCACGATGGACAATCTCATAGAAAAGGCACGCGCCGTAGCCGCTACGGCGCTCAGGGACGAGACCCGTTACGACGGGACCCCCTTCATCGGACACCCCGACAATGTCGCCCGCATAGTGGAGGACGAAATCGGCCTGCCCGACGAATGCGTGGCGGCCGTCTATCTGCATGAAGCCACGCGCATCCATAAGGACGTGGACATCAGCGCCTTCCCCGCGGACGTGCGCACCATAGTCGACGGACTCAACAAAATCTCCACTATCAAGCCCAAGGACACGCGGCTCGAAGCCGAGAACTATAAAAAGCTGATAGTCCAGTACTCCCGTGACCCCCGCGTGATAGTTCTGAAGATAGCCGACAGGCTCGAAGTCATGCGCAACCTGAAGATGTTCCCGAAGAGCTCGCGCGACCAGAAGCTGCTGGAGACCACGATGCTCTACATGCCTCTGGCCCACCAGCTCGGCCTCTACAACCTCAACACCGAACTGGGGAACATCTACTTCCGCTACTCCGACCCCGAGCAGTACCGCGCCATCACCAACAAGCTCAAGGCCACCGAGAAGGACCGCGAGCAGCTGACCGCCGAGTTCATACGCCCCCTCGAACGCAAGCTCTCCGAAGCGGGCATCCGCTACAAGCTCAAGGCGCGCACCAAGAGCGCGTTCTCCATCTACCGCAAGATGCAGGTGCAGAAAGTCCCCTTCGAGGGCGTGCATGACGTGTTCGCGATACGCTTCATCATCGACTGCGAGGACGCCCCCAAACTCGAGAAGGACCTCTGCTGGAAGGTATATTCATATGTGACCGAAGAATACGAACCGGACATCTCGCGCCTGCGCGACTGGCTCACCACTCCCCGGCCGAACGGCTACGAGTCGCTGCACATCACGGTCAAGAACAAGCTCGGCCAGGCCCTGGAGGTCCAGATACGCACCAAGCGCATGGACATAGAGGCCGAGAGCGGAAACGCGGCCCACTGGGCATACAAGGGCATACGCCACGAGGCCTCGATAGACCGCTGGCTGCAGTCGGTGCGCGACTCGCTCGAACATCCGCTCGAAGCCAGTCCGGAGCATCTGCCGGCTCCTCCCGACAAGGACATTTTCGTATTCACGCCCACGGGCGAACTTCGCATACTCGCGGCAGGCTCGTCAGTGCTCGACTTCGCTTTCAGCATACACACGAACCTCGGAAGCCGCTGCACCGGAGGCAAGGTCAACGGCAAGCCCGTGCAGATCAGGGAAAAGCTCAAGACGGGAGACGTCGTGGAGATCATGACTGGGAAGAACCAGCGCCCGAGCCGCGACTGGCTGGCCTGGGTCGTGACCTCCAAGGCACGAACCAAGATCAAGCAGGAGCTCGACGCCGAGGAGCGCAAGGCGGCGGCGGAAGGACGCGAAATACTTGAGCGCAGGCTACGCAACTGGAAGCTCGAATTCCCGGACGAACTCCTCACCGAGTTCATGAAGTCCGCCAAATTCAATTCGGAGATGGCCATGATGGCGGCCATCGCGGCCGAGGAGCTGGATGTCAACGACATCAAGGAATTCCTGCTGCAGAAACAGGCCCAGAAGGAGGAGCATGCGACGCAGAGGCAGGATTCCGCGCAGGCGGCCGACAGCCGGAAAGCCTACGGAGGTTCCGACAGGGCCTCCGACGACATACTCGTGATCAACGCCAGGAACGTCAAGGGTCTCGACTACAAGCTCTCCAAATGCTGCAACCCGGTGTTCGGCGACGACGTGTTCGGCTTCGTGACCCGCACCGAGGGCATCAAGATACACCGCATGTCCTGCCCCAACGCCGCCAGACTCATGGAGAAATATCCCTACCGCATCCAGAGGGTCATCTGGCAGGACAGCGCGTCCTCGGGAGACTTCCAGTGCACCCTGTCGGTCACGGCGGACATCGACCACCCGGTGCTGACATCGATAATGGACATAATAGGCCAGTTCAAGGTCTCCATGCGTTCCTGCAACGTGAAGGAGAACCCCAGAACCGGAACCTACGAAATACAGATAAGGCTGCTCGTGCCGTCAAACACCGAACTTGACAAGGTCATCTCCCAGATTTCCAACATCAAGAGCGTGATGAGGGTGAAACGCGTATAGAACTGAAAAGAAAATGACAGACAGTGCATTCTATGATTCATTCGAGACCATTCTCGAAAACGGCCTCCTGAAGATATGCCGCGGAGCCGGGCTCGTCGGCGACACGCTGCTGCAGTCCGACGACATCGACGGCAAATGGGACGACTACATAAAGGACTATGTAGCCGACGCGGTGGAGAACTTCAACCAGTATCCGGAAGCCGCAATCTCCTGGGCCGCTTTCCTCGGAATCGGCGTGGCTCACTGGTGGGACGTGGACTGGCAGGCGCACAAGAACGACTCCTACTCCTCGTTCTACGGTTCACGCGGCTGGGACGACATGGACGAGCATGTGCTGCGCGACCTGCTGGGCCTCAGGCTCGACGGCAAGGAGGCGAAAAGAATCTCGGACACCCTGCTCAGCTGCGCGACGGCCACCCTCGGACTGCTGCGCCACGAGGGCATCGAGACCCAGACCGAGCGCGGTTTCTTCGTGCTCACGCGCTCCTATTCGGTACTATACAGAATAGGCGCCGGCATCGAGCTCCAGCGCCTCGGATACAAGGCGGTTCCGATTCAGATCAGGAAATAGACATCTCCCGACAAGATCAGACGAAACTTCAGCGGGGGCGGGCTTCCAGCACACGGCGATATGTATCAGAGGTGCGTCATTCAAATCTGATTGCGGATTCAGAGATTGGAGTCGATTGAGTCGCAGCATCTTATCAAATCACCTCACGCTGTCAAAGGCGATCAGGGTGTTCAGCTTGCGCTGGGCGCTTCAATAAAATATTGAAGTTCGACTGATTCTAATCTCTGAACACACAGTCAGATTTCAACCACTTATGATTTGTAATCCGGTTGCCTTTTCTGTCCGGCGGAGATAACGGATTCAGCAGTGACTATAGTCATGATGATCCATATCACTGCATAGGGACACAAACGGACATACGAGGACAAGTTCGGTCAGACAGACTATTTCAGTTTTGCAACAAATCACTTTGCTAATAATTTACGTTTCTTAGCCTCAAATTCTTCGTCATTCAAAATCCCTTTCTCTTTCAGTTGGCCAAGTTCAAGCAATTCCTTAGTCTTGTCTTTTTTGGTATTGTATGGAATAAAGATTCCACAGACAGACAGCACCAATCCAAATATACTTGCAATTACTGCAATTCCATATACACCATAGAAAGTATCTTCGACATTATAGCCCCCACCAAGTTGTGATACCAAGCCCAAAGATTCAAGCGTATCGGTGTCGATTTCTATTGAAAATGTCAAAATAACCAATACTATAAATAGAACGGTTCCAACTATGCTTAATATTTTAACTACCTTATTCATTTTGTTCATTTTTTAATTACCAGTCGATCGCATCAATTGCTTCATCCAAACCATTTAAGACAAAATCCTCAAGTGAAGACAGAGCGGCATTCATCTGCCCGACGGTTATACTTAAAAGGATGAGCAACACTAATGATATGACAAATAACACTGGAACAAGATTGGTCCAATCAAAATTTCTAATTATCTTTTTTAAATCTTCCATTTTTTCAAAACAATTTAATGCTGTCAAAAGACGATGAAGTTCCCAATTTTAGCAATAACTGCTATTGCTAATCCCAAATCAATCAGCAACATGATAAAAGTAATTGGAATCAAATAAGTTTTCCAATTGTTCCTTAGCCTGTTTTCTTCCATGATAATTCAATTGATTAATAATAAGTTATTTGTCTTTCTTCTACAGAAGTCCCATAATCTGAATTTTCAGTCCGTTTTGTCCAATTTCCAATGGCATCAAATTCATAAGATACCGTACTATTATGAGTCGGAGTAGAATATTTTAATCTCAATCCTCCTGCTCCGAATATCTCCTGTGAAAATTCACCAGTGTTTTCAATCACGGCTTCTACAAGATTACCTGCGTCATCATAAGATAACCAGTGCCGTTTTTGCCTTTTACCATTTTCATCGTAAAAAGTTATTTCAGCTGGTTTCTCGGGCATACCGTCATAATATCTGTATCTTATTTTTTCTTCCGTTCCGTCAGAATGGACATGAACGGCAGCGAGCATGGATTTGCCATCTTCCGAGTATGTCATTGACCATTTGTCGGGGGTTCTTCCCCACAACGATATTGCGTATTCTACGATATTTCCATAAGCATCATATTTCCAATTCTCCTCAGAATACAGTTGCGGCTTCTTGGCAGGCACGAGGTATTCATCGCCTGATTCGTCCTCTTCATACTCCGTATGCCAATATATGCATCTGTTGACAGGTCTTTTGTTTCCGTCAAAGCTCACTTCAGCTGAACGGTCAAGAATACCGTCAATAGAATATACCGCATCATATCCGCCCTCAGCATCTTCATGCAACAGTCTGCTTTCTTCTACAAGTTTATCGTCACTTGTCCAATTCATGGAGAATTCGTATTCATAACGGTCATACTTATCGGTATATTCAGCCTTTGTCTTGAATCCGTTTTCATTATAGACTATTATGTCCGGATCAGTCTCTCCGTATTGGTCTTCAGTCCGGACGATGACTCCTTTGACCTTTCCGGACATCCCGTCAAACGGCTTTACGGGGAAAATTTCTTTCGGCAATCCATATAATGCGGCGAAACTCTCAGCTTCATATCCGGTTCCTGCCGCATCGGACATAAGACTTCCATAATACAATAAAACACTGTCCGTTACAGGCGCCTCAGCTTTCTGTTCTGAAGAACATCCGGCCAGAAGTACCGCTGACAATGCGATGACGCCACATTGCAACAATTTGGTTTTCATAATAAAAAGATTAATAAGTCAAATCCAGAAGATTTTCGCTTTTGTCGACAAGCTCTATTTCCGAATCTTTCTTGTTTATCAGAATCCTGCATAGGGCGTAACCTGATGAATTGCCGTATGATATCTTGTATGTGACATCATACATCTTCGCACCCGACCGTTTCCCGGCTTTTTCAATGTCAATGACAGACACTGATTTCATTACAAACTCATAGAAATCCTTATAATTTCCACAAAATCCGATAAGATTTGTATTCAATTTATTGAGATTGTTCTCATCATTGACAAGCCAATCAATACTGTAGGATACAATTCCCATGCGTCCTTTATACTTTTCGCCCGCCTCGTCCGGCAGGTCCTGATATACATTGTAATATTTTTCCCCGCCACTGCTACTCTTCGTATGATCGGTGAGACAATTATCGATGGCTTCTGCAATTATTCCTTTTGTAGATACTGATTTCATTCTGTCCTCAACATAAGAAGAATAGCTTGATATGACTTCATCTATCATATCTTCATACATTTTGGAAGCCAAATTAGTCAAATCCTTTTCAAGCCATGAGATTCCCCAATAACCATCAAGAACAACAGTAGTTTCATTCTCGGAAAACAATGGGGAAAATTCCATGTGATAGTTATAATGCTCCTTATAATCTTTTTGAAGAGAGTAGCCATATGCATTCATTGCCACCCAGCCTTTCCAGTATTCGGCCTCTTTCTTCTTCGAACTACAACTGCACAGCACCACTATGCAAATCGCGCCAATTAAAAATTTTTTCATTTTTATTTATTTTGAGGTTGATAATTCTATTGGTGTCAGATCCCACGAAAAATCTCCAGAATTGCGATCACATGTCAGCGTATAAGTCTCATTATATGTTGGACAATAGACTGAATAAGTAATTCGGTCCGTCGTCTTTCTTACATACTCAGGAGTATCCAGCTCAATAGAAATGTCTTCAAATTCATCTTGAATATATCGAGCGATTTGCAATGCGTATTCTTTTGTCCAATCACCCAGACTAATCCCCATTGCACTGAACCAGGCCTTCGCTACTTGCTCTTCAGCGCTATATTCAATATTGAGCTCTCCTGCTTCATCTTTTTGCGACAGTGCATCGTAAAGATATCGTATGTCAGAATACGAATCCAGCGAATCTGCAATATAAGATTCAACATAATCTATTGCATCTACTATGTGTGATTCCGGAGATGGATCGATCAGGTTGACATCCATTTCAGTAAAGCAATATTCATCAAGCTGTTCTTGAATCATCAGATATACTTTATGACTCTCCATTTCTGGACGGATCCCGTTCTCCCATATATCCGTGTCAACAGATGGTTTACATGAACTTACAGTCAGCACCATAAGCAGACTACAAACTGCAAATGCGCTTTTCCTTGTGGAAATCGAAATAGAATTTTTCATAATCTGAAAATTAAATTGACTTTTCTATCATATGGCTTCCGCACACTCATCAAGAAACTTCTCGTATCTATGAAGCCTTGCGACCACCTGCTCCAGATCGACGACGCCGTCGTCCGGGCCGAGCCAGTCCGTGCGATCAATGACAGCCACCGTCATGTTTTCGCCCTTACGGCATTTTGCCGGCCGGATTTCCTTGAAACCGCATTCCGCCGCATGTGCTAATATGATTTTCGCCCATTCATTCCTTGTTTTCAAATTCTCTTCCTTGACATGCTGAATCTTGAAACATAACCTGCAAGTCCCGAATTTGTTCTCATGGATATTCTGTTCGATCTGAAGATAAACCATGTAATCTCTCCATTTAAGGAAATGCCAACATGCTCCGAGAAAACCTCCCGACGGATTGGCGACATATTTCCATTCTCCCCAGTCGTTCTTATCCCTTACTTCATCCAGATAGGACAGGAAACCGCACCAGCTTCCCCATGACCATTCCCCTATCGGGCGAGTCCGGAATGATGCGGACGATGCCTCTATACGGTCAAGATTTGAAACGAAATCTCCGTAAATGTCATTGTCAACAGGATGTTCTTTGAAAAAAAGCAGCAAATCTTTTCTGCTCACGAACCGAAAGCCCTTCTCCTCAACGACATTTATCCTGGATTTTGTCTCATCCTGTGTTTTGATGTAAATCAAAGACGGAAGCATATTCTTCCCAGTGCAGTGTTTCTCCGCTGTTTCCTTATAGAAATCCAGCTGCCCGGAATGCTCGGCCGTACCTGTCTTATCCTCGATAACTAACAGAAAGCGGTCATTGACTTCCACCCAGATATCCATGAAGCCCTTCCGTTTTCGCGGCCCGTCCTGCATAATGGCAACCTGCCTTCGGACAACGACTTTATCTATTTCCATGATATCATCACAGTCTCGGCTTTTACCGAGAAGTAAACGGACAAAATCCTGTCCGATTGCGCAAAGTGTCGGATCTTCCTGAATGTTGGACGGATCTGCCCACTGCATGAGCCACGAGAAAAACGCGTCCTGCGAAAGTTCAGATGTCGCGATTTGGAATAAATTCGGTCTGCTGTTCATATCGTCATTCATTATGTATGGTCATAAAAAAGTGCGGAACCTGCCGTCTTCCATCAGAACAACAGGCACCGCCAAGCGCCATAACCCATAATGAAAAACAAGCAGTCCGCACATACGACTATGCAGACCGTGGCTCTTGTTTTCCCTTGGGTTTTCCGGCTCATGGAGCCGGGACAAAATTGGCGGTTTTGTTGTCCAGGGAATCCTAAGATTCACTAATCAGTATTATCTTTTCTCCGGACCTCCTTGTCCGGCCGCCGGCCTTCACCGGTTCTACAAAGATAATGTTTTTATTGGCTTCGCAATACGGACTGCTTGTACTTTTCATTCTTCGCAAAAGTACATAGTGGTGGTTTAATATCAAATTTCATATCGGCTCAATTCAGTTCAAACCGCCTGCCACGCTTCCAGCACATGATTATTGGGAGAAAAAACGTAGATTTACATCCGTTTTTCCGCCGGTCGGATCAGGACAAAGCAGAAAATGACACAAGACAAAAAAAGACATATCGAAAACCTGAAGAAGGAAGTCGTCAGGAAATTCGGCCGGACCGTCGAGGCCGCAGCCGATTTCGATACGCTTTCCATGGCCATACAGCAGGGCATATCCGAAACGGTAAGTCCCTCAACCTTGAAACGCGTTTTCGGATATGTGAAATACGATGCCGAACCGAGTGCCACCACCCTGTCCATCCTCTCCCGTTATGTAGGATACGCAGGATGGAGCGACTTCTGCAGGAACTTCCGACCTTCAGAGTCCGACGGAGGCACATCACATTCCAAGATACATAAGCAAAAAAAGCTGATCCTGTTCCTCACAGCTGTCAGCATTGTGCTTACCGTCGTCTGCATCCTTCTGTCGGCCCGCATTGACAACATGATGTCTGCATACAGAGGAGATGTCCCAAACGGCACCCGCACTCTCATCCGTGATACCATCTCAATCATCAAGTCTTCTCCGGTGAGAACACAGGCGGAAATTGACGAAGCAAAGTATCAAGAAATACGGTCCGACTGCATCATGAAAGTAAAGCACATGACGGATTCGGTGATGGCCATGCGCAATGAACTGCCGCTGTACCAGTATGTCGAGAAATGCGATTCTGCATATTTCCGTATAGCCTTCGACTATATGAAGCCCTATATCAGCAGAAGAATATCCGAAACCTTTCCAGACAACGACACCCTACGCACCATACACAACAACGCGCTTTTCATAGAATGCCGGGACCTGGCCATGATCCTGATGACCCATCTCACCTCCGAGGAACGCAGGCAAGCTTACGAAGACAAATTCGGTCAGGAAAACTGAAAACAAAAGTGATCACAACCCCAGCATCGCCGACGGCTGGATATCAAGCACCTTGCAAAGGGAACTGGCTATTTTCAAGGTCGGTTCGGCTCTTCCGTTGACATAGTCGCTGATACGGGAGGGGCTGACTCCGATTTCCTCCGCAAGCTGCTTCTGGGTCATGTTCTTTTCCTCCAGAGCCAGTTCCACGAGCTGGGCTACCGTCGGCTTGCCTATCGGGAAATGCTCCTTTTCATATTCGATGACCACATCGGACAGAATGGAAAGTTCCACGGCGTCCTTGTCTTCTGCGGAAGCATCTTCCGGCACCAGAGGCAGCAGCTCCTCGATCTTTGACAAAGCGAACTCGTATTGTGATTTAGTTATATTCATCTTTCAATATTCTATATTGTAGCACAATCTATCATATCATACTCGCCGTGAGTCCCCACAAATCTGATGAAGACATATCCCATCCGGAATTTGATCACAACGACCAGCCTGTACCGGTTACCCTTGATGTTGAACACATAATGCTGATTTCCCACATAATCCACTGACGGAAAATCAAGCCTGATGTCCGACAAGGTCGCCCATTGCGCTTCTTCCGCTATCTGATACCATCGATCCAAGGCCACCTTCGCATCTTCCCTTCCGTTGCTTTCATAAAACTCCCTGAGCCTTCTGTGCGACACTATCCTCATCACTCACTTTTTTACAAAAGTACCGAATTATTCCGAAATTCAAAATTTTTCACACTAAAAAATTCGAAATCCAATAAATATAACTTGCTGCAGGTCGACAATCATTCAGTTTTTACGTTGCAACAACGAGCTTTTCATAGAATGCCGGGACCTGGCCATGGTCCTGATGACTCATCTCACTGCCGAAGAACGTAGGCAAGCATACGAAGACAAATTCGGTCAGACAGAATAATCCAATTCGGAGCCCTACGGCAGAGTATGCCTCGCCGGCAGTAAAATTATGCTTGTGCAGCCACCATTCCGAAAACGGCCTTACCAAACCTTGAGAGGCCATTTTCGGCAAATCCTATGCACAGCCTTCGGCTTCCAAAAGTGCAAGGCCGGGCGGTCACGAATTAGAACTCACTGATTGCTAACCGATTGCGAATTGCTCCTGCACAACCAAAATTTCAGCCCCTATGATTCCTCGACCACGCCTTTCCCGCCAAACATCACTATGTGTCGTCGGCGGCTGCTCATGTTCAGAGAAAGCTCTACCGCCGTCTACGTCGGTGATTGTATATCCCTTTCAACGAGAGGCATTGCGATTATGCAAGTTCAGCAGTTTTGCAATCTGCTGTCATGATTATGGTAGATTGCAAATCCGGCTCAACTGAGGCAGGAGCGCCGGATTTACCAAAATATTTGATTATAAATCTCTTACAAAGATACAATGCTCACATGTCTTCGAAATTTGGCCGATATAGGAGCAATAGGTTCGACGAAAACCGTTTTACAGGTGCCTGCAGGGCCGTTTTTTCAAAATATGCCGCTCCTATGTCATGTGCCTTCTTCATCTGTCAGGGACCACTGCCGCGGCGAAGTCGGCCTCAGGCAGTATAGGGCTGTGCGGTGGTTCTTACTGCCTGAGGGCGAGCTCCGTCTGCGGCTGGATCAGGGCAGCGAATTCCAAATCTGTCTGAACGGCGAGGCCGGACGGCCATATCATCCACGAGCAGGCTCTTCTCGCCTGCGAGGGATGCTTATGGCCGCAGGCGGCAGATAGGACCCGGATTGCAAATCCACCGCAACTGAAGGCAAATCCGATGCAACTGATCAGGCAGCTGCAGCAGGGCGACGGCTGATATGCCATTACAGTAACAGGTCCGCCGTAACGGCAACATTCAGCGGGAGCGGGCGTTCAGCGCACGACGATAGGCCGCGGCGTTGCGGTTATGCTCCCTGAGGGTGCGGGCGAACACATGCGTACCCGAGAAATCGGCGTCCGCGCAGAAGAAGAGATTCCCGCGGCCCGGTTCGCCGCCGTAGTCCGGATTGAGCACGGCCTCGAGCGCGGCCCGGCAGGGCACGCAGATGGGCCCCGGAGGCAGTCCGGCGTGACGGTAGGTGTTATATGGAGAATCCACCTGAAGGTGCTTGTTCAGCACGCGGGTGATGCCGTAGTCGAAGCAGAATGCGACCGTAGGGTCCGCCTGGAGCGGCATGCCCAGCCTGAGACGGTTGAGATAGACGCCCGCGATCAGCGGCATCTCCTCCTCGTGGTTGGTCTCGGCGTCCACTATCGAGGCAAGAGTCGAGACCTGCATGCGCGTAAGGCCCAGCTCCGCCGCCTTTGAATCGTTGGAAGCTGTCCAGAAGGCGTCGTAGGCCTCCTTCTGCCTGTCAAGGAAGTCTTCGGGAGTCGCAGTCCAGTACATCTCGTATGTCGCAGGCATGAGCAGGGCGAACACCGTGGAGGAGCTGAAACCGTAGCGCGACAGCAGCGCGTCATCGTCCAGCGCATGACGGACCGAAACCGAATCCGCAAGAAGCTGGCTGCTGATCTTGGCGGCGATGTTCCCCTTCAGCCTCAGGTTTCCCGAAAGCGTCACGCGGACCGGCGTCTGCCAGCCGTTGTTGAGCATCCTGGCCACATACACGCTTGAATTTCCCGGAGACACGGTATAATGCCCCGGAGTGATGTAGGCTTCCACCTGCTTCTTCCTGAAAGTCCGCGCAAGACTGCGGCCGCTGCGCACTCCGGCCTGAGCGGATATCATGGCCATCGCGGAATCGGCCGTCGTCCCGGGGTATATGAATATTTCCGCCGTGCGGCTGAAATTCGGCAGCTTGTTGTCCCGCAGCCACCGCCCGGCCGCCACCGCACAACAGACGGCGAGCACGGCCGCAGCCAGCACCATGAAGGATTTTGTTCCGGCTCTCATTTCTCCTTCCTCAGCTGAACGGTGTCACCTTCCTGAAGCGGCGTGTCCGCCAGTTGCGGGTTCAGCCTGGCGAGAGACGACAATCTTATGCCGAAACGCTGGGAGATCTCCCATAAGGTCTCGCCGTCCCTTCCGACCACATACTTGGGCACTTCCTTCGTTCCCCTGGCCTTCTTGCGCGCAAGATATACCGTCGTACCGGGCTCCAGCGGAGATTCCGCGGACATGTCGTTGAACCTGAGCAGCTCCCGCAGGAACAGCCCGTTGGCCGAGGCGATGGAGCGCCAGCTTTCGCCTTCCATCGAATAGATGAACGGAACGCCGTTGGTCTCGTATACACTACGTTGCAGACTTATGTTGACTGTCTCGCTGTAATTCCGCTCGACATTGTCGGGCGGCAGTTCGCGCGGGGCCTCCGCCTTCAGAGGTGGCTCCCGCTCCACCTTCACCTTCCCGTCGAAACGGTAGAGCTCGTACTCCTCGATCAGGGCGATGAGCTTGTTCGCGTATGAGGGGTCTGTGGCGTAGCCGGCCTTCTTCAGGCCTCTCGCCCATCCCTTGTAGTCATCAGGCTTCAGGTCGAAGAGCGGCTTGTACCTGTCCCTGTAGCGCAGGAAGTCCGAATGGTCGCGATACGAGTCTTTCACGCTGGGATAGACGCGGAAGCATTCGCGCCTCGCGTCGTCGTCGAGTCTCATGGTCCTTCCGTTCCAGTCATTGTGGCACTTGATGCCGAAATGATTGTTGCCCCTGACCGCAAGCCGGGACTGCCCGGAATTCGACTCCAGGATACCCTGGGCCAAAGTGATGCTCGCGGGAACTCCGGTACGCTTCATCTCGCTGACCGCGAGATCGGAATACTTCGCAATATACTCAAGAGTCGGCTCCTTGGAAGCTCCGAGCGCAACCAGCAGCGACAGAAGAATGATGGCTGTCCTTTTCATTGCCGGCCAATATACTAAAATTCGAAGACATCACCGTCCTGCGCCGCCGTCGTGGCGGGAAAAATCTCCCGGCACTCGCTAAGATAGGCGTCGAAATCGGTGATCCGCGAAGAATAATGCCCCACGACGAGCCTGCCCGCACCGGCTTCGGCAGCGCATCTGGCGGCCTGCTCCGTAGTCGAATGATGGTGCAGCACGGCCTTGTCGGACATTGCGCGCGTATATGTCGCCTCGTGATAGAGCAGATCCACGCCCCTGACCCAGTCCGCAAGCTCCGGGAAAGGAGCGGTGTCGGAGCAGTACGCGAAGGATTTCAGGGGATATGCCGGGCGGCCGTCCTCATCGCAGGGCCTTCCCTGCGCAGGCAGCTCGTCGAAGCGCCATCCGTAGCATTCTATCTTGTGGTTCAGCGGAAAGGCGCTGACCTTGACATGCCGGGACTCCATGACGGTCTCCGGAGCGCCGCATTTCACGGCATGGAAGACAATCCTGAAATCCGATTCATCGGAGAAGAACGAACGGTAGAAATTCAATACGGAGCCGAGAGCCTGCGGGCCGTAGACATGCAGGTCCGCCGTGCGGCCGTACATGGCCATGGAACTCAGCAGGCCGAATATCCCGAAAAGATGGTCGCCGTGGATATGTGAGATGAAGATGGCGTCTATCTTCAGGAACGACATCCGGGCGCGCCTCAGCTGCTGCTGCGTGCCTTCGCCGCAGTCGATAAGAAACAAGCGCCCGTGCACTGATAGCACCTGGGCGCTTGGATTCCTGTCAGAAATGGGCATGGCCGAAGCCGTGCCCATTATCTTCAGAGTAAAATTCATTATTCTCCTTCCTTTTCGAGCTTCTCCTTGAGAGCCGCAAGAGCGTCGATGTCGCCGAGAGTGGTCCTCTCTATGCTGGCGTTGACCTTCTTGACGGACTTCTTGGTGCTCTCAGCCTCGGCTGCCGCGGCCCTCTCCCTGGCTTCCGAATAGGTGCGGAGGTGGGAAAGAAGGATACGGCGCGTAGAGCGGCGGAGTTCGATGACCTTGAAGGGAAGAGTCTCTCCGGCCACGGCCTGCTTGCCGTCCTCCTTGAGGAGGTCACGGGTGAACGCGAAGCCTTCCACATTGCCGTCGAGAGTGATGTTGGCACCCTTGTCGGTAAGGGAGGCCACGGTCCCCTCAACGGTGGAGCCTACGGGATACTTGGCCTCGACCTCGTCCCAGGGATTGGCGGTGAGCTGCTTGATTCCCAGGCTGAGCTTGTGGTTCGCCTCGTCGAAGTCGAGAATCTGCACGTCGATGGTGTCGCCGCTGTTCACGACCTCCGAAGGATGCTTGATCTTGTTCCAGCTGAGGTCGCTGATGTGAACGAGACCCTCGACGCCGTCCTCAAGCTCGGCGAACACGCCGAAGTTGGTGATGTTGCGCACCACTGCCTTATGCTTGCTGCCGACAGGATATTTCTCGCGGATGTTCTCCCAGGGATTGGGCATGAGCTGCTTCAGGCCGAGGGAAATCTTGCGGGCCTCGCGATCGATGGAGAGAACCTGAGCCTCCACCTCGTCGCCGACCTTGAGGAACTCCTGGGCCGAATGAAGCCTGGGAGACCATGACATCTCGGAAACATGCACGAGTCCCTCGACGCCGGGCTCGATCTCCACGAACGCGCCGTAGTCGGCGATGAGGATGACCTTGCCCTTGACCTTGTCGCCGACCTTGAGGTCAGGATTGAGGTTGTCCCAAGGATGGGGAGTAAGCTGCTTCAGACCGAGGGCGATACGCTTCTGCTGCTCGTTGAAGTCGAGAACGACGACCTTGATCTTCTCGTCAAGGGATACGACATCCTCGGGGTTGTTGATGCGGCCCCATGAGAGGTCCGTGATATGGATGAGTCCGTCCACGCCGCCGAGATCGACGAATACTCCGTAGTGGGTGATGTTCTTGACTACACCCTCGAGCACCTGTCCCTTCTCAAGCTTGCTGATGAGCTCGGCGCGCCTCTGCTCCTGCTCGGCCTCGAGAAGAGCCTTGTGTGAGACGACGACATTGCGGAACTCCTGGTTTATCTTGACAATCTTGCAGTCGATGGTCTGGTTGACGAACTGGTCGTAGTCGCGGATGGGCTTGATGTCGATCTGCGAACCGGGGAGGAACGCCTCGATTCCGAACACGTCCACGATCATGCCGCCCTTCGTGCGGGTCTTCACGAAGCCCTTTACAATCTCGTCGTTCTCGTAAGCCTCGTTCACCCTGTCCCATGACTTGAGAGTGCGGGCCTTGCGGTGGGAGAGCACGAGCTGTCCCTTCCTGTCCTCGACGGACTCCACATAGACCTCGACCTTGTCGCCGGCCTTGAGCTCGGGATTGTAGCGGAACTCGGACACGGGGATGACTCCCTCGCTCTTTCCGCCGATGTTGATCACTACCTCGCGCTTGGTGACCGCGGTCACTACGCCTTCGACGACTTCATTCTCGACGACCTTGGAGAGCGTCTTGTCATACGCCTCGTCCATGGCCTTCCTGTCGTCGGCGCTGTTGCCCTCGCCTCCCTCGAAAGCGTCCCAGTCAAAATCCTCGGGCTTCACCGAAGCGTTGATGATGGACGACTTCCTGGCTGCAGGAGCCTTCTCCTCCGCTGCTGCGGGGGCTGCCTCCGTCGCGGCGACCTCTGCGGCCTGCTCTTCGACTTTCTTGATTTCTGTTTCTGACATTGTTGTAAAATAAAACAAGTTAGTTGTTTGACTTTATGTAACGAGCCCGCCGGCGCGAGCCGGGTTTCCGGGCGCGCAAAGATACACAATAATTCTGATAATCAAAGCATTTTCTTGCGTTTGAAGAAGTACCATATCATCGCCGCCATGAGCAGCACCATGAGCGCGAGTATCGCGATCCAGGCCCAGCCGGCCCCGGCCATCGGAAGCTTCACGTTCATGCCGTAGAAGCTCGCCACGAGCGTGGCGGGCATCAGAAGGATGGACACGAAGGTGAAGACCTTCATGATGCGGTTCTGGTCGAGGTTGATGATACCGATGACGGTCTCCTGCATGTACTCCAGCCTTTCGAAGGTGAAGCTGATATGGTTGACAAGGGACGCTATGTCCTGCAGGATTATGCCCAGTCTCTCCCGGAGTTCGGCGTCCTTGGGGAAAATCTTGCTCTTGAGCAGATTGGAGATGAGACGCTGCTTGTCGATCATGTTGGCCCGCACGTTCATCGCGTTCTGCTGCAGCTGGTTGATGTCGAGAAGGAAGTCCTCGCTGATGTCCTCGTTCTGGTTGATGCGGCGGCTGTAGCGCGTGACGTCCTTCGATATGAGCTCCACGATGTCGGCGTCCAGGTCCACTCGCCTGTCCATGATGTCCACGAACACCGTGTTGCCGTCGGGATATTCGTCGGGCAGCGCCTGCATCTTGAGCTGCAGGGTGTTGAGCGAACGCAGGGGTATCTCCCTGATGGTGGTGAGCGTTCCGCGGACCAGGATGAAGGACACGGCGTCCATCAGCATCTCGTCATCCGCCGGGGAGAGGAAGTTGGTGTTCGCGAAGATGGCGCCGTTCTCCTCCGAGAAGCGGGACGAACTCTCGATCTCCTCGGCTTCAGCGCGGCTCTGAATCTCTGTCCCGAGAAACTGCTCGACAAGACGCTTCTGGTCTCCGGTGGGCTGAAGCATGTCTATCCAGATCACATTCTCCCTGCCGACGGCAGCGAGATCCGTTTCCGACTGGCTGAGAAGTATTTCAGCCCCGCTCCTGTAGAAAATCTTTAACATTCGCCTTTCTGGATAGTTCCCGGCACTCTTGTCGGAAGGAGTTAAACAACGTGGACCTGCCGGAACAGCGCAGGTCCGGCCCGCAAAGATAAAAATTTTTTCGAGAAATCAAAAAGAGACGGCCTACAGAAGCACGGCGACGCCCAGACCCACGAGCACGGCTCCTCCGGCCGCTTCGGCGATGCGGCCCACGTTGCGGCCCCTGATGTTGCCTATGGCCTTGCCGGCGCAAATGCCTGCGGCGACGGATACGGCTGTGCACAGGAACACCGAAGCCAGGAGCAGCACGGAATCCGACACGCCGGCGCCGCTCATGGACTGCGAGACCCCGACGGCCGCCGCGTCTATGCTCGTGGCGACTCCGCCAAGCAATATGTTCTTCCAGCCGTTGAGGTTCTTCCCCTCGCCGCAGCCGCGTATGCCCTCCGCGAGCATCGAGCCGCCGACATATGCGAGCAGGACGAAGCCGATGACGTTCGACACCTTCTCGACGATACCGTAGAACAGGTCGCCGAGCACACAGCCCGCGAGCAGCAGGGCGCTCTGGATCACCGCGAACGCCAGCGCCGTCAGCAGCACGCTGCGCCATCCGGCCTTCTTCAGAGTGACGCTGGAGCACAGCGACACCGCGAAGCAGTCGGCGCACAGGGATGCCGCAAGCAGCAGGGTCTCAATTATCGACATTATAGACTATCGGGATTCATTTCAAAACAGTTCCGGTGCCGGGTTTGCCGTTCAGGACAGGCTCGGGCGGGTGGTCGGGCATTGCCTGTCAGGAACGGCGACCGCCGGCACGGATTCAACGATGTATCCGGGGAATCAGGGCTTGAATACCTGCCTGTCGATTATCGAGCGCCCGAGAGTCAGCGAATCGGCGTATTCAAGGTCGGCCCCGAAGCTGAGCCCGCGCGCGAGCGTGGACACCCTGACGCCGAGCCCTTCTATCTGCCTGTAGATATAGAACGCCGTGGTCTCCCCTTCCACGCTGCCGCTCAGGGCGAAGATCACCTCCTTCGGCCCTTCGGCCGCGCGCAGCCTCTCCACCAGCTCCCTCACGGTGATGTCGGACGGGCCGACGCCGTTGATAGGCGAGATTATCCCGCCCAGCACATGATACACCCCGTGATACTGCCCCGTCTCCTCTATGCGCATCACGTCACGCACATTCTCGACCACGCAGATGGTCGAATGGTCGCGCTTCGGGTCGGAGCATATCGAGCAGCTGTCGCCGTCGGAGACCATCATGCAGGTCTTGCAGTAGTGCACGTCGTCCGCCAGGCCGCTTATGGCGTCGGCCAGATGGTGCACGTTCTCCGAAGGCTGCCTCAGAAGGTGCAGCACCAATCGCAAGGCGCCGCGGGAGCCGACTCCCGGCAGGGAGCTTATGGCCTCCACGGCGTCCTTGAAAGATTTTGATGGATACTTTCCGGTCAATTATCTCGCCTTTCCGTTAGATCCGAGCACATTCACGATCTTGTGGATGTACATCTTCTTCATCTCCTCGCGGGCGGGCTTCAGGTACTGACGGGGATCGAAGTGCTCGGGATGCTCGTTGAAGTACTTGCGGATCGCGGCGGTCATCGCAAGACGAGAGTCGGAGTCGATGTTGATCTTGCAGACTGCGCTCTTCGCGGCCTTGCGGAGCTGCTCCTCGGGAATGCCGACAGCGTCAGGAAGGTTTCCTCCGTTGGCATTGATGATGTCCACATACTCCTGGGGAACTGAAGACGATCCGTGGAGCACGATGGGGAAGCCGGGGAGCTTCTTCTCGATGGCCTTGAGCACGTCGAACGCGAGCGGAGGGGGCACGAGGCGTCCGGTCTGGGGATCGCGGGTGCACTGCTCGGGCTTGAACTTGTATGCGCCGTGGGAAGTTCCGATGGAGATGGCGAGCGAGTCGCAGCCGGTCTTCTTCACGAAGTCGATGACCTCCTCGGGCTTGGTGTAGTGGGACTCCTCTGAAGCGACCTCGTCCTCGACGCCTGCGAGAACTCCGAGCTCGGCCTCGACGGTCACATCATATTTGTGGGCGTACTTCACTACCTTCTTGGTCAGGGCGATGTTCTCCTCGTAAGGGAGGGAGGAACCGTCGATCATGACTGAAGAGAAGCCGAAGTCGACGCAGCTCTTGCAGAGCTCGTAGCTGTCGCCGTGGTCGAGATGCAGAACGATCTGGGGCTTCTTCCATCCGAGCTCCTTGGCGTACTCCACGGCACCCTGGGCCATGTAGCGCAGGAGGGTCTGGTTGGCATAGTTGCGCGCTCCCTTGGAAACCTGGAGAATCACGGGTGACTTGGTCTCCACGGCGGCCTGGATTATGGCCTGGAGCTGCTCCATGTTGTTGAAATTGAACGCAGGGATGGCATAGCCGCCCTTGACTGCCTTGGCGAACATCGCACGGGTGTTCACAAGGCCGAGATCTTTGAATGAGACTTTCATATCGTTAAATGATAAATAAACTTTCCGCTTAAAAGCAAATCATGCAAATTTAACTATTTTTGTAAAAAACAGAAGCCTAATGACAGGGAAAGTCATCATATTTTCAGCGCCTTCCGGAGCGGGGAAGAGCACGGTGGTGGGGCACCTGCTGAAACTGCACCCCGAATTCGAATTTTCGATCTCGGCGACCTCAAGGCCTCCGCGCGGGAAGGAACGGGACGGAGTAGAATACTACTTCATCTCCGCGGACAGATTCCGGGAGCTCATAGCCGAAGACGCCTTCGTGGAGCACGAGGAAGTCTACCGCGACCGCTTCTACGGCACGCTGAAGTCCGAAGTCGCCCGAATCTGGGAGAAAGGGCACGTGATCATCTTCGACGTGGATGTCAAGGGCGGGGTGAACCTCAAGAAATATTTCGGGGATGCCGCCCTGTCGATACTGATTCTGCCCCCGAGCATCGAAGTGCTCGAACAGCGCCTAAGGAAGAGAGGCACCGACAGCGAGGAAGCCATACGGGAGCGCATTGGCAAGGCCGCGTCCGAAATCGCCTTCGCCAGGGGCCGCTTCGACCGCGAGCTGGTCAACGACAGGCTCGACGAGACCTTTGCGGAAGCCGAGCGCATAGTGGATGAATTCCTATGCGCATAGCCGTCTACACCGGTTCCTTCGACCCGCTGCACATCGGGCATCTCGCGATCATGAAATATCTGACCGAAGACGCCGAGTTCGACATGGTCTACCTGATAGTGTCGCCGCAGAACCCTTTCAAGAATCCGGAGAAGGCCGCCAATGCGGCGGAGCGCTTCAGCGCCGCGGTGGAAGCCGTGCGCAGGCATCCGGAGCTCAGGGTCAAAGTCGACGACATAGAGCTGAAGATGCCTGCACCGCAGTACACGATACGCACGCTGGACGCCCTGAAGGCCAGGGAGCCCGGGAACGAATTCCGCCTTGTAATGGGCGCCGACAACCTCAGGGACATACTCCGGTGGAAAGACGCCCCGCGCATACTCCGCGAATACGGAATCGTCGTCTATCCGCGCCCGGGCTTCGACTCGGCGGCGCTGCGCGAGAAAATCCTGCGGGAAGGGCCCGAAGGCGCCAGAATCGAACTCGCCGACGCCCCCATGGTGGATATCTCCTCAACCGAAATACGCCGCCGCTCCGCGGAAGGCGACGACATGTCCGCCTACCTGATGTAAACTCATTGAGCACGATAACCATGAAAACCACCTACTGCTTCCTTCTGGCCTCGGCCTTCGCACTGACAGGCTGCGGCTCCCCCGAATTCTTCCCGGCACACAAAGCTTCCGGGGTCAACCCCGACACTCATCTGGTGCTGACCTTCGACTCCGCGCCGACCGTCGGGGATTCAGGGTTCATCCGCATCTTCGACGCCGAGACCGGCGAGGCCGTGGACAGCCTGGACCTGAGCCTGCCCGCCGGACCCGTCGAAAGCCGGACCTACGGTCCCGAATGCGACTACACGAAAATCCCTTACGACTACTCGCGCAGCTTCATGGCCACGAACCGCAACACCCTGCCGGGCACGCCTTCCGGCACGGCCGAGCCCACCCCGCGCGACATGCAGCTCACGATAATCGGAGGCTTCACCGACGGCTTCCATTTCCACCCCGTGCTCGTGCGCGGCAATTCCGCGGTCATCTACCCCCACAACAACCTGCTGGAATACGGACGCAGCTATTATGTGACGATTGACGACGGGGCCATCGTGTGCGGGGACTTCGACGGCCTTGAAGCCGGGGAATGGAGCTTCAGCACCAGGGCGGACGGGCCTGCCGACCCCAGACGCCTGACGGTGAACTGCGACGGCAGCGGCGACTTCAACACCGTGCAGGGAGCTCTCGACGCCGTGCCGGACTTCTGCGCCGACACCACCTGGATTTCCGTGGCCCCGGGCGACTATGAGGAGATAGTGTACGCGCGCAACAAGACCAATGTGGTCATCTGCGGCGCCGGACCGGACAGAACTCATGTCCACTACGCCAACAACGAGGTGTTCAACCCGCATCCGGTCAATGTCAAGACCAACGAGCGGCCGGGCACCTTCCCCTCCCGCAGGGCGGCCTTCGCACTTGACAACTGCAGCGACATAGTGCTGCAGGACATCTCGATCGCCACCGACCTCAAGGGGCAGGCCGAAGGTCTGCTGCTCAACGGCGAACGCATTGCGCTCTACAATGTCAGGATCACGGGGTCAGGCGACGCCCTTCAGGCCAACGGCACCGTCTACATGGAGGACTGCGAGGTCATCGGCGACGGCGACACGATACTTGGCCGCGGAAGTCTGTTCGCATGGAGAAGCCGCTTCTACAACAGCGGAGGCCCGTTCTCCTGGGTGCGCAACGTCAGCCCCGCGCATGGCGACATCTTCGTGGAATGCCATTTCGAAGGACTGCCGGACGCGCCTGCTGATTTCGGACGCACCAAGCACAACCACGGAAGCGACTATCCCGATGCGGAATTCGTGGTCATCGACTGCACCGTCCGTCATTTCAACCCGCTGGGATGGAGCGAGATAGGCTGCGAGAGCGCGAAGATGCTGGAATACGACACCCGTGACGCCGACACCGGGGAGCCCGCCGACATATCAGGCAGGCATCCATGGTCCCGCCAGCTCGACCCGGAGAAAGATGCGGCTCTGATAAACGCCTACCGCGATCCCGCGTTCGTGCTGGACGGATGGACTCCCGAAAGGCGGCTTGCGGCCCGGAAATAGAGCGCCCGCCGGGAGAATACAAGCCGTTCAGGGCAGCGAGCAGAAGAACGAAACCAGCAGAGGCACGCTGAAGTCGCAGATGACACCGCTTATCACCGCGGCGGCGAGAAAACTGTCTCCCGAGCTGCGCAATATCACCGGAAGGGACACGTCCATCGCGGTAGCCCCCGCCGAAGCTATCGGGGCGAACGGGCCGAACTTCCTGGCCAGAAACGGCGAAGCGACAAGCGTGAACAGTTCGCGGAACACGTTCGAGAGCAGGGCTATCGTGCTGAGCTCCGCCGCAAGTTGCGCCCCGAGAGCCATCTGCCTGTATTCCGATATCAGAATCGACGAAAGGGAATAATAGCCCATGCCGCTTCCTACTGCAAGGCAATCTGCTATGCCCCATCCCGGCAGGACAAGGCTCACGAGAGCCGTGACGGCAAGAGTACCGAAGACCGACGCCAGCGGCAGAAGAAGGAGTTTCGGATCGACACTGCCGAATATCTTCTTAAGCTCGGGATTTCCGCCGATGTTCACTCCGACCAGGAACATCAGCAGATAGAGCACGATCTTCGCCAGGCCTCCGTCCGCGAGACTCTGAGGCAGAATGCCCAAGGCTCCGGAAATGCAGCCGAGGGCGAACATCGCAAGCACCGTGAGAGTCCCTTTCATTCCGCCTTTTTCCTGAACAACAGTCTGTAAAGCAGCACGGACGCGATGACGCTTCCGCAGATTCCCGCCGCCGCGAAGAGCAACGCCTGAAGGCCGATGGACGACAGCGAACGCAGAAGCTCGCGGTTCATGCCGATTTCCGCCCCGAGCAGGAACAGCATCACCCATATCACGGCGCTCACCGCCTTCCCTGAAAGCCCGACCGGCTTCCAGCCTTTCAGCAACCATCCGACAAGGACTCCCGCAAACATGGTCAGCAGAACGTAGAACATAAGCACACTTGAATTTCGGGCCGCAAAGATAGGAACAATACAATTTCCCGACAAACTATGATTTTGCGTATATTTGCCGCTGACGCGCCATTTATACGGCTGCACTTCGGCAATTGATGGACACCGGACACAGTCGGCAACGCACAGCGGATGGAGATGCTCGCCTCCAGTTCCGTAGACCTGATTGTCACCTCTCCTCCCTATCCGATGATCGAGATGTGGGACGCTACATTCGCCGCGATGAATCAGGAAATCGCCAAATGCCTGCCGGACGCGCCGATGAGGGCGTTCGAACTGATGCACGCCGAACTCGACAAGGTGTGGAACGAATGTTTCCGCGTACTTAAAAGCGGAGGATTTCTGTGTATCAACATAGGCGAGGCCACCAGGACCGTAGGCAATGAATTCCGCCTTTACAACAACAGTTCCCGCATAGTATCGCACTGCACCGGGCTCGGGCTGGTCAACCTTCCCAACATCCTATGGAGAAAGCAGACGAACGCGCCGAACAAATTCATGGGAAGCGGAATGCTCCCATGCGGCGCATATGTGACTCTCGAACACGAATGGATACTGATTTTCAGGAAGGGCGGCAAAAGAATGTACCGCACCGACGAGGAAAAAAGCACGAGACGTCAAAGCGGCTATTTCTGGGAAGAACGCAACTGCTGGTTTTCCGACGTATGGGATATCAAAGGCACGAAACAGAATATCGTCGGCTCCGGGACACGGGAAAGGAACGGCTCCTTCCCGCTTGACATTCCTTTCAGGCTGATAAACATGTATTCACAGCATGGGGACATGGTTCTTGATCCCTTCGCCGGATTGTGCACGACCAACATAGCGGCAATCATAAACGGACGGAACAGCATCGGCATCGAGATTGACCGGGCATTGGAATCCTGCATTCTTGACAACATCGAATCCTATACGGTTGAAAAGTCGAACCGAATCCTAAAGGAAAGACTGGACAGGCATCTGGAATTCGTCAGGCGGCATATGGAGGAAGGCAAGCTCCTGAAATATGAGAACACTTTCCTGGGATGCAAGGTCATGACCTCTCAGGAAACCGGCATGCAGTTACAGGAGCTCGGCAGCATTGACATCAGCCGCTCGGACGAAATCAATATTCATGCTGACTACACGAACTGTTTCCATCAACAGTCATGATCATTTGAAGATCTCTTCATCGTATTCTATACGCACTCCGGAACTTGTCTCCAAAGTTTTCTTCATAGTCGTCAAGTTGCTATACATTAAATTCTTGTGCGGGTGAAGGGACTCGAACCCATACGCACGAGGCACCAGATCCTAAGTCTGGCTTGGCTACCAATTACAACACACCCGCAGATTCAGATGGCAAATATAGGAAAACTCACTCAGCATTTCACATGGATTTTGGGAAAAATCATTGAATATCCGCAAGGATATCCCCTGCATATCATTACATCGGGAATTTTGAGGTCTGATTCTCCATCCCTGCCATGAAACGGAGGCCTTCGGAATCCGTCTATGCGAAAAAGTGAGGTACAAACGAAGCAGGAGAAACTGCATCGTATAGCCGTAGAGTGCATTCTCCGCAGATATTCATGTGCCTGCGTCATATTCCGAAATACGGTTCAGGCACAGAGTTTTTGCTGAAAACCCTCCTGGAACCGACTGTATTGCAAATTCCACCATCAGTCCTGTTCCTTACTTTTTAGAGCCGTCCCGGCGACCGGACAGGAGTGTTCCGCTTATGGAGGGGGTCTTTGCTGATGTTCCTTGGATAATCCGATTTTTGCCTGAATTTTTTGAATCCACCAAGATTTATGTAATTTTGAAATTCAATTCCAATTTTGCATAAAATGGATTATATAAACAGAAAATTAGAGCGGACCTTACATGAGGCGGCACAATATTTTCCGGTAATTGCCGTCACCGGTCCACGGCAATCAGGAAAAAGTACATTGCTCGGCCATCTTTTCCCTGAAGCGGTGAAGTTTTCCATGAAAGATGTGAATGTCAGAAGCTTCGCCGAAAGCGACCCGGTAGCCTTCCTGAACCAGACCGACAAAGCTATTTTTATCGACGAGGTGCAGAAGGTGCCGATGCTGTTTGAATACATCCAGGGTATCGTGGACAATCATCCCGACAGAAAGTTTTTACTTTCAGGCAGTTCAAATTTCGAGCTCATGAAATCATTGTCGGAATCCCTGGCAGGAAGAGCCGGGATATATGAACTTATGCCGATGTCATATGAGGAAATATCATCATATCAAAACGGGAAAGACCTGAACACATTCCTGTATGACGGACTGTTTCCCGCAATCTGTGCAGGAAAGAATATATCACGACTTTTCTATCCGGCATATGTCAAGACATATATAGAAAAAGACATCCGAGATCTCCTGCACATAAAAGACAGCATGCTGTTTCTTAAGTTCTTAAAGCTATGCGCCGCACGTATCGGCTCTATCTTCAATGCGAATGAATTGTCCGGAGAGGTTGGCGTCGACAGCAAGACCATTTCTGCCTGGTTGTCAGTACTGACTGCTTCTTATATCGTATATCTTCTTCCCCCGTATCACGAAAATATGTCAAAACGTCTCGTGAAACGTCCGAAACTGTATTTTACCGATCCAGGACTTGCCTGCTACATGCTTGACATCGAAAGCCCCGAGCAACTGTCAAGAGACAAGATGAGAGGAAATATTTTTGAAAACTATGTAGTCATGGAGGCTGTCAAGCACAGAATGAATAAAGGCAGGGAAGGCGGAGTGTATTTCTACAGAGACAGTAATGGCAATGAAGTGGATCTTCTCCTGAAAGAAGAAGGAACAATAACGGCATTTGAAATAAAGTCCTCCATGACATATATTCCTGAATTCGGAAATACATTGAAAAAACTTTCCGGCTGGCTTTCTACCCCGGTGAGCAGAAAAAGCATCGTATATAATGGTGATTTTGAAAATACAGCAGGAGATATTGAAGTAATAAATTATCGGCATCTACAATTTATGTAATTCAGGAATTCAATTCCAATTTTGCATAAATCCTACAGTCGGATAATAAGGCCCTTCCAGTAATTGATTTTTCTTGCGGACTTTCTGCCGTCCTGGACGGGGCGAGATGTGCGCTCCCGGGAGGCTTCTCCCCGCTTATCGCCTCCCGGGAGCGCGCATCTCGCCCTGTCACCGATGTCTGACAAGTCCTTCAACAGAGTGTTGATTTTCGTGAATTTCTCTATTCCGCGAGGGTCTTTCCGAAACAACATGTCAAGGCAATAACTTCTCTTCCCTGATCTCATCAAGATTCGGACTTTCGTTTTCCATTAATGTAATCTTTTGCCGCAAATATACAGGGAACCCATGCCAAATCATGACACATCCTGCAAAACACCGGTCGCAGAGGCATTGGATATATGCTGCAGAAGAAAGGCAACTGCGACAAGTCTCCCGGAATTCGGGTGACCTGTCGCACAAACATGCTCTGGAACCATGCAAAGAAACGACGGATGCGACCGGTGTTTTGCAGGACTGGCGACACACTAAAATCGGCAGTAAGTCCCTTCTGTCGGTTACAATCCGTCATAGCGCTATGGCCGTCTCGCAGCTGGAACCGGAATCCCGCGCCGGTTCGGCAGGACAAGAGATGCGCACCAGGGAGGCTTTTCCCCAATTATCGCCTCCCTGGTGCGCATCTCTTGTCCTTATTGAACAGAGCCCCGTCCCTCAGCGTCCACCGCCAAGCGCCTGATACAGATTCACGACGCTCTGGATCTCGCTGAAGCGGTTCGCAATCTGGTTGAGTTCAGCGCTCAGCAGCGACTGGCGGGCCGTCAGCACCTCAAGATAGGTCGTCGTACCGTACTCCATCAGCAGCGATGTGCTCTGCAGAGCCGTGCGCAGCGACTCTATCTGCTTTTCGTACAGCTCGGTCTTGTTGCGTGCGGTCTGATACGCGACGACGGCGTCATTCACTTCCGAACCGGCGGTCAGCAGCGCCTGCTGGAAGCTCAGCCCGGCCTCCTCCTGCTGCGCCTTCGCAATCTCGAGCTGCGCGCGGTTCTGCCCTCTTGCAAACAGAGGCATGGTCAGCGAGCCAAGAGCGGAGGCAATGAACTGAGCGGGATTCACTATCGCGGCGCCGAGCTGGTTGGTCCATCCCGCGCTTCCGCTGAGAACTATCGAAGGATAGAAAGCCGAACGCGCCTGGTTCGTAGCATAAAACGCGGCTTCAAGAGCACGCTCGGCGGAACGCACGTCGGGACGGTTGGACAGCATCTGTATAGGCACTCCGACCGACAGCTGTTCCGGCATCTGCTGCTCGGACAGCTTCCCGCGCTCATAATGGCGCGGAGTCTCGGCCAGCATCAGCGCCAGGCTGTTCTCAGTCTGGTTTATCTGCGACTCAAGGTCGAGCACGGAAGTCTGCACGCTGTAGTAGGTAGCCTGCATCTGCGCCACGGCCGCCTGATCATACAGGCCCGCATTCATCAAAGCCTCGGCCGAATTCACGGTCTCGCTCCAAGCCTCGGCCGTCTGACGCGAGATTTCGAGCTGGGCGTCCAGCATCAGCAGCGTATAATAGGTATTCGCAATTCCTGCTATCAGCTGCGACCTCACCGCCTGCCGGTAGTCCTGGCTCTGGGCGTACAGGGCCTTGGCCTGCTCCTTCGAATTGCGCATGCGGCCGAAGATGTCGAGCTCCCAGCTGGCCGTCACCGGAGCCTGCCAGGTCCAGCTGGCCTGCGCCTGGCTCTCCCCTCCGCTCACGCTCCCCTGCGGAGACAGCGCGAACGAAGGCAGGAACGACAGTCTCGCGGCCTTGAGCGTAGCCTCAGCCTCCAGCACGCGATACTGTGCGGCCACATAGTCGGTATTGTTGGCAAGACCGCGCTCGATCAGCGCCTGCAGGCAGGTATCCGTGAAGACCTCCTTCCATTCGAGATTACCGAAATTCGTGGTGTCCTCCACCTCCAGGGCCTCTCCGTAGAGATTCTCCGGCACCGACTCCGCCGGCTTGTAGCTTCCGTAGATACCGCAGGCACCGGACAGCAGCGCGAGCGCCGCTAACATCAATATCCTGTATATATTCCTCATCATATCATCCAAGTTTAACTTTCAGCCTGCTCGTCTTCAGCATAGACATCCTTTCTGCGCAGCTTCTCCTGAAGATACTCGAAGACGGTATAGAACACCGGAGTGAAGAACAGCAGCGCGACCGTACCTACGAGCATTCCGCCGATCACGCCGGTAGCGAGCGAGCCGTTTCCGTTCGCGCCCGCACCGCTGGAGAACATCAGCGGAAGCATTCCGAATATCATGCAGAGCACCGTCATCAAAATAGGACGCAGTCGGGCCTTCGCGGCGGAAAACGCCGAAACCATGATGCCCATTCCCCTGCGCCTGCGCTCGACCGCATACTCGGTGATCAGGATCGCAGTCTTGGTGAGCAGGCCTATGAGCATGATCATACCGGTCTGCAGATAGATGTTGTTCTCAAGTCCGAACATGTTGGCGAACAGGAAAGAGCCGACCAGTCCGAAAGGAACCGAGAAGATGACCGCGAGCGGCAGCAGGAAGCTCTCGTAGAGACATACCATGATGAGGTATATCAGAATCACGCAGATCGCATAGACGAATGCCGTCTGCGAACCGGAGCTGGAAGCCTCCTCGCGGGCTATTCCTCCGTACTCGAAGCTGCAGCCCACGGGAAGCACCTGCGCGGCGACTTCGCTGACCGCCTGCTGGACCTGACCGGTGGAGTAGCCGTCGGCGGGGTTCACATTGACTCCTATCGAATTATAGAGGTTGAACCTGTTGGACACCTGGGGGCCCATCACATTCTCAATGGTCACGAACTGGCTGACCGGAGCCATCTCGCTTCCGTTGCGCACGAATATGTTGTCGAGAGCATGCTTGTCAAGACGATATTCGGGAGCCGCCTGGAGCATCACGCGGTACACCTTTCCGAACTGATTGTAGTTGGACACATACGAACCTCCGCAATATGCGCCTATTACATTCAGCACATCGGTGACAGCCAGTCCCGCCCTCTTGCACTTCGCCGCGTCTATGTCGAGCGCAATCTGAGGGAAGTCAAGCGAGAAGGTCGTATACGCCTGGGCTATCTCCGGACGCTCGTTGAGAGCGGAAATGAAACGCATCACATTGTCGTACAGAGTGTTGATATCTCCGCCCGTCATGTCCTGCACATTAAGATCCAGCGAGTTGCCGAGACCGTATCCGGGAATCATTCCCGGCTGGAAGCAGAATATGTTCGCCTCCTTGATCTCGCTGAAACGGCTGTTCAGGCGCGCCATCACGGCATCCGAACTGTGCTCGCGGCCCTTTCTGTCATCCCAGTTCCGAAGCTTGATGATGGCGGTACCGTAGGAAGTTCCGCTGCCCGCTATCATTCCATATCCCGCTACCGTGCTGTAATGCTCTATCTCCGGCTGCTCGGCAAGGATTTCCTTGACCTGCTCCATGACCTTGTTGGTCTCCACGAGGGAGTTTCCTGGAGAAGTTCCGACATTCACCATTATGGTCCCGAGGTCCTCCTGAGGCACGAGTCCGGTCTTGGTGTTGCCCATCAGCACCACAAGAAGCACGGCCGCGGCGCCAAGGGAGCCCCAGACCAGCCAGCGGTGATGGATGCAGTACATGATGCCTTTCTTGTATTTCCCAAGGATGGCTCCGAACGAAGCTTCGTAGGCCGCCTTGACCATCGAGTTGAGCGACCTGCGGCCGCCTTCACCCGACGACGGACGCATCAGCAGCACGCAGAGCGCCGGACAGAGCGTCATCGCGGATATCAGAGAAATGCCGACCGCCGTCGCCATCGTAATGCCGAACTGGGTGTAGAATATTCCGGAGGTTCCGCCCATGAAGGTCACGGGGATGAACACGGCCATGAAGACTATGGAGCAGGTGATGATGGCCGTCGACACATCGTGCATACCGTCACGCACGGCAAGATAGGTCGACTTGTAGCCGCTGTCGAACCTGGCCTGCACGGCCTCCACCACGATGATCGCATCATCGACCACAATTCCAATCGCCAGCACCAGCGCGAACAGCGTCAGTATGTTTATGCTGAAGCCCGCGACCACCAGACAGGCGAAGGTGCCCACCAGCGAGACGATTATCGACAGCGAAGGTATAATGGTGCTCCTGAAGTCATGCAGGAAGAAATACACCACGAGAATCACGAGTATGATCGCGATGATCAGCGTCTCCACAACATTGTGGATCGAGGCGAACAGGAAATCGTTGGTGCTCTGCAGCTGGACGAATTCAAGTCCTGCCGGAAGTTCCTCCGAGAGTTCCTCTATTCTGGCGGTCACCGCGGCGTTCACCTCGGTCGCATTGCTCCCGGCCACCTGGAACACCATCATCGTGACTCCGGGCTTTCCGTCTATCTCTCCGTGGAAACTGTATGCCTCACGACCAAGTTCAACATCAGCTATATCCTTGAGTCTCAACACCGAGCCGTCTTCGTTCGCACGCACGACTATGTTCTCGAACTCGGGAAGGCTCTCCAGACGGCCGCGGTACTTCATCGTGTACTGGAACACATTGCCGGAGTTCTCTCCGAGCGAGCCTGTAGGGGCCTCGAGATTCTGTTCGTTGAGCACGGCCGAAATGTCGGAAGGCACGAGACCGTACTGTGCCATGCGCTCCGGATTCAGCCAGATACGCATACTGTAGGTATCGCCCATCTCCATCACGTCGCCGACGCCGTTCACTCGCTTGATTTCCGGAATCACGTTGATATCCAGATAATTGGCAATGAACGACTCGTCGTAGCGGCCGTCCGGGCACCATAGAGCCACGGACTGGAGCATGCTCGTCTGCCTCTTGAAAGTGGTGACTCCGATCTGCACCACCTCGGCGGGCAGAAGGCCCTGAGCCATGGACACGCGGTTCTGAACATTGATTGCCGCCATGTCCGGGTCAGTGCCCTGATTGAAATAAATAGTAATCGAACCGGAGCCGGAGTTGGTCGCCGTGGAGCTCATGTACATCATGTTCTCCACACCGTTGATGCTTTCCTCCAGCGGCACGATCACGCTGTTCATTACCGCGTCCGCATCGGCTCCAGGGTAGCTCGTGGAGACCATGACGGTAGGCGGGGCGATGTCGGGATACTGCTCTATCGGAAGGCTGAGCAGGGAGATGACGCCGACAATCACGATCAGAATGGAGATGGCGAACGCCGCCATCGGGCGTCTGATAAAAGGATTTCCTTTCATACTGTGCTTCCTCCTCCAGAGCTATTTCACCTGCATTCCGTCACGCAGCAGACCTGCGCCCTTGGCGACAATCTCGTCACCTACGGAAAGTCCGTCCTCGACGATATATTCCCTTCCGTCATCCACATCAGCCACCGTCACCAGAGCCGACACGGCCTTGCCGTCGACCACCTTATACACCAGAACCTTGTCCTGATACCTTACGGTGGCCTCCTGGGGTATCACGATGCAGCCCTCGTAGACGCTGGGAATCAGCACATTCCCGGACGAGCCGCTGAAAAGCAGCCGCGACTTGTTGGGGAACACCGCACGCACGCTCACCGTTCCCGTCTGAGTGTCGATGACTCCGCTTATGGACTCGATGCGTCCCTTCTCCCCGTAGGTGGAGCCGTCGTTGAGCCGGAGACTGATCTCGGGCATTTCGGCCAGAGCCTCGTCCACCGAGCCGTACTGGCGTATCAGCGACAGCAGCTGGTTCTCGGTCATCGAGAAATAGACATACATGCTCGAATTGTCGGAGACGGTCGTAAGCGGCGTCGCCATGGCGGAACTTACCAGAGCGCCCACCCTGTAAGGCAGGGTGCCCACTACTCCGTCGCACGGGCTCTTGACAACCGTATATGAAAGATTGTTGGCCGCATTGACCTGCTGGGCCTGCATCTGCGCGAGCTGGGCCTGGGCGGTCAGATATTCGTTCTCCGCAGTCTTCAGGGTGTAGTCCGACACGACCTTGCGCTCGTACAGCTGCCTGTTGCTTTCGTATTTGAGCTCGGCCGACGCAAGGGCGGCCTCGGCAGCCTTGACATTGGCCTCCGCCGTGTTGAGCGCAGCCTTATAGGGAACCTGGTCAATCACGAAGAGCGTCTGCCCGGCACGCACCGTCTCGCCCTCCGAAACGCACAGCTCCTGAATGGTCCCCGAGACCTGAGGATAGATGTTTATGTCCTGACGGCCGCGAATCGACGCGGAATAGGAAGTCGTCAGTTCCTTGTCGGCCGTGGAGACCTTCATGGTCGAATATCCGGTCTGCACCGCATCTTCGGTCTGCCGCCCGCAGGAGAATGCGCACAGCGAACAGAACAGAATTCCAACCAACATCGTCAATCTTCTGTTTCCTTTCATATCTACTAACATTTTTCCGGGTGCAAAGTTGCACACAAAACAAGCCGTTCCTCTTTTCCTTTTGTAGTCAATATCGTTCAAAATCGGAACAAAATATTTATTTTTGCAAAAAATTTCAAAAAGCGTATGAAGCATCCGGAACCTTTGGGAAGGGAAGAATTCTTCGCGGCGACGGACAGAATCGTCGACATGATGCCGGACAGCCTGATAAAGACGAAGAATTTCGGCATTTTCCTCATAGAAAAAGGGAGGGCGGTCTGCGAAATAGACTTCCGCACGCACAATCTGAAGGAAGGAGGCCTGCTCATACTCGGCGACAAGTGGTTCTTCCAGTGCCTGGAAGCAAGTTCCGACTTCACGGTCAGCTGCCTGGTCATGACGCCTGAAGTATGGCTTGACACATCGGCGCCGTTCGGCCATTCCTTCTTTTCCTTCCTGAGGAGATACCCCTACTCCGACAGCAGGCTCATCACCGGGGAATACCGGAAGGAGCTGCACAGCGTGATACGGAGCGCGGAAAGAATATGCCTGAACAAAAGGCACAGCTTCCGGCTCCAGACATTCCGGAACATCACGCAGAACATACTCTTCGACTTCTACGAAAGAATCAAGTCCCGTCTGATAGGGCGCAACGCCGCCAACACCACGAGACAGGAGCAGCTGTTCGAAGATTTCATACACCTCGTCTCACGCAACTGCACCGAGTGCAGGGACGTCTCCTCCTATGCGGACAAGCTCTGCATCACCACCCGCTATCTCTCGTCGATAGTCCGGAACATGACGGGATTCCACCCCAAGGACATAATAAACGTCCACTGCGTGCAGGAAATCAAGATGCTGCTCTCCACGACCGACAAGAGCATACAGGAACTCGCCTATATGCTGCACTTCCCGGACCAGTCGTACTTCGCCAGATACTTCAGGAGGTACACCGGCACGGCGCCCGAGGAGTACCGCAAGAGCGTAAGGAAGAAATGACGGCGGACGGCCTGTTCATACGCTACTGTTTTTTCGAAGCGCAAGAATAGAAAAACCGGCGGAATGTCCTGAATTCCGCCGGTTAAAATTATTGAGACGCATCAAGCGTATGCGCCCTGCTTGTCAGGCGATGGTCTTGAAGAAATCATTGCCCTTGTCGTCCACGAGGATGAAGGCGGGGAAATCCTCGACCCTTATCTTCCAGATGGCCTCCATTCCGAGTTCGGGATATTCCACGCACTCGATGGACTTGATGTTGTTCTGGGCGAGCACGGCGGCAGGGCCTCCGATGGAGCCGAGATAGAAGCCTCCGTGCTTCTTGCAGGCGTCGGTCACCACCTGGGTGCGGTTGCCCTTGGCTATCATGACCATCGAGCCGCCGTGATCCTGGAAACGGTCCACATAGGGATCCATCCTGTTCGCGGTGGTCGGGCCCATGGAGCCGCAGGCATAGCCGGCAGGAGTCTTGGCGGGTCCGGCGTAGTATACGGGGTGATCCTTGAAATACTGGGGCAGGTCCTCGCCGTTGTCGAGCCTCTCGTTGAGCTTCGCGTGCGCGATGTCGCGGGCCACGATGATGGTTCCGCTGAGGCTCAGACGGGTGCTCACGGGATATTTGC
>CALVAD010000012.1 GCA_944325495.1 uncultured Bacteroidales bacterium | reverse complement strand
ATAAATTTCTTCAACGAGGAAGAATATTGATTCTCTTTGAATAGATTAAAAAATTGAAAATCAGCGCGATAAACAATGAAAATATGTTTGTCGCGCTGGTGTTTTTAGATTCAGAGATTCGGCTTGTTTGTCCAAAATGCTGTTTGCTTCCGAAACCGAAACTTGCATGTAAAGTTTCTAAGTCATCGCTGTCCGGTAAAATTCCGGACAGGTTATTAAAAAGTTTAACAATTAAAACAAAGGCCGTTATAAGCGAATGAGGCGCTGCACTATTTCCAGTGCAGTTTTCATTCATTATCGCACCAACTTCAGTGCATATTTCATGAAAAATCGCACTATTTTCTGTGCAATTATGTATATTTGCTTCATAAAACATAAACAAGAGGCATGGATACATTATTGCAAGCATATAAAATCAGACTTGACCTGACTCCAGTCAATTATGTCAGATCGTTTCATGAAACCATCAACTGGAAAAACAGGCTGATAGGCATTCTCGGGCAGAAAGGTGTCGGGAAATCAACGATGATTCTCCAGCATATCAAGTTGTATGACAAAATAGAAGAATCATTATATGTTCAGGCGGATGATTTCTATTTTGCAGGTAACACTATCTACGATCTAGCGCTGGCATTTTTTCAGCGCGGAGGCAAGAAACTGTATATAGACGAAATACATAAGTACAGAGGATGGACGACCGAAATCAAGATGATATATGACCAGCTGCCGCTCCTGCAGGTAGTATATTCAGGCAGTTCGATACTTGATTTGAAGAAAGGCGGCAAGGCGGATCTGAGCAGGAGAACGGTCGAATACACGATGCCCGTTCTGTCATTCAGGGAATACCTCAACATTTCTCAAGGGTGGAGCCTCAAACCGTCTTCATTGGAAGATATCCTTGAAGGCAAAGTGGATTTTCCATACGGAGAATACAGGCCTCTGAAATATTATCAGGAGTATCTGCATCACGGTTGTTATCCGTATTTTACAGAGGAGGACTTTCTGATAAAATTGAAACAGTCCATTACCGCTACCGTTGAGGATGATATTCCGAAATATGCGGAGATGACAGTTGCCGCTGCGGTAAAGTTAAAAAAACTGATGTATATGCTTGCTCTGTCCGTCCCCTACAAGCCGAATCATACAACGCTTGCCAGAGATCTGGACATAAGCAGAAACACACTTCCTGATTATATAGAGTATCTGGAGAAGTCGGGGTTGTTCAATGCGTTAAGGGAGAAATCCAGCGGAGACGGCCTGTTGCAAAAGACGGAGAAACTTTATCTTGACAATTCGAATATCATTTATGCACTTGGACTCGGCAAAGCCGATGAAGGTACAATCAGGGAGACTATGTTTCTGACATGGATAAAAGAAAAGTATCCTGTCCGTTCATCAAAAATTTCAGACTTTGAGATTAATGACATGACATTCGAGGTTGGAGGAAAGAACAAGACGGGAAAACAGTTGAAAGAAGCAGCCAATGGATATGTCGTGAAAGATAACATAGAGTATGCTGCCGGCAAGAATATACCCATCTGGATGTTCGGATTCATTTACTGATTTCCTTGCACTTGACGCAGTCTGCTGATCGAACTTTCAATCAAAAAAAGGAAATAGTTATATTTGCCACATTCGTGTCACATATACTGTTGCGCCTCGGCAAAACAAATAAATTTGTTCTGCTCTCGGCTTCTGCGTATATTTGACCAAAAGATGTCTGTATGAGCCGCGAAGAGAGAAACAGGATTTCGTTTTATGTTGCCTGCATAGGTGCTTTCGCTGAAAGGTTCTCCGTCAGCAACGCTTTTGCATACGGCTATCTTTCGCAGTACAAAGGGTTGGATTTCATCTTTGATTTTTATGATGTCGAGCACGCATTTTCAATTGACGATGCGGTGGATGATATGGTGAAAGTCTGCCATAGGAACGGAGGGCCATTGTCATGATTGAAAAAGATATGACAGCAACAGACCGGCAGTTTATGATTGAGTGCCTGTGTGAGGATATCGTCCCAATGATAATAGAAGAATATCATCTCACGGATAAAGAAGCATTCGACAGATTATATAAATCGAAGACTTTCTCAAAAATAGAAGATCCGGAAACTGGTCTATACTATCAGAGTCCGGTCTATGTCTTTGATATGTGCTCAAAGAGGAATTCGCCTGAACTCTTATTCCCGGAAGAAGAAATCCTCTGCAGAACAGCAGTGCGTCAGATAAGCCCCATGTAAGATCGCTCGCGCGCAACTCTCTGTAATATAAGATTTTACCTATTTTCACAAGTTTTAGAGTTTGCCTTATTATTTGCCCTTGTAATGATTTCTTGAAAAAATTATATTGTAAACCAATAACTTATACAAACCTTTGAATAAATCCAACGAGGAAGAGTATTGATACTCTTTGAATAGATTAAAAGATTGAAAATCAGCGTGATAAACAAAGATAACTTGTTTGTCGCGCTGGTGTTTTTAGTTTCAGAGATTCGGTTTGTTTGTCCGAGATGCGGTTTGCCTCCGAAACCGGAACTTGCATGTAAAGTTTCTAAGCGACGGAATTATATGTTATGATATTCTAAGGCTTTACTATGCATTGTCCGGCAAATCTTCATCAAACGAATCAAGCATTTTCTGAAATTTCTTTGCCGGATAGCCCGGAGCATAACATATTTCATAAGGTTTTGTGAAATGAATCTGCTCTGTCACGAACGGCTCCAGACATCTGGAGACAATGTCGAGCAGATACAGGGTCTTTTTATCGAACTTATCAGACATTGACGACCTCAAAAAGAACCTAATTCTGCATACGCATGAACAAATCGCAATAAATCATTAACTTTACAAGCAGCACAGCATTTAAATTATGAAAGCGATATTATATACATTGCTGGCCCTCCTTATTCTCGGCGGTATCTGCGTGGCTACTTGTCCGGACAAGGAAGCGCATTCAGAGACATTGAAAGATCTGGTCAATCAGGTTATTACCACTGAATTGTCCGGCGAGGAGGAGGATGCGGGCCTGGTGATGTTCGGCTCCATGATCGGGACCGGTCTCGGAGGGCTTGTCATCGACAACATGCTCAATGTAGAAGATTATCTTGTATGCAGCATAGGGACCGTTACCTACGACGGAGAGACGCAGGTCGTTTCGGTCGGCTTGCTGAACCATGTCTTTACCATCGATGAAGAGAAAGCAGCTCAAATAGCCGGAGAATTGTTTTAACCAGACGCCTAAGGCGTAACAACTCCCTACGACAAGAAACAGATGCTCTAAGCCAGACAATCCAAAAGCCAGCTCAAGAGTGTATCAGCCTTTGCCAATGGCGAAGGCGCATGCTAATACTCGGTATCAGCGATGATGTCCAGATATCAGGTCTTGCAAATGCGGAGGGTGACAAGCAGCGTCTCGCTTTTGTCCGTATCGGTAATGAGTCTTTCGTCGCGGATCGTATTCTGTTGACCGTTATATACTTGTCCATGGCCTCGCCCGAAACCGGTCACTTCACATGCGGCAGCCTGCGCCCACTTTCCCAAAATATTCTCGGAAGCAGGTTTCATCACCGCGCCGCTTTTGCAGCCTGTGGCGGACGCTCCGGTCATAGCGAGGCAGGAGGACATCAGGACAGCTGGCACTATCTTCATTTTTTGCTTTTGCGATCGAAAGATACGCATATAAGATTACTCTGGCTTCCGTCCTTTGCCGCCTGAATTTTATCAACAAATAGGGATTGACCGCCACCGCCGCCCGGAGCACCTTTGCCCTGTACTCAAAAACTTTCTATATGGAACTCAAGAGACGAATTGCATTTTTATGGGCGCTGATCATGGGCGGCTTCGCAATTCACAGCCTGGCGGATCTGATGCCCCTTTTCTGGAGCGAGGACATCTCCATCTCAAATGTCGGAGCTGCACCTGCGGGGATGCTCGTATTCATGATGGCCGTAAGCTACCTGATACCGGTCGCGGGCATACTCTGCGTACTGTACTCATCGTCAAAAGCGGCCAGCGTCATCAACGCCGCGCTCGCGGTGTTCACCGGTCTGTTCTGCATCGCACACATGGCGGAGCTCGTCAATGAGTTCAACCCGGTGCAGCTTGTCATCCTTCCCGTGATGGCCGCCGTCGGAGTCCTGCTTGCCGCAGACTCGATAAAGGCCGCCAGGAAATCCTGTTCGTAAACCCGACAGGAAGAGCCTTGTCTCCGCACCGTTCACCGCACTGAAAAAGTGCGGTTTTTGCTTTCACTTTAGTGTCTATTTTTACGGAAATCGCACTATTCTCAATGCTATCATGTATGCTTCATAAGACGCAGGCTCGCCGCGTCCGCCTGACAGGAGTAAAAACTGTCAATTCCAGCTACTGCGTCGAAAGCGATTATTTGACCCGGTGCCCGTTCCGCCAGAACTTGAAGCATGGAAGCGTCCTCCTGTCAGAACCGGCGACAGCAGAGTAGTCGCCAGCACCAGCAGCCACAGATTGCCGGTCAATGGATTATAGGCGGAAAGGAGCTCGGCCACCGTGTTTCCACCCGCCAGGCCCGAGGCGAATTCGAAAGCCACGGTCAGAACCAGCCAGCATATCCCGATCAGCCAGGCTGTCCCGGAAGTACGGACTTTCACAAGTCGGGGCAGCAGCAGCCAGGTTATCAGAAAAATACACACGCTCAATATAATCCCGCTCGCGGGCAAGGCCCATTTCCGTCCGATTGCAGGGACCAGTACATATTCCCTCAGCCCTCCGTTGAGGATAGCCGCAGGAATAAAGCACAGCCATACGACAAACGACTTCAGGATTTTCATAATACCTTCTCCATCACATAGTTAGTCAGACATAGCCTGCAGGCCTTCGCTTTCTGCTCCTTCACGACGGAATAGCCATGCGCCTCGAAGAAAGGCCGGGCGGTGACGCTCACCTCGGCCCCGATCCGGCGCACTCCGTACCCGCGCGCCATCTTTTCGACTTCGGAAAGCAACAAGGTCGCAACACCCCTCCCCTGACTGTCCTTATGGACGAACATCGAATGCAGATGACCGCCTGCGTTCATGGAGGAGAAACCGACGAGCCGGCCTTGCGCGTCAAAAGCGCCGACGAAAGCGTTCCCGGCCAGCAGTCGGCGCCAATGCTCCGCACTGTCGCCGCAGGAAGCCCAGTCCTCCACCTCCTCTCTGCTGTAATCCCGCACATTGACATGCAGCACGGTGTCACGGAACAACGCCTGCATCTCCGGAATGTCCCGCTCCGCCAGCGGACGAAGCCCCAGCCGCCGGGAAGCCTCCCATTCCTCCTTCGTCAACCTCATGAAATGCTCCGTGCGGACATCTCCGGGCGGCGAAACAGCGCCGCTTTCAGTATGGTGGAAACGGAACCCGCATTTCTCCATCACGCGGCGGGATTTCGCATTGCCGTCGTAATGGCAGCACCAGACCGCCGCCATGCCCAGCTCCTCGAAGCACCGCCGCAGCAGACGGTTCACCGCCTCGGGAATCAGCCCCTGTCCCCAATACGGCCTGCCTATCCAGTAGCCGATTTCGGCCTCGTCAGCCTGTATTTCGGCAACATGCGAAGCCTCGCCGGACAGAATGCCGGCGCTTCCGACGGGCTCGCCGGTCGATTTCAGCACGACGGCGTAAGTCTCCGGAGCGGAAAAGACAGTCCGTATCACATTCAGGCTGTCCTCCACGGAAGCATGCGGCGGCCAGCCCGCGGCAGGGCCGACCGCGGGGTCCCTGGCATATTTGAACAGGGCCCCGGCATCCGTCTCCCGCCAGGCGCGCAATACGAGCCGCCGGGTAAGCAGCTGACCTGTGTTCTTCTCCATACCCATAATGCCGCATAAAGGTACGGAAAAGTCCTGAACGATGTTTCCGGAATTTTAATATCTTTGTACATGGCGCGCAGGACGTGCCACGCGGACATCGGTTAAAACATCTATCATTATGGAAAGACTCTTCAAGCTCAGGAAAGCATTTCTTGTGCTCGCATTGTGGCTGGCATGCCTCAATGCCGCCGCACAGGACAACTCCTTCGCCGGCCGCCTCGGATATTCGGCGGAACTGATGGCGGAAGGATTCGGGGACAGCCATTCCTTCGCCACTCTGGACGTGAAACTAAGATTCGCGGTAAACCCGTGGTTCTCGGTGTTCGTGCCGATTGACTTCACGGAACTGCTTTACAACAAGTCCACGGACAGGAATTACGATTTCGCGGCGAAGAGCGGAATCGGCGTGCGCTTCAACCATACTTTCAACTCGAACGCCCAGATCGCAGCCTCCGTCTCGGGCCTGTCCACGATAGGCAAGGCCGGCGGGAACTATTGGCAGCTGCGGTTCATGCTGGAACATGTGGCGGCGTCCGTGTTCAGACACAGGTCGGTGATCGGAGTGGGAGTGCAGTACCTTTCCCCCTGCGACACGCCGTCACCGATCGGAGGATTCTACCCCGTCGTCTCCATAGGCATATTCCTGTAATTCCATCATCACCCGGCCAGACGAACCACAACCATTATCAATAACACCATGATTTACAGAATTAAAACCGCTATCTGCGCAGCAGCCGCACTGCTGTGCACGCTTTCGCCGGCACAGACCGCAACGGTCAAGGAAGACTTCAGGCCGTCCTCGTTCAACGCTCCGGGGCAGGAATATCCGATGGTGAACTCACAGGGCTACGCCCGCTTCCGCATCCACGCCCCTGAAGCAAGTTCGATAGTCGTGACCCTCGGCGGCAAGGAAGGCACGGCCCTGCGGAAAGGGGACGACGGATACTGGACCGGCACCACCTCGGCTCCGCTCGACGAAGGCTTCCACTACTATCACCTGATACTCGACGGAGGCGTGGTCAACGACCCGGGCACCGGCTTCTTCTTCGGCTCATGCCGCTGGGAGAGCGGAATAGAGGTCCCCGCACATGACCAGGACTTCTATGCGCTCAGGAACATCCCGCACGGCAGAATCGAGGATGTGCTGTTCTGGTCGGAGAGCACGGGGCAGGTGCGCCGCGCCCTGGTCTACACCCCTCCCTGCTACTACCGGGACCGTGACAGGAAATATCCCGTGCTCTACCTCCAGCACGGCTGGGGCGAGAACGAGACCTCATGGTCAGTCCAGGGCAAGGCCGGACTGATCATGGACAACATGATAGAGGACGGGCGTATCGAACCGTTCATCGTGGTCATGACCTACGGAATGACCAACGAAGCCAGATTCGGCACCATACGTCAGTTCGACGTCAAGGACTTCGAAACCGTGCTGGTCGACGAACTCGTGCCCTACATCGACTCGCACTACAGGACCATGGCCGACAGGGAGCACCGGGCGATGGCGGGACTCTCCATGGGCGGCATGGAGACGCACGCCATCACGCTCAACCGCCCCGGCGTGTTCGGCTATTACGGACTGCTCAGCGGCGGCACCTACACTCCCGAGGAGCTCGAAGGCAGCGGCGTGAAGGGCGTGTTCATAGGATGCGGCAGCAAGGAGAATCCCGACAGGGTGACCGAGGCTGTCAGGGAACTGCAGGAAGCGGGATTCAACGCGATGTCGTATGTATCGCCCGACACGGCGCACGAATTCCTCACCTGGCGCAGATGCCTGTACCAGATGGCGCCCATGCTGTTCCGCCAGGAATAGCTGCTCCGTCACCAAGCACCCGGCAGGAGCGGCCGCCTGAACATCCCGGGCGGCCGCTCCTGCATGAACAGGGCGCCTCTGCGCGATTCAATACAACGGCCCGCGCATGTCCGGAGAATACACCGAACTGTAATAGATATCCCGGATGAAATCCCTGGACGTCCGCAGGGTCAGCCCGTTCCCGGAAGTGTAGACAAAACCGTCACCGTCCGCCTTGCGCCGGGCGGGATGAATTTTGCGCACAAGACCGCCGCCATACAGCACGGTCTCCGTAAAGAAACGGCGCATGGCGACATCGATATAGAAACCCGGACGCTTGAGTAAGGCCACTCCGAGACGGATCTCCGTTTCGCCCTTCACGGTCTCCTCTATCAGCGCCCACGACAATTTGCAGCTCTCAGGTATATGGAAATAATGCCTGATGAACGCCAGCGTATTGTAATTCAGATTATTCATGCCTAAAACGAATATAAGCGACCCTCACTTTCCGGAACGCCCCTTCCACTGTTCCTCCACCGTCTCCATCGATATGCCAAGCAGCCGCATCTGCCTGAACAGTTCCGGCAGACGCTCGTCCATGAACTCCCTCCTGCGGTCCGCAAGTATAAGCTCCCGCGCCTGCTCCGAAACGAAATAGCCCATGCCCCGCCGGGTATGGACGATCCCGCGCCGCACGAGCTGGTCGTAGGCGCGCACCACGGTGTTCGTGTTGACCTCCAGCCGCTCCGAAAGCTCCCGCACGCTCGGTATCCTGTCCCCGGGTCCGTAGCGCCCCGAGAGGATGTCGTCGCAGGCTCCCTCGTACATCTGCAGGTATATGGCCTTGTCCTGTCTGAAGTCAGTCATTCTCCTTCACATCCATTTCAAGTTTCCTGAACAGCCTGTACGACTGGATCATGAAGAACAGCACCAGCAGCAGGGAGACGCAAGCGGTCGCGATACGGGCGGAGGCCTTGTCCATAATCCCGAGAGCCCTCAGGACCGTCGGGAACAGCATGAAGCATACGAGACCTGCAAGCTGGCCGAAGAAGACCAGCTTGGGATGCCTGAGCTTCGAACGGCTTCTGAAATACAGCTGAATCCATATTATCAGCGGCAGCATGAACAGCGCCCCCACGAGTCCGGAAGCGTCGTAGCCCTCCCTGAAATACAGCAGCGTCAGCGAAGGTTCGCTGAAAAACGAGAGCAGCGTGAAGAAAGCCGAGCCCACGAGCACCGAGAGCGCGAGGAACATCACGCTCAGCAGCAGGGAGCTCACGAAAACCGACACATACTTCTCCGCCGGACTGGCCGGGACCATCATCCTGTACGCCACCAGGTCGCTGAAGAAGCCCACCGAAGCGACGAAGGAGCACACCACCATCATCCTTTCGGCCACGCTCACGCTCTCCCCTTCCTCTCCGAAAATCAGAGAGAACAGGCAAATCACCAGAACCGCGGCCGCAGCCACCCGCAGCGTCCTGCGTATGTTCCTGCCGTACATCTCCACCATCTGCAGACGGCAGAAAAGCATCATCCTTCTGAAACTGAAAGTCTTCATCATTCTATCACTCCCTTGATTACAGCGTTGAACAGCATATCCGTCGGAATCCCGCTCTCGCAGGCGTCTTCGTTTCTCCTGAGCACCCTGTACCCTCCGGCGCAGCTTTCGGCGTACAATGCATCTTCGGCAGAAGACGAAATCCCGTAGGAATACCTGCGCGAAAGCTCATCGACGGAGCCGCAGAACAATGTTCCGTCGTTCCTGAGCACCATCAGGTCGGAGACAATCCTGTCGACATCGGACATCACATGCGTGGAGACCACCACTGACTGGTCGTTCCTCAGATGCCTCATCAGCAGTTTCCTGAACATGCCCCTCGATGGCAGGTCCATGCCGTTCAGCGGCTCGTCCAGCAGCATGAGCCTCGCGCCCAGCGAAAGCAGGAAGCTGAACATGAACTTGTGCCTGCCACCGAGCGACAGCTGCTCGAGACTCGGAGTCTGCGGATCTATGCCGAACTCCCCGAGGCAGTCGTCGAGCACTGCGCGGCTGAAGCGGGGATAGAACACGGAATTGAGCGAAACGAACTTCTCCAGGCTCTCGTTGCGCAGCTCGAACTCGGCCGGCATGAAGACCACTTCCTGAAGCGTCTCCACCTTCCTGTCCGCGACATTCTCCCCTCCGCAAAGGATTTCACCCTTCTTCGGGAACAACAGCCCCGCCATCAACTTTAGCAAGGTGCTCTTCCCAACCCCGTTGAGCCCGAGCAGTCCGTATATCCTGCCTTCCCCGACGGCGGCCGAGGCATCCCTGATCACGGTCTGGCCGTATTCATACCAGTACCATACATCCTTCAATTCAGTCATATCATTATGCCTTTGTACTGTACCACCGTAGCGATACAGTACAAAGGTGATGATAAAAACCGGAAAAGCAAGAAACCGGAAGCTGAACTTCTAACCGCAATAATAATATTCGGCAACGAGCCGCGCCTCCAGCTTCGGGTCGGCCGCAAGCCGCTGCCTCAGGTCGCCGTCGCCGTAATCGCGCAGTTTCTTCAGGATACCGTCTATCATCAGCGGGGAGAATATGCCGTCGCGCTCATAGACGCCGCGCTGCCTCTCAAGCTGCACCGCGGATTCCGCGCAGGAGCCCGGAAGCTGGTCGAGAGCCGCCGCACGGGCTTCGCCCGCCTTCTTGTGTATATCCACATCGACATATGTGCGCTCCGCAACCGCGTCCGCATCCGGCATCTCCAGACCATACATGCATGCGACGCAGAGCGCGGAGAGCAACTGGTAGATGTCTGCGGAGCAGTCCGCCGAGCGTATCTCGAAGGTCTGCTTCGACACGCCGGCATTCGCGGGTACGGAGCTGTCGGGGCCGTTCACCTCGGCGAACATGTCTCCCCCGCCCGTCCAGCCGAGAGGCACCCTGACGAGCACGGAGCGGTTCCTGTCGCCCCAGCAGACACTCGTCGGCGCCTCCTGATGGGGCACGAGGCGCAGGTATGACACCGGATTGACGTTGCCGAACGCGGTTATCGAAGGTGCGAGCGCCATCAGCCCGGCTATCGCGCGGCGGGCGGTCACGGACAGTCCGCCGTCCTCGTCCACGAGCATGTTCCTGCCGTCCTTCATGATGCGCATGTGTATATGCAGGCCCGAGCCGGCCTTGCCCGCCGTAATCTTCGGAGCGAAGCTGACATCGAGGCCGTACCGGGCGGCGGTGTTGCGTATTATCCACTTCGCGAGCATCAGCTGGTCCGCGGCGTCAGCGACATCCACCGGAAGGAACTCGATCTCGTTCTGCTCGTAGAGCCTGCCGTCGAGCCGGAAATTGCCGACCTCCGAATGACCGTACTTTATCCTGCCTCCGGCCTTCATTATGCTGTGCATGCAGTCGGTCCGGAAATCGTTGAACTTCGCGAACGGGGCGGACTCGTGATAGCCTTTCTGGTCTGTCGCCGGATACATCGCGAGGGCTTCGTCCTCGGGCGCGCACACATAGAACTCCAGCTCTCCCATGGCCTCGAATTCCATGCCCGTCCTGCGCCTGAAAGCGTCGCGCGCCTTCAGCAGGGTATATTCGGGGGAGCAGTCGAGCCGGCGGCCGTTCTTGTCGAGGAACGCGCAGAGGAAACAGGCCGTGGGCAGTTCGGCGAAGGGGTCGAGGAACATCGTCCCCAGCCTCGGAATCACATAGAGGTCGCTGTTGCCGGCCTCGATGAAGGGGAAGAGGCTTGAACCGTCGACCCTCTCGCCATAGCGCAGGACCGACAGCAGATAGTCCTCGTCATTCACCGTGAAATTAAGCGTCTTCAGCCTGCCGTCGGCGGCAGGATACATGAAGTTGACCATCTCGATGCCGTTGGAGATGATGTAGTCCGCGACTTCGCGCAATGTTTTCAGTCCTTCCATGATATTTTCATCAATCATAATCCCCAGTCTGACAGATCATAGCCGGCGGCTACTCGTCGTCCTGCACATAGAAGAATCCGGCCGCGATGCAACCGCCGTCCATGTCGTAAATGTGCAGCACGCCGAGGCCGCCATGACTGAAATGCACTTCGGAGGCCGGCAGCTGCAGCAGCACCACGGTATCCGGAGAGCGGTGGAGCCTGGCCGTATGTTCATACTCGATGTCATACACTTCCACGCCGCCTTTTGCCGCTTCGGCCTGCGGGAACCGTATGCACACCTTGAACCTCAGCTCGACCGCCCTGTTCACAAACAGAGTGACCCTCGGGACCAGCAGCTCGGCGCTCCTCGGGACTCCGGTGCCGAAATGGTCGGGACTGGAGCCTCTCCCGCCACCGTAGAACTCCACGCGGACGATCTCGTACGCCGGCTTTTCCTTCATAAAATCGAACAGACCCATGACTTTAGCAATTTCGCTCAATATAGGTATTCCGCCGCATAAAGCCAAGAACCGCGGCGACCCAGACAAACCGGACCCAGACAAACCGACATGGACAAATGCAGCAGCGCGGAGACTCCCTCCCGGCAGGCTTTTCCCAAGTATTCGCCTGCCGGGAGGGAGTCTCCGCGCGGTGCCGGCATTGCCGGGAGGACTTATTTCCCGGAAGCCTCCTTCACGCAGCGCACCGCCTCTCCGTAGGACCTGTACATCGCATAGCTCGTGGCCATGTAGGTACCCTGATGATAGTAGAAGCAGCTCGCGTTGTAGCCGGTGTTGACGGTAGTGCGCATCCAGATGGTACCGGCTCCGTTCGGACCGACATAGTCGAGCTGTCCGGCGTCTGCGTCTCCCCACCTGTGTCCGGAAAGAGGCCACCAGAACTTCTCCCCGGACTCCGTGACATGCGTGCGCCCGCCATTGACGGGGTCGTCATCGACATTCCAGTAGCCGCAGCCCTCCCATGCGCCATCGAACGCGACGGTGTATCCCGCCGGGCAGGGGTCATGATTGGTCTTGGCCCCCGTGGCCTCGTCGCACCACAGCCAGTCGTTTCTGACGGCGAGCCAGTCGCAGCCGTTCTCCTTGTCCTCGGAATATATGAAGGTACAGGGATTTGCGGCGGCAAACTCCATGGTTCCCACGGAAGGGTCACTCTCGGCGACAGCCCAGTCGAAGCCGCATGCAGGATTGAACACCGTGGCGGCACGGGCCTGCGAAAACGCGGCGCCCTCCTCCTCGTTGACATCCCCGCCGTAGAAAGGATCCTTCCTGCCCCACTGGTACTTGAGGCCGTAGGTCTTCGCCACATCTTCCGGAGCGGCGCTCATGGCGCCTAGATTCCTGTCCATAAAGACTGTCCCGTTGTCCAGAGTCTGCAGCGCAGGCTGCTCGGTCAGCCATACATGCCAGCTCCATACTACTTCCCCGTCCGAGTCGAACGCGGCTATCAGGGCATTGCCCCTGCCTTCGGAAGCCTTGAACGAGATGATTCCGTCATGCCACTCCACCTCGCTTATCAGCCCGTCCGGATCCGCGTCGTCGGTCGACCATACCCAGTCCGCCGCTACGGCGTCCTGCACGGCGGAGCCGTCGACATGCCGGGCCTCGAACCAATAGTCCCCGGCTTCATCCACGATGAAGCAGTTGGCATAGGCGGCCCCGGCGGTCAGATTGATTCCGGAGGGCTCGTAAGGCGGAATCTCTCCCCCTCCCTTGCTGCAGGCAGCGGTCAAGGAAAGGACCGCCGCCGACAACATCAGAAATCTGCAGGATGACATACTACTCGGCAATTGCGGGCAGGCCGTCTACTGCTCCTTCATATACGCAAGCGAAAGAGCTCTCGTCATTGAGCACGGAATCCACGCGCAGCGAGTATTCGCCGTCGGCGTACTTCACGGTCACGGTGCCGGACACGAATTTGTACTGATCGTTGCCCTTCTGAATATAGCTGTAGTTCACACTGACGTCGCCGTCGCTGATGCCGTCGGAGAAAGCGTAGCTGCCGTCGGTCACATAGCCGAGTGCGGCCCCTTCATCGTCATACATGTCGAGCGAGACCTCATAGTCGATGCCGTCGACGGTGCCGCGCAGGGTGATTCCAAAATTGTTGCTCGTGCCGAACTGCCTTCCGGAAGCCCGGTCGAGCCTTATCGCGGGATCCTCGGCCGTCGTGGCCTCCGCAGTATCGACGGCGGTGTTGCCGTCCTCGGAAGCGACAGCGACTGCCACGGTATATGCGGTTGCGGATTCAAGGCCGTCCACGGTCACGTCCGTACCGGCTGAAAGGTCCACGGCGGTGCCGTCAGACAGGATGTCCTCTGCCGAAGGGACGGTCTCCCCGCTCTTGACGATGCTGTAGGCGCATTCGGCGGCGTCGGTGGCGGTGATGGTGAAACTTACGGAATTTACGGTGGTCCCGCTGACCTCCACGCTCACTTCGGGAATCACGGGATCGGGAGTCTCGGGCTTATTGCATGAGCTTATCGCCCCCCCCATTGCGGCCGCGCAGAGCAGCGCGGCGAAAACTGAGAATTTGTTCATTTCGCTAATGTTGAAATAATTATTCAACAAATTTAATAATTCCTTCCGCAAAAAACAAAACCGAGTCCTCTGGACCCGGAGAGTAAAGACCGCGGCGCGCAGACTCCCTCCCGGCAGGCAGTTACTTGGGAAAAGCCTGCCGGGAGGGAGTCTTCGCGCCGCAGTGCTCTATTCGCCGGCTGCAGGAGGGTCGCTGATATAATCCGAAACTATGGCCGGAGCGCCGCCTGCCGTAATGTCCCATATCTCCTCCGCCACCCAGACGGAACCGTCCGGCGCCTTGAGATCGGGAACATCCGTAATCAGCACATCGTAATTGCTCCCGCCAGCCTCGACGCAATGCTCCGGGGCGAGTCTGTCGCGGCCGGTCAGACCTATGCCGGAAGCGCCCTCCGGCAAAACAGCATAGCAGGACACGACATGGCCGTTAGTAAAGCCGGCTATGCTCCCTTTTCCGGATTCATCGCCGCTCACGGTTCCAAGCAGAGACACATGCGTGGAATAGCAGCCGTAGACATACGCCGAGCTGCTGTAGTTATAGCCCACGATGCCGCCCTCCGCCTCCGAGACAAGTCCGTCGGCCCCTATCGTCGAATTGGCGGAATAGCTCGCAACGATGGCACCTCGGGTGTTGTAGCCTACAACTCCTCCGAGGCGGGCGCTCGTCCCGGAAGAGCCACGGGTCACCTTCACCCTGTCCGCCACGCACTGGGCCACGATGCCGAAGCTGTTCTCCCCCGCGATGCCGCCGGCCCAGGTGCCGGATATGGCCGCACCTTCGACGGCGCATTTCAGCACCCGCCCGCTCGTGGTCACTCCACCCTCCCCCGAAGTTTCGCCCACGATGCCGCCCGCGCACGAACCGGCGCCGGTCGCGATGATTTCGCTGCTGCCGGACAAGGTGCAGTACTCTATCTTCCCGTAGCTGACTCCGGAGATGCCGCCGGCGCGATACGAAGCGCTGACACGTACCTCGGCGGCATCACAGCCGTATACCTGCACGCTGTTGTTCCCCGTAAGCGCGCCGGCATAATGTCCGGAAACCTCCGAAGCGCTCACATCGCAGTTCTCGATGACGCCGAGGCTGGACCCCGCCACGACTCCCGCATAGGACGAACCGCCTCCGGACACCCTGGCTCCGGTGAATTTCAGGTCGTGCACCCTCGCACCGGCTGACAGGGCGCCGAAGAATCCCACATTGCCGGAATCGCAGTCCACCTCAAGATTGCTTATGCATTTACCGTTGCCGTAGAAGTCTCCGGAATACCCTTCACCGTCGTTCATGGTACGGCCCACAGGAATCCAGGACATGCCAGTCATGTCGATGTCCTTTTCGATGACCACGTCCGCGGCAAGCACGTCGGCGGCGGAAGCCCAGGCGGCAAGCCCCTCGGGCGTATGGATATGATATACCCCGTCTATCTTCTCGTAACCATCCGCAGGCGCGAAACCGTCGGGAGCCACGGTCCCCAGATCCAGGACGCGCCCGGCAGTCAGGACCGCCTCGGAAGACCCCTGCCGGCGCCAGACATTCCCGCCGCCGTCACGAAGTTCGAGAGTCAGCCCCTCGGACAGGTCGCCCGGCAGGACCACGAAATAATACACCGAGCCTTCCTCGAATCTGCCGGAGAGTTCCACTTCCGTCTCCGATACCTCCGGCACGGCCCCGGCCGAAGGCTGATCCGCAGCCGCGTCCGCAGTGAACATTCCGGCCAGCGGTTCGCCGCCGTTGCCGCGCAGCGACGCCCCGGCCACGACATGTCCTCCCTGCCCGAGAGTGAACTTCACCAGTGCGCAGACATTCCTGAAGAACAGATTGTCCCGTGCGTCCGCCGCGGCCACGGAAGGATTGAGCCCGGAGGCGAAGCCGCCCGCGGTCGCGGTCTGAACCGGAGGAAGTTCCGCCGATATCAGGCCTTCGCTGATCCGGGCATCGGCGTCGTAAGGATAAAGCGCAAGATAAGCCCCCTCGGTGCTCACGGAGCCGGAAAAAGTCACGGACGCCCCTCCTTCGTCAGTCGTGAAACGGTTGTTGGCTCCGTCCGGGTCGAACACGCTGACCGCATCCCCGGCCACCCAAAGCACCTCGCCGCCTTCCGTCAGCTCCGTCCGGGTCAGGACATCGCTTCCCGCATGGAACTCCTTGTATATTCCGTCCTCCCGCTCCGGCAGGTCCTCCACGGCCTTGGTGCAGGAAACTGACATCGCCGCCACTGCGGCGCAGCCCAGCAATGTCAGGAACCTACCACCCATAGCCGCCTCCGTCTTCAAAATCCTGATGCAATGCGCTGCCGCAGACTACCTGGGATGGCTCGATACGCACCACCGCACAGGCGGGAGCCGAATAGGGCTCCCTGATTTCCTTGTCGATATCCATAATGTCAGATGTTGGTTCTCGAAAACCTAAATATACGGATTTTTCGTCTCAAGCGCGCTTTCCGCCCTTGAGATATTCCTTCGGCGACATGCCGAAATGCTGCTTGAAGGATTTGGAAAAATACGAATACGAGCTGAAACCGCAGCGCTCGGCGACTTCGGCGAGCGTCTCGCCGGCGCCCATCAGCTCCACGGCCCGCTTCAGGCGGTAGTCCCGGACGCAGTCGTTGGGCGAGAGCCCGGTCAGGGACTTGATCCGGCGGTAGAGGACGGAGCGGCTGACGCACAGCTCCTCGGCGATCATGTCCATGTCCAGGTTCTGGTTCGAGAGCTCCCGCTCCAGATATGAAGTCAGCGAATCCATGAAGCGGCGGTCCCGGGCGTCGATGAACTCTCCCTGCTCCGCGGGAGCCGCGCCGGCGTTCGGCGTGAGGTAGCACATGCGCACGTTCCTGACAATACCCAGCAGGTTCTTGATCACGAGAAGGAGATACTCGGTATTGAAGGGCTTGCATATATATGCGTCCGCTCCCTCTTCCAGCCCTTCGATCTGATCGTCCATGGCGGCCTTGGCTGTCAGGAGCACGACGGGGATGTGGCACAGGCTGCGTCTCGACCTGATCTCGCGGCAGAGTTCCAGTCCGTCCATGCCGGGCATGATCACATCGCTCAGCACGAGATCAATCCGCTGCTTGCCGAGTATCTCCAGCGCGGCCTTCCCGTCGGAAGCGGTTCTCGTGCCGTATTTTCCAGACAGCACGGACACGAGGAAATCCTGAAGGTCAGGGTTGTCCTCGACTATCAGGACCGTAGCCTCCTCCCCGTCCGCGGCGACGGCGGAGCTTGCCGGTCCGGCGGCATCCTCGGGCTGAAGCGTCATGTCATCCCCCGCGGCGGCCTTCTCGGCGTCGGCATAGACGTCATCTGCCGGGAGGATGAAAGAGAACACCATTCCGCCTTCCTCCTTGAGGGCGGCGGCGATTCTGCCCTTGTGCTTCTCCACAAGGCTCTTGGTATAATGCAGACCTATGCCGTTGCTGCCGTAGTCCGGTCCGGACTCGCCGCCGGCCGTGGCGATATGGTGGTAGCGCACGAAGAGTTCGCCGAGCTTCTCCTTGGGGACGCCCCTCCCGGTATCGTCCACGGACACCTTGAGGAATTTCTCCGAAGGCTCCGGCACATCGCCGAACTCCCGGACGGCCGCGGAAGCCGGAATCAGCTCCGACCGCAGGACCACCTTGCCGCCCTCGGGCGTGTATTTGAACGCGTTCGAGAGCAGATTGTTGAGTATCTTGGATATCTTGTCGGTGTCCGCCCACATAACAATCCGGCTCTCCTGTGGCGCATACGAGAACTCTATCCGCTTGCGTTCCGCGAAATATCCGAACGATCCGCAGATTTCCGCGATGCACGCCACGACGTCCGTCTTCACGACTTCGAGCTTCAGCGCGCCGTTTTCCATCTTGGCGACATCCATGATCTGGTTCAGCAGCTTCATCATCGTCCGGATGTTGCGGCTTATCATATCCGTCATCCGCCGGCCCTCCGGACTCAGGTTCTCCGAGATGCGGAGCCTCTCCACGGGGCCTTCTATCAGGGTCAGGGGCGTGCGGAGCTCGTGGGAGATGTTGGTGTAGAACGTGGTCTTCATCCTGGTCATCTCCTTCTCCCTCTCCTTCTCGCGCCTGTCCATCTCGGCGCGCGCCATGCTCAGCCGGGCCCTTATCATCGAGCGCATCATCAGCAGCGCCAGGGACGAGAGGAACAGGAAATAAACCGTCCACGCGGCAGTGGAGAACCACGGGGCCGGCTTCACCCTTATGCTCAGGGTGGCGGGGCTGAGGCTCTCCACCCCGTTGTCGTTGACGGCGACGACCTGGAACTCGTATCTGCCTCTCCTCAGGTTCGAATAGTTCGCCCTCCTGTAGGAGCCCACATCGTTCCAGCGGTCATCCTCGCCGAGGAGACGGTACCTGTATGTCAGGCTTGACGGGGAGAAGAAGTCTATGCCGGAATAGTCTATGGCTATGGACCTCTGGTTGTGGTCCAGGACTATCTCCTTCTGCAGGGATATGTCCTCGTGCAGCACCGCGTCCTTCCCGTCGGAGGGGACCACGCTGCGGCCGCCTATAAGCAGGTCTTCGAGATTGACGACGGGCGCCGCCTTGGGGGAGCTGAAATTGTCGGGGCTGAAGGATGTCAGACCGTGGTTGCCGCCGAAATATATGCGGCCGTCACCTGTGACGCAGCCGCATTTCTCATGATACTGATTGCCCGCCGGCTGCCTGTCGTTGTAATAGTTAGAGAAGACCGGGCGCCCGCCTTCCATCCGTATGCGCACCAGACCGTGGGAGCTGCTCGCCCAGATGTCGCCGTCGCGGTCCTCCTGGAAACATAGGATATTGTCGCTCGGAAGGCCGTCCTTCCTGGTCAGCACCGTCGTTTTGTCGCCGTCGACGCACATGAGCCCGCTCCCGTAGCTGCCCAGCCACAGCCGCCCGTGGGAGTCCTTCATCATGGTCACGCAGCTGCCCGCTATGCGCGAACCGGCCTCGTCGAAGCCTACGCCGGACACGGTTCCGTCCGCACTGGCCCAGCGCATGACGCCGACTCCGTATGCCGCGAAGATCACGTCTCCGTCATCGAGCACGCAGAAGTCCGTCACATTTGCGTTGAAAATCTGCTCCGGCGCGCCTCCCGGGGCCTTCGCCAGCCTGAACAGGCCGTTCCAGCTTCCGACAAGCATGGCGCCGCCGGCATCCTCGCCTATCACGCGCACATTGTCCATCTCCAGCCTCCTCACGTTCGTGAGCTTCCCGCCGGGAGCGATGTCGGCGACCAGCATATAGGTCTCGAATGCTATCCACATGCGGTTACGCGAATCTATATAGAGGCATTCGAGAAATTCGGAATCCTCCCTGTAGGCGCCGGGTATGACCACCTTGCGCGTTCCCTCACCCTGCGCGGACCTGTACAGCCCGTCGTATCTGGTAGCCACCCACAGCGCGCCGTCGGGACCGGCGAGCACGCGCGTGACGAATTTCCCGGCGAGGCTCCGGTCCTGCTCGCCGTCATCGTTGAAATATCCGGGCTGCTTTCCGACAAGCACGAAACCCTTCTCGTAGGTTCCTATCCACACGTTGCCCTGCCTGTCAGTGTAGCAGGTGTGGAGCTGGGAGGAATTCACGGGGTTGTACTTCGCGGGCTCGTTGTGCGACAACCTGCCCGTCCTGAGGTCAAGATGCCAGAAGCCGTCGGTGGCCGTTCCTATCAGCAGCTCGTACGGCTCGACCTCCTTTATGAAGCTTATCTTGAGCTTGTCCAGCACCCGGGCGCGGATGTTCCGCCGCGAAAGGGCTTCGGACGAACGCGTCGCCGGATCGAAGATATATATGCCTTCGCCGGTCCCCAGCCACCATTCGCCGTGAGGGTCCGAATAGACGCAGTTCACGCAGTCCACGCCGGGGACTTCCATGCTTTCCCATTCCCCGTCGCCCCTCAGCACGGCTATCGGCTCTGAGCCGGACACTCCCATCCATAATCTCCCCCTGTCGTCCTCCCAGAACACATTGACATAATAATGCCCGTAGTCGAAGTCGATCGACCTGGTCTCCTTGTTGACCACGCCGGGACCGAAAGGCGTCGCGGCCCAGATTCTGGACCTTCCGTCCTCGTACAGGCCGTACACCGGACTCGCCGTGCTGGAATAGCTCTCGAAGCAGTCCTTCGCGAAATCGAAGCGGCAGAGGCCGCGCGCGGTGCCGATGAAGAAATCCCCGGAAGAGTCCATCAGAAGCGAAAAGATGAAATTGTTCATCAGCGAATGCGGATCGTCGACATCGTTCATGAACAGCTCGAACTCATAGCCGTTGTATCGGTTCAGCCCGTCCACGGTGGCAATCCACATGTACCCCAGCGAGTCCTCCGCGAACGCCGTCACGTCAAGGAAGGGAAGGCTCGTGTATATGCGCGAGTCGCGGCCGCCTCCGTACACGGCGTCGGGCATTTCGGCGCCGCATGCGGACAGAAGGAAGAGCAGGGGCAGCAGCTGCTTTGCGACTGAAGGTTTCATCGGACTTTTTTGTAAAATTAGTTCAAATGCGCGTCAGTCTGAAACGATTTTACAAGCTCCGGGGAAATTTGAACGATTTTGACCAAATACAGACCTGAAATTACAAGAGTGCGGGTCAAATACTTCCTAACTTTAGAACAACGAACTGATAACCTCTTTTATTTATGCACTTCTCACGAAAAGCATTCCTGCTCTTCCTCGCGCTCGGCCTCGCCTGCATGGGGTCCTCCGGGAAGACGGCAGCTCCAGCCGTGCAGGTTTCGGCGCTGAAGGCCGACTACGAAACCAACCCTCTGGGCATAGACCGCATCCCGCAGCTCAGCTGGGAGATAAGCGGGAACTACGACGGCGTGCGCCAGTCCGCCTACCGCATTCTCATCGCAACCTCACCCGAGCTGCTCGCGGAGGGCGACGCCGATGTCTTTGACAGCGGCAAGGTGGCTTCCTCCGCGTCCACAGCGGTGAAATTCTCCGAAATCCCTTTCCAGAGCCGGACAAGGTACTACTGGAAAGTGAAGATATGGGACGGGGACGGCGTCGAATCGCCCTGGTCCGAGACCGCATACTACGAGACCGCTCTGCTGGACAGCTCCGACTGGCTGTCGGGCTGGATAGGCTATGTCCCCGGCATGCCCGGACGGGTCCTCTATTTCAAGGGCACCCAGGCTTCCGACAAGGAAGTCGCGAAGGCGAGGGCCTACATCTCCGGACTCGGATTCTACGAGCTCCACATCAACGGGAAGAAGGTCGGTGACTGCGTGCTCGACCCTGCGCAGAGCAACTACAGCAAGCACGTGTACTATCGCACCTATGATATAACGGACAATCTCGTCAAGGGCGCGAACTCCTTCGTGGTGCCCGTCGCCCCCGGCTGGCTCGGGACTCCGAGACTCCGCATCCAGGTGGAAATCACCTACGCGGACGGCTCGCAGGAGACGATGACCTCCGACAGGTTCCGTTCCGTGATCACGGGACCTCTCATGTACTCGACCGTATTCGACGGGGAGACCTACGACGCCCGCCTCGAGAACCCCGACATCTACAAGCCGGGCGTGCCTCCCGGACTCATGAACAAGGAGTGGGCGTGGGCGCACAACACCGACGATCCCGTGGGAGAGATGGTCGCGCAGCGGGTGGAACCCATCAGAATAGTCGAGGAGATAGTCCCGAAGCTGGTCGCAGAGCCGGCCGAGGGCAGCTATGTGTTCGATGCCGGACGCAACCTTGCAGGCTGGGCTTCCATCAGGACCAGCGGCCCTGCGGGCACCGAAGTCCGCATGCGCTTCGCCGAGACGCTTTACGATGACGGACGGGTCAACCAGGAGAACCTGCGCAACGCAAAGGCCGAGGACACCTATATACTGAAAGGAGAGGGTGTGGAGACATGGGAGCCTGCGTTCACCTATCATGGTTTCAGGTATGTTCAGATCGACGGACTGCCCTCAAGGCCCGCCGACGGAGACGTGATGATAAAGGTAGTCCGCTCCGACGTGGCGACCACAGGTGAGTTCAGCTGCAGCAACCCCCTGCTCAACGACATCTTCCGTCTGGTATGGAACACCGAGGCCAGCAACATGCACAGCGTGCCTACCGACTGCCCGCAGAGGGACGAGCGCATGGGATGGCTCAACGACATGACGGCGCGTCTCGAAAGCTCGATGTACAATTTCGACATGTCGCGCTTCTACCCCAAGTTCGTCACCGACATCACCGACACCCAGGACGAGCACGGCACCATCACCTGCGTCGCGCCCTTCAGGTTCGGCATGAGACCCGCCGACCCCGTCAGCGCGAGCTATCTGATACTTGCCGAGAAATGCTACGAGTTCTACGGAGACAGGCAGGTCATCGAGGCGAACTACGACGGCATGAAGAAATGGACCGACTACCTGCTGTCGCGCTCCGAGGACGGAATACTCGAATACAGCTACTACGGCGACTGGTGCCCTCCGAGGGACTATCTGATGGATCCCAACGGCTCCGGCGTATCCCGCGACACCCCGGGCGCGCTGATGTCCACCGGATACCTCTATTATTGCTCGCGCCTCATCTCGAAGATGGCCGGACTGCTCGGCCTGGACGATGACGCCGCGAAATACGCCGGAATCGCGGACGAGGTCAGGGAGGCCTTCAACCGCAGGTTCTGGGACGAGGAGGCCGGCGGCTACGGCTCCAACAACCAGGCGTGCAACTCCTTCGCGATATATCTGGGCATGCCTTCCGACGAGATGAGGGCGAGGGCCCTGAAGAACCTCGTGGAAGATGTCAAGGCCCACGACTACCACCTCACGACGGGCAACCTCTGCACCAAGTACCTGCTCGAGGTGCTCTCCGAGTACGGTCACGAGGATGCGGCCTACCGCATAGCCACGCAGACCACCTATCCGAGCTGGGGCTTCATGCTCTCGAAGGGCGCCACCACCATCTGGGAGAGGTGGGAATACCTCACCGGCGACGCCATGAACTCGCACAACCACCCTATGATGGGCTCCATCGGCTCATGGTTCTACAAGTACCTGCTCGGACTCGTTCCGGACTTCGACGACCCCGGATTCTCGACCTTCACGGTGAAGCCCTGCTATCCGGACGGACTCGACTACGCCAGCGGATCGCTGAAGACCGTAAAGGGGAAGATTTCCGTCAGCTGGGAGCGCAAGGGCAGGAGCGTATCGCTCAAGCTGACAGTACCCGGCAACTCGACGGCAGTGGTATATGTCCCTGGCAAGGACACTCCGGTCGAAGTGGGTTCCGGAGAGCATGTATTCAAAGGAAGAATCTGATTACCGCATAATCCAAAACAACTAATGACTGCACGCATGAAAAATGTCAAGACATCCAAAGCGGGCGCAATGCTCGCCGCGCTGCTGCTGACCTGCGCCTGCGCTCCGGCCGGCGGAGGCGGAGGCACTACCACCGGGGGGGGACGGGAACGGAGATTCCACGCCCGACCAGCCGCAGCAGGAAAGCGTACTGAACTGCAACGACCTCGTCGGAGTCGACCAGTTCGGACGGTCGTTCACGACCGTGTCGTCGCTCAGGCAGGACAGGCAGGTGGGCATATTCTACTGGCCGTGGATAGGCCAGCCCTATGCCTCCGGAATCTATGACGCGACCAAGATCGCGGCTCTCCCGAACGGTGTGGACATCCTGACCGACTTCGACAGCTACGACGAGAACATCAGCCCCAACGGGCAGGCCCACTACTGGGGCGAACCGCTGTGGGGCTACTACAATTCCGAAGACGAATGGGTCATCCGCAAGCAGATGCAGATGCTCACCGCCGCCGGAGTCGACTTCATCTTCTTCGACACCACCAACGCCCTCATCTACGCCAACGTCTTCCTGAAGGTATGCGCCGTATTGAGCGAGATGATAAACCAGGGCTGGGACGCTCCTCAGGTGGTGTTCTACACCCACTCGCACTCGCTCGACACGATAAGGGCCCTGTACGAGACGCTCTACAAGCCCAATCTCTACCCCGAGACCTGGTACCGCAAGGAAGGCAAGCCCGTGATCATCGGCTACACCGAAAAGGCCGATGACCTCGCAGAGGCGGCCTCCCGCGGCGACAGCGGCTACAACCCCGCGGAACTCTCCGCCGAGATACTTGACTTCTTCTATTTCTTCAAGGCGCAGTGGCCTTCGGACCCCGTCTATCCCGACGGCTTCCCCTGGGTGGAATGGTCCTTCCCCCAGCCCTACCACTCCGAATCCCAGGTGATGAACGTCACCGTCGCGAGCCACCCCATGGTTCCCATGTCCTTCTCGCTCACGAGGGAGAACTGGACCAACTGGGGCCGCGGATGGGACCCCGACACCAAGCAGAACATCTCCGCCGACGTGGACAGGGGAACCTTCTTCCAGAGAGAATGGGACAGGGCCATAGAAGCCGACCCTCCCATGATATCGGTCGGAGGATGGAACGAATGGATAGCCTACAAGCAGCCTTATGACGGCGAGTACATGCTCTGCGACGCCGCCAGCAAAGAATACTCCAGGGACATCGAGCCTATGGCAGGAGGATACGAAGACGCCTTCTACCTGCAGCTCATCTCGAACATACGGCGCTACAAGGGCGTCGTCTCCGAACCCCGCAGGAATCCCAAGACCACGATAGACATCAGAGGAAGCGTCGCCGCATGGGATGATGTGGAATATGCGCAGACCAACCTCGACCAGAGCTTCATCGCAAGGGACTCCTACGGCGGTTCGCAGACCGTGCGCTACACCCAGAGCGCACCTGTCGACAAGATTACCGGACTCAAGGTCGCCCATGACGACGAAAACATCTACTTCTACATCAAGTGCAAGGAAAAACTCTCGTCGCCAAAAGACAGGAGCAACTGGCTCAACATATTCATAGGCACTGGAGAGCCCGGGCTCAAGAACTGGGAGAGCTATGAATATGTGATCGGACGCTCAGTGGACGGCGAGACCGCCTCCGTCCAGTCACTCAAGGGCGATTTCAGCGCCGAGAATGTCGGCGAAGCCGAAATCGTGCGCAAGGCCAACATCATCCAGCTCGCCGTGCCGCGCGCCCTCATGAAGCTCGACTTGGAATCGCAGTTCTATTTCAAGGTCGCCATGGGAGTCAGCGAACCCTCGCGGATCATGGACACCTACAAGACCGGAAGCGTAATGCCGATGGGAAGGCTCAGTTACTTGTACCATTTTGATTAACAACCACATATAACCAATTAAAAATTTATTTCGTATGAAATTGGCAAGATGGACTTTGCTGACGGTCCTGCTGCTGTTGTTGCCGGGCTTGCCCGCGGCGGCGCAGGACATCACCGTGTCGGGAAAAGTCGTTGACCCGGATCAACTTCCCATTCCCGGAGTAACCGTAATGATTGCGGACTCACAGACAGGTACTATCACCGACCTCGACGGAAACTATTCCCTCGAGGTGCCTGCGCAGGCCGTGCTGGAGTATTCGTGCATAGGCTACACGACCCAGCAGGTCAATGTAGGAGGACGGACGCTCATCAATGTCGTGCTGGAAGAATCCTCCGACGTCCTCGATGAAGTCGTCTTCGTGGCCTACGGCCAGCAGAAGAAGGAAAGCGTGGTGGCGGCCATTTCCGCCATCGACGCGACCGGCCTGCGGCAGACTCCGGCGTCCAACCTGAGCGTGGCTCTTGCAGGACGACTCCCCGGACTCACCGTTCTCCAGCGTTCCGGCGTCCCCGGAGGAGAATCAATGGAATTCCACATTCGAGGCATGAGCACGATCAACGGCCAGGATCCTCTCACCCTCGTCGACGGCGTGGAAAGGGACTTCAGCGCCCTTGACCCCCGCGAGGTCGAGACCATAACCATTCTGAAGGACGCATCGGCCACGGCCCTCTACGGAGTCCGCGGAGCGAACGGCGTGATCATCGTGACCACCCGCCGCGGCGTAGCCGGCAAGCCGGTCATCGACGTGTCCGTGGAGCAGTCATGGCAGCAGCCCACGCGTCTGCCCGACATGGTCAACGCCTACGACTACGCCCTGCTGCGCAACCAGGTCGAGCGCCAGAACAACCGCCCGGCGATCTACAACGAAGAAGCTCTGGAGCACTACCGCACCGGAGATTTCCAGCAGCTCTACCCCACGAGGGACTTCCTCGGCGAATTCATCAACGACTTCTCCCCGATGCAGCGCGTCAACGTGAACGTGAGCGGCGGCTCGGAGAAGATGAGATATTTCACCACCGTCGGCTACCTGCACCAGAACGGAGCCTTCAAGACCGAGAAGTTCAACGAATACGACTACGATCCGACCTCCATGGCCGACCGCGTCAACTTCAGGTCCAACTTCGACATCGACATCACCAACTCGCTCAGCATGTTCCTCAACATCAGCGGATACATGCAGAAGAAGAACGACCCGGTGCTCGTGCCCAACAACGCGGCATACCTGGACGACGTCAGCGGATACTCGATACTCATGTCCTCGCTGATCGCGACCCCCAACAACTCCTACAACGACCTCACCCCCGACGGAGAGGTGCTGTCAAGTTCGCTGCGCGGAGGAAACGTGAACAACGTGCCCTACGGAATGCTCAACCGCTCCGGATTCCGCAACACCCAGACGACCCAGATCACCGCGACCCTCGGAGTGGAATGGGACATGAGCTTCATCACTCCGGGACTCAAGGCCAAGGCCGTAGCGTCCTACGACGCGTTCTCGACCAACCAGCAGGTACGCCAGCGCACCTTCCAGCTCTACGAGGCCGTGGCGGACCCCGCCGCCCCCGACGGAGTGGGCTACCAGCCCATCGGAACCATGGTGAACTCCACCTTGAGCGACGCACAGTATTCATCGTTCAACAACCTGTTCAACATCGACGCGTCACTCGAATACGCAAGGGAGTTCGGCAAACATGACGTGACCGCCATGCTGCTCTTCAACCGTTACCAGAGAGTGATCAACATCGAACTGCCCTACAACTACATAGGACTTGTGGGCAGGGTCACCTACGGCTATGCCGACAAGTACCTGGCGGAAGTCAACTTCGGCTACAACGGCTCCGAGCAGTTCGCTCCGGGCCACAAGATGGGATTCTTCCCCTCGTTCTCCCTCGGATGGGTCCTCTCGGAGGAGGATTTCCTGAAGGACTCTCCCTGGCTCACCTTCGCCAAGATACGCGCGTCCTACGGACAGGTCGGCAACGACAACATGAACGGTTCACGCTTCGCCTTCCTCACCCTGTGGACCGGAAGCCACGAATCACAGATCGGAAACCCCGAACTCGAATGGGAGAAGGCCAACAAGTACAACATCGGATTCGACATAGGACTGTTCAGCGACTTCAGGATTGAAGCCGACCTGTTCTACGAAAGACGCGACAACATCCTCATCCCTGCGACCGGACTCATCCCCAGCGGTATGTTCGGAACCGGAGGTGTGAACGTCTCCGGAATGCTTCCCAAGATCAACGCGGGCGTGATAGAGAACAAGGGCTTCGAAATCGTCGGCTCATGGTCCAAGATCTTCAATCCCGAAATGAGGATGGACATCACGGTCAACGGTGCATTCAACCGCAACAAGGTCCTCAACATGCGTGAGGTGATGCTGGGCGACGACTACGCATACCGCTACAGGAGCACGGGATACCGCATCGGACAGAACTTCGGCTACGAGACCGCGGGCTTCTTCAACTCCGAGGAGGACATCCTCAACTGGTATGACCAGTCAGGCGTAGGCTCGACTCCCCAGCCCGGAGACCTCAAATACGTCGACCAGACCGGAGACGGCATAGTCGACGAGAGGGACATGGTTCCCATCGGAGACCCCGAGGTTCCCGAATGGAACTTCGGCGCGGGAATCAACTTCCAGTGGAAGGGCTTCGACTTCTCGATGATGTGGCAGGGCGCGGCCGGGCGCAGCTTCTTCGTGACCGGACAGCGTTTCTTCGAGACCTACAACTTCAACGAGTGGCACAAGCAGGCATGGAGCCAGGAAAGGCTCGACGCCGGACTGCCCATCACCTATCCCCGTCTCGAGCCGGGAAGCGAGGCCAGCAAGGTCAGCTCCGACTTCTGGCTTGCCGACGGCGACTACATCAGGCTTAAGAACCTTGAGATAGGTTACACCCTGCCCAAGAAAGTCTGCAACGCCATCAGCGCCGAAGCAATACGCATCTATGTCAACGGACTCAACCTGCTTACTTTCGACAAGTACCCCGCAAAGTACATCGATCCCGAGCAGAACAACGAGCTTCTCTATCCGGTTTTCAGAACCTTCAACATCGGACTAAACCTTACATTCTAGACAATTATGAAAAGAATCATATATCTGGTCGGAGCATGTCTGGCCGCCGGTCTCTGCGGATGTGAATCCATTCTCGAGAAGACTCCCGACGGACAGGTCACGATCGACGAAATACTGTCAAACCACGAGCGCAGCGAAGGCCTGCTGACCGAGACATACAACGAGGTCTATCAGATGCGGGACGGAATCTCCTTCGTCTACAGCACCTTCGACGCCCTCACGGACAACACCTTCTGGGCGGCGAACTACAACGCCTACGACTGGCACAACGGCGCCCTGTCGCTTTCAAACCCGGTCATCAACTGGCCGTGGAACACGCCGAGCGAGCAGTTGTGGCCTGATTTCTGGCGCGGAATCCGCCTTGCGAACAACGCCATAAAGTACATACCCCAGTCCACGGCTCTGACCGACCAGGAGAAGACCACCTGGGTGGCCGAGGCGAGAGTGCTCAGATGCTGGTACTACATGCAGCTTCTCGAGTTCTACGGACCGATGCCCTGGATAACCGAGCCTTTCGACCCCAACTACGACGGATGGAACGAGCTGACCCGCCCGACCTACGACGAGATCGCGACCACGCTCGTTGGCGAGCTTGACGAGGTCATCGACTCCAAGGTGCTGCCCAACAGACGTCCGGCCGCCGACTCAAAGCATGTCGACAACGGAGTCGCGAGGGCCATCAAGGCGAGAATCCTTCTGAACAACGCCAGCCTTCTCAACAACCCCGAAGGCGACAAGAGCAAGTGGGAGCGCGCCGCGAAGGCCGCCCAGGACATAATCGACATGCCTGAGTACAGTCTCGTGCCGATGTCGGAGTACAAGTCGCTCTTCGTAGGTCCCCACGGCGAGGAAGTTTCGGAGATAATCTGGAGAGCATGGGGCAGCAACAACCACATCAACAACACCAACGGAGTAAATGTCGGAGCTTACCCCTACGCCTCCATCACCAACATCTGGAACTGCGGCGAGTCTCCCACCCAGGAGCTCGTGGACTGCTTCGAGATGACGAACGGAGCCCTTCCCGTGACCTACAATGACGGCACCCACCTCAGCGTGACCGTGACGCCCGAGGCCGCGGAGCTCGGCTACAGCGAGGAGCCCGGAGGAGACCCCTATTCCAACCGCGATGCCCGCTTCTACAACAACATCCTCTACAACGGAGCGAACTACGGAGTTCCCTACAACTGCACCGAGGACTATATCATCGAGACCTTCGTCGGAGGACGCAACGGCTACAACGACATCATCTCCCAGGAGACCCAGCGCTCCTGCACCGGCTACTACCAGCGCAAGGACACGCAGATCACTTACTGGGGCCCCGGTGGAGAGGACCAAGGATGTGAAGACACCCACTGGGTGTTCTTCCGCCTCGCCGAGTTCTACCTGAACGCCGCGGAAGCCTACTGCGAGCTCGGTGACCTCGACAAGTCCATCGAATGCCTCAACGCTATCCGCGAGCGCGCAGGACAGCCCAAGATCGAGGACGTGCCCGGATTCAGCAGGACCTACGACTTCCTGATGCCGAGGATACGCAACGAGAGGCGCGTGGAACTCTGCATGGAAGGGTGGAGATTCCACGACCAGCGCCGCTGGAAAATCCTGTCCGAGACCAACCGCTTCGTGACCGGCATGAGAATCACGAAGAACGACGACGGAGAGTTCGTCTACACCAGGACCAAGATACGCGACTATAACTCTTACACGGACAAATATCTCGTCATGCCCATTCCTCTGGAGGACGCCAAGAAGATGGCTTCGATGACCCAGCCCGAGGCATGGAGATAAGCTCATAACCATCCAAAGAACAAAGACATGAAACAGATATCAACATATCTTCCACTGGCTTTCGCAGCGCTTTCGCTTCTTGCCGCGGCATGCCAGAAAGCCGAGATTCCGGTTCCGGAGCCCGTCACGGACCTCAAGGCCTATCCCGGACTCAAGCGGGCGAAGGTCGAATTCTCCGTCCCTTCGGACGCCGTCTCCGCCAAGGTCTTCCACTCCTCCGGAAAATATGTGCAGACCGAGATAGAGGACCCGTCCGCCGTCCAGTCCGTGATCGTCGAGGGACTTTCAGCCGGCGAGAACATCATCCGCGTGGTGACTCTCAACCAGGAAGGCCGCAACTCCGACCCCCGTGGCGTGAGGGTGCAGGTATATGACGAGTCCTACGGCAACAGTCTCGAGAACCGCGAGCTGATAGATCAGATCATCGGTTCCTCCAGTTCCGTAGAGATGTATTTCTCGGAGGCGCATGAGAACGAAGTCGAGCTCCGCATAGAGTACACAGGCTCCGACGGGAGCGCGAAAAGCGTTTCCCTCACTCCCGAAGAGACCTTTGTGAACATCGAGGACATCAACCTCTCCGAAGACTATTTCTACTACTCGGCCTACAAGCCCACGGCCGACTTCATCGACGAATACCTTACCGAGCCCATCAACGCGAGGACGGCCGCGATGAAGAATTTCGACAAGGGGCTGTGGCAGGTTGTCGGCGGTGCCGGCGCCGAGGCCGTCGACGACGACGCCTCGACCGCATGGACGGCCGAAGGAGCCGGTGCGAGCATAACCGTGGACATGCAGACGGAGAAAATCTACAACGGATTCTCCATCGTCCAGAACGGCGACATGCAGACCACGACCTTCGCCAGCCGCATGACCTTCGAAGCCAGCAGCGACAACGCGGACTGGCAGCAGATAAGCAATCCCAGGCTGCGCCTCAACGGCTACAGGCAGACCTACGAGTTCGAGGCCCCGGTGACTTCGAGATATTTCCGAATCACCTTCACCGAGACGCATGAGGCCGGCAAGCCCGTCGCCGTCGCGGAGCTCGACCTCTACAACGAGCTCAGGACGAGCGGCGATGAAGGCGCGCAGATGCCCCAGTTCGTGAACAACGTGCAGCCTTTCGCGACCGACGGTTCCGACCGCTGCAGCGCCGCCGGGGCCGGACGCTTCCAGCAGGTGACCGGATGGACTCATGAGAACGCCGACATAACAGCCGACGGAGCGCGTTTCTGCACATGGTGCTGCCCTCCCTGGGGAGCTCCCGCAATTGAAAACGGCAAGGTATACCAAACCTTCAACCTGCTGCCCGGAGTCTACGGCTTCAAGCTCGACATCGGCCACACGACCGATGCCGCCTTCGTCGACATGTACGGCGTGATAGCGGAAGGCACGACACTGCCGGACATCGACAAGCTGACGTCCGAGGAGGTGCTCGCACATGACGACGTGGTCGCCCACCAGTCCTCCGTATACACCATACCGTTCACTGTCAGAGAATCCGGGAACGTCTCCATAGGTCTGGTCTACAACCTGTACACCTCCACAAATGGAGCCGCCCCCTGGAGCGACATGTACATGAACAGTTTTGAAATCGAGGCCCAATAGGATGTCACACGTTTCAAGACCGACAATTCTTCTCCTCTGCTGCGCCCTCGCATTCGGATGCAGCCCTGCGGTGTCCTGCTCACAGCGGGACGGCCGGGACGCATCCGGGCAGGCGGGGGAAGTCATCCGTATCCGTCTGGAATCCGGAAGCTCATGCAGTTTCGCGGATTCCGCGGACTACGGAGTCTTCATCCCCGGAGGCGACGAGCCGCTCAACGGAGTGCTGGTGCTTCAGCACGGCTGCGGCATGGAGCGCTTCGGCATCACCCGACCCTATGACCTTCAGTACCGCGCCTTCGCCGAGAAGTGGGGGCTCGCGGTGGTGGAGACAGCCCTCTACGGCAGCTGCTATGTCTGGAGAGATCCGGAGAGCGGAAGCGCGGAGGCTCTTTTCAATGTGCTGAAGGAGGCCGGCGACAGCACCGGGCATCCGGAGCTGGCGTCCGCCCCTATGCTGCTTTTCGGACACTCCGCCGGAGGCTACTGGACACTCGCGATGCTCAGGGACTATCCTTCGCGCATTCTCGCGGCGGTATGCTACTCGGCCGCCGGCGACCCGCAGTGGGACTATCCTGCCGAAGCCGCCGAGGTTCCGGTGCTGCTCAGGCACGCCGGGGCGAACGACGCTCCCTCTGTGTTCTGCGAACAGACGGCCAGGAACGGCTTCAGGAAGCTGCGCTCGATGGACGCGCCCGCGTCGATCGCCTACAACGAAGGCCAGAACCATAACTACAGCTACCTGCGCTACATGGCGATTCCCTTCTACGAAGCCGCGATGCGCGACAGGCTGCCTTCGAAGAACGGCGGGGCGCTTCGTCCCGTGGACCGTTCCGAAGCCTGGCTCGGCGAGCCGGACAGTTTCGGGATATTCCCGGAGAAAGGCTATGAGGGCGACAAGTCCGGCCTGTGCCTCTTCCCCGACGAGCAGACCGCCCGCATCTGGCAGGAATACGTGAAGACCGGTCTCGTCACCGACAAGACGCCGCCCGAGGCTCCATACGACATAAGCGTCAGCCGGGGCGAAAGCTCCACCGTCATCAGCTGGAAGGCCGATGCCGACATAGAGTCCGGAATAGGCTGCTTCAAGGTCTATGTCAACGGCGGGCTCGCGGGCACCGTCCCCGAACAGGGCGAGTACCAGTCGTTCGACCTCAACGGCGACAACACCTGGCCCGTCGAGCCGGTCGGCATGAGCCTCACGCTGGACGGAGCGCTCGGCAAGTCCGACATAGTGGAAGTTGAGAACATAAACCGCTTCGGTCTGGCATCGGACCGAGGCCGCGCAAAATAATCAGACAGACAAATGAAGAATCTCGTCAAACTGACCGGCATATTCATCTGCAGCGCCGCGCTCATGGCCGGCAGCTGCGAAAAACAGCTGGAGACGGAGGGCTACAGGCCCGAAGCCATACAGCTGGACAGAGAGTCCCTGACCATGAAGGTCGGAGAACAGGTGCAGCTCACAGCCCGCCCGAATCCGTCCGTGGCGCACGAGCTGACGTTCCAGTGGACATCGTCGGACCAGGCGGTCGTCACCGTGAACTCGGGGCTCGTGACCGCCGAGGGACCGGGAGAAGCCGAAGTCACGGCATCCTACGGAGACGTCTCGGCATCGATGAAGGTCTTCGTCAATGACCCCGACGACGGCGACAGGGCCCTGCTGTACAGTCTCAGGCCTGGAGGCATGAGCCCGGAACAGATTCCGGAACTGCTGATCGGGACTGCAGGCCGCCTTACGGACGACGGGCTGGAGGTGTCCGCTCCGGGTGAGATAATCAAGCTTGACCGCTTCTACGCCCTTGCGGAGAGAGTGGTGGAATATACGGTCAGCTTCTCCGACGACACTGAAGCGGTGTTCCAGAGCTCCCAGGGGGATTTCAAGGCTTTCGTATCCGTTCCCGGACGGAAGATAAGCATAAACACCACTCCCGCGATCGAGGCGGATGCGCCGTTCCTGCGCGGAGGCAGGGACTACAGGCTGGAGATATACCATATCTACAATAAGGCCAGGGTCGTAATCACCGACCTCGCCTCGGGCGAGAGCGCGGAGCTGTCCGCCGTACACGACGGACAGGGAGGATGCGGCCAGGGAGCCCTGCAGCCCGGATTCGCCGTCGGCATGCAGTGGGACCACTACTGCTTCGGCCTCATGTCCGGCGCCCCGTTCACGATAAAGAGCATCGAGGTGGACGCGCTGAAGAAGTCCGTCAGGCTGCTGATGTACGGCGCATCCATCTCCCAGCCGGAAGGCTACTTCCCCGCAGCCACCTTCCATGAGTCATGGACCCAGAGAGTCATCTCGGCCCTGGACGGGAACGCGATGTCCAGCGGACGCGGCGGCTGCACCATCAACGACGTGCTCGTGTACATCAAGAACGAGCTCCCGTTCGTAGACGCCGAATACGTGATGATCACAATCGGCACCAACGGCGGCAACACCGAGGAGAACCTCACGGAGCTCATGAACTACATAATCTCGCAGGGAAGCATCCCCATACTGAACAACATTCCCTGCAACGAGAGCGGGACTCAGGTCGGGACCAACGCCGTGATAGCGGCGGTGCGCGAGAAGATGGGGCTGAACGGATGCCTGTTCGATCTCGCGACCTCCCTGGACGGCGACGGCCTGACCGTCGACAAGTCCATGATGTTCTGGGAGGACTACAGCGGCAGCTACGGCTGGCAGATCTGGCACCATCCCAACTCCAAGGGAGGAGAGGCGATGTTCCTGCGCACGCAGACCGACACGCCGGAGATATACGAATAACCAACACTCAAACTCATAACACAAATCATCATGCACAAGTATTCAGTTATTTTGGGTAACCTCGGAAACACATGCGACCGTTTCTGCAAAGGTTACAAGGACAATCCGAGCACCGAGGAAATGCTGGCCAGAGCCGTCAGGATCCCCTATGTCGAGGGAATCGAGCTCGTAGGCACCTGGGATATAAGCCCCGACAACGTGGGCACCATGAAGAAGCTCATGGCCGACTACGGAAAGACCTGCGTGTCCATAATCCCCGACGTGTTCGGACCCAAGGAGTGGGGCAAGGGGACCATCACGAGCAGCGACGCGAAGATACGCGAGCAGTCCTATGACTATCTGCGCAAGATGAGCGACTGCGCGCTGGAGATGAACTGCAAGATAGTGAACCTGTGGATGGCCCAGGACGGATACGACTACCTGCTCACCACCGACTACGACAGGAAGAGGGAATGGCTGCGCGAGTACACCGCGAAGCTCGCCAAGGAATATCCCACTCTCCGCTTCGCGCTCGAGTACAAGCCCAAGGAGCCTCGCAACTTCTCGTTCCACGCCAGAATGGCTGACACGCTGCTCGCGGCCCTCGAGACCGGATGCGAGAACGTCGGCGTGTGCATCGACACCGGACACGGCTTCATGGCCGGCGAGAACGTGGCCGAGGCGGCCGTGCTGGCCAAGAGAGCCGGGGACAAGCTGTTCCACATGCACTTCAACGACAACCACGGCGCGTGGGACGATGACATGATGGTCGGCGCGGTCCACAGCACGATATACATCGACCTGCTGTTCCACCTCAAGAAGATAGGCTACGAGGGATGGCTGTCGATGGACCAGTACCCCTATCGCGAGGATGCGACCGACGCCATAGGCGAGAGCGTGCAGTGGGTGCGCAATTTCGAACTCATCGTCGACGAGCACTACAAGGAGATAGAGGAACTCATACAGCAGAACGACGCCGTGGCCACCTCAAGGTTCATGCGCAAGGTGCTGTTCAAATAAAAACACTACAATATGGGAAGCGGGGCCGCCGGCCGTGGAAGGCTGCGGCCCCGTTTTTTTTAAAACGACCTTCGCATGGAAATCATAATAGGATTGCTGATAATAGCCGTGGGCGCCTTCTGCCAGTCGAGCAGCTATGTGCCCATCAACAAGATCAAGTCATGGAGCTGGGAGACCTACTGGCTGGTCCAGGGAGTCTTCGCATGGCTGGTGTTCCCCATACTCGGGGCCCTGCTGGCCGTGCCCGAAGGCCATAGCCTCTTCGAGCTCTTCACTCCGGACAACCGCCTCAATGTCCTGATGACCATGGTCTTCGGAGTTCTATGGGGAGTCGGCGGCCTGACTTTCGGCCTGTCGATGAGATACCTCGGAGTGGCGCTCGGACAGTCCATCGCGCTCGGCACCTGCGCGGCGCTCGGCACGATACTCGGCCCCGTGCTCCTGCATGCGTTCTTCCCGGAACAGGGGCACCTGGCGACCCTGACCGCATCGGTGCTGATCGGAGTCGGCGTAACCCTCGTCGGAATCGCGGTGATAGGAGTCGCAGGCTCGATGAAGGCGTCGTCCCTGTCCGACGAGGAGAAAAAGGCGGCCGTCAAGGACTTCAACTTCCCCAAGGGCATAACCATCGCCCTGCTGTCCGGCTTCATGAGCGGATGCTTCAACATAGGTCTCGAGTTCGGGAAGGACATCAATTTCGGGGCTCTCACCCCGGACCTGCTGAAGACGCTGCCCGCGACCCTGCTCGTCACGATAGGCGGCTTCGTCACGAACGCGGCCTACTGCCTGTACCAGAATGCGAAGAACCGCAGCTGGGGCGACTACCGGAAGAAGGAGGTGTGGGCGAACAATCTCGTATTCTGCGCCCTGGCGGGCATACTCTGGTACAGCCAGTTCTTCGGGCTGTCCATAGGCAAGGGCTTCCTCACCTCGTCTCCGACACTCACGGCGCTCGCATTCTGCATCCTCATGGCGCTTGACGTCGTGTTCTCGAATGTCTGGGGCATAATCCTGAAGGAATGGAAAGGATGTTCGAAGAAGACCATAATGGTCCTCGCAGCCGGGATAACGATACTGGTCGTGGCCACCTTCCTGCCTCAGTTCATATAAAGAAACCGGCTCACCCGAGCAGCAGCCTGCCGAGCTCCGCGGCCGTAGCGGCACGGAAGGAGCATTCGGCCGCCGCCTCGGACGGACGGAAACCCCAGCTGACCGCGATGCCGCATATTCCGGCGGCTTTCGCGGTCAGCATGTCCGTGGCGGAATCCCCCACCATGGCAGTCCTTTCCGCCGGCACTCCCGCCGCCTCCATGATGCCGCGCACCACCGTCGGGTCCGGCTTCAGAGGGACGCCGTCGCGACCGCCCGCCACCGCGCGGAAATCGATGCCGGGAAAGAATCTGCGTATGATCTTGTCCGTTCCCGCCTGGAACTTGTTGGATGCCACCGCAAGCCGCATTCCGGCGGCCTGAAGCCCGGCAAGCAGTTCGGGTATGCCCGGATAGGGGCGCGAGCGCAGGTCCAGATGTTCCGAATAGAAGGCTATGAAATCCGCCAGCAGGGAATCCAGCAGCGCGGAGTCTTCCTTCAGCTCCTCCGGCATCGCGCGAAGAACCAGCTTCCTCACGCCGTTGCCGACCATCATGCGGTATTCCTCCCGGCCGTGGAGGGGCAGGCCTTTCAGCGACAGGGCGTGGTTCACAGCCGCCCCGAGATCGTCTATGGTGTCGACCAGGGTTCCGTCGAGGTCGAAAATCGCGAGTTCGTATTTCATGGCTGCAAATATAATCATTTGTCGGCGGGAGGCGTATCGGCACGGGCGTCGGAGGAAGCGGAAGGAATATTGGTACGAACCAGTTGTCTGCGGGAGGTCCGCGCCGGGCAGGCTGCTCCCTGATTTCTTCGCCTGCCCGGTGCGGACCTTCCGCCGATATATGCCGATAAGTCAAAAAAATTTCGCGCTTCGGAAAAAATGACTATATTTGCAGTCCCGATGGGGTATTAGCTCAGTTGGTAGAGCGTTTGAATGGCATTCAAAAGGTCAGCGGTTCGATTCCGCTATGCTCCACAAAATGATTCATACAGGCATAAAAGGGCATCAGGAGACAGTCGTCACCGAAGACTTGCTGGCCTCCAATGTTGGAAGCGGTCTTGTCAGAGTCTACGCCACCGCAATGATGATAGCCCTTATCGAAAAAGCCGCCGTCTATTCCATAGAGCCATATCTCGAAGCCGGACAGGGCACCGTAGGCACTCTTGTCAATGTCTCGCACTGCTCCGCCACCCCGCTCGGAATGAAGGTCCACGCAGACACGGAGCTCGTGGAGATCGACCGCAGACGGCTCGTCTTCAAGGTCGCCGCCTACGACGAGCGCGGCCTGATAGGCGAAGGCATGCATGAAAGATTCATAATCGACAACGCCAAGTTTCAGGCCAAGGCCGACTCCAAATAGAATTTCACCATGATCAAGGACATCTACCTGGCGGCAGGCTGCTTCTGGGGAGCCGAAAAGTACCTCAAGCAAATCCACGGAGTAGTCTCCACCGAAGTGGGCTATGCCAACGGCAACATCTACCACCCCACTTACCGCGAAGTCAGCACCGACGTCACGGGCTACGCCGAAACGGTCCATGTGAAATACGATTCCGATGTCATAGGTCTCGAGCGCATACTTCAGATATATTTCAGAGCCATCGACCCCGTCAGCGTCAACCGACAGGGCAACGACTCAGGCACCCGCTACCGCACCGGGATATGGTACACCGACAGCCAGGACCTCCCCGCGATACAGAAGATCTACGACATGGTCAGAGGCGACGTCAAGCAGCCTCTCGCAGTGGAAGTCAAGCCTCTCAAGAACTTCTACCGCGCCGAGGAGGAGCACCAGAACTATCTCGAAAAGCATCCCGGAGCATACTGCCACATCCCCGAATCCCTGATGGAATTCGCCAGAAGCGCATCCGAGGCGTCAACGGACTGAGCCCATGCAGGGGCAGCACTTCGTCCGCGTCCTCGTCCCGCTGCGCCTTGACTGGATCCCCGTCTACCGGACGGAAAGTCAGCTGAGGCGCGGTCAGATTGTGGATGTCCCCTTCTCCGGACGCCTTTACACCGGGACTGTCTGGGAGGTGGACGCAGCTCCCGACGTCCCGGACGGACAGATACTCCATATCGCTTCCGCCGACAGCGGAATCCCCGACAGAGACGGCAGAGAGCTCGAATTCTGGAAATTCCTTTCCGCATACTACCTCTGCTCTCCGTGCGAAGTCTACAGAGCGGCCCTTCCGGCCATCAAATCCGAACAGGCAGAGATCCGCCGACGGCGGAAGGCCGAAGCCATGGCCGCGTCGAGGCAGGAGGCGGAGACGCGGCGCATGCTCGACAGGCTCACGGCCGCAGCCGGCAGAATCGAACTGCGTCTGGAGGCGGTCGGCACGAAACTCGCCGCAAGCCACCGCTCGCAGGCCGTCGTAAGCAGGCTCGAGGAACAGAAGGCGGCTCTGGAGAGACAGCTCGCTGAGAAACGGAGCGCAATATCCGGCCTTTCGCCGAAAAGAAACGCCCCGCCGAGCGAGGCTCCGGGCGGCAATGCCCGGGAAAGCACCCCGCCGCGCCAGAAAGCCAGGCCGCAGGTCATCATAGGCGCCGGACGCAGTAGCCGTTATCTGGAAGCTGTCCGGGAGGCCCTTTCCGCCGGAGGGCAGGTATTGATACTCTGCCCTGAAGAAGCATTCCGCAGGCGCCTGCAGGAAACGTTCGCACCCGCTCTCGGCCATCAGCTGCACATCGCCGGCTCCGGCGTCTCCTCCGGGCAGCGGGGCAGGACGGCGCTCGCGCTGCAGCGCGGCGAAAGCCTGGCCGTGGCAAGCACCAAGACAGGCATATTCCTGCCTTTCAACAAACTCTCGCTCGTCATCATCGACGAGGAGCAGGACGCCCTCTTCAAGCAGAACGACAGCGCTCCGAGGTACAACGGCCGCGACGCCGCCATAAAACTCGCCGAACTGCACTCCGCCGATGTCATTCTCGGAAGCCCCTGCCCGTCTCTCGAGACCATGCACAACTGCCTGACAGGCAAGTTCGACATGATTTCAGACGGCGGCTCCCCCGCCAGGCCCGTCATAGTCGACACCGGCGAGGAAAAGAAGAAGAACGGCATGTCCGGATACTTCTCCCGCAGGCTTGCGGCCGCGATAAGGAAATGCCCCGGAAGCGTCATGCTGATACGCGGCTGGGAGAAGCCCGACGAACTCGGCGAAGAGATAGCCCTGATGTTCCCCGGCAAGGACATGAAAGTCGCGACCCTCACGGAACTGAAGCGCAACGGTTCCTCAGGCGCGTCGATGATAGCAGTACTGCAGGCCGACGCCCTCGTGTCCAAGGACGATTTCCGCAGCGACGAACGGGCGCTTCAGCTCGTGGCCGTCCTGTGCGGCATGGCCCCGGAAGTCTGGATACAGACCTCCGTGCGCGAACGCTTCGACGGCAGCAGGACCGCGGCCATGCTGATGGATGAGCGTAAGAAGTTCAACTTCCCTCCCTACACCCGAATAGTGGACATACGCCGCGCCCGCACCGGCGAGATCGTCAGCCGGCACTTCCTCGCCCGCGACCGCTCTCTCGCCTCCCGCAAAGCGGAAATCCTCGCGTCGATGCCCCAAGACTGCTACCCCGACGTGGACCCGGCGTGAAAAACGCCCGGCAGCAGTTCCGGAAAGCAGTCCCATGTCGTCACCGCACTGATCCGGCGTCACGGATGCACAAGCGGCTGATTGTAAATCCGCCTGCGGCTCATTCCGTACGGCCGCTGCAACCGGTGCTTTGCACGACAGACGGCGGGCAACGAACGGCGGGCGATGTCACCGGGGATAATGAAATTCATTTGCTACACCACCCCGTCATGGAGCGGCACAGGACATCGGCCGCCGCGACTGATGGAAGGAAAATGGTTCCATCCGCTACACCCTGCCGCCTCGCAACGCCTTTCACCGTCACCGGCCGTAGCCAATGAATTTCATCTGGACGGACATTTTGGCCAGGTCGGCAAAGGGCAGGGTAAAATCTCCGCAAAGCAGGCGGGGTGGACATACTGAATGGCCTGAAAGGACATATCCGGAGGTATAAATGCAAGGTGACCACCGATATGGCAAGGCACTGGCCGTCACCTCAAATGTCGGCCGGGCCGGAATATTCACTCGCGGTTCATCATGAAGATTGTCGGCTATACCCGGATTGTAAGAGCCGGTTTCAGCCGTAAAGGCTATGATATGAAAAGAGGAACCGATGGTCTTACCGGTTCCTCTTCGCGTTTTCCGTGCAAGAAACTATTTCTTGCGGGACTTGTATCTCTGGTAGAACATATCAACTCGGCCGGCGGTGTCGACGATCTTCATCTTGCCGGTGTAGAAAGGGTGAGACGTGTTCGAAATCTCAAGCTTTACGAGGGGGTACTCAACGCCGTCGATGGTGATGTTCTCCTTGCTCGTGGCGCAGGAGCGGGTGATGAACACATCCTCGTTTGACATATCCTTGAAAGCTACAAGTCGGTAGGTTTCGGGATGGATTCCTTTTTTCATGATGCTTTGATTTATGAATCGGGCGCAAAGATACGATTAATTTTCGTAAATTCGCAAGCTATGACATTAATAAAATCAATTTCGGGCATACGCGGCACCATAGGCGGGCCCTGCGGCGAAGGTCTCACGCCGGTGGATATTGTCAAGTTCACATACGCATATTGCGAGCGGATGCGCAGGCATGCGTCGCCGAAAGGCGGACGGTTCAAGGTCGTGGTCGGCAGGGACGCGCGCATCAGCGGCGGGATGGTCGAGCAGCTGGTCTGCGGCACGCTTTCCGCCTGCGGCGTGGACGTGGTCAGATGCGGACTCGCGTCGACTCCCACGACCGAGCTGGCGGTACGCTTCTCCGGGGCCGACGGAGGCATCATCATCACCGCGAGCCACAATCCGCGCGAATGGAACGCCCTGAAGCTGCTGAACTCCGACGGGGAGTTCCTTTCGGCCGCCGAGGGCAATGAGATACTGGAAATAGCCGAGCAAGGCGGATTCAATTTCGCTCCCGTCGACGCTCTCGGACATATCGAGGACCATGATTTCACCGACGAGCATGTAAGCTCGGTGCTGGCGCTGGAGGCGGTGGACGCCGACGCGGTGCGCAAGGCCGGGTTCACCGTGGTCGTAGATGCGATAAATTCGGTCGGGGCGGTCATCATGCCGCGGCTCCTGGAGAAGCTGGGGGTGCGCTGCATACTGCTCAACGGCACTCCCGACGGCGATTTCGCCCATAATCCGGAGCCGCTGCCGCAGAACCTCGCCGGCTTGAGCGAAGCGGTCGTGAGGGAACACGCGGACCTCGGGGTCAGCGTGGACCCGGATGTCGACAGGCTCGCGTTCTTCTGCGAGAACGGAGAGCCCTTCGTCGAGGAATACACGCTCGTGGCGGTCGCCGACTATCTGCTCGAAAGAGCGGCGAAAGCCGGAGCCGGACCGCTGGACACGGTCTCCAACCTGAGTTCCAGCCGCGCGCTGCGCGACGTGACGGAGCGCTGGGGAGGGACCTGGCATGCGGCCGCGGTCGGAGAGGTCAACGTGACCACGAAAATGCACGAGGTAGGCGCGCTGATAGGCGGCGAGGGCAACGGCGGCGTGATCTACCCGGCCTCCCACTACGGACGCGACGCGATGGTCGGGGTGGCGCTGTTCCTCAGCCAGCTGGCGCACAAGAAGATGTGCGCGAGCGCCTACAAGGCCACGCTGCCGCAGTATTTCATCGCGAAAAACAAGATTGCCTTGAACGACAAGTCGCTGATTGACAAGATACTGGAACGCGTGAAGGCGCATTATGCCTCCGAACGGGTCAATACGACAGACGGCGTGAAGGTGGATTTCGAGCGGACGCGCAGCTGGGTGCATCTGCGCCGCTCCAACACCGAACCTATCATACGCATCTACTCCGAAGCTCCGACCGAGGCGGAAGCGAAAGCCCTCGGCGAGGAGGTGGTGGCCATCGCCCGGGACATATTGAAATAAGCTTCCGGCGGACCGCTCGCTTCCGCTTTTATTGCGGCGGCTTCCCGTCTGCCGGCCTTATCTGATTTTGTAATGTTTTCATTCAGAACCACACCGATAGAGGACCAGCTCGACCGCGCGCTTACCGAAGGCCGCGTCGCCTGCTTCTGCACCCAGAACTGCTGGGACCCGTACCGCGGGCGCTACCTCTACGACATATTCAGGGAGAGGGGCAATCTTGTCAGGGTCATACGGCCGTCCGGCAGCGAGCTCACTCCCGACACGTCACATATAGACTTCGGCGCGGCGGAGCTCGAAGGTCTCGACGCCATAGTCGTCGAGATCCAGGACGTCGGCTCGCGGTATTTCAACTACACCCGCGACGTGATGCGGCTGATGTCGATGTGCGCCCGCGAAGCCGATGCGCCGGCAATCTATATCGTGGACCATATCAATCCTGCAGGCAGGGTGGTCGAAGGCACCATACCTGCGGTGGAGCCTGACATCTGGACGCCGAGGGTCGCCCACCGCCACGGACTGACGCTCGGAGAACTGTGCCAGCTGTATTACAGCGAGATAGGCGCGAAATTCCAGCTGCATGTGATTTCCGCACATTGCTCCGCAGCCGGCAGGGACATGCTACCATGGGTGATAGCTCCCGCCTCGGACATCCCCGGCATGTTCACCTGCGAACTCTATCCGGGCGGCGGCCTCTGGAACAATACCACGATAACCCCGGCGATAGGTACGGCGAGGCCCTATGAATATTTCGGAGCGCCGTTCATAAAGACCGAGGACGTGCGTTTCCTGCCCACTCCGAAGGGCGTGATGATGCGGCCGTGCTCGTTCACGCCGTCGGCCGGCATCTACAGCGGCCGCCAGTGCTTCGGCTACCAGATCATGCTCACTCCTGACGGCCAGTACCATTCGCTGCTCCATACCATCCGGCTGATGCGGCATTTCGCCGACCGCTATTCGCAGTTCGAGATGAGCGACGCCCTGTTCGCGAAGCTCGCCGATCCGGTCATCGCGGAGTATCTGAAAGGCAGCCTGAGCTTCGACGTGGTCCAGGAGCATGTCAAGCTCGAAGAGCAGAAATGGATACGCAAGGCCAGGCGTTTCCTGCTCTATGACGACGCACCTTACAGGAGGAAATAAGGGCCGGAGGGGAAATTCGGCCTTTACGGGGGAATTGGGCCTTCGGGAACCCGGCTTTTCCGGGGAATCTTGCTTCCCGGGAAATTTTGCCTCGTCATTCAAGAAAAATTTGGTGATTGTAAAAATATACTTATCTTTGCAGTCCCAAAGACAAACGGTGGGTTCGTATAACGGTTAGTACTCGAGATTCTCAATCTCGCAATAGGAGTTCGATTCTCCTACCCACTACAAGAAAGGGCCGACTTCGAAGTCGGTCCTTTTTGTTATGCCGTCCGACATGAAACATTCGGTCTCGTCGACATTTTTGGGGTATATTTGCCAAAAATGGTTGGTGAAACCTCTATAAGTTGTTAGAATTCCGCGATATATAGAAACTGGATGAAACGCGTTTCATTCAATGAGTGATAATCGAAAAATGGGGCGACGCCAATTCTGCCCGGAATGCGGGTCTTTGGACATCATCAAAAGGGGAGTGCGGAACGAGACTCAGAGGTTCAAGTAAGGACCCCGGCAAGAAGATGTTCACATTCTCCAGGCCGGGCAATCCGGCGGAAACCGTCACGGGACAGCCGTAGAATACTCGTGAAATTCATCGGCTACAGCGACGGGCTCTTAATGGCG
>CALVAD010000011.1 GCA_944325495.1 uncultured Bacteroidales bacterium | reverse complement strand
ACAACCGCCAATTTAAAGGACATGCTGTAGTCCTTTTGCGTTCGCTTAATGTACTCTCTTCCTGTCTTATCCATTTCTTTGCTCTTTTTGTTGTAACGCTATTTTAGGACTAGACATAAAGTCAAGATACGGAACAGCTGTATGGATTCCTGCGATTCAATACTTGAGAGAAAAGGCGTGAAGCCGACCCCGAACAGGATACTTGTCCTGCGTGCCATGCTGGATGCAGGGCATCCGGTGTCGCTGGCCGAACTGGACTCGATTCTCGGCACCGTCGACAGGTCCAGCATATTCAGGGTGCTTTCGCTTTTCATCAGGACCCATATCGCGCACGAGATAGAGGACGGCAGCGGAATGATGAAATACGAGGTCTGCGGAGGCGCTCAGGAATGCACCCTCGACGACATGCACGTCCATTTCTACTGCGAGGTCTGTCACACGACCTTCTGCCTGAAGGACATCCGCATACCGGAGATAGACCTTCCCCGGGGCTTCGGTATAGACTCGGTCAATTTCATGGTCAAGGGCGTCTGCCCCGACTGCTCGGGGAAGGAAGTCTGAACCGGGAGGCTGCATCCGCTGCGGCCAAGTGCCCTGCATGCGACTATCTGACACGGAAACTGACAGATAGTCCCTTTTTATGCCAAAATGTCTCCTAATTTAGAATAATTCCAATTGGCATAGGACTTGATTCTTCTTAAGACGTCCCGCAAGGGACGGAAAATGAAAGTAAAACTTAAAAATAGGAGATTTGAATTATGGCTATCGCAAGAAGAAATTCAGAAACCTGGCTTCCTGACATTTTCAACGATTTCTTTGACACCAACTGGATGGGCAGGACGAATGCAACGGCCCCCGCGATCAATGTATTAGAACACGACGACAAGTATGAGCTCGAGCTTGCGGCTCCCGGCCTGACCAAGGAAGACTTCAAGGTCAGCCTCGACGCCGACGGCAACCTCTCCATCAACATGGAGAAGAAGCAGCAGGAGAACGGCGAGAAGAAGCACGGCCATTATCTGCGCAGGGAGTTCTCATATTCGCAGTACCAGCAGATCATGACCTTGCCTGACGACGCGGACCGCGAGCACATCGAGGCCAAGGTGGAGAACGGCGTGCTCACCGTCAACATCCCCAAGATCGTGAAGGTTCAGCAGGATGCCCACAAGCTCATCGAAGTGAAATAATAGTTGTCGGAACCGCGATTATGATTATCTTTCGGAAAAATTTTCCGTATGATAAACAATATCGCTCTGGTTGCCCACGACTCCCGCAAGGCTGAATTGCTTAGCTGGGTCAAGTTCAATGCCGGCGTTCTCAAGGGATGCCGGCTTTTCTGTACCGGCACGACAGGCCGTCTCGTCAGGGAGACGCTTCAGGAGGCTCTCGGAGAGGAGACTCCCGAGGTGGTCTGCAAGCTCAGCGGCCCGCTCGGAGGCGACTTCGAGATAGGCGCAATGATTGCCGAAGGCGACATCGACATGCTGGTCTTCTTCTGCGACAATCTGATCATGCAGGGCCATCATAACGATGTGCTCGGTCTCACGCGCCTGGCCTCGCTCTACAACATTCCTTTCGCCACGAACAGGAGCACCGCGGACTTCATCATATCCTCGCCGCTGTTCCACAGCTCCGAGTATGAACGCATAATCCCTTCGTGCATAGATTCCTACAAGAACAGGAAGCTGTAGCGTTCGCGGAAGGTTCCGTGAATGCGGCAAGACGGACGCTCCCGGCAGGCAATGGATTATGGAAAAGCCTGCCGGGAGCGTCCGCCTCGTTGCATGGGCGTTTTCGGGAATCAGCCTATGGGCTTCAGGCAGTTGTCGAGATCGGCGGCAATGCCCTCCTTGTCCATGTGCTGCCCGATGAACACGATCTTGATCATGCGGTCACCGTATTCCGGATCCCAGTCCTCCGCGAGCTTGGGATCGCGCCGCATCATGTCCGCAAGTTCGTCGTCGGGCATGGTCGCGAACCATAGTCCGGCGTCCTTGATCGACTTCTGCAGCCCCGCCTGCTCGAAGAGATAGCATTTGTCGGGCTCATCGTCGAAATAGCAGATGCCCTTGGCCCGAATGACGCTCTTCGGCCAGTGTTTGGCCACATAGTTGTCGAAGCGGTTGATGTCGAGGGGGTCGCGGCGGTAGTAGACAAAGGTGCTGATGCCGTATTCCTCCGCCTCTCCCTCCTCCTCGTCGTGGAGTTCGTGCTCGTGGTGGTGACCGTCTCCCTCGATTTCATTTATCCATGCCGCCGAAGTGGCCACCTGGTCGAAATCGAACATGCCGGTGTCGAGAATCTTGCCGAGGTCGAAATCGCAGAAATTGCATTCTATGATCTCCGCCTTGGGCTGGAGGTTCCGGATTATCTGCTTCATCCGGCCGAGGTCCGACTTGCCGACTTCCGCCACCTTGTTGAGTATTACGATATTGCAGAACTCTATCTGCTGGATCAGCAGGTTCTCTATGTCGTCTTCGTCGAAATTGCGGAGCGGCAGCGCGTCGCCGCAGTTGAACTCGCTCTGCATGCGCAGTGCGTCCACCACGGTCGCTATGCAGTCCATCCGGGCGACGGGGCCCCTGCTGTGATATTCAGGACCGAGGCTTGGAATCGAGCAGATGGTCTGCGCGATGGGCGCCGGCTCGCAGATGCCGCTCGCCTCGATCACTATGTAGTCGAACTTTCCGTCCCTGGTGAGTTCGTCGAGCTGCTGCACGAGGTCCATCTTGAGAGTGCAGCAGATGCATCCGTTCTGGAGGGCCACCAGACTGTCGTCCTTCTGCCCGACAACGCCGCCCTTCTCTATCAGCGCCGCGTCGACATTGACTTCTCCGAGGTCGTTGACGATGACGGCGAACTTTATTCCCTTCCTGTTCGACAGTATGCGGTTCAGCAGGGTGGTCTTTCCGCTGCCGAGATAACCGGTCAGCAGCAGGACCGGGACAAATTGCTTGGAATTTTCCATTTCATTGCAGTTTTAACGATACCGGAACGCCTGCGTGCGGGCATTCCGGCATGAAGGACAAAGATAGGATTTTTCCCGCTACGGCATATCATCGCGGCGGGAAAATTCCGGCTTGTCCGGAGTCAGCAGAGCTCGGCCTCTATGCCGATATATTCCGACATGTAGGAGTTCCCGGTTCTGTGCATGGCTGTGGTGTAGCGTTCTCCCCGGCGGAGGGTGAAACGTTCGTCGCGGTAGCTTATGGTCACGGAATCCTTGCCGGCTTCTTCGACTTTGAGGGGGCCGAGTGAGTCATGGATATATTCATTTTCGAACAGTTCGCCCAGTTCCATTCCGGGAGTGAGCTCGCTTAAGGGGGTGGACTTCGCAGGGAAGCGGGTCTTGTGTCCGAGGACGGTGTCCCTCGTCTCGTTCAGACACCAAAGATAGAGAGTAGATTCTTCCATAGCCATAAAAGTTAAGCAACATCAGCAAACTTAATCAAAATATCGCATAAATGCAATTGGCTCAGGCTCATGCGTGCATCCGGCAAAAAAATTCATCATTACTGGCTCCGGACGATTGCAGAATGCAGGATTATCATTAAATTCGCAGAATTGGAATTTTCTGCGATGAAAGAGACAGGCGGACATAAGACAGCTACGATATGCGTCCAGGGGGGATGGAAGCCTCAGAACGGCGGACCCAGGGTGGTGCCCATAATCCAGAGCACCACGTTCAAATACGACACGAGCGAGGAGATGGCCATGCTCTTCGACCTCAAGAAGGAGGGATATTTCTATACGCGTCTCCAGAATCCGACCAGCGACTGCGTCGCGGCCAAGATAGCCGAACTTGAAGGCGGAGTCGGAGCCGTGCTGACCTCCTCCGGACAGGCGGCGAACATGTTCGCGATACTCAACATCTGCGGCGCCGGCGACCACTTCATCGCTTCCGCCGAGATTTACGGAGGCACCTACAATCTCTTCTCCGTGACTCTGCGCAAGCTCGGCATAGAGTGCACGTTCGTGGACGAGAACGCGTCGGACGAGGAGATACAGGCCGCGGTGCGGCCGAACACCAAGGCGATTTTCGGAGAGACCATCAGCAACCCGGGCTGCGTAGTGTTCGACATCGAGAGATTCGCCCGCATCGCCCACCGCAACGGCATCCCCCTGATCGTAGACAATACTTTCGCGACTCCGGTCAACTGCCGGCCGTTCGAATGGGGAGCCGACATAGTCACTCACTCGACCACGAAATACATGGACGGACATGCGACCCAGGTCGGAGGGGCGGTAGTGGACAGCGGGAACTTCGACTGGAAGGCCAATGCCGCCAGATTCCCCGGCCTGACCACTCCCGACGCCTCATACCACGGACTGGTATATGCCGACGCTTTCGGAAAGAAGGCCTATGTCACCAAGATGGTGTCGCAGCTTATGAGGGATCTCGGCTCCGTGCCTTCCCCGATGAACTCCTTCCTGCTGAACCTCGGACTCGAGACCTTGCACCTGCGCGTCGAACGCCATTGCGCGAACGCCATGAAGGTGGCCCGGTTCCTGCATGACGATCCGCGTGTCGCGTGGGTCCGCTATTGCGGCCTCGAGGACGACCCGTGCCATGAACTCGGGCGCAAATACCTTCCGGACGGTTCCTGCGGAGTCCTGGCCTTCGGCCTTAAGGGCGACAGGGAGACGGCGATAAAGTTCATGGATTCGCTGAAGTTCATAGCTATCGCGACGCATGTGGCCGACATACGCTCATGCGTGCTGCACCCGGCCAGCCACACCCACCGCCAGCTCAGCGACGAGCAGCTGCGCGAGGCCGGCATAGCTCCGGACCTCATCAGACTTTCGGTCGGAATCGAGGACATAGACGACATTCTCGCCGACATACGTCAGGCGCTTGACAGGACAATATGAACATCAAGGATATGAAGAGACTCATGACAATGACGGCGCTTGCGCTCGCGCTTGCCGCGTGCGGAGACGGGAAAGGCGGAAACGCCGCTCCTGCCGCCGACGGCGAAGCACCGGTGCTCGTGAAGGCCGCCGAGGGCCTGGAAGTCTACTGGCTCAAGGACAATGAAGGCGGGAGGCTCATGCCTGCAAGCCTGTTTCCCGATGCGCCGGAGGCTCTGATTGACAGCCTTGGCGTGCAGGACGGTATTCCTTCGTCGACGGGTGCTTTTCTCGCCCGCACGGCGGACGGCGACATACTTTTCGATACGGGCAACGGCGGTCCGGAGGGACACCTGACCGACAGGCTGGACTCGCTCGGTCTCGCGCCGGCCGACATCGACTATATCTACATCACCCATTTCCACGGCGACCATATCGGCGGCATGATGGAGGGGGACAGCGCCGTATTCACGAATGCGCAGGTTTATGTGCCCAAGGCCGAATATGACGCGTGGATGGCGATGCCCGCCGACAGGAAGTCCCAGGTCGTCAGGACCATGGACGCATACAGGGACAGGCTGCACATGGTCGACCCGCGGCAGGAGCTGCTTGCCGGCAGCGATGTCGTCCTTCCCGGAGGAGTCGTTCCTTACCATGCTCCCGGACATACTCCGGGACATACGGTCTATTATCTCGGGCAGGCGGGACTGATGATAGTCGGAGATCTCATGCACGGCGCGGCCCTGCAGCTGGAGCATCCTGAGATCAACGCGAACTTCGACATGGACGGTGCCGTGGCGGCCGCGACCCGCGCGAAAGTCCTTGACTGCGTGCGGACGAACGGGCTGGTGATGGCCGGGATGCATCTGCCGGCGCCGGGTTACATCGATTTCGCCGCAGAGCCGGCTGACTGAGCAAGAGACGGCGGTGGTTCCGCCGTAAGAGGTTAGTTATATGTATTGCCGGCAGCCCGATCGTTCTCAGGAACGCCGGGCTGCTTTATAAAAAAGAAGTACATGGACGGATATGCATTGATAACGGGCGCCAGCCAGGGATTGGGAAGGGAGCTTGCGTTGCAGCTGGCTTCCAGAGGGATGAATACGGTCCTTGCGGCGCTTCCCGGAGAGAATCTGGCCGATGTCTGCGGGAGATGCAGGGACTGCGGAACCAGAAGCGAATGCTTCGAGCTGGATCTCACCGACAGGGGGCAGCTGACGGACTTCGTCTCCGAGGTGAATTCGAAATACGAGCTTTCGGTTCTGGTCAACAACGCCGGCACCGGCGGGAGCCGCAAGTTCGACGAGGTGCCGCTCGCATACATCGACACGATCATGAAGCTCAATGTGCTGGCGACCACGCTGCTTACCCGCGGACTGCTGCCGAACCTGCGCAGGAACGTCCCGTCACGCATACTGAACATATCGTCGCTGGCCGCTCTGATTCCGACGGGCTACAAGACCGTGTATCCGGCGTCGAAGGCTTATGTCAAGCATTTTTCGCTCGGGATGCGCGAGGAACTGGGGCGCTTCGGGATTTCCGTAAGTCTGGCCCTGCTCGGCCCCATGCCCACGAAGCAGGAGATACGGGAGCGGATTGCGCGTCAGGGACTGCTCGGACGCATGCTCTCCGTTTCGCCGGCCGAGGCGGCCAGGGCCTGCATCGAAGGCATGCTCGGCGGGAAAAGGATAATCGTGCCCGGCGGCATGAACAGATTGTCGTACGGACTGCTGAAGCTTGTGCCGGAGCCGCTGAAGTCGAAACTGATGAGCCGGTCCGTGCTCAGGAACGAAATAGGAGCTTGACATGGAAGACAGGAAGAATACAGTGCTGGTGACGGGCGCCAACGGGATGCTGGCCGCCAACATAATAGAGAGACTGCTGCATGAAGGTTACGCGGTGGTGGGGACATTGCGCCGCGGGAAGAGTTACCCGGGAGAACGCTCCGGCAGGCTCAAGATAGTCGAGGCGGATTTCAAGGACGCTTCGGCGATGGGGCCCCTGGTGTCCGGATGCGGGCGCGTGATCCACGTGGCCGCCATGACCTCCCAGTCATGCCCCGACTACGAACAGTACAGGAAAGTGAACGCGGAAGCATCCAGGCGGCTGGCGGAAATCGCCGCCGGGAGCGGAGTGGAGCGTTTCGTATATGTCAGCACCGCGAACACCATAGGCTTCGGCAGCGACGAGAGCCAGCCGATGAGATATCCCTTCTCCGAGTCCTTCTATGCGCGGAGCAAGAAGGAGGCCGAGGACGCCCTGCTGCCGCTTGCGGACAGGATGGACATCGTGGTGGTCAACCCCACTTTCATGATAGGGAAGTACGGCAGCGGGAAGGGCTCCAACCGGGTGTTCTCCATGGTGAAGAAGTCGCCGGTGCTCGTCTGCCCCTCCGGCGGGAAGAACGTGATAGATGTCGCCGAGGCCGCCCGCGGGATGGTCATGGCCATGGAAGGAGGGCGGAACGGAGAGAAATATCTGATCTGCGGGGAGAACTACACATACGAGGAGCTCTTCCGCGCGATAGCGGCCCATCAAGGCCGCCGCAGGTGCTTCCTGAGGCTTCCGGACTTTCTGCTGAAGGCTGCCGGCGCGCTCGGAGACCTGCTCGCGCGCTGCGGCATGAAGGTCGAGTTCGGCTCGGTCAACATGAAGATACTGATGATAAAGAATTACTATGATACCGACAAGGCATTCAGGGATTTCGGTTTCCGGCCCGGCAGCCTTTTCGGTGACGGACATAACTCCTGACGATTATGAAAGGAAAATTCGGACAATTTCGGAAATCCGTAGAGGATGGCACGCGGAGGATCGGCCGTAAGGCGTGGATTCTGCCTGTCGTGCTGCTGGCCGTCGCGGCGGCGGTGGTGACGATAATAGTTCTGGCCGGCAGGAAGCCGGAGCCGGAGAACATACCCGTGGTGCAGACCCAGACCGTGCAGACCCAGGATGTCGAGGTGTACGGCGAGTATCCCGGCACCATCAGGGCGCAGCAGTTCGTCGAGGTGCGCGCCCGCGTGGAAGGCTATCTCGAAAGCATGCTCTTCGAGGAGGGCTCCTATGTCGAGAAGAACCAGAGGCTGTTCATCATAGACCCGAGGCAGTACCAGGCGACGGTCGACAAGGACAAGGCCCAGCTTGAGAAGAACAAGGCGCTCGCCCAGCAGGCCGAGCGCGCCCTCAGGAGGATAGAGCCGCTGTACGAGCAGCAGGCCGCCAGCCAGCTCGATCTCGACAACGCCGTGGCCAACTATGAGACCGCGAAGGCCGAGGTGCAGATGAGCGAGGCGGATCTCGCGCAGAGCCAGCTCGCCCTCGGATATACCGTGGTGCGTTCGCCCATAAGCGGATACATCAGCGAGCGCTATGTCGACATAGGCACGCTCGTCGGTCCCGGAGGCCAGTCGCTGCTCGCCACTATCGTCAAGAGCGACACGGTGTTCGTGGAGTTCAAGATGACCGACCTCGACTACCAGAAGAGCAAGGCCAGGAACGTCAATTTCGGTCAGACCGACACTTCCCGGACCTGGGCCCCCTATGTGAGGATCACGCTGGCGGACAAGTCGGTCTATCCCTACAGTGGACTGGTGGATTTCGCCGACCCTCAGGTCGATTCCAAGTCCGGAACCTTCTCCGTGAGGGCCAGGATGCCGAATCCCGACCACGAGCTGCTGCCCGGACAGTTCACCAGCGTGACGGTGCTGCTCGATGTCAGGGAGAACACCGTCGTGGTGCCCACCAAGGCCATCTCGACCGAGAAGACAGGCTCCTACATATTCGTGCTGCGTCCCAACGGCACCGTGGAGAAGCGTTTCATCGAAATCGGGCCGGAGAACGGCAACAACACGATAGTCGAGAGGGGGCTGCTCGCAGGAGAGGAGATAGTCGTCGAGGGCTATCATAAGCTGATTCACGGAATGAAGGCTCGCAAGGTATGAAATCGGATTTCTTCATAGACAGACCGGTATTCTCGACAGTCATATCGGTGCTGATAGTTATCGTGGGCCTCATAGGCCTGACGATGCTGCCGATCGACCAGTATCCGGATGTCGTTCCTCCGCAGGTGAGGATTTCTGCTTCGTATCCCGGAGCCAGCGCTCTCGCCGTCTCGCAGGCCGTGGCGACTCCGATCGAGCAGGAGCTCAACGGAACTCCGGGTATGCTCTATATGGAGTCCTCCAACACCAATACGGGTTCGTGTACGGTCACGGTGACCTTCGACAGCTCCACCGACCCCGACCTTGCCGCCGTGGAGATCCAGAACAGGGTCAAGGAGGCCGAGTCGAGGCTGCCGGCGGAGGTGGTGCAGAACGGAATATCCATCGAGAAACAGGCTCCCAACAGACTGCTTACCATCACCCTGCAGTCGTCTGACCCCAAGTTCGACGAAGTCTACCTGAGCAACTATGCGACTCTGAACGTGGTCGACATGATCCGGCGCGTGCCAGGGGTGGGACGGGTGTCCAGCGTCGGCGGCCGCTATTATGCGATGCAGATATGGGTGCAGCCGGACAAGCTGGCGAGCATGGGGCTGACCGTCGGTGACCTGCAGAGCGCGATCCGCGACCAGAACCGCGAGTCCGCCGCCGGCGTCCTCGGCCAGCAGCCCATCGAGAACGTGGATGTCACGACCCCCATCACGGCGACCGGCAGGCTTTCGAACGAGAGCGAGTTCGAGAACATAATAGTCCGCGCCAGCGACGACGGCACCATCCTGAGGATGAGGGATGTCGCGAGGGTGTCGCTGGAAGCCCAGTCATACAATACCGAGAGCGGGATAGACGGCGAGAACGCCGCAGTCATCAATGTGCTGATGCTTCCCGGCGCCAATGCCATGGAGGTGGCGGAAAACGTCAAGACGGCCATGGCGGAGATAAGCGAGAGCTTCCCTGACGGCATCACCTACGACATTCCGTTCGACATGACCGACTATATCTCCGAGTCCATCCACGAGGTATACAAGACGCTTTTCGAGGCGCTGATCCTCGTGATTCTCGTGGTGTTCCTCTCCCTGCAGAGCTGGAGGGCCACATTGGTTCCGGCGATAGCCGTGCCGATATCGCTCGTGGGCACCTTCGGCGTCATGCTGCTGTTCGGCTTCTCGCTGAACACCATGACCCTGCTCGGACTCGTGCTTGCGATCGGAATAGTGGTCGACGACGCCATAGTGGTGGTCGAGAATGTCGACCGTATAATGGAGCAGGAGCATCTGCCGCCGAAGGAGGCCACCAAGAAGGCCATGAGCGGCATAGGCGGCGCCCTCGTGGCGATGTCGCTGGTGCTCTGCGCCGTGTTCGTCCCCGTGAGCTTCCTTTCCGGAATCACAGGCGAACTCTTCCGTCAGTTCAGCGTGACCATCGCCGTGTCCGTGATAATCTCGACGGTGGTGGCTCTCACCCTGAGCCCTGTGATGTGCGCGACCTTCCTGCGGCCGGATGACGGCAAGAAGAAGAATTTCATTTTCAGGAAGATAAGCGCATGGTACGAGACGGGCAACAGCTTCTATGCCCGCATGGTGCGCACCAGCATGAAGCATTCCAGACGCATGTTCGCGGCTTTCGGTATCGTGTGCGTGGGCATCTTCGTGATGGCCAGGCTCATCCCGCAGAGCTTCCTTCCGAAGGAGGATCAGGGGTATTTCACCGTCGAGCTTGAGCTGCCCGTAGGGTCGACGCTGGAGAGGACCAGGGCGGTAGCTGACCGCGCTATGGAATTCTTCATGCGCCAGCCGGACATCGAGAACGTGCTCAGCGTGGTCGGATCTTCGCCGCGAATCGGAACGAGCCAGGCCAACGCCCAGTTCACCGTGATGCTGAAGCCCTGGGACGAGAGAAAGGTGAGGAACATCTCGAAGATGATGCAGATGATTTCCGACACGCTCTCGCTCTATCCGGAGAGCAAGGTCTACACGAGCACGCCCGCCGTGATTCCCGGCCTGGGCTCTTCCGGCGGCATAGAGATGGCTCTCGAAGCCCGCGGCGACTGCACTTACGAGCAGCTTCAGGCCGCGGCCGACACTCTCGTGTACTATGCTTCGAGGACGAAGGAGCTTGCCAGCGTCTCAAGTGCGATGCAGAAGGACATCCCGCAGCTGTATTTCGATGTCGACCGCGACAAGGCCCAGTTGCTCGGAGTGCCCATAGCCGACATATTCTCGACGCTCAAGGCCTTCACCGGTTCGGTCTATGTGAACGACTTCAACATGTACAACCGTATCTACAGGGTGTACCTGCAGGCTGAAGGACCCTACCGCGCGCACAAGGACAACCTGAACCTGTTCTTCGTCAAGAGCTCTTCCGGCACGATGGTCCCCGTGACGGCCCTGGGAACGACCTCATATACTACGGGTCCGGGCACGGTGAAGAGGTTCAACATGTTCTATTCGGCGAACATCAATGCCGAGGTCGCCCAGGGCTACAGCTCCGGACAGGCCATGGACGCCCTGGAGCGGATAGTCGACGAGCATCTTCCGTCCAATGTGGACGTTGAATGGAGCGGACTGTCGTATCAGGAGAAGACCGAGGGAGGGAAGACAGGCACCGTGCTCGCTCTCTGCGTGCTGTTCGTGTTCCTGTTCCTTGCGGCTCTCTACGAGAGCTGGAGCGTGCCCGTCGCGGTGCTGATGTCACTGCCCATAGCGATTGCGGGCGCGTATTTCGGAGTGCTTGTCTTCGGCTACGACAGCAACATATATTTCCAGATCGGACTGGTCATGCTGGTCGGTCTGGTGGCCAAGAATGCGATTCTGATAGTGGAGTTCGCCAAGGAGAACGTCGAGAACGGCGAGGACCCCGTCCAGGCGGCCGCCGATGCCGCGAAGCTCAGGTTCAGGCCCATCATGATGACCTCGCTCGCCTTCATTCTCGGCATGCTGCCTCTCGTGATGGCCTCCGGTCCGGGAGCCGCGAGCCGGCAGAACATAGGCACCGGCGTGTTCATGGGCATGATCGTGGCGGTGACAATAGGCATATTGTTCGTGCCTTTCTTCTTCGTGTGGGTCTACAGACTCAAGGAAATGATGCACAATAAACTGAAGAACCGCAAGCTCCGCGGCCCCAAGGGCCCTGCGGCCGGCGGCGTGATGGCCGTCCTGCTCGTTGCGGGCCTTGCCTTCGGGACGAGCTCCTGCTCGCCGTCGAAGTATGTGACGCAGCCTGAACTCGGGCTTCCCGCCAGCTATGGTTCCGGACAGACGCTGGATTCCCTGACCATCGCGGATCTGGAATGGACCGAGATATACGGAGACACCATTCTGTGCAATCTGGTCAGTCACGCCCTGGAATACAACAAGGACATGGAGATTGCGGCGCGGCGCGTCCAGGAGCTGCAATATCGCTACCGGGTCGAGAACTCCAGAATCTTTCCCTCGATATCCGCGACCGCCAGCGCCGACAACGAACTCAACAATTATGGCGGAGCCGGGGCTTCGGACGACCCTGCGATCGGGCTGAAGGCCGAAATGAACTGGGAGGTGGACCTTTGGGGCCGCCTGCGCTGGGGGTCCCGGGAGGCCATGTCGGAGTATCTTGCGAGCGTCGAGGCCCAGAGGAGCGTCCGGATGACGCTGATCTCCGAAGTCGCGCGCTGCTATTTCGAACTCGTGTCGCTGGATGAGGAGCTTGCTGTCGTCAGGGCCACGGTGAAGACGAGGGAGGAAGGAGTGGCCAAGGCCGAGCTGAGGTTCCAGAGCGGACTTACCAACGAGATACCCTATCAGCAGGCCATAGTGGAGCTTGCGACCGCGTCGTCGCTGGTTCCTGACCTTGAGCGCCAGATAGCGGTCAAGGAAAGCGAGCTCGCCTTCCTTACTGGCTCGTATCCCAGGAAGATGGAGAGGCGCGGCTCTTCGCTCCTGCAGCTCGGCTACAGGGACGAGATAGCCGCGGGCGTGCCGTCACAGCTGCTCACCAGACGCCCGGACGTGCGTGAGGCGGAAATGAATCTCAGGGCCGCGGAAGCCGCCGTGGGAGTGGCGGGCGCCGAGAGGTTTCCGACCTTCACGATCAATCTTATAGGCGGACTTGAGAACGACGCGTTCACCGGCCTTTTCCAGTCGCCTTTCTACTATGCTCTCGGAAGCCTGGCTTCTCCGATCTTCAATTTCGGAAGGAACAGGGCGAATTTCAAGGCGGCGGTGGAAGCCTACGAGCGCAGCCGCGCGGAATACGAGAAGACGGTGATGTCAGCCTTCAAGGATGTCTATGACGCCCGTGTGACCTATAATTCGGCCATCGAGAACACCAATTATCAGACGGATCTTCTGAATGCGTCAGCGAAATACTACAGGCTTGCGAACCTTCAGTATATCAACGGAGCCATCAGCTATCTGGACGTGCTCGACGCCCAGAGACGCTATTTCGACGCCCAGGTCTCCCATCTGTCGGCCGTCAGGGACGAATATCTCGCCCTGGTGTCGCTCTACAAGGCCTTGGGAGGGGGTTGGAGATAATTTAAAAATTATATGACCATGAGAAAGAATTTCGGAAGCAAAAGCTGGATGTATCCCGAGCCGGTGCTCATAGTAGCAGCATATGACGGCGAGGGAAAGCCCAACGCGATGAATGCGGCATGGGGCGGAATAAATACCGACAACACCATAGGCATCTGCCTGGGCAAGGAGCACAGGACAACGAAGAACATACTTGCGTCCAGGGCCTTCACCGTGAGCTTCGCCACGGCGGAGTATCTGACCGCATGCGACTATGTCGGCATCGTCTCGGGCAACAGCGTGCCCGACAAGTTCGACAGGGCCGGTTTCCATGCCGTGAAGTCGGAATTCGTGAACGCTCCTCTCATAGAGGAGCTTCCGGTCGCTCTGGAGTGCGAACTGCTTTCCTACGACCCTGAGAGCTGCTATATGACAGCGCGCATCGTCAATGTCTCGGCCTCGGACTCCGTGCTTGACGACAGCGGGAAGATAGATCCCTCCAAGGCCGGTTTCGTGGTCTTCGATCCCGTGAACAACGCCTATCTCGCCATCGGCGCGAGAATCGGCAACGCGTTCATGGACGGGAAGGTGTTGAAGTAGGGGAGCGGGTTCCCTTCCCATATCGTTTATGTCAGTCTCCTGGCACCGGACAGGAACTGCATATGCTCCGTCTGCGCACCTGTAGGCGGTTTTCCCTGTTGTCGCCGGCACCATTAAGAATGGCGGGGCTTTCATTTAAGCTCACGGGGCGCATTGACAGCCATGCAAACCGGCCGGCTGACGGTCGGGTGCGAACGCATTACAACCTGAATGTTAAAGAGGCGGACGGACATGCCGCCGTATAGATACATAGAAATTCTGAAGCGATGAGACTGGTGATACAGAGAACCCTCCGCGCCTCGGTGAGCGTGGAAGGCGCAACGATTTCAGAGATAGGAAAGGGTCTGATGATCCTTGTCGGCGTGGAGAACGGCGACACCGCCGAAGATGCGGCGTGGCTTGCTTCCAAGGCCGCGCGGCTGCGAATATTCGATGATGAAGCAGGCGTCATGAACCGCAGCGTAGTCGATGCCGGCGGCGAGATTCTCGCGGTCTCCCAGTTCACTCTCACCGCCTCCACACGCAAAGGAAACCGTCCGTCGTACATCCGGGCCGCCGGGCATGAAATCGCGGTGCCGCTCTATGAAGCCTTTTGCCGCATGCTTTCGGAAGAGGCCGGTGCGGAAGTCAGAAAGGGGGTCTTCGGCGCCGACATGCAGGTGGCGCTTGTCAATGACGGTCCGGTTACGATCATAGTAGATTCCCGCCTGCGCGAATAGGCATATCGCTCCGGTTTCGCTCCGGGCTGGTGATAATCGCGAATATCGTTGGCGGCAATGGACCCGGCCGGCTGCTTGAGGATTCCGGCAGCGGCAGGCGGAAAGGCTTGGAAGCGGTGAGTTTTGAGAAATAGGCCATAAAGGTCGCTGCATGGCCGATTATTCGGGACTCATTGTTCCCGAGCCGTCTCAAGAACACCAACCTGGGGACATCTATGAATTGCAGACCCGCCGCAACGGGAATGGCCATTTCGTGCCAGGAGCAACCTTGCGGCCTCTGTCTGCAATCTGGTCGTATATGCGTTCCTCATTTGTCGTGATGAAGCAAGGTCCTGGCTTCGTTCACAATGGCTTACTTCCCCAAACTCGTCAGGAACCTCACCGTGTCGGGGGAATAGTGCGAGAAGAACAGGCTTTCTCCCTTGTCCAGCTTGCCGATGGCCTCCATATCTTCCGTAGAAAGTGAGAAGTCGAACACATCGAGGTTCTGCTCCATGCGCTCCTTGTGCGTGGACTTCGGGATGACTACCACGCCGCGCTGGATGAGGAAGCGCAGGGCGGTCTGTGCCACGGACTTGCCGTATTTCTCGCCGATGGATTTCAGTACGGGATTGGTGAAGAAGTCGTTGCGCCCTTCGGCGAAAGGTCCCCACGACATGATCTGCGTGCCGTACTCCTGCATGATTTCCTGCGGCTGGCGCTGCTGGTTGAACACATGGGTTTCCACCTGGTTCACCATCGGCTTGATGTCGCAGAACTCGGCGAGGTCAATAAAACGGTCGGGATAGAAGTTCGACACTCCGATAGCGCGGAGCTTGCCTGCCTTGTATGCTTCCTCCATGGCACGGTAGGTTCCGTAGTAGTCGTTGAAGGGCTGGTGGATGAGCAGCAGGTCGATGTAGTCGGTCTGCAGTTTGCGGAGGGATTCGTCGATAGAAGCCTTTGCCTTCTCATACCCGGCGTTGGATATCCACACCTTTGTCACAAGAAACAGTTCCTCGCGCGGGATGCCGCTTTTCTTCACCGCATGGCCCACTCCCTCTTCGTTGTAGTATGCCTGCGCCGTGTCTATCATCCGGTAGCCCACGCTCAGGGCATCCGACACGCAGCGTTCACACTCTTCGGGAGTCACCTGATATACACCATAACCTAAAACCGGCATTTCCACGCCGTTCGATAATTTTACTGTCTGCATAATGATTCGTTATTGATATTATTGTTTCAATGTACTGATCCACTGTTCCAGTTCCTTTTCCGACGTAACCATGCGGTCGAAACGCCTGGAGTCGGAACTGAAGCGGAACTCATGTCCGTGCTCTACCTTGGCGCCGTTCTTTTCGGCAACGGCGGTCATGTCCTTCAGCACCGTGCCGGGCCATCCGGCGTTGGTCATGAACGGAACGACGGTCTTTCCCGTAAAATCGTTCTCCGACAGGAAAGTCAATACCACCGGTGCCATTTTGTACCACCACGTGGGGCTGCCCACTATGATGCGGTCATAGTCCTTCACATTCAGCCCGAGGGGTTTCAGCGCAGGTTCGTAGGCGCGCTCCACTTCCTCCTGGCCTTGGCGTACCACCTCGTCGTAACTGCCCTCATACGGGGTCACAGGTTCCAACCTTGCGATGTCGCCTCCAACCGAGACGTGTACGCGCTCGGCAATGCGTCTGGTATTGTCTGCCGTGTAGGAGAAATACACAATCAATGTCCTTCCGTTTCTTGCCATGGTGCAAAGTTACGCCGCTTTTACACTCTCTATGTTTCACAAAAGGCGCCTAATGTTTCACCAAAAGCACAAATCGTTTTGAGCTCTGCGGACAATGCCCTAATTTTGCGGCATGACAAAGGACAAAGAACTGAAAATAGTATATTCCACACAGTTCCAACTGATAGGTTCGGCGAAGCTGAAAGGCTGGTGCGTCCACATGGTGTGCCTGCAAGGTGAAGGATTCTTTACTTACGACGGCCGTCCTTTTCACGTGAAGAAGCATGACGCTGTGGTCATCAATGCGCCCCAGCAAGTGCATGTGGTCGGCCAGAGCGAAGATCTGGAAGCGGAAATCCTGGCCGCCCCGCACGATTTCCTCTCCAACCAGCTTCCGGCGAACAATTACGGTATAGGAGGGGGCATCAGCCTGTACGACAACCCTATCATCCCCTTGTCGGAAGAGGATGCGGAGACATTGGTGCGTGACATACGCCATATCCGCGACCGCATTGCCGATACCGGCCATCTGTTTTACCGCGAGCTGATAGGCGGGCTGGCTCTCCCTTTGATTTACGACCTGTTTTATTTCCATGCCAGGAACCGTACTCCGATATACGCCACTGACAGGAGCATGTATGTCGTGAAGGAACTGATGGCGTTGCTGGAAAGCGGACGCAGCAAGAAATACCGGGAAGTCGCTTATTATGCCGAACAGCTGAACGTGACCGTCAAGTACCTCTCCAATACCGTAAAGCGGCAGACGGGCAAGAGCGTCACTTATTACATCGACCGCTACACCGTCCCGATGATAAAGGAATATCTCAACAATCCCGACCTTTCCATCGTGCAGATAGCGGAGGAAATGAACTTCACGACGCTCTCTTATTTCAGCCGATACGTGACCAAGCATCTGGGCATGTCGCCGAAGGCCTACAGGGAATCATTAGTACCGAAAATGACGGACTGACGGGAGGATATGCCTCCCGCACTATAATCGGTTTCTCAGAAAATCAAGTCTATGGAGATTATATTCGTTCTTGTCGCACTTCTGCTTTCTTGTATTGTCATATTGGTCTTTCTGCTGCTGACAGCGGGGATCGCCTGTATCTTCGGTGCTTCTTTCGCTCTGTTTTTCCGCAGAGCTGTCTGGCTCCTTCTGCTGCCTCCTCTCTGCGTGCTTTACGGCTGGATAGTCGGGCGAGAGAGATTTGTTGTCAAGGAGGCCGAGATAGTCTCGCCGGCGCTTCCGGAGACGTTCGACGGCTACCGGATAGTGCAGATCTCCGATTTGCATCTGCGCTCGTTCCGCGGCAGGCCGAACTCTCTCGGCAGGGTGGTCGAGAAAATAAACGCGCGGAATCCGGACATAGTGGTGTTCACCGGTGACCTTGTGACCTCGCATCCCGATGAGATTGCCCCGCTTGCTGAAATACTTGGACATATCGAGGCTCCGGTATATTCCGTCATGGGCAACCACGATTACTGCCCCTACAACCGCTGGAGTTCGGCTGCGGAACAGCTTGAGGCCGTCCGGGAAGTCCGTGAATGGGAGGCACGGCTCGGATGGACGCTTCTGGACGACCGGAATGTGACGCTTGAGCGTGGCGGGGACGAAATATCCCTGATAGGGGTGCAGAATATCTCCTCGATGCGCCAGTTCGCCTCGCGTGGCAATCTCGCAAAGGCCATGGGCGGAGCCGACGCCGATTTCAAGATACTTCTGTCGCACGATCCGACATTATGGCGCTCCGGCGTGCTCGGAGCCACGGACATAGGCCTCACTTTGTCGGGTCATACGCACAACGCGCAGCTGAAGTTGCTCGGATGGGAGCCGAGCAGGCTCATGTTCAGGGAAAACAGCGGTCTGTACCGCGAGGAGACTGCGTCCGGACTGCAGTATCTCTATGTGAACGACGGTCTCGGAGAGACGATGTTCCCGGTACGAATCGGAGTGCCGGGCGAGATAAGCGTCATCTGCCTGAGGCGGAAGAACTGATGGCGTACACCGGATCTGAGATCAGGCCTCGGAGTCTCCGCTCCGCGTCCCGGCGAGTTCCAGCAGGTTCCTGGCGACGACCAGCGCTGAATTGTAGATTATCTGCGGGCAGGGGCGCTTGTTGTAATATTCGGGGGTGCGGTCGGAAGGTTCGGGGCTCTCAGTTTCAGCACGCTTTCTGATACCCAGCAGTTCGCCGCAGACTATGCTTCCTCCGTTGAGCTCCTTGAATTCGGCGGCCATCTTCTGGACGAGGGCGTAATTGGCGGTCCTGGCGGTCTTTATGGACGGGTCGTCCGCAGGGGACATGAACCCGGCCATGGCCACGGCGCCGCTGAAGCTGCCGCAGACTTCGCGCAGACGGGCCATGCCGCCGCCGAAGCCGGAGCCGATCACCGCGAGCAGTTCAGGAGACGCATGTCCGTCAAGCAGGTCGGCGAACGCCAGAAGCACCGCCTGGCAGCAGTTGTAGCCGTTCAGAAAATTGTTGCGGGCCCGTTCAGCCCTTTCTTCCGGGGAAAATTCCGCGGGCAGTTGTATCTTGAAATCCATACGAATCCAAAGTTAGATCTTTCGAGTTCCGATTGCAGGTCCGGCAGGTCCGTCTATTCGAAGCTGCTGCCTCCGATGAAGCCGCGGAGCAGGGAAGTGGGCGGAATCTCCTTGTCCGATACGGGGATGAAATAGTGCAGGAAGTGCATCAGGCGATGGGCTTCGCTATACTCCGGACAGTTCTTGGGCACGGTCGCGAGTATGCGCTCGGCATGATTGCGCAGCACCGCGAATTCCACCAGGTAGGCTGAATTGAACAGCACGTCGGCGTCCTCCTGGAAAGGATATATCCATCTGACTTCGGCGCGGCGCACGTTCGGCCAGTTGGCTATCGTCTGCCTCGCGGTATAGGATCCGAGCTTGAAGTCCCTGACAATGCGCCTCAGCAGCCTGTTGTCGCTCGTCGGTATGCAGTTGTGGTCATCCAGCGAGATGCTGGTGATGGTGTTTATGAAAATCCTGAACTTGCAGGATTCCGGAACCTTGTCGGTCAGCATGGGGTTCAGCGCGTGTATGCCCTCGACCAGCAGCAGGGACCCCTCGCCGAGTCTGAGCTTCTTGCCGTTGAATTCCCGCATTCCGGTCACGAAATTATATTCCGGCACCTCCACCTCCTCTCCGGCGAGGAGCTTCAGCACGTCGTCCTGGAGATATTCGTGGTCCACGGTGTCGAAATTGTCGAAGTCGTAGCTCCCGTCAGGAAGCTTGGGGGTGTCCAGCCTGTTTACGAAATAGTCGTCGGTGGAGAAGGACACCGGATGCAGTCCGCAGGCCTTGAGCTGGACGCTCAGCCTCTTGCAGAAAGTGCTCTTGCCGCTGCTGGACGGCCCCGTGATCAGCACCATCCTGACAGGGTTCTCCTCCCGGCTGCGCTTGTCTATCTCCTCGGCGATCTGCACGATCTTCTTTTCCTGAAGGGCTTCGGCGACCAGTATGAGGTCGGAGGCCTTGCCTTCCAGGCAGGCGTGGTTCACGTCGCCTACGGTGTCGAGGTTCATGATGCGGTTCCACCTGATGGCCTCGGCGAAGACCTCGAAGGTCTTGGGCTGTTCGTGGAACGGGGCCAGCCGTTCAGGGTGGTGCCTGTCGGGAACCCTCAGTATCATGCCGCTGCCATACGGAGTCAGGCTCCATATCTTCAGGTAGCCGGAACTCGGCACGAGCGGATCGCAGTAATAGTCCGGAGTGTCCCCGAGAGTATAGTATTTGATGTATATGTCCCCGCAGGTCTCCATGAGCTTGACCTTGTCGTCCTCTCCGCGGCTGCGGAACATTCCGGCGGCCTCGGAGACCTGGACCTCATGGCGCCGGAACGGCAGATCGAGTTGCACGAGCTGCTGCATCCTGCCGCCTATGGCGGTTATGTCATCTTCCCGCAGGGGGCTGCCGTCAGGCTTGTCGATGCTGCAGAAATAGCCTTTGGATATCGGCCGGCGCAGGCTCACGCGACAGCCCGGGAAGAGGTCGTCGGCGGCCTTGCAGAGCAGGAAGCAGAGCGAGCGGCAGTAGACGTTGCGTCCGCTGTAGCTGCGGTAGTCCATGAATTCTATGTCCTTGTTGTTGAAGACTTTGAACATCAGCCCCTCGGTGACGTTGTTCACCTTCGCCGCGAGTATGTCGCAGGGTCTGTCGAAGTCGAAGGAGGGAAGCATTTCGAGCAAGGTGGTGCCCTCGGTGAATTCCTTGTAGCTGCCCGTGTTCCTGCAGTATATCCGTAACATTGACTATGGAGATTGCTGCGCAAAAATACGGAAAATTTATATTACCTTTACTAAAATTATTACCATTATGAGTCAGGTGCACATTATCGACCATCCCATGATCCAGCACAAGCTGACGATCATGCGCGACAAGGACACGGGTTCCAAGGATTTCAGGGAACTCCTCAAGGAAATATCCCTTCTCATGGGCTACGAAGTCACGCGGGACATCCCTCTCGAGGACGTGGACATACAGACGCCGATATGCAGCATGAAGGCGAAGAAGGTGTCCGGCCGCAAGCTCGCCGTGGTGCCCATACTGAGGGCCGGGCTGGGCATGGTCGAAGGGCTGATGAGCCTCGTTCCCGTGGCGAAGATAGGCCATATCGGACTGTACCGGGACGAGGAGACGCATGCCCCGGTGGTCTATTACTGCAAGCTCCCCGAGGACATCAGCGGCCGTATGGTCATAATCACCGATCCGATGCTGGCGACCGGCGGCAGCTCCTGCGACGCTCTCGCCATGCTCAAGGAGCACGGCTGTACGAACATCAGGCTCATGTGTCTCGTGGCTGCGCCGGAGGGCATCGCGAAAGTGCAGAAGGAGCATCCTGACGTGGACATCTATGTGGCTGCGGTGGACGATCATCTGAACAAGGACGCCTATATAGTGCCCGGTCTCGGCGATGCGGGGGACCGCATCTTCGGAACTAAATAGTATTTTCGGCTTTTTCCGAGCCGGGACTGCCGTCAATGAGGAGGCAATAACTTGGGAAAAGCCTCCTCATTGACGGCAGTCCCGGCTCGTTCGGAGCGCAGATGGCTGTCATCGTGGAGGCAACAATTTTGGAAAAGCCTCCTCATTGACGGCAGCCCCGGCCCGTTTGGAATGCAGATGGCTGTCATCGTGGAGGCAATAACTCGGGAAAAGCCTCCTCATTGACAACCGTCTCGGCCAGTTCAGAGCGCAGACGGCCGCCTCGGCGGAGGCTTTTCCCAAATTATCGCCTCCGTTGAGGCGGCTGTCTGCGCTCGGTCGTTGGCGGACAATATCCAGCCGGCCTGCCCCGGACAACTGGCAGAAAACGAAGACCTGCGCCGGCTGAAGCTTTTCTTCGGCGGCCGCCTTGGTCTGCTGCAGCTTATATCCAATAGATACGAAATACCTGCGGCCCCGGAGGTTTTTCCTTGATTCTCGCCCGGGGCCGCAGGTATTCCGTATCTGGATAAAAACTAGTCGCGCAGCGATATTTTCGACATGTTGTCGAGCAGGTCCTGGTTCGTCTTGAACTCGTCCATGCGCTGCAGCATGAAGTTCATCGCTTCGGTGGGGTTCATCTCGGCGAGCAGCTTCCTGAGAATCCAGATGCGCTGGCTCTGGTCTTTCGTGTAGAGCAGGTCATCGCGGCGGGTGCCCGAAAGCAGTATGTTGACAGCCGGGAAGATCCTGCGGTTGGCCAGCGTGCGGTCCAGCTGGATTTCACTGTTGCCCGTGCCCTTGAACTCCTCGAAGATCACGTCGTCCATCTTGGAGCCCGTCTCGGTAAGCGCCGTGGCGAGAATCGTCAGCGAGCCGCCTCCCTCGATGTTGCGGGCCGCTCCGAAGAAGCGCTTGGGCTTCTGAAGGGCGTTGGCGTCCACGCCTCCGGTCAGCACCTTGCCTGATGCCGGCTGCACGGTGTTGTATGCTCTTGCGAGCCTCGTGATTGAATCGAGCAGGATGACCACGTCATGTCCGCACTCCACGAGCCTCCTGGCCTTCTCGATGACCATGTTGGCGACCTTGACATGCTTCTCAGCAGGCTCGTCGAAAGTGGAGGCGACGACCTCCGCCTTGACGGAGCGCTGCATGTCTGTGACTTCCTCGGGGCGCTCGTCGACGAGCAGCACGATTTCGTAGACTTCGGGGTGGTTGTCGGCTATCGCGTTGGCGATGCTCTTGAGCAGCAGCGTCTTACCTGCCTTGGGCGGAGAAACTATGAGCATTCGCTGGCCCTTTCCTATGGGCGAGAACATGTCCACGATGCGGCAGCTGACGTCACTCATGTGGCCGTTGCCCAGCAGGTTGAACTTCTTGTCCGGGAAGAGCGGGGTAAGGAAGTCGAAGGGCACGCGGTCCCTGATGTATTCGGTCGTGCGCCCGTTCACGGACTTTATGTTCACGAGAGGGAAGTACTTGTCCCCCTCGCGCGGAGGCCGGATTTCTCCTGTGACGGTGTCGCCGCTCTTGAGGGCGTTGTACTTGATCTGCTGCTGGGAGACATAGATGTCGTCCGGGGAGTTGAGGTAATTGTAGTCGGACGAACGGAGGAAGCCGTAGCCGTCGGGCATTATCTCGAGCACTCCGGTGGCCTCCACCGTGTCCTCGAAATATACGGGCCTGACTCTCGGCTGCTGGAAATTCTGCTGCCGGAACTGGTTCTGGTTGTTGTAGTAGCCGTGCTGCTGGTATTTCTGCTTCTGGAACCTTTCGCCCTCCTGCTGCTGGTGGCGGGGTCTGTTCTCCCTCTCCGTCTGGCTTTCCGCCGCTGCGCCTTCGGCGCTTTCCGGAGATTCGGACACGGCAGCCGCCGGAGCTGCGGCAGGCTCGGAGGAGCCGGCCTTTTTCCTGCCTCTCGCCGCGGCCTTCTTCTGCACGGGCTGCTGCGTGTCTTCCGTCTTCGGGGCTTCGCCTCCGGCCGTCACGGCTTCGCCAGCCGCCGCGGTGGCGTTTTCGCCTGCTGCCGCCTGTTTCGCCGCGGCGGGTTTTCTGCCCCTTCTTTTAGGTGCTGCGGCGCCCTGTGCGGCCTCTTCCGTTTTTTCGCCGGCTTTCTTTCTGGGCTTTCTCTTGGAGGTTTCGGTATTCTCACCGCCGTCCCCTCCGGCCGGAGCCGCCTCCGCCTGGGCGGGCTCCTCCGGCTTCTGCTTGGGCGGGCGGCCTCTGCGTGCCTTGGGCTTCTCGGGGGCGATCTTCACGGATTCCTCCTTCGCTTCGGCGTCGAGTATGGCGTATGCGAGGTTCTCGTTGTCAAGTTTTTTCACACCCTTGACATTGTGTTCGTTTGCAATTGTCTCAAGCTGTTCTCTCGTCATCGTGTTCAGCTCGAAAAGTCGATGTGGCATAAATATGAATTATTTGTGAACGGCCGAAATGAAAAATGACTGGAGCGGCCGGAAATGACTATGCAAAGATAGCAAAACTTTTTCAATTGTCCCAATAGCTGTCGCTTTTCTTGAACCTGAGCAGGTCGGCGAGAGCGGCGGCGTTCGCGGAAATCCTGAAACTGTAGGACTTCCAGTTGCCGAGAGGCACCCATGAGACGGCTATGTTGAAGCAGTGCAGGTCGTAGGTCGCGCTGATCTGCGTGGTGGTCAGCTTCTTGGCGACGAAGTCGAAGCCCGAGGAGATGTTTATGGCCATTTTCGGCGTGAGCCTGATGTTGCCGGCCGCGTTGAGCGTGGCGGTTATCCGGTCGGTGGAATTGAGCTTCTGCTGCTCCGTGTCGTAGGTGTAGCTGCGCGAAAGGCTGAACAGCGCGTTGAAGTTTATGGACCAGGGCGCGTTGGGATTGGTGTAGTACAGCCAGCCTCCGGGTATGTAGTCGCCCGTGACGGGGTGGTAGAAGTTCCTCTGGTAATAATTGGTGTTGCCCGACGCCCCGCTCCCTCCGGAGCCGCTTCCGTCGTTGCCCTTGATCGTGCCTTCGCCCGACAGGGAATAGGAGGCCGAGGCCGAGAAGCTGGTGAGCCTGGCGAGCCCCTGGCCCTGAGTGACGGCGAACCTGTTGACCCTGCGGTTGCTTTCGCCTATCGCATAGGGGTCGAAGCCCGCGCTGGCCGTGAGCGTGATCTTGTCGAAGAGCCTCGTGGACATGGTCATCGAGATGGTCCCCATGTTGAGCGAGTCCGCGAGGAAATTGTAGTTGGTGTTGATGCTCAACTGGTCTATGAGCTTGACCTTCTTGGTGCCCGTGCCGGTAGTGTCGGCATAGTCGCGCACCTTGGCTTCGAGATTGTTGCCTATGCTCAGCGAAGCCGTCGCCGAACGCCCCTTTCCGGGCGGCTGGTAGAGCTGTCCGGAATAGATGTTATACTGGTAGACCTGGTCGTTGCCTGCCTTGTCCGTATATTCGATGGTGCGGTATCCGTTGGCGTAGGTGCCCTTCTCCGGGCTGAACGAGAAGGACATCGACGGCGATATCACATGCCTGATGGCCTGGAGCTTGCGGTGCTTGCCGAAGTTGAAAGTTCCGTAGAGCCGGGTGCTCATGGAGGCGCTGAACGAATAGTTCTGCGTGATGCCGAAGGTGTTGAACATCGAGCTGGGAAGATCCTCTATCTCGCCGGTCTCGGGGTTGTAGGTCTGCTCCTGCTTGCGGAAGAACCAGTTCTGCGAGTATGAGACGCCAGGGGCGATGTTGATGTACTTGAAAAGCTGGAAGTTCGGAAGGCCGATGCTGAAGTTGTGGGTCATTCCGTTCTGCATCTTGTCCAGCAGGCCGGGCTTGCCGAAATCGGAGGCCTTGAAGTTTATCTTGTTCTGCAGCGTCGTGTTGTATCCGAACGATATCTTCTCGTAGAACTTCTCCTTGCCTACCCTGTTCTTCTGCTTGAAGGGGTAGATGGTGCTCATGGAGAAGGTTATGTTCGGCAGCGTGAACACGTATGAGGAGTCGCGGGAGTTCTGGCTGTGCATGGCGTTGATGCTCAGGTTGAACTTGCCGTTCCAGTTCTTGGAGAACGAGATCGATGACTGCGTCTGGTTCTGCAGGGCTTCATTGACGTTGGAGGCGTTGTAGCGGTTGTTCGAGGGGCTGGAGAAGTTCACCGAGGCGCTGAAGTTCTGTCCCGGGTGGGCCTTGGAGTCCTGCGAATGCGTCCACCTGACGCTGAAGTTGCGGGTCTGGAAGAATTCGGGCGTGCCTTTCTCGCCCGTCTGGTCGTTGGAATAGCTGAGCGAGAGCGAGCCGTTGAACTTGTAGTTCACGCGGTAGCGCGAGTTCACGTCTATCGCCCACGAACCGAGGGTGTAGTAGTCTCCTGTCACGGACAGGTCGAGATAGTCGCCGAACACGAAGTACATGCCGGCGTCGCGCATGAAGAATCCGCGGGCCTGCTCCTCGCCGAAAGTCGGCATGAGCATTCCGGTCGCCCTGTCGGGCCTTTTGGGTATGAAGCCGAAGGGGAGTCCGAGGAAGGGGATCTGCACGTCCTCGATTACCATGTACGCGGGGCCGAAGATGGTCTTCTGCGAGGGGTTCCTTATGACCTTCGCGCTGGTCAGAGCGAGATAGTAGTGCGGGTGGTCGGCGTCGCAGACCGTGTATTTGCCCTTCGTGATGTTGATGGACTGGTCGTCCATCATCTTTATGTTCTGCCCGTGGAGTATGCCGTCGTCCTCGGTGGTGATCATGTTGGTGATCCTGGCCTTGCGCGAATTGAAGTTGTAGCGCACCTCCTCCATGTTGTAGGTCTTGCCCCCCTGGGTCATGACCGGCCTGCCCGTCCACTCTCCCGCCGTGGAGTCGTAGACGCCCTTGGCGAAGACGGTCCCGGTGTTCATGTCATATTCCATATAGGCCGCGGCCAGCTCCATGTCCTGGTATTTGACGCTGACGTCGCCATAATAATAGATGAGTTTCCTGCCGTTGCTGAAATCCTGCTTTATGGAATCCTTCGCGGCAGAGAACGCCGGACGCTCGAGAGAGCTCTTTCCGAGCATGGCAACCGAGTCCGCGCGGTGGACGGAATCCGCCGCATGCAGCGAGTCCCTGAGCGCGAGCGTGGCGGAGTCTGGCGGCGTGACCTTCTTTTCCACCCTCATGCCATAGACCGGACCTTCGCCGCGCCGCTGGGCGCGTCTGTTCTGGGCCTCGGCTTCAGGCAGCAGGGCCGCAAGCGCGAGCAATAGGGAAAATATATATCCGAGCTTTCTCAAAAGCGATATATTTCGTATATTTGCACAATCCTACAAAAGTAGCACTAATTTTTGAAACGCACAATCTGCATCTTCACGGTCCTGTTCTGCTGCCTGTCAATGGCGGCCGGCAGGAACGTAGGCCTCAAGACCGTAGTCATAGATGCAGGCCACGGCGGAAAGGATGCAGGCTGCGTCAGCAAGGACAGCAGGACCTACGAGAAGAATCTGACGCTCGACATAGCCACGACGCTGGCCGGACGGATAAGGGAGGCCTGCCCCGACGTGAACGTGGTCATGACCCGCTCCACTGACGAATATGTGACCCTCAACGACCGGGCGGAGATCGCCAACGACGCCCATGCCGACCTCTTCATCTCCGTGCATATCAACGCCAACGACAGGACCTCGCCTTCGGGCTACTCGGTCCATGTGCTCGGACAGTCGTCGAACAAGAACCGCGACCTGTTCGCCAGCAACATGGACGTGTGCATGAGGGAGAACTCCGTGATAATGCTCGAGGAGGACTACAGCACCAAGTACCAGGGCTTCGACCCCTCCGATCCCGAGTCGTACATCTTCATGATGCTCATGCAGAACTCTCACCGCGAGCAGAGCCTGAGATTCGCCGAGGAGGTGCAGTCCAAGCTCGAAGGCGGTCCGATAAAGGTGGACAGGGGAGTGTCGCAGGACCCCTTCTATGTTCTCTGGAAGACTTCCATGCCGGCCGTGCTCGTGGAGCTCGGCTTCATCTCCAATTCGGCCGATCTCGCCCAGCTCCGCAGGAAGTCCTGCCGCGACGACCTCGCCGAGCGTCTCTTCGAGGCTTTCCGCGACTACAAGGCCTTCTATGACGAAAGCATGCATTTAGGTTCGGGAGCGGCGGCCGGGACGCCGGAGCCCGGCGCTGCGGAAAGCGACGGCACTCTCTATGCCGTGCAGATACTGGTCAGCAGCCGCCCGCAGGACGATCCGTCGATCTTCATGGGCTATGCTCCGAAGATGATGCGCAGCGGGGAACTCTACAAATATTTCATAGCCGTGTCCGGCTCGCGCGACGAGGCCGCGTCGGACCTCCAGAGAATCCGGAAGAGGTACCCGGACGCCTTCCTTGTCGAGATTCGCGGCGACAGCGTCGTGAGGGCCCGCTGACCCGCGCCGCAGAGGGCTGGGCATATGGTTCTAATTTAGAATCATTATAAATAAATATCCGCTGCCTTTCAAGCATTTAGCAAAATTGTAACATTATAATTCGCTGAATGGTAATAGATTACGATTCATCCGATTTCCCGAATTGCAATCTATTAGTTAGAATGAAAAAAAATAATATCCAATAGCGGGCGGAAGTTTTTTTAACTTTTTTTTCCTCACTTTTGCATTGCGATTCGGGTGCTCGCCCGGTCGCTTTTTTCGCCAATAGCAATGGACAGCAGGGACAGACATATCGAGATCTGGGCCGAATGCCTGAAGATCATACGCCAGATTGTCGAGCCGGCTCAGTATGAGACCTGGTTCGAGCCGATCAAGGCGGTGGCCTTCTCGGATTCCAGGCTCACCGTGGAGGTCCCTTCCGACTGGTTCCGTGAATATATAGAGTCGGCTTTCCTCGACGTGCTCCGCCGCACCCTCCAGAGGGTCATCGGGCCTGAGGCGAAGCTGGTCTATATCTTCAGGACTGTCAGCAACCAGCCTGCGATGCGCATACCCGGGCAGCAGGTGCCCACGCCGGAGAACCCTGCGGTGACGGTGACGACCGCGCCGTCCGACAGGCCCAGCCCCTTCGTGTATCCGGGGCTGCCGCACAAGGTGAAGATAAATCCCCGGCTGAACCCCGTCTACAGTTTCGCCAACCTCGTGGTCGGCGAATGCAACAAGATGGGCATCACAGCGGGAGAGAACATCTCGATGTCGCCGGGCAACACCCCGTTCAACCCCCTGTTCATCTTCGGCGGATCGGGACTCGGCAAGACCCATCTCGCCCAGGCGATAGGAATCGCCGTGAAGGAGAGGTTCCCCGACCTCGTGGTGCTCTATGTGACCGGCAACGAGTTCAAGACCCAGTACATGGACGCCGTGCACGTGCTCAACAAGCTCACCGACTTCCTCGCCTACTACATGCGCATAGACGTGCTCATAGTGGACGACATACAGGCGCTGCTCGGCCAGGGCTGCCAGAACGCGTTCTTCAATGTGTTCAACCACCTCCACCAGAATCACAAGCAGCTGATATTCACTTCCGACCGCGCTCCCGTGGATCTCAAGAACTTCGAGGAGCGGCTGCTGTCGCGCTTCAAGTGGGGGCTCTCCGTCCAGCTCTCGCAGCCCGACTATGCCACGAGGCTCGCGATGCTGCGCTCCCGCGCGGAGAGGGAGGGCGTGGTCATACCGGACGAGGTGCTGGAGTTCATAGCCGGCCGTGTCAGGAAGAATTTCCGCGAGCTCGAAGGCACGCTGGTGTCGCTGATCGCCCATGCCTCGGTGGAGCGCGACCGTCCTATGATGGAGCTCGCCGCCTCCATAACCGGGAATCTCGTGGGCGAGGAGAAGACGGACGTAAGCATGGAGAAGGTCCAGCAGTCGGTGTGCGAATACTTCAACATCACGAGGGAGGAGCTGGTGTCCAAGTCGCGCAGGCGCCAGATCGTCCAGGCCCGCCAGATCGCCATGTATCTCTGCCGCAGCCTGATATCCAACTGCTCCCTTGCATCGATAGGCTCGGAGATAGGAGGCAAGGACCATGCTACCGTGCTCCATTCGTGCGCGACGGTCGCGGACCTGATGTCGACCGACAAGGTCTTCAGGAAGTACGTGAACGACATAGAGAACATGCTCGTCCCCTCCGGAGGACAGTAGCTGCAAGCGAAATACACCAGCGATATGAGTTTCAGGATAGCACCTTCGATTCTCGCCGCGGACTTTCTCCATCTGGAGAAGGACATAAGGCTCGTCAACGAGTGCGGCGACGTTATTCACCTTGACGTGATGGACGGCACCTTCGTGCCCAACATATCCTTCGGCTTCTCCGTGATAGACCATGTGGCGAAGATAGCCGAGGCTCCGATGGATGTTCATCTGATGGTGGTCCACCCCGAGAGATGGTTCGAGAAGATCGCCTCGGAGGGTGCGGCGATGTGTTCGTTCCATCTGGAGGCGGCCGGCGACGGGAGCGCGGACTTCCTTGCGCGGATACGCTCCCTGGGTATGCAGGCCGGACTGGTGATCAATCCGGACGTGCCCGTGGAGAGGCTGTTCCCCTATATCGGCAAGGCGGACTATTTTCTGATCATGTCGGTGTTCGCAGGCTTCGGCGGGCAGAAGTTCATCCCCGAGTCTCTCGCGCGGGTGTCCGCCCTGCGCGACGAGATCGCCAGAAGGGGTAATTCCGCCATAATCGAAATAGACGGAGGCATAAACCTTTCCAACGTGCGTTCGGTGCGCGACGCCGGCGTGAGTCTCGCGGTGGCCGGAAGTTCAGTCTACGGCGCCGCCGATCCGGCAGCGGCCATCAGGGCCTTGAGGGAAGCCTGAACACATATTTCCCGAATTCCTCGTCCAGCGCGAGGCGGCCTTCGCCGGAGGCCGCCTGCGAGTATCTTGCGCGCAGGCGGCGGACAAGCTCCACGAGCTCGTCGGTGAGAACGTAGCTCTTTCCGAGGAGTTCCTTCATGGACACCGGATTGGGCAGCTCCGCAGGCCATGAACTTTCGTTGACATTCAGTCCGATTCCCGTTATGCTGCTCACGAGCCTGCCGGCGCAGCTTGAGTTCTCTATGAGCATGCCGCATATCTTCCTGTCGCCGACCCAGATGTCGTTGGGCCATTTGATCCGGCTGTCTATTCCTTTAGTCAGCAGGTAGTCCCTGACCGCGAGCGCCGCGATGTGAGTCACGGTCACGGCTTCGGATGCCCCGAGCGTTACCGGGAAGCCTGGGCCGAAGCGGAGCAGCATGCTGAAGGTCAGGTTGGTGCGCGGGGACGAGAACCAGCTGTGGTCGCCCTGCCCGCGGCCCGCGGTCTGTTCGGCGGCGGCTATGACTGACAGATTGTCAAGGCTGTCAATCCTCCGCCTGAGTTCGCTGTTGGTGGATTTGCTGCTCTCCACCCATATAATCCCGGTCTCCGCTTGAAGTGGTTTCATTTTTGCGTATATTTGAAGCCGCAAATTTATAAACGATGGCCCAGAAACCAAACGACAGGAAACCTCAGAAAGTGAGAATAGTCAGAATAAACCTCTCCTGGATACTATACATATTGCTGCTGGGCGCCATAGGCTGGATGCTGTTCAGCAACAGCGGCGTCCCTCCCCAGAAGGTGGAGTGGACCCAGGTGCAGCAGATGATGCGCGACGGCGATGTCAAGGAGATACATTTCGTCCGCAACGACTACAAGGGCAACATATCGATAAAGCCCGAGAGCATGGCCAAATATGCCGATCTCTTCGTCAGCGGCAAGGTGCCTTCCAAGTCGCCGCAGTTCTATTTCTTCACCTCTCCGCAGTTCTATCCCGAGGAGGAGTTCGCCAAGGTGAACGCCGAGCTTCCGTCCGACGCCCAGGTCAGGATATACATCGACAACGAGACGCGGATGTGGAGCGGCATCCTTGAATGGGTGCTTCCCTTCCTGCTTCTCCTGCTGGTGTACGCGTGGCTGTTCCGCGGCATGACGCGCCAGATGGGCGGCGGAAGCGGCGGGAGCGGCGGCGGAGGCATGAACCCCTTCAATGTCGGCAAGTCCACAGGCAAGCTCGCCGACAAGGACAAGGTCAACGTGACCTTCAAGGACGTGGCCGGAATGTACGGCGCCAAGGAGGAGGTCATGGAGATCGTGGATTTCCTCAGGAATCCCGGAAAGTACACCGCATTGGGCGGGAAGATTCCCAAGGGCGCCCTGCTCGTGGGCCCTCCGGGAACCGGAAAGACCCTGCTGGCCAAGGCCGTGGCCGGGGAGGCCAACGTGCCGTTCTTCAGCATCAGCGGCTCCGATTTCGTCGAAATGTTCGTAGGCGTGGGAGCGAGCCGTGTGCGCGACCTCTTCGCCCAGGCGAAGGAGAAGGCCCCCTGCATAGTGTTCATAGATGAAATCGACGCCGTCGGGCGCGCGAGGGGCAAGAATGTCGGCTTCTCGTCCAACGACGAGCGGGAGAATACCTTGAACCAGTTGCTCACCGAGATGGACGGCTTCGGCTCCAACAGCGGCGTCATCGTGCTGGCTGCGACCAACCGCGCCGACATTCTCGACAAGGCGCTGATGCGTGCCGGACGGTTCGACAGACAGATACATGTGACCCTTCCCGACCTCAACGAGCGCAAGGAGATTTTCCTCGTGCACACCAGGAATCTCAAGCTCTCGAAGGACTTCGACGTGGAGGCCATAGCCAAGCACACTCCCGGATTCTCCGGCGCCGACATAGCCAACATCTGCAACGAGGCGGCCCTGGGAGCGGCCCGCAAGGGTGAGGACTCCATAAGCAACAAGGACTTCGCCGACGCGGTCGACAGGGTTGTCGGCGGCATAGAGAGGAAGAAGACCATAATGTCGCCCGACGAGAAGAGGCTTACGGCCTACCACGAGGCCGGCCATGCCGTGGCGGGCTGGCTGCTTCCGGGCTGCGACCCCGTGCTCAAGGTGTCGATAATCCCGCGCGGACAGGCCCTCGGACTCACCTGGAGCCTGCCGGACGAGAAGGTGATGATGTCGAAGACCGACCTGCTCGACGAGATGTGCTGCCTTGTGGGCGGCCGCATCGCCGAGGAGATAGTCAACGAAGGCGTGCCCTGCACCGGGGCCCTCAACGACTTCGAGCGCATGACCAAGATCGCGTATGCCATGGTGACCTACTACGGCATGAGCGACAAGGTGGGCAACCTGTCATACTACAACGCCCAGGGAGGCTACGATCTCACAAAGCCGTATAGCGAGAAGACGGCCCAGCTCATAGACGAGGAGGCCAAGTCCATAGTGGACGAGGTGACCGCGCGCACCAGGAAGCTGCTCGAGGCCAACTGGTCCGGTGTGGTCAGGCTCGCCGAGATGCTCATAGAGAAGGAGGTCATAATGTCCGACGACATCGAGGCCATCTTCGGCCCCAAGGCCGGCAAGCACGGCGAGGAGAGGCTCAAGGGCGACGGCGGTGAGGAAGGCGGAACCGACGCCGGCGCCTCCGACGCCCCTCGGTTCGTCTCCGACTCGACGGCGGATACGGAAGCGCAGACCGCTGACGGCGGGTCGGCTCCGGCGGGAAAGAAAGATTCCGGCGATGAATAATCTGGTCAAGCGCACGCTGGTGGGCATCGTCTTCCTTGCGGTGATGGTGTTCGGGATAATATGGGACAGGCTGATCTTCGGATGCCTGTTCCTCTTCATTCTGTATTTCTGCCTCAGGGAGTATTACGACATATCTCTCGGCGGCCGCTTCAGGTCGGGCTCCCGCCTCGGCATCCTGGCCGGCGCCGCGGCCTTCATTGCAACGGCCTGCATCCGTTTCTGGGGAATGAGCGAAGCGCTGCTGCTGATACCTCTGGGCTTTCTGCTGCTGATTCCCGTCGCGGCGGTGCTTTTAGGCGACAAGGACAATTTCCCCGATGTGGAGGTCGTGTACGGCGGTCTGCTCTATATCGCGTTGCCCGTCTCGCTTTCACCTTTCATAGTGATGGACGGCGCCGTGTTCGACGGCTGGCTGCTGCTTTCGCTGTTCATCCTCATCTGGGTGTCCGACGTGGGCGCATATTGCGTGGGCTCGCTGCTCGGCCAGCGTCCCGGCGCCGCCAGACTGGCTCCGGGGATATCCCCGCACAAGTCGTGGTGGGGTTTCGGAGGCGGCGTGCTGCTGAGTCTTGCGGCGGCATTCGTGCTCAACCGTCTCGGCTGGTTCGGTTTCAGCGTATGGCACAGCCTTGCGGTCGGTCTGATCGTGAGCGTCGGGGGAGTCTGCGGCGACCTTTTCGAGTCGCTGTGGAAGCGTCACCATAATGTCAAGGATTCCGGCAACATGATTCCGGGCCACGGAGGCATGCTCGACCGCTTCGACAGCAGCCTGCTCGCGATTCCCATGGCGTGTGCGTATCTTGCGGCTTTCGGCCTGCTGTAACCGTCTACGGCTTCTTCATGTCGGTTCTGCGGTAGCGGCGGAACATGCCCAGATAGAGCAGCCCCGCGAGCGTCAGTGAGACGGGATAGCCGAACCATATTCCCTGCAGTCCAAAATCCAGCTTTATTCCAAGCAGCCAGCTCGCAGGTATCGATACGAGAATGTACGACACGAAGGCGATGGGCAGTATGGGTCTGACCTTCTGTATGCCGCGCAGGCAGTTGGAGAAGCATATCTGCATTCCGTCTCCGAACTGGTAGAGTATGAACGGCAGCAGCAGGGTGACAGCCAGGCCCGCGACTTCCGGAGAATCCGTGAAGAGGGCCGTCAGAGGCCTTATGGCCGTAAGAACTATGCATGAGCATACGAGGGTGAGCCCAAGGGTCATCGCATAGGCGGTCCTCGCCGTCATCCCGATTTCCTTCACCAGCCCCTGGCCCTTCATGCTGCTTATCAGTATGGCCGCCGCACTGCCCACGGCGATGTACATCATATAGCATATCTGGGAGATGGTGGTCATGACCTGATGCGCCGCGAGGGCGGTGGTCCCGAGCCATCCTACCATTATCACTATGACCGAGAAAGCCGCGGTCTCCATGGCCATCTGCCCGGATATCGGGGCCCCGAGGCGTATGATGCCGCCGAGCGTGCCTTGTCCGGCGCATCCGGAGCGGAAGCCCGTGCGGTACTCCCCGTTCCTGCGCCCCAGGAAGAAGTATCCGGCCATTGCCGCCACGGTGAATATCCTGGCCGCCAGGGTGCTGATGCCCGCTCCGAGCAGCCCGAGTTCCGGGAATCCGCATTTGCCGTAGATCAGCACATAGTTCCCGGCGATGTTGAGCACGTTGCTCGTGATTATTATGACCATCGAGACCGCGGGGCGCATGGTCCCGTCGGTGAACTGCTTGAAGGCGTTGAAGAAGAAGGTCGTCAGTATGGACGCGGAGACCACGATGAAATACGGCCGTATCAGCGGAAGCAGCTCCTCCGGCTGACCCATGCGCCCGAGATTGAAATACAGCAGGACCAGAACCGCGGCCACGACGGCGGCGAGCAGGGCGTTGGCCTTCAGGCCTTCGCGCAGGCATGCCCCCACGCCGCGCCGGTCGCCTCTGCTCTCGGCGTCGCTTATCAGCGGGGTGAGCCCGAGCGAGAAGCCCAGCCCCGCGAGTACGAGTATCATGGTCAGATTGTTGACGAACGAAGCCGCCGCGAGGTCCTGCACCCCGTAATGTCCTATCATGAAGGTGTCCGCGAACGAGACGAGCACCACGCCTATCTGTCCTATCATTATCGGCCCGGCGAGCTTCCCGAGCCTCCCGGCGATGCCGGAATAAGTGTATCCTGCCATAAACCGGGCAAAGATAGCAATTATAAATCATCCGCCCGCCGCGGCGTTTTGACGATAAGTGCAGGAATTAGGACGATTAGTCCAAGCTGACCGGCGGCAGGCCGGCTCCGGCTTCCGATTTTTTTGTAATTTAGAGAGATTTTAGATGACCACATGATTCGTACACCGGGAAAGATACTTGCCAGCGTGCTGACGCTGCTGCTGATTGCGGCGCCGGCGTCCTCCGTACCTTCCGCGCCCGTCGCGCTCGACTGCATATTCGAGCACTATTCCTCCGACGACGGACTTCCGCACAATTCCATCGCCGACATACATCAGGACAGGAACGGCTACATCTGGCTTGCGACCTGGTACGGGCTGAGCAGGTTCGACGGCAGCTCCTTCGTCAACTACACCGTGCTCCCCGGCGACTATGCGAACCTCACCCACAACAGGATACTCTCAATAGATGAGGATAATCTCGGCTATCTTTGGCTTACGACCTACGACTACCGCCTGTACCGCTTCGACACGTCCACCGAAGAGTTCGTCGGGATTCCGGACGGCATCGCCGGTTCGGGCTACCGCAACCAGAAGGTCACGACCTTCCACTGCGCCGCCGACGGCAACACCTGGGTGTCGATGCCGAAGATAGGTCTGTTCCGCGTGACCCCTGACCTGCAGATGCGCGACTGGTTCAACAGTCCCAAGATAGGCAGGCAGGTGAGCGCCGTCTTCGAGGACGGGGACGGAGTGGTCTATGCTGTTTCGGAAGTCGGCATCACGGCCTTCCGCGACGGGGAGCCCGACCTGCTTTCGAGGGAGTCCGAGGTCGTCGGCTTCGAGACCTTCGGCGACCGGCTGTATTTTCTGCTCGAGCGTTCGGTGCTGGTCGTCGACAAGAAGAGCGGGCGGCAGCAGAGCCTGTCCTTCGACGACGGTCTGAGGGCCACCACCATAAGCCTGACGGGCAGCGAGCGCAAGACTCTCTACATCGGCTTCGACAGCGGCGCGGTCGCAAGGCTCGACACGGACTCCCTGGCGCTGGACTATCACCGCGAGGACATGGGCAGGGTGAGATATCTTTTCCCCGACCCGGAGGGCCTGCTGTGGATAGCAACGGACCGCACGGGGATATGGTCATACGACGACGCGGGCCGCGGGTTCCGCCACTACGAGCATCCGCGCAATGTCATGGGCTACTATGTGGACACCCTGGCGCGCGTGGTCAACCATGACGGGCGCATGTGGATAAAGATGAACAACTACGGCTTCGGCTGGTACGACCGCGAGCACGATTCGATAATCCCCCTGTACAATGTCAAGGACATGCCGGGCAGCCGCTTCATGAACGGAGTCGCATGCTACGAGCTCGACGAGTCCGGCGTGCTGTGGTTCTCGACCGTCCAGCGAGGTCTGGAGAGGGTGACCTTCATAACCCCGAGGGTCGAGACCGTCGTCCCTCCCACCCGCTCCGACGAACCCTTCGCCGCCTCGGAGATCCGCGCAGTGCTGCGCGACAGCCACGACCATGTCTGGGTAGCCGCGAAAAGCCGCGAGCTGTACCGCTATTCCCCGGACATGAGCAGCTGCTACCGGGTGCCGGGCTGCGAGTCCTTCGGCATAGTCTACAGCATTTTCGAGGACGACCGGGGCAACATCTGGCTTGGCTCGAAGGGCGACGGGGCCGTCCGCCTGGAACCGTCCGGAGTGGACGGGCGCTATACCGCCACGCATTTCCGCCACAGAGACGGCGACAGGAACTCGCTGAGCTCCGACAACATATACTCAATCACCCAGGACAAGGACGGAAGGATGTGGTTCGGGACCTGGGGAGGCGGGCTGTCTATGCTCGAATCCCCCGATTCGCGAAGCTTCCGCACGGTGTATGACGATTTCCCGGATTATCCTCTCGAGAACGGCGACAGGGTGCGCTATGTCTACTGCATGCCCGACGGACGCATGCTGGTGGCCACCATCGCCGGACTGATATGGTTCTATCCCGGCGATACGCCCGAGCTCACCAAGTTCCATTTCGTCCAGAAGATTCCGGGCGACATACACTCGCTGGGCAACAACGACATAATCTATATCTTCGCCGATGCCGCAGGGGACACCTGGCTCTGCACTTTCGGCGGAGGCATAAACAGGATACATTTCGAGGACGACATACCCCGCTACGACATAGTCAGCGCCGCCGACGGGCTGTCGAGCAACATAGTCCTTTCCGCGGTCGCGGACTCCGCCGGAGACATCTGGCTCGCCACCGAGACGGGAATCTCGAGGCTCCGCCGCGACGACCGCTCCGTGACCAACTATTCCAAGTACGACGGAATCGTCTCCACGACCTTCAGCGAGGCCACCTGCACCAGGCTCAGGGACGGCGACATAGTCTTCGGGACGCTCAACAACCTCTACCGGCTCGACCCTGCCGACTTTTCCTACTCGACTTCTCCCAAGCGCCTGACATTCACGGGATTCAGAATCGACGGCGACAGAGTGCATCCTGACGGCGGCCGTTTCGTGATTCCGAGCGGGTATTCGTTCTTCCGCATAGACTTCGCATCCCTCAATTTCAGGATACAGAACAAGATACGCTTCGAGTACATGCTTGCCGGCTACGACAAGAACTGGATAGCGTCCGAGACGGGAAGCGTCACATATTCCCGCATCCCGCACGGCAACTACGAATTCATAGTCCGCGCCTCGACCCTGGACGGCAGTCCGGACTCCGAGACCGTCTCCCTCAGGCTGAGGGTCAAGCCTGTTTTCTGGGCCAGCGTCCCGGCGAAGATAGTCTACGCCCTGCTGACCTCGCTCGTGCTGCTCATCCTGTTCAAGGTCCTCATCACTTCCGTGAAGCTCAAGAACGACGTGGCCCTGGAGCAGAATCTCAATGACCTCAAGGCCCGTTTCTTCACCAACATATCGCACGAGCTCCGGACGCCTCTGACCCTGATACTCGGGGGAGTGGAGGAGATAAGGAAGCAGACTCCGGACAGCGGGAAGGTCTCCTACAGCGTCAACATGGTCTACCGCAACGTGCGCAGGATGATGACCCTGGTAGACCAGCTGCTTGACCTCAGGCGCATAGACAGCGGGAAGATGCGGCTCCAGGTGCGCCAGGTGGACATTGTCAAGCTGCTGAAGTCGGTCTACGACGACTTCAAGGACATGGCGGCGGAAAGGAAGATGGAGCTGCGTCTCAGCTACGCCATGGATTCGCTGCTGATATGGGGCGACGAGGGCCGCCTGGAAGCTCTTGTCTACAATCTGCTGTCGAACGCGTTCAAGTACACGGCCGACGGGGGATGCATAGAGCTGGGCATATCGTGGAAGGAAGGCGAGTCCTCCGTGCGCATCAGCGTGAAGGACAACGGCGTGGGCATACCGCGGGACAAGCGATCGGCCATATTCGAGCCTTTCATCCAGGCTGCCGACGCCAGCGCCAAGGGCATGCCGAGCAGCGGAATCGGACTGTCCTTCTGCAAGGAGATAGTCGAGATGCACGGCGGCTCCATCACGGTGGAGAGCCAGGTGGGGAAGGGCTCCGAATTCGACGTGCTGCTGCCCATGGGCCGCGACCATTTCAAGGAGGGCGCGGCCGAGTTCGTCGACGAGGGCATTATAGCTGCGGGCCAGCCTTCATGCTCCGGCAGATACAAGCTGCGCCCGACCTATCCCGAGGGCGCGCTGAAGGTGCTCGTGGTCGAGGACAACACCGAGTTGTGCGTGTATATCTACAACAGTCTGATCGACAGATATGAAGTCCGCGACGCCTTCAACGGCAAGGAGGCGCTGGAGATAATCGCGTCGGGCTGGATGCCCGACATGGTCATAACCGACCTCATGATGCCCGTGATGGACGGTATAGAGTTCATCAACAGGATCAGGAGCGATTTCAGCACGAGCCACATCCCCATAATAATGATAACGGCCAAGCATGAGAGCGACACCCATCTCCAGGCCATGAAGTACGGGGCCGACGGCTACATCGCGAAACCTTTCTCGATGGAACTCCTCTCGGCCAAGATGGAGAATCTCCTGCAGCGCCGCCAGACCCTGATATCGAAGATCACAGCCTCGTCGCAGGAAGGCGGGGCCAGGGCGGCTCTCGTGAGCATCAGTCCCGACGAGATAGTGATAACCGACAGGGACGAGGAGCTCATCAAGAAGGTCATGGACTGGCTCGAAGCGAATGTGGCGGACCCCTCGGTGACCGTGGAGAATCTTGCCACCTGGCTAGGAATGAGCCGCACCTCGATGTACAACAAGCTCAAGGGACTGACCCAGAAGTCCCCGGTCGAGATAATCCAGGACTTCCGCCTCGAGAAGGCGACTTTCTATCTGAAGAGCGGCCAGTTCTCGGTGTCGGAGACCTCCTACAAGGTCGGCTTTTCGGATCCGGCCTACTTCAGCCGCTCGTTCAAGAAGCATTTCGGCATTTCACCGGCCGACTACATGAAGAAATACAAGAAACAGTCGAATTGATAGCATGACCATGAAAATCAGATTCCTATGCATGATGGCGGTCGTGGCGCTCTCGGCCTGTCCGGGATACGCGGGGGAAGTTCACGGGTTCGTGAAGGATGCCGGACCTTATTCCGTCCGGATGATGCTTTCCGAGATGCTGCGCAATCCGGACGCAAGCTGGCTGGACGGCAGGAAAGGACAGCTCAAGTGGAACTACACCACGGGGCTCGAGCTCCTTTCCTTCCTCGATGTCGCCGAGCGCTATGATCTCGGCTACGCCGTGGACTATGTCCGCGAGTGGGCCGACAGCATCGCCGACGCCGACGGCAATGTCTACAAGTACAGCAGGGAGGCCTACAACCTCGACCATGTCTGCCCTGCCAGGATATATTTCCGTCTCTACGACGACTTCCGCGACCAGAAGTACCGTCGCGTGCTGAGGAAGATACGCGCGCAGCTCGACACCCAGCCGCGCACGGAGGACGGCATATTCTGGCACAAGCAGGTCTACCCGCACCAGGTATGGCTTGACGGTCTCTATATGGCCCAGCCCTTCTATGCCCAGTATACCGACGAATTCGGCTCGAAGGCCGAGGAGGATTCGCTTTACGCCGACATCGCTGCCCAGTTCCGCAAGGCCGCGGAGCACACCTTCGACCCGGCGACCGGCCTTTTCCGCCATGCGTGGGACGAGTCGCGCTCGATGTTCTGGGCGGATTCCGCGACAGGCCGGTCGGCACATGCCTGGGGACGCGCCTGCGGCTGGTATGCGATGGCTCTCGTGGAGGCTCTCGACTGGATTCCCGAAAAGCACCCTGACCGCGAAGGGCTCGTCGAGCAGTTCCGCTATCTGATGGAGACCGTGAGCCGCTATGCCGACCCTGAGACCGGAATGTGGTATCAGGTGCTCGACTCTCCCGGCCGCGAGGGAAACTATCTGGAAGCCACAGCCTCCGCGATGTTCACCTACGCCGCCTTGAAAGGTGTGCGCATGGGCTACCTGGATTCCGCGTGGAGGGACCGGTCGCGCGAACTCTACCGCAGCCTCGTGGACACTTTCATAGAGGAGAATCCCGACGGAACCATTTCCCTGAACTCCTGCTGCTCCGTTGCCGGACTCGGCGGAAAGCAGAAGCGCAGCGGAACCTATGAATATTATCTGAGCGAGCCGGTGGTCGACAACGATCCCAAGGGCGTCGGCCCGTTCATCTGGGCGTCGCTCGAATATGAGGCCGCGAACAATACGGACTATGTGTTCGACGGCAGCTATGTCGCCGACGGACAGCCTGTCTGCGTCGATTTCGAGCGCATTCCCGCGTTCGAGGGCGCCGAGGGCGGAGGGAAATATACCGCCGGGGGCAGGGGAGGCAAGGTCTATGTGGTCACTTCTCTCGAGGACAGCGGGGAGGAGGGCACCTTCCGTCACGCCGTCAGGGCCAAAGGGCCGAGAATCATCAAGTTCGCGGTCAGCGGCGACATCCACCTCAAGTCCACGCTCAAGATAGAGAGCCCGTATGTCACCATCCTCGGGCAGACAGCCCCGGGCGAGGGCATAACCCTGCGTGACCACGGGCTGTATATCGGCACCGACGAGGTCATAATCCGATACCTGCGCTGCCGCATGGGCTCGGCCGCCAAGGATGAGAACGACGCGTTCGGGGCGCGGCACAACAAGAACATTATCATCGACCACTGCTCAATAAGCTGGGCGACCGACGAGAACGCCTCGTTCTACGCCAACGCCAACATGACCGTGCAGTGGTGCATAATCTCCGAGGCGCTCAACCATTCCATCCACGCCAAGGGCGAGCATGGCTACGGCGGCATCTGGGGCGGACGCAATGTCAGCTTCCACCACAATCTGATAGCCCACAACAACAGCCGCAACCCCCGTTTCGACCATCCTTCGATCTACGACGGCTCCGACCTGCTCTTCCGCAGGGGGACCGTGGAGTTCGTGAACAATGTGGTCTACAACTGGGGCATGAAGGCCATCTACGGCGGCGAGGAAGGCTGGTTCAATGTGGTGGGCAACGTGTTCAAGCCCGGGCCCGGCACCAAGACTCTCAATGGCCGCTACATCGAAATCTCGACTTCGGAGAGCACTTCGATGATCCCCGGCTCCTATTATATCAAGGATAACATCTATGACGTGACCGCCGTGGAGAAGGGGAACTATCTCGGCAAGGACCCGGACGGGAAGAACATCGCGAAGTATGCCGGACAGTACCGCTCGGTCTCTCCGGAGCAGCCCTACGGTTTCCGCTGGCCCGTGCCTGCAGGCGACGCCCGCGAGGAATACTTCAAGGTGCTGGAGTCGGCCGGAGCTTCGGCCTGCCGCGACGGGATCGACGCCCGCATAGTCCGCGAGGTGGAGACCGGCACCGCGACCTTCAGCGGTTCCGTGACCGGCATTCCCGGCATAATAGATTCGGAGAAGGATGTCTCCGGCAAGTAGGATGCGCTGTGCGGCGTCTTCACGGATGCCCGTACCGTCAGAAACGAAACAACAATATAAAAGGATATGAAAAAACTGATAACCTGCGGCGCGGCGGTTCTGGCCGTGTTCTGCGCCTGCGACAAGAACATCGAACCGGAGCCGGCACCTCTCGCGCCTCCGGCCGAGGTCTGGCTTTCGGCGAGCAGCGGGACGAGCCTGACATTCTCATGGACGGAGGTGGAAGACGCCGTCAGATATGCTCTGAGGCTCGACAGGAGCGACGACGGCTCCAATGTCTCCCAGACTTCGGTTACCGGCACGAGTCATACTTTCTCCGGACTGGAGACAGGGACCGAATATGTGTTCAAGGTGCGCGCGGTCGCATCGGACGACAAGCTTTCGTCTTCGTATTCGGAGGAGTACAAGGCCGTTCCCGGCAGCAGCACGCCTGATCCCGACCCGGAACCCGACGATCCCGATGATGATCCCGACATTCCCGATGGCGCCTACGAACAGTTCAGGATATCCCCTGACGAGGACGCCCACGGGCTGGCCCTTGCGTTCCCCGGAGCCGAGGGCGGCGGAATGTACACCACCGGCGGCCGCGGCGGCCGTGTCATTCATGTGACCAATCTCAATGACAGCGGCGAGGGAAGCCTCCGGGCGGCTATAAACGAGAGCGGCCCGAGAATCGTGGTGTTCGACGTGGCGGGAACGATACAGCTCAAGAGCGAGCTCCGAATCCGGAACGGAAACCTGACGATAGCGGGACAGACCGCTCCGGGAGACGGAATATGCTTGAGAGACAATACCGTGCGCCTCGACGCCGACAATGTGATAATCCGCTTCATGCGCTTCCGTCTCGGAGACCAGGGTCCTTTGAGCGACGGCTCGGACGCGTTCTGGGGACGCTATCACGAAAATATAGTGATCGACCACTGCTCGATGTCGTGGGCGACCGATGAAAACGCCTCATTCTATGCGAACAGGAACTTCACCATGCAGTGGTGCATGATTTCCGAGGCCCTGAGGGTTTCGCGCCACAGCAAGGGAGCCCACGGCTACGGCGGCATCTGGGGCGGCAGGAACGCCTCCTTCCATCATAATCTGATGGCGCACAACGACAGCCGTAACGCACGCATAGATCATCCGCAGATCTATTCCGGCGACGGCGGCGACTATCTTGAGACCCACCGCGGAAATGTGGACTATCGTAACAACGTGATCTACAACTGGGGAAGCAATTCCACCTACGGAGGCGAGGACGGACACTTCAACATAGTCGGGAACTACTACAAGCCCGGCCCCGCCTCGCAGAACGAGAGGAACTATTATGTGGACGCCTACTGGTATTATGAAAAGGACGGCAAGGTATATGCCGACGCCTATCCCGAGCTCTATCTTTCCGGCAACAAGCATACATGCGGCATAGACGAGAACAGGTTCCCGGGCGGAGTCTACTGGCATGACCAGGGGAGTCCCGAACCGGAGCATGTGATTCTCGTTGCGCCTCTTCCCATTCTGGCCGATGACAGCGAGACCTGCTATGCCACCACGCACGATGCCGACATGGCGTTCGACCGGGTTCTCGAATATGCTGGGGCGTCTCTTGTGCGTGACATAGTCGATGCGAGAATAGCATCCGAGGCCCGGGATGGGACTGCCACCTATATGGACGGAACCACTGCGGAAAGCAGGCGGAAGATCGATTCCGGAGAGGTGGATGCCTCATACTCCGAAGGTGGCATGATCGATTCCCAGTCAGTAGTCGGCGGCTGGCCGGAATATTCGGCGGACACCGGGAACGAGGCCAACGACAAGACCGATTCCGACGGCGACGGCATGCCCGACTGGTTCGAGGTGCGTTTCGGCCTCGACCCCGACTCCGCTTCGGACGCCTCAGGGATGACCCTCGACAGGCACGGCCGCTACTCCAACCTCGAGATGTACCTGCACTGGCTCGTGCGCGACGTGATGGCCTCCGGCACTGAAGGCGGAAGCTATGCAGCCCTCGACTGATGCCGCTAAACCGGCTTTTCGTGGCTTCCTGCCCGCTTGTGTGACAAAAAATACAAGTATTGCAACGATTTTTCACATGCGGGCAAAGCCATAAAGTGCTAAATTTGGAAACTGGAAAACCACGGACTGACACCAATAAACTATTAACCAAAATAATTTTCTATGGATAATCTGACTAGCAAGATTTGTCTTCTGATGGTCGGGCTTTTCGCCGCCGCGGCGGTGAACGCGCAGGACCTCAGGGGTACGGTCTATGACGAGAACGGCGCGACTCTTCCGGGAGTCTCCGTTTTCGTGGAAGGCACCACTCTCGGAGTTTCCACGGATGCTGACGGCCGCTACACTCTGACCGTCCCCGACGCAAAGGGAAAGACCCTCGTCTTCTCCTGCATCGGACTCAGGACCGAGCATGTGGAGATAGGAAATTCCACCGTAATCGACATCGTCCTCGAGGAGGATACGAACTTTCTCGACGAGACCGTCGTGATCGGATATGCCACCGTGAAGCGTAAGGATCTGCTTGGATCCGTGTCTTCGGTCGACAGCAAGACTCTGACCGCCGTGCCTGTGGCTTCCGTGAGCGAAGCGCTCTCCGGACGCATGGCCGGCGTGCAGGTGACCACCACCGAAGGTGAACCCGACGCCGAGATCAAGATCCGCGTGCGCGGCTCCGGCTCCATCACCCAGGACAGTTCCCCCCTCTATATAGTGGACGGCTTCCCGGTTGAGAGCATCTCCGACATCCCCGCCTCCGACATCCAGTCGATCGACGTGCTCAAGGACGCCTTCTCGACCGCGATCTACGGTTCCCGAGGCGCTAACGGCGTAGTGCTCGTGACCACCAAGAGCGGCACGAGCGGCAAGATCTCCGTGAGCTACAATGTCTACTGGGGAATGAAGAAGATGGCCAACGCCGACGCGATTCAGGTGAACAGCCCCTACGACTTCGTGCGCAACCAGTACGAGCTCTCGATGATCCGAGGCAGGTACGACGAGGATTATGTAGCCTACTTCGGCATCTACGACGACATGGAGCTCTACCGCGGCATGGCCGGCAACGACTGGGTTCAGCAGGTGTTCGGCAACACGGGCACCAACTTCAGCCACAACATCTCCGTGTCCGGAAGCACCGACAAGGTCAGGTGGACCCTCAGCTACGCCCATCTTGACGACAAGGCCATCATGACCGGCTCGGACTACTCCAGAGATAACCTCAACTTCAAGGCCAACTTCAAGCCCATCAAGCAGTTGAGCTTCGATGTCAACGCGAGGTATTCCAGCACTGAGATCAGGGGCTCCGGCACCAACTCGATGAGCGACGCCGGCACCAGCTCCGGCAACGGACGCCTGAAGCATTCCGTGCAATACAGCCCCATCCCCATTGCGGGAGGAGCGATTTCCGGTTCGGACCTCGAAGAGGATTACGGGGACAACGCACCGCCCCTTCAGTCAGTAGCCGACAACGACAGGCTGCGCACGCGCAGGAACTGGACGGTGAACGGGGCCGTCACATGGCACATCATCGACAATCTTGACCTGCGCCTCGAGGCCGGACTCGACGACTATACCCAGGAGGAGAACCGTTTCTATGGTCTCACCACCTACTATGTCGGTCAGTCCGCCACCTACAGGAACAAGCCGGCGACGCAGTACAGCGACCTCTACAGGCGCACTCTGCGCAACACCAATACCTTGAGCTACAATTTCGAGGACGTGTTCACCGACGACCGCCACCATCTCGACCTGCTGCTCGGCCACGAGTACATCCTGCGCAAGAGCAACACTCTGACCGCTATGGTCGAGAACTTCCCCGACTTCTTCGACGCCGACATGGCCTGGAGCCTGATGTCCACCGGCACGCCCGTATCGACCAACAACTATTATGATCCCGACGACAAGCTGCTGTCTTTCTTCGGCCGCGTGAACTATGTCTTCGATGACAGATATTCAGTTTCCGCCACGATGCGCGCAGACGCTTCGTCCAAGTTCACCGAGGGCAACCAGTGGGGATATTTCCCTTCGGCGGCGGTTTCATGGACCATCTCCAACGAACCCTGGATGAAGGGCGCTTCCGGCTGGCTGGACAACCTCAAGCTGCGTTACAGCTTCGGTACCGCCGGCAATAACAACATCCCTTCAGGCATGACGCGGCTCAACTTCGCCTCGTTCAACACGGCCTGGATTTCACAGAGCGACACCTACTGGTCTACGGTGACCGACGGCGGCGACACGATCATGGCCAACGAGGATCTGACCTGGGAGACCACTCTGTCCCACAACATCGGACTTGACTGGTCATTGTGGAAAGGTAGGCTCAGCGGTTCCGTGGAGCTCTACCACAACACCACGAACGATCTGCTGATCCAGTTCCCTACGGCCGGTTCGGGCTATGAGTACCAGTACCGCAATATGGGTTCCGTGCAGAACAAGGGCCTTGAAGTTTCGCTGAATGCCGTGCTCGTGGAGACGGAGAACTTCGGACTCACTCTCGGAGCCAATGTCAGCCTCAACAAGAACCTTGTGACGAGCCTCGGCGATCTTGACAGGATAGAGACCGAAACCCGCTGGGCATCATCCGAGGTCCTGACCGACTTCGTAGTCATGAAGGGGCAGCCCCTCGGAAATTTCTATGGCTTTGTATCCGACGGTTTCTACTCCGCGGACGACTTCACATGGAACGGCAACAGCTGGGTCCTCAATGAGGGAGTGGTAGATTGCTCCGCTGTCATAGGCTCGCAATATATGAGGCCCGGCGCGATGAAGCTCAAGGATCTGACAGATGACGGCAAGGTCACCATGGACGACAAGACCATCATAGGCAACGCCCAGCCTCTCGGTTTCGGCGGTTTCAACCTCAACGGCTACGCATGGGGCTTCGACTTCTCGGCGAACTTCAACTATGTGTTCGGCAACGACATATACAATGCCAACAAGATAGAGTTCACTTCTTCCAGAAAGTACAACAACCGCAACCTCATGAAGACCGACGAGCAGAGGTGGACCAACATCGACTGGAACACCGGCGAGCTCATCACCGATGTGGACAAGCTCCGCGAGGTCAATGCCGGCGCCGAGCTCTGGTCTCCCGCCGTGGGCAACGCGGTATTTTCCGACTGGGCTGTCGAGGACGGTTCCTTCCTGCGTCTGACCTCCGCCACGATAGGCTACACTCTGCCCTCAAGCCTCACCATGAAGGCGAAGATCTCGCGTCTGCGCGTCTATGTGACCGGAACCAACCTCTTCTGCCTTACCAATTATTCAGGTTACGACCCCGAAGTGGACACGAAGAGAGAGACCCCTCTTACCCCGGGAGTCGACTATTCCGCCTATCCGAAGAGCATAGGTTTCGTAGTAGGACTTAACCTTACTTTCTAATCTGTAAAAGACTGAGATATGAAGACAATCAGAATAATATTGATTGGTGCCGCGATGCTGGCGGGCCTCGCGATGACTTCCTGCGACCTCAACACGGTTTCCGAATCCAACCGTGACGAGTCCACGCTGTTCTCCGATCCCACCCTTACGGAGTATCAGCTGTTCTCCGTCTACGAGGTGTTCGCCCACACGAACTCCCACCGCGGGCGCTATCTGCCCTGGTACGGTTATAATACCGACATCGAATGGTACATATCCAACACACGGGATGACAAGGCCGATATAGTACGTTACGACCAGCTGCCTACCAACGGACAGCTCAATCTGGCGGACGGTCCCTATAACGAGCTCTTCTCCGGAATAGAGAGGGTGAATCTCGCGATCCGCGGCATACGCAGGTACGGTTCTCCCGAGAACCGTTCCGAGATGGCCGCACTTCTCGGCGAAGCCCTGACCCTCAGGGCCGTGCTCTATACCGAACTGCTCAAGGCCTATGGCGAGGTTCCCGCCCGCTTCGAGCCCGTATCTCCCGAGACCATCTATCTCAACAAGTCGGACCGCGACGTGATCTACAAGCAGCTGCTCGCCGACCTTGAGGAATCGTTCAACTATATGAGCTACGCCGATACTCCCAGCACGGACCGTATAGGTCTCGCGTTCGCGAAGGGTCTATACGCCCGCATCGCGCTCATGGCCTCCGGCTATGCGCAGCGGCCCGACAAGGGGATGGTGGGGACCGGCAATATCGGCTCCGTAAGGCTGACCGACGATCCCGAACTGACCAAGCAGACACTTTATCCCAAGGCGCTCGAGGCCCTCAAGGACGTGATCGACAATTCCGGCCTGAGGCTTGAATCCGACTACGAACAGCTCTGGAAGGATGTGAACAACATGGATCTGACCGGAGGAAAGGAAATAATGTGGGTGATTCCCTTCAGCAGCACCAGAGGGCGCTGGAACTACACCTTCGCCATCCGCAACAACGGATATACCACTTACTCTCCGACCGCCAGCAACCGTGGAGGCCAGGCCGGCCCCGTGCCGTATGTGTATTACTGGTACGGAGCGGATGACACCCGCCGCGACGTGAGCTGCGTGAACTACGAGTGGGAGGACAGAGGCCAGGGGACCCTGCCTTATCCTGCCGGCATGGCCAACTGGTATTTCGGCAAGTACCGTTTCGAATGGATGACCACGTCTCCCTACACAGGAGGCAACGACGACGGTGTGAAGCCCGTGTACATGCGTTATGCCGACGTGCTCCTGATGGCCGCCGAGATTGCCAACAGCTCCGGCGACAAAGGTGAACTGAACCGCAACGAGGACTATGCCAAGACCTGTCTGCGAACCGTGCTGCGGCGCGCCTATGCCGGGCATGAATCGGAGGCCGACAAGATAGTCGACGCCCTTTCAGGAGAGGAGCAGATCTTCGAGGAGATCAAGAAGCAGCGTGCGCTCGAATTCGTGGGCGAGTTCCTGCGCAAGGCCGACCTCATCAGATGGAACTGCCTGCAGGAGAGCATGGACGGCGCGAGCGACGAGCTTCAGAAAATGCGCGCTCACAGCACCGGTCCCGTGACCGGATTCGACTACAGCCAGCTCTCAACCTATATCTGGTACCGGCACGGTACGGCTGACGGCATACCCACCATCGAAATGTACGGCATGCGTCCCGGCGACGCCTATGTGGACGACGCCACTCCTCCTGCAGGAGAAGGATGGCAGCCGTATGTGAACACCGAAGGCGAGTCTTCCAAGTATCTGTACGATCTTACGACCAACGACGAAGGCAAGACCTCCGGAACCTTCTACAGTTCGGACAACAATGTGGACAAGGCCCAGAAAGGCGCGGGCGGCGGATTCTATGATCAGGACCCCGACCTCCAGCAATGGTGGCCGATTCCTGCCACGACCATCGTCAACTCACAAGGTTCACTCTTAAACGACTATGGCTATGTATCCTAAAATGGCATTTTGTATGAAAAGAATATCATCCATATTTTCGGCGGCTTTCTCCGCGCTCGGACTGATGTCACTGGCGGGCTGCGTGGAGCAGATCCCTCCCGTCATCGAGGATCTCGAGCTGTCCAGTGCGCTGACTCCCTCCGAGGCATTCGCCAACGTGAGTGCAGTAGACGGAAATACGGTCACGTTCACCTGGACAAACTCAAACGCCGCAACCGAATACCTGCTCCAGATATACCAGTTCGAATCGGACGAGCAGACCCGCCCGGCTCTCGAGGATATCACCGAGGAACTGCTTGCGGAGATGGTTCCCGAGGAAGTGAAAGTGTCTCCTTCGGAGAGCGGCACTTCCACGAGCGTTTCCGTGGAGCTTGAGCGCGAGTTCTCATATTACGCCCGTGTCCGGGCCCAGAACCCGGAACTGAGCCCGTCCAAGTGGGCGGTGTTCCCCTATCCTATCGACACCTATTCCGTGATGGATCCTGTCGAGGCGCTGAACCTCGTGGAACGCACTTCGAATACCATCACCGTCAGCTGGACGCTCGCCGCCGACGATACTGACGGAATCACGGAGATCCGCGTCTCCCCGAATCCGGACGATTCTGAAGAGGCCTACAAGACCTATCCTGTCGAGGCCGGCGCGACTGAATGCGTGGTTGACGGTCTCAAGCCTTCTACGAGGTACACAGTCGCAGTCCATTATAAGTCGGCAAACAGGGGGGAGGTCAAAGCATGGACGAGACCGGAACTCGGTTCAGCCATATCTGTCAGCGACACTGGAGCGTTCCGTCAGGCGCTGAGGGAGGC
>CALVAD010000010.1 GCA_944325495.1 uncultured Bacteroidales bacterium | reverse complement strand
AGTAGGCCGCCGCCGCCCTTCGGGGAGCCCGACAGAGAAGCAGTGAGAACTGCAGACTGCCGGGCTCCCTTTTTTTTATGTGGCGCCCCGCCGCGCCCTCCCCGCCGTCCTCCCGCCGCCGACGCTATCTCCGCCGCCCCTCCCTCACGGGACCCAACTCCGGCACTGCCTGCCGGCTGCGGCTGTTTCGCCGTTACTTCTGTCTCCTGCACGCCGGAGAGCTGAATTGTGTCAAAGTTTGGCTGATTAATGCAATTAATCCCGAGGCGAATCTTTTGAATATTATCCGCTTCTGGATATTTTTGCATGTCACATAATCACTAACAAACCATGAAACTGTTGCCACTTTGTCTTTTTATTTCGGCGGCCTCCCTTTCTCTGGCCTCATGTTCAGGAGGGAGGAGCGATCAGGGTTTCAATCCGGATGACCAGCAGCTCCTGATAGGAGATGATATCGCCCTTGTGCGTACCCAGTACGGTATGGTCAAAGGCTTCGTTTATCAGGAAGTCTACACTTTCCTCGGTATTCCTTACGGTGCAGATACCGGCGGGGAGAACCGCTTCATGCCGCCGGTAGCTCCGGAGCCATGGGACGGGGTCCTGCCGACGGTCTGGTACCCGGCTTCAGCACCGCAGATGATGTATGATATAAGGAGTGACTCCTATTCGACCTTCCGCGATCAGTGGAACTACGACGGAATAAGCGAAGATTGCCTCAAGCTCAATGTCTGGACTCCCGGGACCGACGACAAGGCCCGTCCGGTGATGGTCTGGCTCCATGGCGGCGGTTTCTCTTCCGGCAACGGAATAGAGCAGGACGGGTATATGGGGCAGAATTTCGCGAGGCGTCAGGATGTCGTGTTCGTTTCGTTGAACCATCGTCTGAATTCCTTCGGATTCAGTGATTTCGCCGCGGTCGGCGGAGAGAAATACAAGCATTCCGGCAATGTCGGCATGCTGGATATCATATTCGCCCTGCAGTGGGTGCATGACAATATCGCCGCGTTCGGAGGCGACCCCGGCAATGTCACCATCATGGGGCAGAGCGGCGGCGGAGCGAAGGTCTGCACTATTGCTGCGATGCCTGCCGCGAAGGGCCTGGTGCATAAGGCGGTAGCCTTGAGCGGAAGTTCGGCCGGAGCTTCCGACAAGACTATGGCGGAGGCATTGGGGGCCGAGATTCTCAAGCAGGCCGGACTCCAGCCCGGTCAGATAGACAGGCTGCAGCAGATGCCATGGGAGGAATACTACGCCCTTGCGTCCAGAGCGGCTTCCGAGCTTTCGAAGAGAAGCGGAAAGAGAGTCGGATTCAGTCCGGTCGCCGACGGGGTCGACATTCCCGAAGGAGAGTTCTATACATCCGGAGCGGACAATGTACCGAATGTCCCTATGCTGTTCTGCACGACCACCAACGAATTTCTCTCCAGCAGAGACGAACCGGAGCTTGAGAACATGACCAGGGAGGAAGTCATCTCGACTTTGCGCCAGAGGTATGGCGACAATGCCGAGGCCATATACGAGGAGTTCCGCGGCATCTTCCCGGACGAGAATCCCTGGGGCCTCTATACCATAATTTCCTCTTCACGCGCCTCGGTGGTCAGATGCGCCGACAACAAGCTGCAGCAGGGTCAGCCCGTGTATATGGCATGGTTCAACTGGTATCCTCCTCTTTTCAACGGCCGTCCCAGAGCCTTCCACTGTCTGGACATAAGTTTCTGGTTCAACAATACTGACTTCATGCCATCGCACTCCGGCGGAGGCAAGCAGCCGCGCATGCTTTCCGAGAAGATGGCCGCCTCCCTTGCCGCCTTCATGCGGACCGGCGATCCCAACACCGGCAGGCGCGGAGGTCTTCCCGAGTGGCCGGAATATACTTCGGAGACGGGAGCCCTGATGCTGCTCAACAACGACTCCCGCGTGCTCAACGACCCCGACCGCAGAGCGAGGGAGCTCATGGCGACTGCAACCCCTAGAAGATAAGCCAACCATATGAAATACAGTAAGATTCTTGCGACGGCGCTGGCCCTGTCGGCCGCGCCCCTGCTTTCATTCGCCCAGGATGAAGAACTGCTCTCACGCACCGAAGTGTCCGAAACAGCGCTTTTCCAGAGAATTTACCCTCGCGTGGACAGCGAGAGGCGAGCATATTTCACGGTATATGCCCCCGATGCCAGAAAAGTGCAGCTGGACTGCCGCGGCCTATATGAGATGACCAGGCAGTCCGACGGCTGGTGGACCGGTCAGACGGAGCCTCTCGCCGTAGGTTTCCATTTCTACAATTTCATAATCGACGGGGCCGTCGTTGCTGACCCCATGTCCGAAACATATTGCGGAAGCTTCGGGCGTTCAAGCGCCGTGGAGATTCCCGAAGGCCCGGAAGGGGATTATTACCGGCCTCAGAGAGGCACGCCCCACGGGCAGATGCGCTCCTGCATATATTATGCGGAGTCGACCTCGGAGTTCAGGCGCTGCTTCGTCTATACGCCCGCCGAATATGAGAACAGTCCGGGGAGGAGATATCCTGTGCTCTACCTTCAGCACGGCATGTGCGAGGACGAGCTCGGATGGCCGAACCAGGGCAGGGCGAACCACATACTCGACAATCTCATAGCCTCCGGAGCCGCGGTTCCGATGATCGTGGTCATGGACAGCGGAGACTGCGGCATCCACATAGGGACCCGCACGCGCGGACATCTTCTGACGGTCAAGGACAACAAGGACTTCGGAGCCACTTTCCGCGATGTCCTGATAAACGACCTCATACCTTTCATAGACGAGACGTTCCGGACTTATCCGGACCGTGAGCACAGGGCGATGGCCGGACTGTCCTGGGGAGGTTACCAGACATTCACCTACGGACTTCCCAATATCGACAAGTTCTCCTACTACGGGAGCTTCTCCGGTGTCGTAGGCCTGAGCGAGAATACTCTGGACACGGCCTATGGCGGCGTGTTCGCCGATCCGGACGAGTTCAATGTCAAGGTGCACGGCCTCTTCATAGGAATAGGTTCGGAAGAAGGACAGGGGGCGAAAAGGATGAGCGAACTGCTGACCCGGCACGGAGTGGACAATGTCTACTATGAGTCCGAAGGTACGGCCCACGAATGGCTGACCTGGCGCCGCTGCCTCAAGGAGTTCCTGCCCATGCTTTTCAGACACGGGCCGTCCCGTCCCGTTCAGGCGCCGGCGCCCGAGTATGACAATTTCGAGGTAATGCCAGACATGAGCGCAGTGTTCAGGCTCTACGCCCCTCAGGCCGACACCGTGATTCTTGCAGGTGACGTGCGTGGAATAAGCTGCAGCAGGAGCGAGGACGGCGTATGGTCCATAAGGACGGCCTCCGGAATCAACCCGGGCATGTACAGATATTATTTCCTCGTGGACGGCGTCAAGGTCAACGACCCTGAAAATCCTATGGTCGCGGACTTCCGGCCTATGGCTGAGATAGTTCCCGGCGGGGCGGATCTCTTCTGGCAGTGCCGCGACGTCCCGCATGGCGCGATTTCCATGGTATATTATAATTCCACGGCTACCGGCACCTTGCGCAGGATGATGGTGTGGACTCCTGCGGGATATAATGTTTCGGGGAAGAAGCTCCCCGTCCTGTATCTTCTGCACGGCGGAGGCGACAACGACACCAACTGGCCGGGTCAGGGCAGGGCCGGATGGATACTCGACAATGCGCTCGCAGAGGGCCTCATGGAGCCCATGATAGTGGTGATGCCCGACGGAAGCATTCCCGTGGATGTCTTCGCGCAGGATCTCGGCGAGAATATCGTCCCGTTCATCGAGCGCAACTACAGAGTGAAGACAGGGGCCGCCAACAGGGCCATAGCCGGACTTTCAATGGGCGGACTTGACATACTCGAGACCTTGCTTGAGTATCCTGACCTTTTCGCCTATGTCCATATCATGAGTTCCGGATGGTTCAGCGACCGGAAAGAGCTTTACGAAACCAACGCCGGGAGGGTGGCGGAGGCAGCCCCCGTCCTGAAGAAGACGGTCAGGTATCTGAAATTCTCCACCGGCGGCTCCGCAGACGGAGCGTCCGCGAACACCCCTCCCACGAGGGATATCTTCACCAGGAACGGCATCCCTTCCGAATTTTCGGAAATGGAAGGCGGGCACACCATGTATGTATGGCGCCACGACCTTCAGGAGTTCATACAGAGAATTTTCAAATAGCGCGCCGCTGGTCCCCGACAATCCAACTAAAATTAATAGTTGATTAACTATTAATTTTAGTTGGATTTGAATTATTTTTAGTTATCTTTGCTCCCGGACTAAAATGGAAGTCATGAAGAAACTTACGAAAAAGGAGTCGGAGATAATGGAACTCTTCTGGGAGCGGGGGCCGATGTTCGTGCGCGAACTGCGCGAACTTTATCCTGAACCCCGTCCGCATGTCAACACGCTTTCGACCATGGTGAGAATCCTGGAGTCGAACGGCTATCTCTCCCATAAGGCGTATGGGGCAAGCTATCAGTATTTTCCGCTCGTCACTCGCGAAGAGTACAGCCGGAGCAGTCTCAGCGGCGTGATTTCGTCATGTTTCGGGAATTCCTATCTCCGAGCCGTGTCCACCCTGGTGCGGGAAGAGAAGATCACCCTGGACGAGCTCCGCCAGCTTATCGACCAGATTGAGAACGGTTCCGCGTCAGGACGATAAACCTAAGCCGCCATGCCCTTCCTGATTTACCAGCTCAAGCTTGCCGCGGCGTTCCTGCTGCTCTATATATTCTTCAGGATATTCCTGGCCAGGGAGTCTCTGCACTCCTTCAACAGAGTGGCCGTGCTGCTTTCGATCATCATAGCCGCAGTACTGCCTGCGTGTGTGCTCACTTACCATGTTGACGCCGCGTCTCCGGCTGCCGCAGTCTTCTCCGCCGAAACGGCTGAACCTGCATCTGACGGGCAGGTTTTCAACTGGACATTCCTTCTGCTTGCCGTATATATTATCGGCGCCGCTGCCGTGCTGCTTTCGGTATTCGCGTCCATAATCTCCCTCATTCGTCTTATATCGCGTGGAGAGCGGCTTGAGCAGTCCGACGGAACGGTAGTGGTGCTCGTGGACGAGCCCGTCGCGCCCATGAGCTGGATGAAGTTCATCATTCTCTCCCACGAGGACTACAATTCCGCTTCAGGAGCGGTAATGGTACATGAGAAGGCCCACATACGTCTCGGACATTCTGTTGACGTGCTGCTGGCGGATCTGTTCACCGCGCTGCAGTGGTTCAATCCGGCGGCGTGGATGATGCGCGACGACCTGCGCGCAATCCATGAGTATCAGGCTGATGAAGAAGTGGTCAAATCAGGCATCGATGTCAAACAATATCAACTGTTGCTTGTGAAGAAGGCGTTCGGGGCGAACGGCCGGTCGGTTTCGAACAACTTCAATCACGGAGAACTCAAAAAAAGAATTACCATGATGTCAATGAAAAAGTCATCCGCCTTCAAGGCGTTGAAGTTCCTTTATGTGCTTCCCCTCGTATGCGCAGGGCTCGCGGCAAATGCGCGTCCTGTGTATGGAGTCCCTGAGAAAGTGGTCGAGAGCTACACGCTCAACGGCGACATCAGCGTGGAGGTGGCCGGAGATTCGACCAGCGTGGCCGATTTCCTTCCGGACAATGTGAAAATCTATATAGACGGAAAGCTTGTCACCAATGAGGAGATGCAGGCTTTCGATCCTGAGAAGATCGCTTCCGTGAACGTAATCAAGAACGGTGAGGAAAGCGCGATACACATCTTTACGGAGGATGCCCAGGCGCCCGAAGGCTCGCAGAGCAAGCTGCATGTCAAAATTCAGACATCGGATGACCCGGGACTGACCGGAAACGGTCAGGAGAACGGGCTGAAGGGGAAACCGATGAGCGTGATGATTGCGCGCGAAGGCTATTCCGGCACGATTGACATATCAATGCCGGATGATGCCCGGCTTGACGATACCGGCAAGGAGGACTTGTCGCTCAAGATGGAGGAAGTGCCGGATTTCTACGTGGACGGGAAGAAGGTCGGCTATGATACGTTCAGGGAGATGCCTCCGGAGGATATCGAGTCGATTGTGGTCAGCAAGCCGGACGGCCCCGACGGAAAGGGGCGCATAGACGTCACCACGAAGAAGAAATAGCGCCGGCACCCAGGCCGATAACGGAAAAGAGGTCCGGAAGATTCCGAACCTCTTTTTCTTATTCTTATGTCGGGATGATCTGACTCGAACAGACGACCCCCACGTCCCTAACGTGGTGCGCTAGCCAACTGCGCCACATCCCGATTCCCGAATTGGGACTGCAAATGTAGTCAAAATTTTTGAATGTTGTACATCAAGGCCGATATTTTTGCCGATAATGTCATGCGGCGGCCGCAACGCCTTCCGGAGGAAGCTACAGCTCGTCCTTGATGTTGTAGCGGTTCCTGTCGCTGGAGCTCCTGGAGATCATCTCTCCGAGGAAGCCGGCAAGGAACAGCATCACGCCGAGAATCACCGCGACGAGGGCGAGGTAGAACAGCGGCTGGTCGGTCACCTGCCTGAAGCTGAGGCCTCTGGACTGGTTGACCAGCTTGGCGGCGATTATCCATATTGTCATCACGAAGCCTATGAAGAACATCAGCAGGCCGCTGTAGCCGAAGAAATGCATGGGGCGTTTGCCGAAGCGGGTCAGGAACCACAGCGACTGGAGGTCGAGGAAGCCGTTGATGAAGCGCTCCATCCCGAACTTGCTCCTGCCGTATTTCCTTTTCTGGTGATGCACGGGTTTCTCGCCGATGTTGGTAAAACCGGCGTTCTTGGCCAGATAGGGGATGTAGCGGTGCATCTCTCCGTAGACCTCGATGTTCTTGACCACCTCGTTGCGGTATGCCTTGAGCCCGCAGTTCATGTCGTGCAGCTTTATGCCCGTAATGCACCTTGCGGTTGCGTTATACAGCTTGGACGGCAGATTCTTGGTGAGCGCGTTGTCCTTGCGGTGCTGCTTCCAGCCGGACACGAGGTCGTAGCCCTGCTCCTTGATCATGCGGTACATCTCCGGAATTTCGTCGGGAGAATCCTGAAGGTCGGCGTCCATGGTGAACACCACGTCGCCCGACGCTTTCGCGAAACCGCAGTAGAGCGCGGCGGACTTGCCGTAGTTGCGTCTGAATGAAATTCCGTGGAGTCCGGGATGGCTGCATGCGAGTTCCTTGATGGTCTTCCAGGAGCCGTCGGTGCTCCCGTCGTCGACTATTATCATCTCATGCGAGTACCCGTTGTCCGACATCACCCTCTCGATCCATGCGACAAGCTCCGGGAGGGATTCGCGTTCGTTGTATGCCGGTATTATGATAGAGATGTCCATTGCCTATTGTCGGTTGAAGTCTTCGCCTGCAAACGGATTCCGCGGCGGGATGTTCCTCGAGAGTATCGCCGAAAGTATGGTGCCGTAGACGAAGCAGTATACAAGGTTCATGAAGAAAGCGTAGGTCGGCAGCATCGGGGCTATCTGCTCGGCCGCGGCTATGCTGTTGCTGTCCATCATGGGGTTCTGGCGTATGACATCCAGAGCCATGTCTATGCTTTCCGGCTCGATGAACATCAGATATGCCATGTAGAACGCGGAATAGACAAGCGCCGAAAGCAGGGCGGTGAGCATTCCGAAGCGGAAGACCCTGGAATTCCCGGCCTCGGGCTCGTCGGCGGAGAACCGCCGCATGAAGAAACGCATCAGCAGGATGCAACCGGCGAATTTCGCCGCCCAGACGAGCGTGTCCGCCACGCTGACGGCTATGAGCGCGCCGGTGCCATCGCCGCCGATCTTTCCGAGCAGCCAGGTCAGCAGCATGGATAATATGGAGACGGCTCCGAGAACAAGGCCGGCTTTGGCGGCGCTGTTCAGCAATATGTTCTTTTCAGGCATAGCGAGGACAAAGATAATAAAAAAGCAGAAGCCAAGTTGGAAAAATATTCCTATCTTTGTCCGTTTGAAAACAAAATACAAGATATGCTGACAATTGCATTTACCGACGGCACGATTCGTCCGTGGGACGATGACGAGGCGAAAAGGATATTCTGGCATTCGTCGGCCCATCTGATGGCCGAGGCGCTGGAAGCTCTTTATCCGGGCGTGAAGTTCGGGGTGGGTCCCGCCGTCGAAACCGGTTTCTACTATGATGTCGACCTGGGCGACAGACAGATATCCGATTCCGACCTCAAGACCATCGAGGACAAGATGAGGGAGCTTGCAAAGAGCAAGGAGACCTTCGAGTGCAGGAAGGTGTCGAAGGCCGAGGCCCTCGACTATTTCACCCGGAAGGGCGACCAGTACAAGTGCGAACTCATCAACGAGCTGGAGGACGGGACCATCACCTTCTATACCAACGGCAATTTCACCGATCTCTGCCGCGGACCGCATGTCAAGCATGTCGATGACATCAAGGCGATCAAGCTGACCGCCATCGCCGGAGCCTACTGGAAGGGCGATCAGGACCGCGAGCAGCTCACCCGCATCTACGGGGTCACCTTCCCCAAGAAGAGCATGCTCGACGAATATCTCCAGATGATGGAGGAGGCGAAGAAGAGGGATCACCGCAAGCTCGGAAAGGAGATGGAGCTGTTCACTTTCTCCAACCGCGTGGGTCCCGGACTGCCGCTGTGGCTGCCGCGTGGCGCCGTCATGCGCAATGTGCTCGAGAACTTCCTGCGCAGGAAGCAGACGGAGCTCGGCTATCTTCCCGTCGTGACGCCCCACATAGGAAGCAAGGATCTATATGTGACTTCCGGCCATTATGCCAAGTACGGAAAGGATTCCTTCCAGCCCATACATACGCCCCAGGAAGGGGAGGAATACATGCTGAAGCCCATGAACTGCCCTCACCATTGTGAGATTTTCCGCAGTTCGCCCCGCTCGTACAGGGATCTCCCTCTGCGCTTCGCCGAGTTCGGCACCGTGTACCGCTATGAGCAGAGCGGCGAGCTTCACGGACTCACGCGCGTGCGCGGCTTCACTCAGGACGACGCCCATCTTTTCTGCCGTCCGGACCAGCTGCAGGAGGAGTTCGAGAAGGTGATCGACCTTATACTCTATGTGTTCAAGACGCTGAAGATGACCGACTACATGGCGCAGGTGTCTCTCAGGGACCCCGACCACAAGGAGAAGTATATCGGAACGGACGAGAACTGGGAGAAGGCCGAGAACGCGATCATCGTGGCGGCCGAGAAGAAAGGGCTCAAGACCGTGGTCGTGAAGGGGGAGGCCGCATTCTACGGACCCAAGCTCGACTTCATGGTGAAGGACGCCATCGGACGCCGCTGGCAGCTCGGCACGATCCAGGTCGACTACAATCTGCCCGAGAGGTTCGAGCTTGAGTATATCGACTCCGACGGAAGCAGGACGCGCCCCGTGATGATACACCGTGCGCCGTTCGGCTCCATAGAGAGATTCACCGCCGTGGTGCTGGAACATACGGCAGGCCATCTTCCCGTCTGGCTCGCTCCGGATCAGGTTAAGATATTGCCAGTCAGCGAAAAATATGCGGATTATGCGGAAAAAGTTTGCGAATTGCTTAAAAATTCCGAAATTCGCGCTTCCGTCGATGCCCGTAACGAGACCCTCGGCAAGAGAATACGCGACATCGCGCTCTTCAGAGTGCCTCTGCTCGCGATAGTCGGAGAGAAGGAAGTCGGCGGCAATGCCGTGTCCGTGCGTCACGAAGGCGCAGACAAGGGCAGCATGAGCGTCGAACAGTTTATAGATTATATAAAGTCGGCCATAGCTGACGAATTAAAGAATTAGGAGGACCAGACCATAGCAGGACCTTACAGACCGAAGCCTTCGGGCTTCAAGCCGGGCGGTCGCAGACCGGACCCCCGCCAGATGCAGAAGCGCGGCGAGAACGAACTTAACATCAATGAGCAGATCACTGCCCAGCAGGTGAGGCTCGTGGGTGAGAACATCCCCGAGCCCGGCGTGTATCCGATAGCCAGGGCTCTGCAGATGGCGGATGAGCTGGAACTCGACCTCGTCGAGATCAGTGCGAGCGCCGATCCTCCGGTATGCAAGATACTCGATTACCAGAAGTATCTCTACCAGAAGAAGAAAAAGGCCAAGGAGATGAAGTCCAACGCCGCCAAGGTGGTCATCAAGGAGATCCGTTTCGGACCCAACACCGACGAGCATGACTTCCAGTTCAAGCTCAAGCATGCGAAAGGCTTCCTCCAGGAAGGCTCCAAGGTCAAGGCCTCGATATTCTTCCGCGGACGTTCGATCATGTTCAAGGACCAGGGAGAGAAGCAGCTGCTGAGGTTCGCGGTCGAGCTGGAGGAGTTCGGGCATCCCGAGAACATGCCGGTGCTCGAAGGGAAGAGAATGACGATGATGATTGCCCCGAACAAGAAAAAGTAGGGGAATCGATATTATTAACAATTAACTATCAAAACAATGGCAAAGCTTAAGACCAACTCCGGTGCCAAAAAGCGCTTCACGCTTACCGGATCGGGAAAAATCAAGAGGAAGCATGCTTACCACAGCCACATCCTCACCAAGAAGACCAAGAAACAGAAAAGGAATCTCGACCATTTCGCGCTCGTCAATGAGGTGGACGTGAAGAGGGTCAAGGAAATGTTGGTTCTCTAAAAGTATCGAATTATGCCTAGATCAGTCAATTCAGTAGCCTCAAGGGCCCGCCGCAAGAAGATTCTCAAGAGAACCCGCGGTAACTTCCTGTCAAGGAAAAATGTTTGGACGGTTGCGAAGAACACCTACGAGAAAGGTTTGACCTATGCCTATCGTGACCGCCGTGCCAAGAAACGCAACTTCCGCGCGCTCTGGATCCAGAGAATCAACGCTGCCGCGCGCCAGTACGGCATGTCATATTCTCAGTTCATGGGCAAGCTCGGCGCACAGAACATCGGTCTGAACCGCAAGGTGCTCGCCGACCTCGCAATGAACAATCCCCAGGCGTTCGAAGCGATAATCAACTCTGTAAAGTAGTTTGCGGAGGTGAGCTTGAAGGATATCGTCCGTAACAGGTGGACAAAGTTCACGTTCTGGGCTTTGCTCTATCTGTTGTGGGTGATCTGGCTCGGAAATTACTGGTGGCTGCTGGGGCTGGGTGTCATTTTCGACATTTTCATAACCAGAAAGGTCCACTGGAATTTCTGGAAGAAGAGGTACAAGCCCGGCGAGAAGCGCAGTGCGGCCAATGACTGGCTCGACACGATAATATTCGTGATCATCGTCGTCCCGCTTATCAATATCTTCCTTTTCCAGGCCTTCAAGATCCCCTCGTCCTCCATGGAGAGGACTCTCCTTACCGGAGACCATCTTTTCGTGAGCAAGCTGACCTACGGACCAAGGCTCCCGGAGACTCCGCTTACGATACCTTTCACGCACAACACGATATTCGGAAAGGAGTCATATTCGACGCTGATCCGGAACAAATATCGCAGGCTGAAGGGTTTCAGGGAGGTCAGGCGGGGCGACTGCGTCGTCTTCGGCTTCCCGAACGGTGATACGGTGCTCAGAAGCGCTCCGGCGGAAGACTATTACGCCCTCGTGCGCATACTCGGCCGCGAAGCCGTCGAAAGTCTCGGCGAAACCGTGGTCAGGCCTGTCGACAAGAAGGACCATTATGTCAAGCGCTGCGTCGCCCTTCCCGGGGACACGCTTGAAGTCAGGGACGGACTTGTCCTGGTCAACGGAGAGCGGCAGGAGGTGTATCCCGGAGTCCAGTTGTCGTACAGCGTCCGTACCAACGGCCAGAAGATAAATTCGAAGACCGTCGAGGAACTCGGCCTGAATCCGTCGGAACTGTACTATAATCCGGCGCTGCCGGGCTACCCTGTGATGCTGCTCACGGCGGAGGCTCTCGAGAAGGTCAGGGCGCTGCCGAACGTGGTCGAGGTCAGGGACAATCTTGACCGGAACCCGGAGGCGTGCAGCCTTGAAATATTCCCCTTCACGCCGGACTCCGGATGGACGAGGGACTATTTCGGACCGCTGTGGATACCTTCGAAAGGCTCCACGGTGGAGCTGACGGAAGAAAATCTTCCGCTCTACGAGAGGATAATCAGCGTTTACGAGAAGTCGGATCTCAAGGAGGCTGTCGCGAGGGGCGAATATACCTTCAGGCAGGACTACTACTTCATGATGGGAGACAACAGGCACAATTCCCTGGATTCGAGATACTGGGGCTTTGTTCCCGAGGACCACATAGTCGGCAAGCCGGTGGTCATCTGGCTTTCGACCGACAGGAACGAGAAGTTTCCCAAAAACATCAGATGGAACAGATTCCTGAAATTTCTGTAGCTCTCTATTTGGAAATCAGAAAATTATCAGCGATATTTGCAACCCTATTGCGTTTGTGATAACAAAAGAATAACAAGATATGGCAAAAGTTTGTCAAATTACCGGCAGAAAGAGGATGAAGGGCAACAACGTGGCCCATTCCAAGCTCCGCACCAAGCGTGACTTCTCTCTCAATCTCAAGAACAAGCGCTTCTGGAGCGAGGAGGAGCAGAGATATATTACCCTCAAAGTATCCTGCAAGGGTATGAGGATCATAGAGAAGAACGGTCTTGAGGCCACGGTCCGCGAGGCCCAGAAGAAAGGATTGATTAACCTTGTTTAAATTTTAGAACAATGGCAAAGAAAGCAAAGGGAAACAGGGTGCAGGTCATCCTCGAATGTACCGAACAGAAGGCCAGCGGAGTGCCCGGCATGTCCCGCTATATCACCACCAAGAACAAGAAGAACACCCCCGACCGTCTTGAGCGCAGGAAGTACAATCCTTATCTCAAGAAGGTGACGGTTCATCGTGAAATAAAGTAAAGGAGTCTGAATCATGGCAAAGAAAGCAGTTGCAACCTTCGCCGCCAAGGCCGGTGCGAAAAGTATGGTAAAGTGCATCCGCATGGAGAAATCCCCCAAGACCGGAGCATACATCTTTTCTGAGCAGCTCGTAGAAGCTGACAAGACCAAGGATTTCTTCAACGGGAAGAAATAGTCAACTCCGGGGCTTCGCCTTCCGCAGACGGCCGAAGCATGGAAACAGCATAGGGAAGCTGGCCCGATGTACGGGCCGGCTTCTTTTTCATAATAATTGTTATCTTTGCAAGATATGGCAATCAGTTTTTTCCAGCGCATCTCCAGGGCGGTGATGGGGAAGTCCAGGGTCGACGACAACACTCTGGACGCAATCGAGGAGGCTCTGGTGGAGTCCGACATGGGGGTTGACACCACCCTCAAGATCATAGACAATCTCGAAGACCGGGTCGCAAGGGACAAGTTCATGTCCTTTGACGAACTTGTGTCCCTGCTGCGTGAGGAAATAAGCCTTCTTATCGACGATGACGACCGGACGTTCGATTTCTCCAGGAAGCCGTATGTCATACTTGTCGTAGGAGTGAACGGAGTTGGAAAGACCACGACCATCGGCAAGCTGGCGTACTATCTGCGCCAGCAGGGGAAGAAAGTCATACTCGGTGCAGCCGACACCTTCAGGGCGGCGGCCGTGGACCAGCTCGACATCTGGGCGGAGCGCGCAGGCGCGGACATCGTCAAGCAGGCGATGGGGTCCGACCCCGCTTCGGTGGCATACGACACCGTGAAAGCCGCGGTGGCGCGAGGTGCGGATGTGGCGCTGATCGACACTGCCGGGCGGCTCCATAACCGGGTGGACCTGATGAACGAGCTGACCAAGATCAGGAACGTGATCCGCAAGGTCGTCCCTGACGGCCCGCACGATGTGATGCTCGTGCTGGACGCGTCCACGGGGCAGAATGCCTTCCAGCAGACCAAGGAGTTCTCCAGGGCTACGGACATCACCTGCCTGACGGTCACGAAACTTGACGGCACGGCGAAAGGCGGAGTCGTGGTGGGCGTCTCCGACCAGTTCCGCATACCGGTGAAATTCATCGGCGTCGGGGAGAAGATCGGGGACCTCAGGCCCTTCGACAAGCAGGAGTTCGTGGAGAAGCTGTTTTCTCCCGATGATTTGAAATAACAAGACACAGAATATGAAACTCAGTTACAGTTGGCTCAAGGATTATCTGAAATGTGAGCTGGATCCTCATCAGATCGCGGATGCGATGACTTCAATAGGCATCGAGGTGGACGGGGTCGAGGAGCAGGAAAGGATTCCCGGAGGTCTTGCGGGCGTGGTGGTCGCAAAAGTGCTCGAATGCGAGCCGCATCCTAATTCTGACCATCTCCATATAACCAAGGTGGACGACGGCACGGGTGAAGCTCTCACCGTAGTCTGCGGCGCCCCCAATGTGGCGGCCGGACAGAAGGTGTTCCTCGCGCGCATAGGCGCCGTGCTTCCCGGCGATTTCAAGATAAAGAAATCCAAGATACGCGGGGTCGAGTCCTTCGGCATGATATGCGCTGAGGACGAACTTGGAATCGGAAGCGGCCACGACGGGATAATGGTCCTCCCGGATGACGCCGTGGTCGGCACTCCTGCGAAGGAATACCTGCATCTTGAGACGGAGGCCGTGATAGAATACGAGATAACCGCCAACAGGGTTGACGCGGCTTCACATTGGGGAGTCGCCCGCGATCTCTATGCCTGCCTCAGGCTTCGCGGCATCCCCTGCGAACTGGTGCGCCCGTCCGTGGACGCCTTCCGTGAAGGCGAGGGCAAAGGACTCGACATCGAAGTCCTCGATGCGGACGGAGCTCCGCGGTACACCGGAATCACCATGAGGAACGTAAAGGTGGCCCCGTCTCCGCAGTGGATGCAGGACAGGCTGATGTCGATAGGGCTCAGGCCCATAGACAACATAGTCGACATCTCCAATTTCGTGCTCTTCGAGCTCGGACAGCCGCTGCATACCTTCGACGCCGACAAGGTGACCGGAGGAAAGGTGATTGTGCGCAGGGCGGCTGAAGGAGAGACCATAAGGACCCTTGACGGTGTGGAGCGGAAGCTCTGCGGCCGGGACATGGTGATTGCGAATTCCGACGGCCCCATGTGCATCGCCGGAGTGTTCGGCGGCGAAGAAAGCGGAGTCACGGACAATACGGTGTCGCTCTTCATCGAGAGCGCGTATTTCGATCCGGGCTCCATACGCCGCACTTCCAAGACCCAGGGGCTGCAGACCGACGCGTCTTTCAGATATGAGCGCGGCTGTGATCCCGAAGTGGTGGTCTATGCGCTGAAGAGGGCGGTCACGCTGATACGGGAATATGCCGGAGGGGAAGTCGAGGGAGGAATCATGGAGTTCTGCCCCGCGCCGATCGGCAGGAAGCGCATCGAACTCGACTACGACAGGATCGAGCGGCTCGCCGGCCACCGGCTCGGCCATGACACCATCGAGAACATCCTGCAGTGGCTCGGCTACGATTTCCTGGAGAAACGCCCCGGTGGCGCGCTCGTGGCGGCTCCTTCCTATATGGTGGATGTGTACCGCGAGTGCGATGTGGTCGAGGAGCTGCTCAGGATTTACGGATATGACAACATCCCCTTCCCCAAGCACATGAAGATGTCGGTGAACGCGACTCCCAGACCCGAGGAGGAGGCTGTCCGTAATTCGGTTTCCAACTTCTTCGCTTCCAACGGATTCGTGGAGATAATGAACAATTCCCTGACCAGGTCCGCGTACTACGACAAGCTCGTGAGCTTCCCTGCTGACCATTGTGTCCGCATCGTGAACCCGTTGAGCCAGGATCTCAACGCGATGCGCCAGAGTCTGATTCCCGGAGGGCTTGAGGTCGTCGCGTATAATCTGAACCGTCAGGCTTCAGCCTTGAAGATATTCGAGTACGGCAGCGTGTATTCGAGGCTGCCGGAGAAGAGCGGAGAGACGCTTGAAGGGTATGAGGAGCACGGCTGCTTCCTGCTCATGATCACTGGAACCCCCGAGAAGTCCTGGAGAATCGAGCCGGCGTCCGGCAATTACTTCCAGCTCAAGGGGTATGTGGAGCTTCTGCTCAGGCGCTACGGCGCCGAGCTCTACCAGCTCAGGACCGAGGCGGCGCCGTCCGACATTTTCTCCGAAGGGATGATATACAGCATACAGGGCCAGGAGGCGAGGCGGCTTGTCATGATGGGCACTGTCAACCCCGCGCTGGCGAGGAGCTTCGGAATCAAGCAGCCGGTTTTCGCGGCTGAGGTCGACTGGCAGGCTCTGTTCGAGCTTGTCCGCAGGGACAAGGTGGCGTTCCGGGAGCTCCCGAGATTCCCGGAAGTCCGCAGGGACCTTGCGCTTCTGCTCGACGAGGACGTGAAGTATGCCGACCTGCGTGCGGCGGCGTTCAAGCAGGCCAGGAAGCTGCTCCGTCAGGTCAGCCTGTTCGATGTCTACAGGGGCGACAAGATTCCCGAAGGCAAGAAACAGTATGCCCTGAGCTTCGTGATCCAGGACACGGAGAAGACTCTCACCGACCAGGACACCGAGAGGGTCATGGACAGACTGCTCACTACCTTCCAGAACGAATTCGGCGCCCAGCTCAGGTAGAATGCCCGGAAGATGCGGACATATCCTCATGGTTCTCGCCGCCGCCCTGCTTGTCGCGGGCTGCGGCCGCGCCGAAGTGATTCCTGAAAAGGACATGACGGAAATCTATGTGGACATGTTCATAGCCGACCAGTGGCTCAGAGACCATGATGAAGAGAAGGAGCGTGCCGACACGACTCTGTTCTTCGACCCTATTTTCCGCAAATACGGATATACCTTCGAGGATTATGACAAAAGCGTGAACTATTATGTCGCCCATCCCGACAAGTTCAGCGACATAACCGTCCGTGTGGCGGAGGAGCTCAAGAAAAGGGCCGATCAGATGCGCGAACTGTGGGACAAGAGCAGGACTTCATCAGGCTATGAGACGCAGGACTTCTCTTCGGACACTCTGTGGGCGAGCTTCTTTCCGGTGCGTGACAGCCTGACCTCGCGCGGGGGAGAAATTGAAATTCCGTTAACTACAAATACATACTGATTATGGATTATCTGGTAAAATACGGCTTCAATGCTACTGCGGAGAGTGTTGCTGCTTCACTCAAGACGATTTCCGCAACCGTGCCGCAGAATATGACGCCGGAAATATTGAAGGCCTGCTTCGCCGCCATGGACCTCACGACTCTCCATACGGGTGACACCGTGCAGTCCGTCACGGCTCTCGTGGATAAGGCCAACAAGGTGACTGCCGAATTCCCCGGCTGCCCTTCGCCCGCTTCGGTCTGCGTGTATCCGAATTTCGCCTCCGTCGTGCGCGACACCAGAAAGGACGGCGGACTCCATGTCACCACGGTGGCTGGATGCTTCCCTTCATCGCAGAGCTATCTGCCGGTGAAGGTCGAGGAGTGCCGGCTTGCCGTGAGGAACGGAGCCGACGAGATTGACATAGTCCTCGCTCTGAATGCCTTCATGGCAGGCGACCATGAGGCCGCCGCTCATGAAATAGCCGAAATGAGAAAGGCCGTGGACGAGGAAGGCGCCGCGGCCGGAAGGCGGGTGACGCTCAAGGTGATTCTCGAGACCGGCCTGCTCGGCACGGTGGAGCGCATCGCCGAGGCCTCTTTCCTTGCCATGGAGTCCGGAGCGGACTTCATAAAGACCTCAACGGGAAAAGTTGACGTGAACGCGACTCCGGAGGCTGCATACGTGATGTGCGAGTGCATACGCCTGTTCCACGAAAAGACCGGCCGCAAGGTGGGCTTCAAGGCTGCGGGCGGCATCTCGACCGCCGAAGACGCCGTGTATTATTTCAGCATCCTGGATTCGGTCCTCGGCGCGGAGTGGCACGGAAATGAATGTTTCAGGCTCGGCGTGAGCCGGCTGGGAAACAGCCTCCTCGGAGCGATCGAGAACAAAACCGTAAAATATTTCTGAGAACAGTCGTTTTTTTTACGATTTCCAGTAGGGGCCGCATGTCTTCATGCGGCTTTTTTTCTTGCCTGCAGGCATGCGTGCGGACTTTTTCCCGTCCCGGGACCGACTTTCAAGAAATTAATCGATTGATGCGAGGAAAATCGCTTTGCGCTTCCGACCTTTGCGGTGAAAACTGAACTGCGCTATGAAAAACTTCTTCTATTATCTTGCAGCCGTGCTGCTCGCGGCTTCCTGCACCGGAAGCCTCTTTGAAACTCCCGGGGGCTACTCCGGCCCGTCATCCGTTCCTCACGAGATGATAGTCCTGGGCTCCCGGCTCGACGACCCCTACACGGTCGAGAACATGACCAAGGCCCTGGGCTCGCTCTATCCTACGAAGTCCGACAGGGTTGTCGTCGAGGCGACTCACCTGTATATGAGGTTCCTTCCTGCGGACGACGGAGAGTTCGATGAACTGGTCGACGCCGGGCTGGAGCTGCTGGACCATCCTGTGGACTACGAAGTGATACGGGAAGGCGACTACTATCATGATCCGGAGATTCCGGAAGATCAGATTACATGGCAATACGCCGTGGTGGAAAAGGATGCCGCGTATCCCAAGCATATCCGGCACGAGATATTGGACGAATGCCACATCCCCGCGACCGACGGCTCCACCAAGGCCGACGGCATAGACTGGTCGGAAGTCGAGCGGGAGGCGTTCAGGCTGACGGGCAACGAAGGGCTGCTGTCTTCCGGGAACACCAAGGCCCGGGAAAGCGGCACCCCGCAGGGGCGGATAACGATAGTCGATGACAAGACGGGCGAAGGACCTGTCGGAGTCCGCGGCGTCAAGGTATCATGCAACTCCTTCGTGAAGTTCGCCCACGACTACACCGACGACGAGGGTTACTACAAGATGAACAAGAACTTCAATTCCCGGCCGCGCTACCGCATAGTGTTCAAGAACAAGTGCGGCTTTGCGATAGGCTTCAACCTGCTGTTCCAGCCGGCGTCCGCGTCCACCCTGGGGCAGAAGTCCCCTAAAGGAGCGGACCTGAGGATATCCTCGTCCTCCGAACGCAAGCTCTTCACCCGCAGCGTCGTGAACAACGCGGCCTACGAATACTTCAAAAGCTGCAGGAACGATGACGAGAACATGAGGACCCCTCCGTCGAACCTGCGGATATGGCTGTTCCAGAATCTCGACGTGAGCAGCGCGGTCATGCTCCAGCAGGGAGCGCTGATAGATGACAGCATAATCTCCGATTTCCTGGGTGAGTACACCTTCCTGCTGAAGCTCTTCCTTCCGGATCTGACCATAGGGCTCAGAGGTGCCGACGATTATGCCGAAGTCTATTCGCGCACTATCCACGAACTTGCCCATGCGAGCCATTTCATGCAGGTGGGAAAGGGATATTGGAACGAGTATATAAAATATGTGATAACATCTTTCGTGACATCGGGCTTCATAACCTACGGCACGGGATCCGAGGAAGGCGCGGGCTACTGCGAGATAGGAGAGATGTGGGCGTACTATCTTCAGAGCAAGTTCTACAGGGAGAGGTACGGCGATCCGGAGACCGCGTTCGGCACGGAGTACTGGTTCTATCCCCAGATACTGCTCTATCTTGACGACAGGGGACTGAACAAATACAGAATATTCGCGGCCCTGACCTCGGACATCAACAGCAGGGAGATGCTCAAGAAGAAGCTTGTAAGCATGTACCCGGAGTTCAAGAGCGCCATCATCCAGGCGTTCGGACGATACAATTGACGGACGATATGGCGGTCCGGCGCCGGACAAGGTGGTTTCCCATAGTTTAAGTTTAAGGTCAGTTATTATGGATTCCGGAGCCGGACCGCCTTTTTGATATGAAGTACAGCAAAATGAGAAGAATATTGTTTGCCGCCGCGCTGCTATTGCTCGGTCATAGCCTGCCGGCACAGAATTTCGCCCTGTCCACCAATGTGATGGGCTACGCGGATTTCGGGACCCTGAATCTCGACGCGTCATATGCGGTGGCGAGGCACTGGAGCGTCAACGCCGGGTTCAGGTACAATCCTTTCAGCTTCGGAACCGGGGAGGAGGAGTTCCGGCGCCGTCAGCGTTCCGTCAGCACCGGCGCGAGATACTGGCCATGGCATATCTATTCAGGCTGGTGGCTTTCGGCGGAACTGCGCTACCAGGAATACAATGTCGGAGGGCTCGTCTCTCCCGCCACCTCGGAGGGTGACCGTTACGGGGCCGGGATAGGCGGCGGATATACCTACATGATAGCTCCCAATCTGAATCTCGACCTGGGGTTCGGACTGTGGTCGGGCTATGATCAGTACACGAGCTATGAATGTCCGACCTGCGGCCGGGTCACCGACAGAGGCGAGAAATTCTTCATCCTGCCGGCGGACATCATTCTGGCGCTTACATATATTTTCTAGAAGAGTGATTTTAAGAAAAAAATTGTATATTTGCAGTCCATTCGGGCGCGGGTGGCGAAATGGTAGACGCGCTAGTTTCAGGAGCTAGTGTCAATTGCGACGTGTGAGTTCGACTCTCATCCCGCGCACTCGTGAAGGATCGGCGGATGTTCGGCCGGTCCTTTTGCGTTTCCTGCCGGGACCGGCATGTAAATCTTATGGCGATGATTTCTGGAATTCTTCATCTGATATTGGCCGCCGCTGCCCCGATCGTGCTCGGAAGCGGCGTCGAGGCGCGTATGACCGTGCTCGAGTCGGAGCAGAGGGACGGCTATGAATGCTCCCTCATAGAATACAATGTCACGGAGACGGAACGGGTCCGCTCCTATCTGCTGATTCCGGACGGAGCCCGTGACGGAGCCGTATTCCCCGGTCTCGTGATGCTGCACGACCACGGGGCGCGGTTCGACATAGGCAAGGAGAAGCTTGTCAGGCCGCTGGCTTCGGCGCCGGAGAACATAAGGCGGTCCTCGGCCCAATGGGTCGGAGACAACTTCGACGGAGTCTGTTTCGCCGATTCGCTCGCCGCCCTCGGTTATGCCGTGATAGTCCCGGACATGCTCTATTGGGGCTCTCGCAGCTCGGCTCTCTGCCGCCGGTGGTCGAGAATGAAGTTCTGCGGGGAGGAGGGCGACATCGGGCGGGTGAAGGACCTGGTGTATGAAGGCCAGAGGGCGGTTTATGACAGTCTTGCCCGAGGAGGCGTGAACTGGGCGGTGAAGACCCTGGAGGAGGATGCGGCGGCAGCCCGTCTGCTGGGAAGCCTCGGATTTGTCGACAAGGACAGAATCGGATGCTTCGGCTGGTCCATGGGCGCGCACCGCGCATGGCTTCTGGCCGCCTTCTGCCCGGAGATACGGACAGGCGTGGCGCTCTGCTGGATGACTCTGAAGGAAACCTGCCCTCCGCCGTACAAGGCTTCCGACTATTCGATGCTGATTCCCGAGCTGAGGGACAGGTACGATTTCCCCGACATAGCGCGTCTGCTCGTCCCGAAGCCTTTCTTTTTCCTGAACGGAAGTCAGGACAAGCTGTTTCCGGTGTGGGCCGTCGAGCGGAGTTTCAGGCGCATGCAGGAGATATATGAGTCGGAGGGCGCATGCGGAAAGCTCCGTACTGAGTTCTTCGACGGGCCGCATCATTGCGGCAGGGAGGTTCAGAGGCTGATAACTGAATATCTGGATTCATGTCTGAAGGACGCCTGCTTCGATGGCGGCGGCGCCTGATTGACAGAGCGGAAAAATTCTTAACTTTGTAAGAGACCGTTCCGAAAAGAATTTCAGGAAAGTTTCAAAACGGCTTTCCAAAAAGTAACATAGAATTATATGAAAGGAATTATTCTGCTGCTTCTCGCGGTATTCTGCGCCGCCGGCATCGATGCTACGGCTCAGGACGTGATTACCAGGCGCAACGGCGAGGACATCAGGGCCGTGATAGTGGAAGTCACCGACGATACGATCAAGTACAAGAGGGAGGGTCTGCCCGACGGACCTCTTTTCAGCATTTCCAAGGCCGATGTGCTGATGGTCACTTACCGCGACGGCAGCCGCGACGTGTTCGCGGACTACAGGCCGTCGGCTCCGGCTCCCGGGCGGCAGTCCGCAGCGGGCCCCGGATATGAAGCGGCGCCCGGTCTGAGGTCCGGAATGAACTACAACGAACTCCTGAGGTACTACGACTGGCGGGACTATTATTCCTTCACGGGGTACGAACGCTATTCGCCTCCCATCATGGGTCTCTGCTCGTTTCTGATACCCGGTCTCGGGCAGATGATTTCCGGGGAAGTCGGCAGGGGGATAGGCTATCTCGCCGGGATGGCTGCCTGCTGTACCATTATGAGTCTCTCTACGGCTGTGGTCGATTCGAGCCCGAGTCTCGCCTGGACGATGATGATAGCCTCCTACGCGGCCGCGGTTGCGGTCAACGTGAGCTCCATCGTCGACGCCGTGCGCGTGGCCAAGGTCAAGAACATGTACTGCAGCGACCTGGACCAGCTTGCCTTCGACCTGGAGCTGACGCCGTATGTGGATGTAGCATGTGCCGGAACGACCATGGCCCGGCCTGTCGCCGGTCTGTCGCTGAGGTTGTCATTCTGAAATTCCCCGGGAATATTCCTTCTCGAAGATGGCCCGGAGCCTTGGCAGGTCCTTTATGAGCGCCCTGAGTTCCTGCAGGCGCGCCGCGTTGTCGGATTCGGGGATCAGCAGCTTGAGGTAGCCGCCTTCGGCATACTTGGCGTTGAGGTGCCGCAGCATGCGGTCCCAATGCTCCTCCATGCCCAGCCCGGGGTAGTGTGACAGCCCGTACTGGACCGTGCGTCTGACCGTGAGCTCCGGATCTATCTGTCTGTCGGCTTCGGCGATGATGCGGCCGTAGATGCTCCGCGGCTCCCTGTCCGCTGACGCCCTGTGGTCTTCAGCCGCCTGGGCTATCGTCTCTATCTGCTCCTCGGAGAACCAGTTGCGCAGGTTCATGTCCTCGCGTATGATGCGTCCGGATACGAGGTGGTGCCGCTCCCTGCCTTCTGTCAGTCCGGTATCGTGATATGCCGCCGCGGCGTAGACCATGTCCTGGTCAAGGCCGTAGATTTCCGCCAGGGCGAGACTGCGGGAGATGACGGCTTCGGCATGCTCGGGTCCGTGCGCCCTGTCGAAGTTCCGGTAGAGCGGAAGAATCTCATTTTCAATGTAGCTCCTGAATTCCATCATACGAAGATACCGCATTATTTTCTTATCTTGCGGCGAAGTTTGAAAAACTTATGGAAAATCATGTTTGGCAGTATTGCTCCCTCGGAGGAGTGATCAGGGTGAAGATAGCCTCGGGGGAGGATATAGCCCATCTTGGAGAACTTGACGAAAAATACTGGACGGTGCTCAGCTGTCCGGTCGACGGTCTTTCAATGGACCATCGCACGCTTGCCTATATCGACAGAAGCGGCGACGGGAAGATCCGGGTGTCGGAAGTGGTGGACACCGCGAACTGGCTCTGCGCCTGCGTGCGCGACAAGGATCTGCTGCTCAAGGGCGACAGCGTCATGCCTCTCGATGCCTTCGATGACAGTACGGAACTGGGCTCCCGCCTCAGGAAATCGGCGCGTCAGATACTTGACAACCTCGGGCTGAAGGACGAGAACAGCATCAGCCTCGACCAGGCATCGGACAGCGCGGCCATTTTTTCGGGCACCAGATTCAATGGTGACGGCGTCGTGACTGCGGCGACAGCCGGAGATGACGAGGAGCTGAAGAATACCATCGCCGACTGCATAGCGGGAATCGGTTCGGCTGCGGACCGCAGCGGAGAGCAGGGTGTGACAGCCGAGATGATAGAGAAATTCTATGCGGCGTGCTCGGATTATTCCTCATGGCAGGCCGCCGCGGCTGCGGCCCGGAAGGAGATATTCCCTTACGGGGCTGACACTCCGGCGGCATACGAAGCCTTCTGCGCGCTCGACGCGAAGATGAAGGATTATTTCTACCGCTGCAGGCTCCAGCGCTACGACCAGACCGTCGCGGCGGCTGTCGACGTGAAGGTCGAGAGGCTTGAAGACATGGCCGCGTGTCCGCTCGCCCGCCCTTCGGAGTCCGGCATACTCCCGCTGAAGAGCGTAAACCCCTCATGGCAGGCGGCGCTCGACAAACTTCTCGCCCTGGTCCCCGCCAAGGATTTCTGCGGCAAGGACGGAGTGGGCGAGACTGACTGGAGCTCGCTGGGCGCCCGTTTCGCCGGATATTCCGCCTGGCTCGCGTCGAAGAAGGGCGCGGAGGTCGAGTTCCTCGGAGCCGAGCGGGTGGCCGCCATACTCAAGGCCGACCGCAGGCAGGACCTGCTCGACCTCGTGGAGAAGGACAAGGCCCTCAAGGAAGAGTCCGATTCCATCGACGAGGTGAAGAAGCTCATGTACCTCTACCGCGATTTCGGACATTTCCTCCAGAATTACGTGATATTCTCGGATTTCTATGCCCGTGACGGCCGCAGGGCAATATTCGAGGCCGGAAGGCTGTTCATCGACCAGCGCTGCTGCGACCTCTGCATCAGAGTCGGCGACATGGCCGGACACAACGACATGGCCAGGCTCAGCGGCATGTTCCTCATATACTGCAAGTGTTCTTCCAAGCGCAGCCCGGCTTCCATGGACATAGTGGCCGTCATGACTTCCGGCGACATCGACGATCTGCGTCCCGGCAAGAACGGAATATTCTACGATCTCGACGGGAACGACTGGGATGCTACGGTCACGAAGATAATCGACAATCCCATCAGCATACGCAACGCCTTCTGGTCTCCCTACCGCAAGTTCTGGGAATTCTGCGTAGGACTGATCAACAAGTCCGCGACTGACAAGGAGAACAAGGTGATGAACCAGATGCAGACCAAGGCGTCCACCGTGGCGACGGCTTCCGCCCAGTCCGCACCCGCAGCCGACGGGCAGGCGGCCCCGGCCTCCAAGCCTGCGTTCGACATTGCCAAGTTCGCAGGTATCTTCGCGGCCATCGGCCTTGCTCTGGGCTACATAGGCTCATTCATCACCCAGCTGGCTGCCGGAATAGCGAGGACTCCCTGGTGGCAGCTCATAGTCGCCGTAGTGGTGATCATGCTGATTATCTCGGGACCGTCGTGCTTCATCGCCTGGAGCAAGCTGCGCAAGCGCAACCTCGGCCCCGTGCTCAACGCCAACGGCTGGGCCGTGAATTCGAAGGTGCTCGTGAACATAATCTTCGGCGACAAGCTGACTTCCGTCGCGAAGTATCCCAAGCTCAACATATCCGACCCCTACTCGCAGAAGACTCCGGCATGGAAGAAATGGTTCCGCTGGATAATCTTCATAGTGGTGGTGCTAGCGGCGCTCTATCTGATTTTCAACGAGCGGATAAACAATGTTCTCTTCTGAAAAAGCCAATGTGGGCCTGTTCTGTGACTGCTTCCCGCCTGTGATGGACGGGGTGTCCGTCTGCATGCAGAACTATGCCGAATGGATGCAGAAGAAGGTCGGAGGAGTCCGCGTGGTCACGCCCAACGTGCCCGGCGCCGACTATTCCGGCCTTCCCTATAAGGTTCTGGACTATTTCTCCGTGCCGGTGCCGATGCGGCGTCCGTATGTGACGGGGATAGCAGAGCTTGATCCAGGGTTCCTTGCGAGGATCACCAGGATAGGGTTCAGGATAGTCCATGCTCACTGCCCGTTCGCTTCCGGTATGGCCGCCCTGAGAATAGCCAGGCTCCAGAAGATACCGTTGGTCGCCACCTTCCATTCGAAATACCGCGACGATTTCGAGAGAGTGCTTCCCAAGCCCGCCGCAGACCTCGTGGTGAAGGCGATAATCGATTTCTACGAGAAGGCCGATCTCGTCTGGGTTCCTCAGGACTCGGTCAGGGACGTGATACGGGAATACGGCTACAAGGGCGAGGTCGAAGTCATGGACAACGGATCGGACCTCGTCGCCGATTATCCCGACGATTTCTTCGCGGAGGCGAGGAAGAGAATAGGCGTCGCGCCTGACGAGCTGGCCCTGCTTTTCGTGGGCCAGCATATATGGGAGAAGAACCCGCGGCTGATCATCGAGGCTCTCGCCCTGCTCCCGGATCTGCCTTTCCGCATGTTCTTCGTGGGCAACGGCTATGCCGCCCATGCGATGCGGCAGCTTGTCAGCGAGAAGAGCCTCGACGCGAAGGTGACTTTCGTCGGGACTCTGACCGACAGGAAGAAGCTGACTGACTATTATGCCGCCGCCGACCTGTTCCTGTTTCCCTCGCTATACGACAACGCCCCGCTGGTGGTCAGGGAGGCCGCCGCGCTGCATACCGCCGCCGTCATGGCGAAGGGCTCGACCGCCGCGACCATATTGACCGACGGCTACAACGGTTTCCTGACGGAGAACGACCCTGCGGAACTTGCGTCCCTGCTGCGCCGCCTGGCGGCTGATCCCGCGCTTGTACGCCGTGCGGGCGACAACGCCTCCCGCACGATAGTGCGTTCATGGGAGGACTGCGTGGGCGAGGTTCTGCGGCGTTACGACGACCTGCTGCGCAGCAAGGGGCTTCCGGTCATTGAAAGAATGGATTAGAAGCGTACATTTGAAAACCAGAATATCATGATTGATTTGTCAGAGCGCGCGAAAGCCGTGCTGGAGAACATCGCTTCACGCAGAAGTGTCAGAAGTTACGAGGACAGGGCCGTTCCTGCCGGGATGGTGGAGCTGCTGCTCCGCGCGGCCATGGCCGCACCGTCGGCCAAGAACCGCCAGCCGTGGGAGTTCGTGGTAGTCGACGACCGCGCGACGCTGGACGCGCTGGCGGACAGGCTCAGATATGCGAAGATGCTCGCCGGGGCTCCGTTGGCGATAATAGTCTGCGCCGTGACTACGATCGGACATTCCGACGGAACCGTGACGGAGAATCCTTTCTGGGAGCACGACGCGTCAGCCGCCACCGAGAATCTGCTGCTTGCGGCGGAGGCCCTCGGGCTCGGCGCAGTGTGGACTGCGGCCTCCGATCCCGAGCGTTCGGAAGCCGTGAAATCGGTGATACCGATGCCCGATGACATCATGCCCCTGTGCGTGGTCCCCATAGGCTTCCCCGCCGGTGCGGAGCAGCCCAAGGACAAATGGAATCCCGGGAAAATCCATCATAACCGATGGTAGGCAGCAAATGCCTGAAAATAATTTGGAAAGAGCGGGAAATTGTGTAAATTTGCAGGCTTTTCCCGTTGTCGGAAAGCTAGTTATATTTATTAACCTTAATTTTTTGCTGAAAAATGGCTGAATATCTGCTGCCTGAGAAGAAGCAAGAGATTTTCGCGAAGTACGGAAAGTCTAATAAGGACACCGGCTCTCCGGAGAGTCAAGTTGCTTTATTTTCCTACCGTATCGCTCATCTTACCGAGCATGTGAAGAAGAACAAGAAGGACAATGTGACCCGTCGTTCTCTTCTCCGCCTCGTCGGCAAGAGACGTCAGATTCTGGACTATCTCCAGGAGATTGACATCGAGAGATACAGAAATATCGTCAAGGAGCTCGGACTCCGCCGATAGTCACGATAGGGAGAATCAGGGGATGGTTCCGAGGGAGCCATCCCCTTTTATTGAAGAGAAAGACGTAAAGAAACACGATAATGAACATCATCAACAAAAGAATCGAGCTCGCGGACGGCCGCGTGATCGAAATCGAGACCGGCAAATTGGCGAAGCAGGCAGCCGGCTCGGCCGTGGTGAAAATGGGTGGCACCATGCTTCTCGCCACCGTCACGGCAGCGGAAGAAGTGAAGGAAGGCACCGATTTCATGCCTTTGACCGTAGACTACAAGGAAAAGTATTATTCGGCAGGCCGCTTCCCCGGCGGATTCATGAAGAGGGAGGGCAAGTCCAGCGACTATGAGATTCTTATCTCACGTCTGATCGACCGCCCCATCCGTCCTCTGTGGCCTGACGACTTCCATCTTGAGGTATTCGTGAACGTCACGCTGATTTCCGCCGAGAAGGACATACAGCCTGACGCGCTCGCCGGACTTGCCGCTTCATGCGCGCTCGCGACCTCCGACCTGCCTTTCGGCGGCCCGATCTCCGAGGTGCGCGTATGCCGCATCAACGGCGAATTCGTGATCAACCCCAACTTCTCCCAGATGAAGGATGCCGACATCGACCTTATGGTCGCGGCCACCGAGGAGAACATCATGATGGTCGAGGGCGAGATGAACGAGGTGAGCGAGCACGACATGCTCGAGGCCATCAAGTTCGCCCACGAGGAGATCAAGAAGCACTGCCGCGTGCAGAAGGAGCTCATGCACGAGCTCGGCACCGACGTGAACAAGCGCGACTACCCTCACGATGTGGAGGACGAGGAGCTGAAGAAGGCTGTCCACGATTTCTGCTACGACAAGTGCTACGCCCTCGCCAAGTCGGCCAAGCCCAAGAAGGAGCGCGAGCAGGGCTTCAAGGAGATAAAGGAGGAGTTCCTCGCCACCATCCCCGAGGAGGAGCTTGAGGAGAAGACCCCGCTCGTGGAAAGATACTACCACCACGAGGAGAAGGAGGCCATGCGCAACATGATACTCGACGAAGGCGTGCGTCTCGACGGCCGCAAGTGCGACGAGGTGCGCCCGATATGGTGCGAGGTCGACTATCTGCCCTGCGCCCACGGTTCGGCCATCTTCACCCGCGGCGAGACCCAGTCCCTGGCTACCGTGACGCTCGGCACCAAGATGGACATGAAGGAGACCGACGAGGTGCTGATCCAGGACGACCAGCAGTTCGTGCTGCACTACAATTTCCCTCCTTTCGCGACCGGCGAGGCCAGGCCCCAGCGCGGCGTAGGCCGTCGTGAAATCGGTCACGGCAACCTCGCCCTCAGGGCTCTCAAGCCCGTGGTTCCCCTCGCGCCCGAGAATCCCTATGCGATCCGCGTGGTTTCAGATATCCTCGAATCAAACGGCTCTTCCTCAATGGCTTCCGTATGCGGCGGCTGTCTCGCACTCATGGATGCCGGCGTGAAGATCAAGAAGCCGGTGGCCGGAGTGGCCATGGGCCTCATCACCGACGAGGTTCACCCCAATGACCGCTATGCGATTCTCACCGACATTCTCGGCGACGAGGACCATCTCGGCGACATGGACTTCAAGGTCACCGGTACCGCCGACGGCATCACCGCCACGCAGATGGACATCAAGGTCGACGGTCTTTCATACGACGTGCTTGAGAAGGCTCTTGAGCAGGCCCGCCAGGGACGCATGCACATCATGGGTGAGATGATGAAGACCATCAGCGAGCCCCGCGAGGACTACAAGCCCTTCGTTCCCCGTATCGAGCAGCTCAGGGTTGCCGCCGAGTTCATCGGCGCCATCATCGGCAAGGGCGGAGAGACCATACAGAAGATACAGAAGGAGACAGGCACCACCATCAGCATCGATGAGGAGCCCATACCCGGAACGAATCTTACCGAAGGCGTTGTTGACATCGCATCTGACAACAGGGACAACATGCAGAAGGCCATCGAGTGGATCAAGGGCATCTGCGCAGTTCCCGAGGTCGGCAAGGTATATCACGGCAAGGTGGTCTCAATCCTGGAGTTCGGTGCGTTCATCGAGATTCTCCCCGGCAAGGAAGGACTGCTTCATGTGTCCGAAATCGCGTGGACCAAGACCGACAAGGTCGAGGATGTCCTCAGCGTGGGCGACGAGGTGGATGTCAAGCTGCTTGAGATCGACGCCAAGACTGGAAAGATGCGTCTCTCCATGAGAGCTCTTGTGGACAAGCCCGAGGGCTATGTGGAGCCCATGCGCAGGCCTCGTCAGAACGGCGGGGACCGTGAGCGCAGACCCGGCGCCGAAAGGCGCGGAGGAGAGCGCCGCGAGCGCAGGGATTCGGACAGAGGCGAGCGCCGCGGACCTCGCGGACGCCGCAGCAGCGGACCCCGCGACGACGCACCCGCTCCCGAGATGAATGACTACAAGGAGCCTGTAGACGAACTCTTCTAGCAGGAATCATATAATGCGGCCGGGCCGGGATGGAACTCCATCCCGGCCCGGCCGTCTTTGCCATGTGACTCCTCAGATTTCAGGAGTCAGCACGATATGGTTGCCGAGACGGTTCGCGAAGAAGCGGTCGAAGTCCTCCCTGCAGTCGAAGCGGAAGCTCACCTGGGTCCTGCAGCGCGCCGCGACGCAGGTGTTGGCGGTCACGGTGCCCTTGGTCCAGAAGATTCTGTCCAGCTTCCTGCCTCCTATCTTGACCGCGGTGTATCTTCCGGTGGGGAGTATTCCAGCGACGCCCACCCCTGTGCCCGATTCGAAATGCGTGGGCAGGGTGAAACTGTCCGTCATCGAGACGGGAACCGTGCAGTGTGCGAAATCCACGCTCAGCCTGTCCGGGTCGGAGGATGACGGATTCGCCATGAAAGGCACCTTGCCGCAGTGGGCATAGACGGTCATCATGGTCCACAGGGCGGGAATGTCGCCCTCGCAGCCGCAGACTATTCCTTTGTCATTGAGTCTGGAAAGGGCGAGACATGCCGTGGTGCCGCAGCTGCCCAGCAGATCGAAGCATTTGACCGTCAGAGCCGTGAGCCTGTATTTCTCCACCAGCTTCATCAGGGCCTTTTCCATATTCTCCGCCGCCGGCATCCTGTCGTCCGTGCTACGGGCTCTGTCCGGCTCCGCTCCGTTCAGGCGCTTGAATTCGCCGGCAAGCTCGTCAATTCCGATGTTTATGAACTCCGTTCCGAATTCCGAGCTGACATAGTCGAGATTGACTTCCGAGGCGATCAGCCAGGACGAGGCTCCGCCTATCAGTCCTACTCTGCTGTTTCTGAGGTATTCCTTGGCCTTGCCGTCGTAGATGTTGCCGAAACGGTGCAGACCGCTTCCTCCGGCGGCGGTTGCCGTGCCCGGGTCTTCCCCGGAGGTGACGAGCGGGATGTTCACCAGGCGCGCCCTGATTCCGTGCTGGTCGAGAAAGCTCGCTATCTCGAAGGCTGCCGCCAAGGAGTTGTGATAGCCGTCGCTGAGCAGGATGATGTCTCCGGACAGCTGTCCGAGCCGTTCACGGAAAAGTTCTTCCGTGCCGCCTGTCCCTATGAAGCAGACCATGTCCCCGGCCGGCAGATCCTGCTTCGTGCCGTCTATGATGTTCAGCTCCCCGTCTTCGGGCAGGCCGTATTTCCTGCGGTAGTCGTTGTCCTTGAGTCTTTCGAACAGTTCCTGTCTGCACGACAGGACGCTTGAGGCATCGTGAAGCGGCGATGCGAATACTATAAGGTTCATTCTTCTACTACTATCTCTATGGAATTGAACGGTTTCCGGATGCAAAGATACGGAAAATGTTTTTATCTTCGGGAAATCGTCGACTATGAATGTCTGTCTTGTCCAGATGAATATTCTCTGGGGAGACGTGCCGGGCAATCTGGAGCGTCTCGACAGGAGTCTGCGTGATGCTCCCGCGGCTGATCTGTATGTGCTTCCTGAAATGTTCACGACCGGTTTCGCGACCCCTGCGGACGCAAGGGTGGAGGAGGAACCGTCAGCCGGGCTGGAATGGATGAAGAGTTTCTCGGCGTCCAGGAACGCGGCCGTCTGCGGAAGCATCGCCCTGAAGCCCGCCGGGGCGGGGAAATGTGTGAACCGCATGTATTTCGTGACCCCCGAGGGGGAGCCGTGCTTCTATGACAAGCGGCATCTTTTCACTTTCGGAGGTGAAGATGAGCGTTTTTCCGCCGGCCGGAGGAGGGTGGTGGCCGAATACCGCGGAGTCCGCTTCCTGCTTTCCGTCTGCTATGACCTGCGCTTCCCTGTGTGGCTGCGCGGCAGGGGAGACTACGACGCGCTCATCGTCACGGCAAGCTGGCCGGCCGCCAGACGAGACGCCTGGGACGCTCTCGTGAAGGCGAGGGCGATAGAGAACCAGTGCTATGTGCTTGCGGTAAACCGTGTCGGGAAGGACCCCGCCTGCACCTACGACGGGGGTACGGCGGCCCTGGACTTTCTCGGTTCGGGCATATCCTCCGTTCCTGACGGCGAGGAAGGTTTCTGCCTGGCGGAACTGGACATGAGGAAACTGCGCGCGTTCAGGCGCGACTTCCCGGCGTTGGAGGACGCCGACCGTTTCGAACTTGAGCCGTAGCTATTTCAGGAACGCCAGTATCGCATCGGTGTCGTCCTTCGGGAAGCTGCGCTGCTCTCCGGAGGCCAGGTTCTTGATGTTCACGGTGCCGGCTTCGATTTCGGCGCTTCCGTTTATCGACAGGAACGGGATGCCCCTGCGGTCCGCATAGTCGAACTGCTTCTTGAGCTTCGCCGCGTCGGGATAGATCTCCACGATGAGTTCCTTGCGCCTGAGGTCGGCGGCTACGGGCAGGATGTATGCGGTCTCGGCGCTTCCCATGTTCGCGAACAGCAGCGTCGGCACGTTCCCGAGACCCGAGGGGAACAGGTTCAGCCCCTTCATCACGTCGTAGATCCTGTCGGCGCCGAAACTGATTCCGACGCCGGAAAGGCCGGGCAGGCCGAAGATGCCTGTCAGGTTGTCGTAACGTCCGCCTCCGCCTATGCTTCCTATCTGCCAGTCGAGGGCCTTGACTTCGAATATGGCTCCGGTGTAGTAGCTGAGTCCGCGCGCCAGCGACAGGTCGAGTTCGGTTTCGGTCCGTATGCCGGCCGCCGAGATATATCCGAACAGCTCCTCGAGCTCGTCCAGTCCTTTCATCCCTTCTTCGGATGATGCCAGCAGACTCCTCATCGCGGCCAGTTTCTCCGCGTTTCCGCCGCCGAGAGTCAGCACCGGCACGAGCTTTTCGATTCCCGCCTCGTCAAGTCCCCTGCCGCGGAGTTCCTCCTTGACGGCGTCGAGCCCTATCTTGTCTATCTTGTCTATCGCCACCGTGATGTCGGTGACTTTGTCGGGGAATCCGCAGATTTCGGCAAGTCCGGTGAGCACCTTGCGGTTGTTTATCTTGAGCGCCACCCTTATGCCGAGCTTGCGGTACACCTCGTCGACTATCTGCACGAGCTCGAGCTCGCAGAGCTGGCTGCGGCTGCCGACCATGTCCACGTCGCACTGGTAGAATTCGCGGTAGCGGCCTTTCTGCGGCTTGTCCGCCCGCCATACGGGCTGAATCTGGAAACGCTTGAAAGGAAGGGTTATCTCGTTCTGGTGCTGGACGACATAGCGCGCGAAGGGCACGGTGAGGTCGTAGCGCAGGCCTTTCTCGCATACCTGAGGGGCGAGCGGCTTGTCGAAGTCCGCGTTCGCGAAGGCGTCGCCGGAGTTCAGTATGCGGTACAGCAGCTTGTCGCCCTCTTCGCCGTATTTGCCGAGAAGCGTCGAGAGATTCTCCATTGCCGGTGTCTCTATCTGTGCGTAGCCGTATTTGCGGAATACCTGCTCTATGCAGCTGAAGATATAATTTCTTTCCGCCGTCTCGGCATGTCCGAAGTCGCGGGTGCCCTTGGGTATGGAAGCTTTCTGTGCCATCATTCGTTGAATTGTCCTGCAAATTTACTACTTTTGATAAAATTTGCATTTCAAATGAAAGATTTCCTCAAGGTTACAGCCGCCGTCGTATGCGGCTTTCTCATCGTGACCGTCATAATGCTGATGCTCGGTTTCGGTTTCCTCGGCGCCTTGCTCGCGGCAGGCAGCTCGGCTCCGGTGCTGCCCAAGTCCGGCGTGCTCCGCATTGACATGTCCGAGTTCACCCTGGCGGAGCAGAGCCGCGAAGCCGGAGCCTTTTCGGCCATAGGCGGCGGTCCGTCCAATTCCACGATAGGAATATGGGATGCGGTTCAGGCGGTCAATGCCGCGGCGGCCGATCCCGCGGTCAAATATATCTATCTGCGCACTGACGGTTCCATGAGCGGCGCATCCGCCGTCGAGGAGTTCCGCGCGGCGCTGGAACGCTTCCGGCAGACAAGCGGGAAGGCCGTGGTGTCGTATGTCGAGATGCCGACCAGCGGAAGCTATTATCTCGCGTCCGTGGCCGACAAGGTGTATATGACCGCTCATGAGGGTGCCACGACCATGGTCAACGGCGTCTCCAGCCAGATGCTCTTTATCGGCGACCTGCTTGACCGCCTCGGCGTCAATGTGCAGCTGATCCGTCACGGCAAGTACAAGTCGGCGGGCGAGATGTTCACGCGTTCTTCGGGCAGCCCCGAGAACAGGGAGCAGTACCAGCGCATAGTGGATTCCATCTGGGAGACCTTTGCCGCGGGGATAGCCGAAAGCCGGAATCTCGAAGTCGATGAGCTCAACGCCGCCGTGGACGGGCTGAAGCTCAATTCTCCGCAGGATTTCGTCGACTGCGGACTCGTGGACGAACTCCTGACGACCGAAGGGCTCAAGGACCAGCTCGCCGTGCTGGCTCTTGCCGATGATTTCGATGACGTGGACATGATTTCCTTCCCCGACTATGTGGCCGCGAGGCAGCCTGTATCCAAGGCGTCCAAGGAGATTGCCGTGATCTATGCCGAAGGCAATATCGTCGACGGCGCGGACAAGACTGACGTCGCAGGCGACCGTTTCGCGCAGATTATAGCCGATGTCAGGGCGGACTCCACGGTCAAGGCCGTGGTGCTCAGGGTCAACTCTCCCGGAGGCAGCGTGCTCGCTTCCGAAAAGATCAAGAGCGAACTTGACCTGCTCAAGCAGACCAAACCCCTCGTCGCCTCCTACGGGGATTATGCGGCGTCCGGCGGCTATTGGATTTCCGCGAACTGCGACAGGATCTATTCCGACGCCACGACTCTCACCGGATCCATCGGCGTGTTCGGCATGGTTCCGGATTTCTCCGGGACCGCCAATGACGTGCTCCATATCAATATCGAGTCGGTGTCCTCCAACAGGCACGGCGACATGTACGGCGGCATGAGAGCTTTCGACCAGGCGGAATATGACTACATGCTTGAATCCATAGAGTCGATATATGACCGTTTCACGAGCATAGTTTCCGACGCCCGTTCCATGCCCGTCGAAACTGTCGACGCCATCGGTCAGGGCCGTGTGTGGACGGGGACTGACGCCGCCGTGATACAGCTGGTCGACGAGATCGGCGGTCTTGAGGCCGCGGTTGCATATGCGGCTTCGGCTGCAGGTGACCCTGTCCTTTCCAACTGGCGCGTGAACGCATATCCGAAGCCAATGTCGCAGATGGAGGAGCTGCTTTCCTTCTTCGGCGCGGAGGCGTCGGCCGCGGTTTCCGGGAAGAACGATCTTGTCGGGGGAGCGCAGGCCGTTGTCGATGAACTCGGCGATCTGTCCCGGCCCCGGGTACTGGCCAGGATGGATACCGAGCTGAGAATCAGGTAAGAGCGGTACACCGAAGGCGGGAACTCTCCCATGGCAGGCATCAATCAGGGAAAAGCCTGTCATGGGAGAGTTCCCGCCTTTCGGAGTTTGTCGTGCCGGCCGTCAGAACGTGACGTTCAGCGACAGCCCGAATGCCGGGGATGCGTCGGGACTGAACGGGGCGGCCGTGCTCGCTATGTAGGGATTGAGCGAGATGTCCAGGGAAGATATTCCGACGATGTCCCTGAGGTACATGTTCTTGATCTTGGCGTGCTGCACTCCGTCGATGATGGACCAGATGGCGACGCCCAGCACTGCCGCACCGCCGACGGTTACAAGTACTGATCCCGCTGTTCCGGCGCCCTCGTCGTAGCTGTCCAACATGCCTATTCCCACTCCCATTGCCATATAACCCGCTACGGTGCCTCCGAAGAACGCGAGACCGCGGCCGAAGTCACCGTTGACGGCGTGGCCGAGTCCGGGTATGAGGAAGGAGCACAGTCCTCCCACCACGGGGCTGTACCTGTCGCCGGGCATGCGGACATAGTCGGACGCCTTGTACAGTTTCCTGTACTGCCTGTACTTCATGCCGGGTCGGATTCCTTCCGGAACCTCTCTCGACTCCTCGATGGACATTATGTAGGAGTCAAGGGCCTGGTCCTGCTGTCTGCGTGCGGCATTCGCCTCCTCTTTGGCTGCCGCTCTCTGGGCCGCCTTTTCCTGCCTGGCTTCCTGCCGCGCCTTCTTGGCCTCCAGCTGCTGGGCTATGAGCTCATTGACGGTGTCGTTCCATCCGTTGGCCCTGTCCGCGACCTGGACATCTTCCGCGCCGGTGCCGGACGAAGCAGGCATTTCCGTGCCGAGCAGCATCGCGGAGAGCCTTCTGTACCCGTCCTCGATATCCTTGGGGTCGGTCTGCGTCTGCACGTTGGCGGTCATTTCCAGTCTCGCCGTCTCGACATCCAGGATCTTGGCTGTGATGAATATGTGGCTGTCATCGACTTTCGCGACTTCGGCCACGAGGATGTAGGACGCACCTGTCATTTCTCCGAGCTGCTTGATCTGCTCGTCGCTCACCATACCACCGGTTCTCTGGAAAGTCTGTTCTCCGACTATGGACTCGAGGTCCACCCTGTCGAATCCTTCGTAGCCGGCCTTCATCGTTCTGTCATAGGCGGATTCGGTCTTCACGAGGCTCAGTTCCACGTCGGTGGAGAAGAGAGTCACCGACGAATAGTCCATGGTCGTGCGGCCGTCCGTGGATTGTCTGGACATCTCTGCCCTGTCGGAAATGTTCATCCTCACGGATCTGGCTATGTTGGTTCTCGCCAGGTCCGTCAGGTAGTTCCGGAACGCGGTCTCGCTCATGTCCCCGTCGTTCTGTCCGCTCTGGATGTCATACAGAAAGTCCGGGGAGGTGTAACGCCTCCATTCTGCGGGATATTGTGCCGCAGCCGTCAGAGCCAGGGAGAAAATAGCGAGGATGAGCAGCGGGAGTCTTCTCATGTGCGTCAGTTGTTCCCTCTGGCCGCTGACTCCTCCTTCATAAAAAATTATAAAAAATATTTGCCGATTAAAATATTTGTACTACATTTGCAAACCCAAACGAAACAAGGGTCGCTCGGGAGCTTAGCTCAGTTGGTTCAGAGCGTCTGCCTTACAAGCAGAGGGTCGGGGGTTCGACTCCCTCAGCTCCCACAAATTGAGAATCAGGCACTTACGGATATCCGCAGGTGCCTTTTTCGTTTGTTTTCAAAGAACCGTCTTGAAAAGTGTATGGCATTGTACGGCGTCCTATGGCATCCTGCAACTGCGGAAACTTTACAAAAACTTTACAATCTTTTAAGTTATGAAGATGTCAATAGCCGTTGATTGCTCCCGGCCGCAGAAGGATGGCCGCTGCGCAGTTAAGATCAGGATCTCGCAGAAGGGGAAGTTTGCCGACATTCCTCTTCATTTTTCCTTGTTGCCTGGTGAAATTGTTGATGGGCTCCCTAAATTGCCGGCATACCGGAAGATGGCCGAGGACAGCCTTGCGTGTTACCGGGTCAAATTGCTGGAACTTGGGACGAAGGTGGAAATCATGTCAGCTGTACAGATACGCGACTGGCTGACGGAAAGGAGGAAGCCACGTACCGTCCTGTTGCTTGATGCCATAAGGGACTATTCCGCCAGATGTTCGAGGGACAAGACGAGGGAGGCATATGAATATGCACTTGACAAGGTCAGGGCTTTTGCCGGAAGTTCCCCTTTAACATTTGAGGAGGTGGATTATAAGTGGCTGATCGCATTCGAGAGGTTCATGGAGCGGAACGGAATACGGACAAACTCGCGCTCGGTTGTCTTCCGTTGTCTGCGGGCCGTGTTCAATGATGCCATAGACAATGACATCACGGAGAGTTATCCTTTCAGAAAGTTCAGGATAAAAAGCGAGCAGAAGGTCAAGGAACATTTGTCGGTTGAGCAGTTCAGGATTCTCAGGGATGAGGATTTCGGCCATGACAACGATGCCAGGGATTTCTTTCTCTTATCATTCTATGCGGTTGGCATCAATCCCATTGATTTGTACGGACTGGAGGGCCTTCCTGGTGGACGCATAAGGTATATAAGGAGAAAGACGTCTCGATTCTATGATGTAGGCGTCCAACCGGAATTTGCAGACATATGCGAAAAAATGAAAGGAACTGATCATCTCCTCAACTTTGCCGACAAGTACCATAATTACGACACGTTCATCAATTTCTACAGGCGAAAATTACGCAGGGTGGGAGAAGCGATATGTGTTCCGGACATTACGTTCTACTGGGCAAGATATTCCTGGGCGACATTGGCGTATGAAATCGGAGTGCCGAGGGATTCAATAAGCCAGGCACTAGGGCATGCCTTCTCAGGTCCTGCGGTAACTTCTGCCTACATTGATTACGACTTCAAGAAAGTGGATGAGGCGAACAGGCGTGTGCTTGACTATGTACGATAGTATCCGACTTGTCCCGGAGTTTAAGGAGCCGGACAAAATCTTCTTCTGTCCGGCTCCGATGTCCGCGTCTCCATTCTCGGACAAGTGCAATCAAAAAAATACAAGGAGATGGTATTACAGGTTGTCAGCGGCCCGCCGTATCCTGTCGGCAAGGTCGCACAGCGCACCTTTCAGCTGCTGAAGCTCCTCATGGGTGAATCCGCCTTCACCTCCGTTGCCGTCTATCCCGTTGAGCTTGTTGTAGAACCAAGAGACGGATTTCCCGAAATATCGTCTGGAAAGCCTGCCGAGAACAATATCCGTGCTGATGTCGGACAATTTGCGCCGCACTTCGGTATCTTTGACATTCTCACGGACTTTCTTCATGTAGTCCTCAAATTTTCCTGTTCTGTCATAAAAACTATTTTTAATACCGCCCTTCGGGGCGGTATTTTCATTCATCCATCAGTTTTTGAAATAGAAACCAGGCGTACTCTTCAAGTTCTTTTGACGGGTTGTGTCTTGATTTTTTGAAGTTTCTGATTGCATCACAATATACTATTAAATTTTATAGTATGTAAATTTCCAATGAATCATTTTATCAGAATTGCAGAATATTCCAGCTGAAGCCGACCCCGAGGTACGGCGCGAGCCTTACCTGCCCTCCGGAGACATAGGCCCCGTAGCCGGCCTGGATGCCGACGCCCCATCTTTTTCGTGAGTCCACGGAAATGTTCCTGATCACTACCATCCTCTGCGGGTAGACCTCGATCCAGTCGAGGGAGGGCCGGTATCCGCTCACCTGGGCCGTATATGTGGAGTCGCCGTAGATCTTCGTCTCCCGGGGCAGGGAGAGATAGACCGTGTCGTTGACGGTAACGGTGTCCATGACAGCCACGAGCATGGTGTCGACCACCCTCACCTCCACAGGCACCGGCCTCTCGACGAGCAGGGTGTCGCGGATGCGGAGCGTGTCGGTCTGCACCATGAGTTCCGGCGCATGGGAGCAATTGGCCCTCCTCCCGAGCAGGTAGCCCGAGAGGAGGAATACCGCCGCGAGAAGAGCGGCCATGACGAATTTCCTGAACGTTTCCATTGCTTTGAAAAATGCCCCTCGAGTATGCTGCCCTGCGGCTCGCCCGAGGGGCTGACATCATATCTTCATGTATTTCCCGCCCTCGTAGAGCAGCATCTGCCGTCTCTGCGCGCCTTTGAGGTTGCGTATGCCGATGTGCAGCCACTTTGAACTGCCTACATGCTCGAAAATCAGCTGGTCGAAGGGCAGGGCGGTGGCTGTCAGCCATTCGATTGCGAAGTCCACGAGACCCCGCACGTCCCTCGGGTCGCCGGCTGCCGGAACGAGGTCGGCGGCCCATCCGGCGGTGTGCGCGCTCGTCTCCGAGCCCCCGACGGCCCGGTTGAGCTCCGGGCAGCGGTAACCACTCGTGACGATGAGCGGCCCGCCCCATGCCTCCCGCAGAGGGTCGAGCAACTTGTCCACAAGTTCCACTACATGCGCCTCGGCAAGCTCGGGCATCCTGTTGTCTATCTTGAGCCGCGAGGCCGTATCTGACCTCTCGAACTCCTGGAAGGTGAAGTGCTTCATTTTCAGGACTTGAATTTCAGTCAATTATCGTTATCTTTACAATTGAAATTTTTGCATTTATTAAAACAATATTTCACCCGCCGTGGTTCCGCAAGGGGCCGCGGCTTTTTTATATCCCGGCCCGCAGCCTGTCGAGCAGTGCGAGCTCGACGGCTATCTTCGTGCCGCTGGCCCTTATGGCGTGCCCTGTCTTCTCGGGATCCATCCGGTGGTCGCCGTGCCAGGTGAGGCAGAGGAAGCCCGTGGCGCTCTGGCCGTTCCAAAGGGTCATGACGGCGACCTGCGAGACATCGTGCGCGGCGAGGTGGTAGGAGAGGCGGTAGTCCAGCTCCCTGACCTCGTCGATCGTCCCGTAGAAGTAGCCCTGCCGCAGCAGGAGTCCGACGAGGGGGTACTGCGCGGTGCGGAGGTCCTTGAACTCGCCCTCGCGCAGGGGAGGCTCGCCCCCGGCCCCGACCTCTATGGTGAGGTCGAGGTAGAGGAAGGGGAGTCCGCTGGAGAGGTTGCTGGAGCCGTTGTGGAACTCCATGACGAAGGCCCTGTCGGCGCCGGTGGTCTGGAGCAGCCCGGTGAGCTCGCCGCGCATGTTCTCGTCGGCGCGGAGCCTGAATGCGGACGCGTCGGCGTGCCTCGCGTCGCGTGCGTCCCCGACCGCCTCGACGATCTTGTCCACCTGCTCGAAGATGACCTCCGGCCTGAAGATGAGCAGGACCATGAAGGTGACGCAGGCCCCGGCGAAGAGCACCTTCAGGAGTTCGAAGACGTTGTACTCCTTGATGCCCTTCATGAACCTGCCGAGCGCGTTCAGCACCGCGGGGACGCGTCCGCCGCTATTCTCCCTCTCCTCCGCCATCTTCCTTCACCTCCCTGTCCACGTCCTTCCACAGCACGCCCTCGAGGGCGATGTCGACGTCGGTCGTGAAGAACTGTTTATTGGCCTTTTTCATCTTGAAGTACGCCTCGAAAGGCACCGGGCGGGCGTCGATGTCAGTGGTGTCGTTCATCAGAGCCTCGACCTCCTTCCCGGCCTCCGACAGCCTTGCGATGACCGCCTTGTAGTCCTCCTCGGACATCTCCGGCTCCTTCTTGTCCTTCAGTGCCGCCTCGTAGGCTTGCGCCTTCCGAAGCTCCTCCTCGGAGACGTGGCGCCGCACGAGCTCCCCGCGCTGCTCCTCGATGTCCTGCGCCGCCTTGCGCACGTCACGCAGGAACCTGTAGACCTTGTACGCCTGACCACCGTCGACCTCCGAGTAGTCGACGTTCAGGATGCCCATGTTCACGAGGCCGATGATGTCCCCGTTCTTGATGCTCACTCTGCTCATGCCTACTCCTCCTCACCGTTTGAGATTGCACTTGCGACCTTGAGCATCTTCGCGTCGAGCGCGCCGTAGAACGCGTTGTCGAAGGGCTCGCTGAAGTCCTGCACATCCGTGACGCGCGAGCCGTCCGCCGCCTTGTACTCGAGGTTCACGCTCGTGGTGCGCTCGCCGTTGCGCTCGGTCGCGCTCACATGGATTGAGGGGTCGTTCTCCCAGCTGGAGATGCTGACCTCGATGTTCTGCCCGTAGCGGCAGTTCTCGTTGTAGTTGGTTGTCTTCATGATGCTTTTGTTTTATGGTTTCACTTTTCTCTAATGAACTGCCTCCAGTAGAGGAAGCCGCCGGCCCCGTGAAGGAGCAGGCCGCACGCTGCGATGAACACGCTTCCCTTGAGGTTCAGGATTTCCGAGAATCCCGCGACCGCGACGAGGGCCCAGATGAACAGGCCCGCGACCTTGATGAATTTCTTGAATGATTCCATTGTCTTTATGTTTTTTGGTTAATGAGTCAGTTCCCTACCGTAACGGTCGTTCTAAGGGATTGGGCGGAGGTCTCATGCCCGTCGACATACCATGACGCCCCGGTGACCGTGACGGAGATCTGCTGCTGCATGCCGGGAACGACCCTGAGGCCGAGGTCTTCGAGCCAGTTGAATATCGCCGGCATTCTTATGATGGCGTCTTTAAGCATTGTGACAGTCTTCGTGGCGGCCCCGGTCCCTCCGGTGACGCGGACCGTGACCCTCACCTTCATGTCTTGCGTGAGCTCACCGTCCCAGCCCACTTGCACGGACAGCGTCGTGTTTGTCGCGTAGGCGACGAACCGCACCTGGGGCGCTACCGGATACATCTCCTTCACCTCGACGTCGAGCCCGGCGGCGCCGGGGACGGCGAAGGCCTGCCGGGAGCCGACGGTGCTCTCCACGTCCTGCCAGGCTCCGGAGAGGTCGAGCAGGGGGTCGTCGGGGACGAGGAAGAGGGAGAGCCTGTGGCTGCCGAGCGTGAGCCCTCCGGTCACGGCGTCGTCGAGCGCCTTGAGGTCGAAGCCGAAGCCCCTGTACCACACGCCGCCGCTGTAAAGCGGCGTGACCCTTCCGAGTTCGGAGTTGGTCATGGCGGCGGCCCATCCGTCGATGAGGACCATGGGGTAGAGGTCGGCGAAGGCGTCCTCGGGGGAGCCGGCCCCCATGGCGGCTACTATCGCGTCGGCGAAGTCGATTCCGGTCGTGTCGGAGCGGACCACGTCGATGAAGGCCGCGACGTCTTCGTCGAGGTCCTTGTAGAGCGCATCGTCGGCCACGGTCCCCGAGAGGTCCGGCGCTGCCTCTGCGTCGTACCCGCGGAAGTCGGAGAGCCGGTAGGGCTCGTCGTGCTCGGACCCGCGCGGGCGGCGGTACTCGAAGTCCGCGTCGTGGATCTGCGCGTAGCTGCCTGCCGGGGCTGCGATGTGGACGCCGTAGTAGTATCCGGCGTTGCGGTCCGCGAGACTGCCGCGCCGCTCGGCGTCGGTGAGGTCCCCGACCTTGTTGTAGCGGATGGGCTTGCACTTCGCCCACTTGTTTATTCCGGACAGGGGGACGTCCGTGTGCTCGCCGCCGGAGTTGGTGTGCACGGTGCCGTCGTAGGTCAGCTCCGCGCCCAGCTGCGAGCCGGTGCCGCGTCGGATCACGCTGTACCTCCTGTCGCCGGTGGCGACATCAATGGTTATGATCACTGAGTACACGCTCACCTCCGTCGCCGCCGTGCATCTGGACGGGTGCAGCGTGGTGAAGTACGTGCTCGTGCCGGAGGAGAAGCGGAAGTAGGGCCTCTCGCCGCGGCACTGGTATCCGGTGTCCAGCATCGGGTTGCCGGTGACCTTCGCCACCCTCGCTACGGAGAGAGGGAGGCTGGGGTCTATGTATGTCTTCGTGTGTGCCATGTATGCCGTTCTTTCTCTGTTTCTTAAAAAGGCCGGGGTCAACTGGACATTGTTTTACAAATGCTCAACACCGACAGAGTTCTGCCCTGTCTCTATTCTCCCCGGCCTGACTTTCAATCCGTCCTCATGGTGAATGACAGGTCGTTGTTGCGCAAGTTCGAGCTTGTCGCCTTGCGCAGCGAAATGGTGAAGGTCTTCATGTCTCCGTGCACGCCGAGCGTGTCGTTGGCGAGCCTGACGCCGAAATGGGCGTATGCATAAAGACATGAGGCCTGGCTCCGTATACTTCCGCCGTCGCCGCCGGGTGAATACCATCGCTTCTTCTCAATCGAGGTGAAAGAGGTGACGCCCGAGCCTTTCCGGCTGTTCGCCACGAGATTCGCCCACGCCGCCCCTACGGTCGCCCCTACGTAGGGCGTCGAATGGAACCTTCCTTCGGTGGGGTCGAACTTCTCGAAGAAGATGCGCATCAGCGACCAGGGGAGAACCACGGACTCGTAGACCGTGTTCTTCCAGCTGCTGTCCGCCGTGCACTCCGATATCGGAGCCGTGAGGACTCTCCTGTACTTCGAGTTCTTGCCGCCCGAAGTGCGTACATAGACCTCCACGGACCAGCCGTCCCCGGGCTTCCCGCCTCGGAAGCGCAGCATCGGCGGCTGGTCAGACACTGTCAGCACTCGGTTCGGGGAGACGGTCGTGTCCGTCACGGAGCCCTCGTAGCAAGTCTGGGATGCGAGCCTCCTCGGTCTCAGGAGGTCGTACTGCGGAACATCGGCGCCGGTGTCCGCGCCTGCGGCCGTTCCGGCTCCGGGATCGGCGTCGTGCGAGGAGAGGAAGCCCGTGGAGTAGAGCCCGCAGGCGGTGCCGTCGGACTTCTCCACATAGAGCGCGTTGTTCGCCGCGTCCCAGCGCAGGCGGCCGGAGCCGACCTGAAGATAGCTGTCGGAGAGGACGGCGCCCTTCGAGTAGATTCCGTTCGTCGGCACCTTGGTCATGTCAGCCCACGCGTTGGAGACGAGGAGGTCGCCCACATTGACGCCTCGGGCCACGCTCGCTCCCGCCACCAGTCGGCTGTCGCTCTTATACCACCCGATGTCGGCCGTGCCGCCGATCTGGACTCCGGCATTGGCGCGGAGCAGTTCGCCGAAGTAGCCCGCACCCGCCACGTTCAGCGCATAGCCGCTGGCCGGCGCAGCCTTTATTCCTACATTGCCCGACATGTCGACTTCGGCGAGTCTTGCAACGAAGCTCCCGGTGTTGTGGCTCATGAGCCGGAAGTTCCCGTTCTCCATCGACATCATGAATCCCGAGCCCCTGCTGTTGAAGATGAAGCGGCCGGTGGCGGCCCTCATGAACAGGTGCCCACCGGAGGTTATTGACGAGCCTACGAACAGCTCGCCGCTGTGTGTCGCGGTGCCGTTGGCGTCGAACGCGTGCGTGGTCGTGAACTCCGGGCTGTCCGACGCACTCGCGTTCTGGATGTAGACCGCAGCAGTGGTAGCACCCGCCGATGAATATCCCGGTCGGAAATAATACTTTTTGTTGATATACCCGTATCCGTGGAACTCCGTGACGTGGTTCGAAGTCCCCAACCTCACGATGTCGTCACCCTCCGCTATGTACAGGGCTCCGTTGATGAGTCCGACCCCGATCATGGCTCCGGCGACGTTGCCGCTCCCGTCGAAGGACTTGCCCCACAGGGTGCGGGAGGTATAAAGCCTCTCCGCCGAAAGGGCGGTGACACCCAAGGACTGATAGGCCGATATCGAACTCGGAGTCGTTTTCGGCGAGAATGTCCGCGGCACTGAATCGGTGAACCCGTTAAGATACACCGTGGCGGTCGTTGCGGCACCTTTGTTCGAGTATATGTGGTACGTTGCGGTGCCGCCCCTCAGCCACACGACCAACCCGGAGGTCGACGAATCGATTCCGCCCACCATCGTGCTGTATGTCTGCTCCAGCATGAGCACTCTGGTAGTGCTCACACCGCCGGAACCGTTGCCGTCCCAGTATATCGAGCTGTTCCACAATATGCACATGGTAAGACCTCCCTTGTGCGTGGACGTGTTCCAGCTGTCGGGCGCGGTCTCGTCATAGCGTCTCGTGATGTTGAGAAGCGTGGCCGGATAGAATACGTCCTGTCTTTGTATGACAACCGGGTAATAGGTGCCTGCGTCGCCCCCGACGGTTATGTTTATGTAATTGTAATGGCCGGGCGATGTCCTGTAGAACACGCCTGTCTTCCCGTCCAGGTATGTAGCGTACAGGTCGGCCACGCTCTTTGTCGTCCCTCCTACGGTGACGGAGAGGTTGGCCGCCGCGGTCGAGGCCACGGAGGTCAGCAGTCCGCTCTTCTGCGTGCCGTCCAGCAGGTCGGCGTCGAGCCCCGAGCCTGAGCCGTCGTTGCCCGAGTGCCAGAGCGTCCCCACAAGGCTGCTGCCCTTGTAAATTCTCGCAAGCCCCGAGTCGGTAAGGCTCAGATAACCGCCGTAAGTATAGCTGTAAAGAAAAGTACCGAAGCTGCTGTTGTATCCGAAGGCGGACTTGTCCGTCCCTCCCAGTCTGACCTTCATGTAAGACTCGACAGAACTGCCTCCCTGGATATAGAGCGGACAGCCGGAAGTGCTTATTGTCAGCGCCCCGGTCATCGTGCCGCCCGCGAGCGGCAGGTACACCGTGCTCGTGTATGCGTTGCTCCCCAGCCCGAGCATCGTGCGGAGCTGGGCCTGCGTCACCCTGCTCCGCGTGACCCCGTTGTACGTCCAGCCCACGAGGTCAGTCCCGCTGACCCCTATCGTGCTCACGATGGCGTCACGGTTGAGGGTGAAGTTGGTATAGTTGGAGGTGTCGATAAGGGTTCTCCAAGGCTTCCATGTTCCAGCCACCTTGTTGCGGAAATACAAGCTCCCCTCGATGTTGTACTGGTTGGCGAGCTGCGTCCCGTAACCGGAGTCTCCACTTCCCCATGTCAGCACCTGCAGCCACGCGTTGGACGTCGGCGGTGTACCTTCCGGGTTATTGATTTCAAGCACGCGAGGATTTAACGTGCTCTCGGTGTCAATGTTATAGCGGTTTTTCCTTAAATGGTACAGGTATTTCGTCCCTGCAACCCCGGCAAGGTTCGTAGCATTCGTCGCGCTCGCCGCGTTTCCGCTGATGCTTATCGGCCACGTGCCGCTTGCGTTGCTGCCGTCCTTCAGCGCATACGCCGCCAGCGCGGAGGCGTTGGCCTTGCCGTTGAGCTGGGTCTGGATCGCCGACGTGACCCCGTGGACATATCCCAGCTCGGTGGCGGTCGTCGCCAGCCCGTCAAGCTTGTTAATCTCGGCAGCCGTGGCAGTTATGCCGAAGGACGAGAGGCTATATGTAGTGTTGACCCACGGCACATTGACGAACGCCTTGCCGTTAGAGTCAAGTTCCACTCCGTAGTATCTGCCGGATGTCGTTCCTCCCTGCGTCGTGGTGATGGCCGAGGTACGGACTCCAGCCGCCTTGATGCCACCGAGTGCCGATACGGTAGCCTTGGGCAAAGTATATATAGTGTCCGTGAGCTTGTATCCGGCAGCGGTGAGAGCCGAGGCTATCTGCGCCGTGCTGACCGCCCCGCCGAGGGCCACGGCCACCCCTGCGATGGTGACGGAGGAGTTCGCCAGCTGGGCGTTCCCGAGCGTGCCGGAGAGCTGGGAGAGGGAGGGGATGTGAGAGGCGTCTATCTTCTCCGTTCCTGCAGCGCCGAGGACGCTCCAGAGCTCGTCCACGTCGAGGCCGCCGGCTCCGCTCCCCGCCTCGGGGTCGGAGCCCCTTGCGGAGACGAAGGAGTTGGAATAGAACCCCCTGTCGCCCGTGACATACACGTTGCCGTCCGCGTCGATGTCGAACAGAGAGGAGACGAGGTTCCATGAGGTCCTCTCTGCATCCGTTACATGGATGCGGCTGTCCGCGGCATGGGCCCTTATGGAGACGCTCAGGGACAGTAATGAACCTGACGCCTCGCCATATCCGGATGACACGCCGGCGGAACGCAGCCGTTCCGACCGAGGACGGGCAGCCAGCCGCCGCTCCTGCTTTATGTATGTATTCTTCGCCATGATGGAGTCCTGTTATATTTCCCCTGCATATTCGTCCGGCATCAGTTCGCATAGCTTGATCTCGCTGCATCCGGAGATGCAGTCCTGCCGTTCCGACACGACCATCAATATCGTCCCTGCAGGCTGGGCGCCGTCGGTCATTGTCCCGAACCGCCCCGGGACTGTCCGTATCTCTCCGGACAGGGTTGTCCTGCGGTCAGCGTATTGGGAATACAGAGTGCCTATGAGCAGCTGCTCGGGCCTGTCAGTTACCCCGGCCCTCTCGAGGACTCCCAGCTGCGTTCCGCTGGATGCCCTGCTGTAGACGCCTCTGGCCGTGGGGCTCGGCGTGTCCAGGGAGCCGCATATTGTGTCTATGGACAAGCCTTCGGCCGCATCGGGGTTGAGCATGCCGGAAAATTCCACATCGTCATCCGTAATATCGTCGGGGACGACGTTATGCCGGACAATCGACAGCTCCGGAATCTTGTAGAGAAGCCAGCGGATTTTTGAATATAGACCATCCTTGTACAGCGCCGTGTTTTTGATGTCTTCATTGAAAATATCGACGGTCGTTAATATTTGAAGAGTCGGGTTCTCCGTGTATGCATACACTCCAGCATATATACGGATTTCCAGCCATCCGCCATATGGAGGATACTTGATGTATTGTCCGTCCGGCATGCGGCCGAACGATTCGTTCAGGCGCCATTCCTTATTCTCGCTTTCCCAGAATAGCAGGTTGACGATGCCGAAGTTCTGTCTGTTGCATTTCCACCCTCCCAGGCCGGATCCGGCCAGAATAGTATCCCGGCTGGTAGGATCGCAATACATCAGCCACGCGTCTCCGAACTGCGCATCTCCGTCCTCCCATTCTCCGACCAGGTTACTGATATAGTCTGCATTGCGCCCCTCCTCCGTAATTTCCCTGTTCGTCCAGTGGCATAGCGCCGTTCCTCCGGACTCGGAGTCGTAGATGACGGCGGACATGGGTACAAGGGACAGATTGGCTAATGTCGTCATATAATCCTGGTTCGCCTTGCAGTTGTTGTCCGTCGCATCCGTGAAGGGATTGTAGCGGCAATCGACCAGTATCTCCTGCCTCAACCGGATCCACACGCGCTCAGCCTCGTCGCCGAGGGGAGGTATGTAGACTCTCCTTGTGCGCATGACCTCAACTCTCTGATGCATCTGCTGCAGGTCGAGGCCCTTTCGGACGGGCTTCTTTCCATCCAGGTCCGTAAGGTTGCCGTGCCCTACATAGAACCCCCACGCAAGGCCTTCCGACTCCTCGCTGCCGAGTATGGGCTCCACATGAAACCATTTGCAGAGGGCATAGTTGAACACCGTGCTCTCGGCCGCGGTGGAAATGAATATCGTGAAGTCGAGGTTGGAGTAGTCCGAGGCGTACTTTATTTCCGGATAGAAGGTATAGCATTCCGGGATTGTCATTCCGGACGGCACCGGGCGCTTGAGATATTCCACTCCTTCCTTTTCCTTGGTGAGGTTGGTCCATTCTGGTCCATAGATATCCGTATATCTCATTTCCCCGACATTCAGCCCTCCCGATCCGTAGGGGGAGAAGTTCACCTTGATATTGTTGTACACCCTGTCCGTGCCCATGGTCTGGCCAGTTCCGGACCACACGGCCTCGCTTGTCGGCACGGAACAGTATAGGCCGTTCAGGTCATATATCCATATCTTCCCGTCCCTCTGGGTCATCTTCAGGGCCAGAGGTTGCAGCAGGCCTGTCAGCACGGCCGCCAATGTGCTCCTCTCACCGTCCTCGTCGACGAAGTTGTCGGAGCGAACGGTCAGCGACGAGAGCGTAAGGCCCGTGCCGTCCGTGAAGGATGTCGATACCATCGACTGGTCGATGTCTGCGTACAGGATTCCTGATGCCGCCAGAGCGGTGTCGATGTATTCCTGTATAGTCGGCGACCCTTCGAGCCCGCAAACCAGCCGGTCAAGGATGCCGAAGTCCGAGAACGTCAGCGTCACGTCATAGCCGGATCCCTTGTCGTATGGCTCCTCGTAGAACTCGGGGTCGAGACACCCCGACCAGTACAGGATGCCGGCGCGCAGGATGTCGAGCCGTATGGTACCCGGCTTCACCGTATAAAGATCAGCATAGGTGCGGTCGCCCGGTGAAATGACTGTCAGAGTCGCGGTACTGCCGCACAACGGCTCCTCCTTGCCTTTCTCCGGCCACTCAATGACAAGCGGCTCGTCGGCAGGGAACTCCAGTTCTCCCACCTCACCAAAGGGTGCATCAGCTTCCTGAAGGATCTCGCACCTCCACACAATTCCCGCCTTAGAGAGGAACTCACCAGCATACCTCAGTTCCATCGCCATCTCAACTCCTCCTCATTTTTGAACCGTATCTGTTCAGCACTCCCACGAGCCTGTCGCCGCGTATCTCAAACTCCACATGCCTGAAGCTCTCCTCCGGAGAACGCAGCAGCGTGCGCAGACGGTCGAGAGGGGCGACCACCTCGGGGTTGCGCGCCGCTCCCGGGTACTCGCCGAACAGACCCAGCGTGGGGCCGTAGGCAAGACCGCCGGATGCGAACTTGGGGATGGACGCGAGAGCCGCGATCACCGACGCTATCGCGGCGACCGCCAGTGCGGCTCCCACGAAAGGCGTTGACGCAACGGATGCTCCGGCCTGCGTCACGGCGTTGGCGGCACTGGCGTTGGCGTTCTCGCGGTTGGCTGCTGACAGCAGCTTCAGCTGCGGGACTGCCGCACCGACGGCTGACAGCAAGTTGGCCATCCACTGCAGCCATTGCGCGGCCCCTTCTCCCACGACACCCGAGAGACTCCGCATGGCGCCGGCGAGCCCTTCGACCGCCGTCTGCGCCTGGGCATACTGATCGACATTCACTATCGGCTCCTGGCCGTCCGTCCGACTTCCAGCGAGGCCGGATGAGGACAGAACCTCCGCCCGGCCTGTTGGAGGCGTCAGCTCCGGAAGTCTTTCGCCGGCCTTGCTCCTCGCACGCGCGGCGACCAGATCCCAGTACCTGTCTATCAGCTTCTGCACGGCCTCCTCCTCCGCGCCGTATTTCCGAATCAGGCCCGTGACGCCTGAACGCAGTTCGTCTATCACCACATCCTCGTCGGATCTCTCGGAACCGAGGGCGCGGTTCACCTCAACTGCACGCCGTATTGACTGCTCCAGGGCGGCGACATCTTCGGACACGCGCCCGACCGCATTGCCGGCGCTCTCCGCAGCTGCCGCGACGGTCGCATCCGCAGCGGATGACAGCTGGGCTTCCATCGATGACAGCTCACCGAGAATTTCGGTCATCCTGGCCTTGCCGTCCGCAATCCTCTTCTCGGTCGCTTCAAGTTCGCTCGACAGGCGCGAATGGTCGTCATTCTCAACCTCATAGGTGATCGTGGCGCCCTGCCCTGTCACCATTGACCGCACGGCCGTCTCGGGAGTGTGTGACAGCTGTTCCCTCTGTCGGTCCGCAAGGAGGATGTCATTCCCTATGGACGACCTCAACTGCTCCAGCTCGATTTCCCGCGCGAGCTTGTTGCAATAGACATCAATCTTGGACGCAAGGGTGTCGTACCACCCGCCGAGCGTGTCGTAATGCCCGAAGGCGTCTCCCCATTTCGTGTTCAGCTGGTCGATGAGCGCCTTCTGCTCCTCCTGGGAGCCGTTGAAATTCTTCACAGCCGACATGGCAGCCTCCAGTTCGGCGCGCGTGGAGTCCACGGACGAATAGAGCTCGCGCTCGGCGCTGGCGGCCTCCTCGGCTGCACGAGCCGCCTCCTTCTGCGCCCTGGTCTGCTTCGATAAATGTCCGATGATGGCGATTATACCTCCCGCAAGCAGGCCGAAGACGCCGAGGACTCCGGCCGTCGCGGCCCTCATGGAGGCCAGCGCGGCCTTCGCGTTTCCTGCGGTCGATATGAACCTCCTGAAGGTCGCCACGGTGGACGCGGTGCCCTTTGAGAGTCCGAGCATCGCCGCCGTAGTGCTGCTGATGTTCAGGACGAACTTCGCTATGCCGGAACTCTTCAGGGCGGCATTGAACGCCTTGACCGATGCGGTCAGTTGGAAGAAACCGTTGACACCTGTCGTGAGCTGCGCGAACATGGAAACGAAAGGCATGAACTTCGTCAGTACCGAACCCATCTTCTCGCGCAGACGGCCCAGTATGAAGTCCAGCTGCATCATCCTTCCCGCGTCAGTCTTCCCGAGCTCCGCGTTCATCCCACCTACCTTCGAGCCGATGACGTCGACAAGCACCGCCACCTTCTCGGCCTCAGTGCCATACTTGAGCACTTCCTTCTGGGCATCGCTGAACATATAGCCGGAACGCTGGAGAGCTTCGGTCTGGCCGTTCAGGACCTTGCCCAGCTGCGTGGCTATCGACATCAGGTTCTGCTCGCTCGCCGCCACCCCGTACTGCTGCGCCGCCATGTCGTTCATCAGCGGTATCAGAGTCTGCAGCGACTCGGTCGTCTGGAGGAACTTCGCCAGCTGCTGCGCGGCGGAGATCTGGAACTGCCCATCAACTACTCCGAGCTCCTCCTGCGCGTCGGTCAGCGCGATGATCGCGTCCACCTGCTCCTGCGTCGCGCCCATCGCGGTCTTCATCGACTGCGCCAGGCGCGTCTCGTTCGCGCTGGCCTCGTTGTACTCCGCCGACAGAGAACCAAAGGCGCTCTCGATACCCCGGATGAGAGTCTCCATCCCGCGGAAGGCCTCGACTGCCTGGTTCATGTCCAACAACCGTTGGCTCAGTTTCTTGGCTTCTGTTGCTGAAGTTCCCAAGACTTTCTTCAGACTCTCTGCGTCCTTCGCGAGAATCTGGAAGGTCTTGACATCCCCATCGAGCTTGAAGGTTATTGTAGCTGTCGATCCGCTCATGTATTTGTTTATTTATTTACAATTGCTTATATTGTGAACAACAATTAAATTTGCCATGACCACGTTGATGTCCATATTACTGTCCACTCTCAAATACACGGACATGTCGTTCTGGGAAAGACTTTGGGATCTTTTCAAGACATATCCAGTGTTGTGTATTTTCGGCCTTATTTTCTGCATCGTGTGGATTTTGGTAGTTTGGTTCTCATTTAAGGACAATTCATGGAAAAATCTTGACGGACATAATCCAATGTTGCCTTGGTGATTTCAATCAATTGACCCTTTCTCCAGCATCTCCTTGACCTTCAGGAATCTGCCCTCCGTGCTCCTTGCCGGAGGGCTTTTCCTTTCAGTCCG
>CALVAD010000009.1 GCA_944325495.1 uncultured Bacteroidales bacterium | reverse complement strand
ACGCGGAAAGTGAAGATGCGGTCGGGCTCGACCATCCTCTCCACGATCCTGGCCTTTTCGAATTCCGGATGCTGGTTGTATACATCCTCTACGGATTCCAGTACTTCCTGCACCGCTTCGAGATACTCGCTCTCGCCGGGGTACTTGGCCTGGAGACGGGCCATTATGTCTTGTGTCTTCATAATTATGTGTAAGCTTTAATGCTTTCTTCTATTCCACTTCCCAGGTCGTGCCGCTGCGCAGCAGGTCGTCCACGCAGTGGATACGGGACCTGGACATGACTTCCTTGACCTGGTCTCGCACGCCGTCGTCGTAGGTTATGTCCCTGACGTCGCGTATCACTCCGAGAGCCACGGGGAAATCGGGGCCTTTCATGTCCGCGAGGGCCATGTGAATGCCGATATTGTCGCTGTGGGCGTCATGGACGAGGATGTCGTCCTCGGTGAAGCCGCCCTCGCCTATGTGCACGACGCGCATCTTCCGGCCATCGTAGATCAGCCCCCTGTCATGGTCCTTTCCGAATATCATCCTCTCGCCCTGGCGCAGCACTATCGTGTGGTCAGCCTTCACCGCCGGGTCGGAAAGGTCCCTGTGCGCCCCGTCGTTGAAGATTATGCAGTTCGTGAGCATCTCCATGACCGAGCAGCCGTCATGCAGGGCGGCCGCCGTCATGATCTCCTCGTTGAGAGCCAGCTCCACGTCCAGAGAGCGGGCGAAGAACGTGCCCTTGGCGCCGAGCACCAGCGCGCCCGGGTTGAAAGGATGCTCCACCGTGCCGTAGGGCGAGGTCTTGGTTATCGCGCCGAACTTCGATGTCGGCGAATACTGCCCCTTTGTGAGTCCGTAGATCTGGTTGTTGAAGAGTATGATGTTGATGTCGATGTTCCTGCGTATCGCGTGGATGAAATGGTTGCCGCCTATCGCGAGCGCATCGCCGTCGCCGCAGGCCTGCCATACGGTGAGCCAGGGATTGGCCACCTTGATGCCCGTGGAGACGGCCGTGGCGCGGCCGTGGATGCTGTGAAAGCCGTAGGTGTTCATATAGTAGGGCAGCCTCGACGAGCAGCCTATGCCGGATACGACCACATAGCGCTCCTTGTCATAGTTCAGGGCCTGGCTGACCTTGGGCAGGGCCCTCTGAAGAGCCGAGAGCACGGCCCTGTCGCCGCAGCCCGGACACCAGCGCACCTCCTGGTCGCTCTTGAAATCCTTGAAAGTCAAAGTTGCCATCTCACATCTCCTTTCTTATAGCTTCCACAAGCTCGCCCACGAGGAAGGGCTGACCCTGTATCTTGTTGTACTTGATTATTTCGCAATGAGGGAACAAGGTCCTCAGGTAATCCGCGAACTGGCCGCTGTTCAGTTCGCACACGAGTATCTTCCCGAACGACTCCAGCACCTTCCCGGTATTGGAGGGCAGAGGGTTGATGAAATCGAAATGCGCATAGGACACATTGTCGCCGAGTTCGTGGACGGCCGCATGCAGATGGCCGTAGGTGCCTCCCCAGCCCACGACGAGCAGCTTGCCGTCCTGAGGGCCGGAGACCTTGAGCTCGGGGATGTCCCGCGCGATGCGGGCGACCTTCTCCGCCCGCTCCCTCACCATGGTCTCATGGTTCAGCGGATCGTTCGAGAGCACTCCCTCGTGAGTCTTCTCAAGACCGCCGACGCGGTGCTCGAAGCCCTTCTGGCCGGGCAGCGCCCAGCGGCGCACGAGAGTCTCCGGGTCGCGCTGGAAAGGATGGAACTTCTCCCCGGGCTTCAGCAGCCCCTGCACGAAAGGCGGTTTTATCTCGGGATAATCCTTCATCGAAGGTATGTGCCAAGGCTCGGAGCCGTTGCCGAGGAAGCCCTCGGACAGCAGGATCACCGGAGTCATGTGTTCCAGTGCGATTCTGGCCGCAGTGAAGGCCGCATCGAAGCAATGTGCGGGCGAATGCGCGGCGACAACGGGCATCGGGCATTCGCCGTTGCGCCCGTAGAGGGCCTGGTTGAGGTCGGACTGCTCGGTCTTCGTAGGCAGGCCGGTGGAAGGGCCGCCGCGCTGCACGTCTATTATCACCAGAGGCAGCTCCGCCATCACCGCGAGCCCCATCGCCTCGGTCTTGAGCGACAGGCCGGGGCCGGAGGTGGATGTCACGGCGAGACTTCCGGCGAAGGCCGCCCCTATGGCAGTGCAGATGCCGGCTATCTCGTCCTCGGCCTGAAGGGTCTTCGCCCCGAGGCTCTTGTGTATCGCCAGTTCCTCGAGTATTCCGGAGGCCGGGGTTATTGGATACGAGCCGCAGAACAATTGCAGGCCGGACTTCTCGGCCGCCGCAAGCAGGCCCCAGGCCAGCGCCTGGTTGCCGTTGATGTTGCGGTAGGTGCCTTTCTTGAGATTCTTCGCAGGCTCGACTATGTAGGTATTGGGGATGAGCTGCATGTTGGCCGCATAGTTGAAGCCGTCGCGCACAACCTTCTTGTTGGGTTCGATGAACTCCGGATGCTTCTTCTCGAACCGCCTCCCGATATAGCCGTATACATAGTCCAGACGGCGGTTGTATATGAAGCAGGCCATGCCCAGAATGAACATGTTCTTGCACTTGAGCGCGGACTTGCGGTCGAGGCCGCTGTTCTTCAGGCTCTCGAGGGTCAGGGTCGTGATTGGAGCCGGGATTATCATCCTGTCCTCGACCCCGAGTTCTGCGAAAGGATTGTCAGTAGCGAATCCCGCTTTCTCCAGCCCGGACGCGTCGAATGCGTCGATGTCGCAGAGTATCATCGCATGGCGCTTGCACCATCTGGCATTGGCCTTGAGAGCCGCAGGGTTCATGGCTACCAGCAGGTCGCAGTAGTCTCCCGGTGTGGACACGTCTTCGGACCCGATGTGGACCTGGAAGCCCGAGACGCCCGAAACCGTCCCGTGAGGGGCGCGGATTTCGGCCGGGTAGTCGGGGAAGGTGGACAGTTCGTTGCCGCTGACGGCGGACATATCTGCAAAAAGAGATCCGGTCAACTGCATTCCGTCGCCCGAATCTCCTGCAAATCTAATCACGACATCCTTCGCGTCAATGATTTTATGTTGCATGGTATTTTTCCTGTCACGCTGCTACTGTGCCGTCGCGGCCTGGGTCTGCTGCGCCTGGGCCTGAAGTTCCGCCTGAAGCGACTCGAGAGTGCGGCCTTCGGGGATGTTGAGGACCTTGCGGGCCTCGGGTGTGAGATCGGTGCTCTGCGCCGCGTCATAGTAGAGCAGGGAGTTCACATCGAAGACATAGATGTAGCCGCCGGCCTTGGCGAGGTCCTTCACCGCGTTGAGAGCCTTCTCATAAATCGGGGCCATGAGCTGCTGCTGTTGCTGCTGGAGCTCCACGTCCACGTTCTGGCTGAACTGCTGGATTCTCTGCTGTATGTCCGTAAGCTCCTGCTCCTTGGTCTGGCGTATCGAGGTGGTCCAGGTGCCGGCCTTGCTCTGATATTCCTCATACTTGGCGTTGAACTCCTCGACCATGGCCTGATATGTGGCCTGGGCCTCGTTGCTTGAGGCTGTCATGGTGGTGCGGGCCGAATCTGCCTCGGGGCAGAGCTGCACGAGCTCCGCATAATTCACATGGGCGAACTTGGGCTGTGCGAAAGCCGCCACTCCAAGAAATGCCATTACGGCGGTGATAACAATCTTTTTCATATCATTCGATTTTTAATTTGTCATCAAAACTTCTGTAAAGTTAACATTTTTTCAAATATGGCCAGCTGCTGGCGTCAGACTAGAACTGCTGTCCTATGACGAAGTGGAACTGGCTCCTCCGGCTCGGGTCGGCGGTGTCGAAGCCGTAGCCCCAGTCCACTCCCAGCAGACCAATCATCGGTAGGAAGATGCGCACACCGACTCCGGCGCTGCGTTTGATCTGGAAAGGATTGAAATCCCTGATGTCCGACCAGCAGTTTCCTCCTTCGAGGAAGGCAAGCACGTAGATGGTCGACGAAGGCTGGAGAACCACCGGATAGCGGAGCTCGACGGTGAACTTGTCATAGACGTTTCCGGCATAGGCGTAGCCGTTGGAGTTGTAGGCCGAAGGCTCGTAGGGCGTCAGCGAATAGTTCTCGTAGCCTCGCAGCGCTATCACCTCGGAACCGTAGGTGCTGTAGCCCGACATTCCGTCACCTCCGACAAGGAAGCCCTCGAAAGGCGAGTATCCCCAATTGCGGTTATAGTAGCCGAGATATCCGAACTGGGCGCGCGTCATGAGCACGAGGTCACCGGCCAGACGGGTGTAGACGGCTCCGGAAAGCTTCCACTTATGATATTCTATCCACTTGTAGCGGTCACGCGCCGACCAGTTGTCGTAATTCACATCCTTGTAGCTTCCGACCGCCACCTTGTTGCCGTCGGCGTCGTAGTCGTACTTGCGCAGAAGCGAGAACGGAGGCGTAAGCTGGAGCAGGAACGAGAACTCGGAACCCTGGCGCGGGTAGATCTGCTGGTCGGTGGAGTTGCGCACGAGATTGAACGAGTAGCTGAGGTTGTGCGCTATTCCGTCGTCGAAGATGAAGTAGCCCGAATACCAGTTGGTCAGCTTGTAGGTCTGCCAGCTGAGTCCGTTGTAGAGCACGAAATAGTTGTCGGGCCACTTGAGCCGCGTACCTATCGAGGCGGAAAAGCCGAACACCTCCATCTGCCTGTCGTTCCTGAGCAGGTTGATGGCGAGATAGGAGTTCGTCTGCCTCGTGTAGTAGGCGCCGAGATTCAGCGAAGTAGGCTTCTTGCCGAACAGCCAGGGCTCGGTGAAGCTCGCCGTGAGCGCGGTATAATATGTTCCGTTGGTCTGGAAGCGGAAAGCGAGGTTCTGGGCGTCTCCCAGAGGCACGGGCCTCCATGCCCCCTTGTCGAACATCCGGCGGGTTGAGAAGTTGTTGAAGCTGACTCCGACCGTCGCCACGAAGGTGTTGCCTCCCCATCCTCCCGACACTTCAAGCTGGGAGGAAGGCTTTTCGGTCACGTTGTAGATTATGTCCACCGTGTTGTCGAGCTGGTTGGGGATTATGGAATATCCGCCCTCGCTCATGATGGCCTCGGGGTCGAACTGGCCTAGCGACGCGATCTCCCTGATGGAGCGCTCGAAGTCCGTCTGGCTGAACAGATAGCCCGGGCGGGTGAACAGCTGGCGGCGCACCACCCTCTCGTTGGTCAGGTCGTTGCCGTTGATTATGATGTTGTTGAGCGTGGCCTGCTTGCCCTCGGAGATACGGAGCTCCACGTCCACGGTGTCGTTCTGGATATTGGTCTCCACGGGGGTGACGTTGAAGAAGAGGTAGCCGTTGTCGCGGTACAGCTTCGTGATGTCGTAGTCGGTCTGCTTGCCCCCGCCGTAGAGCCTGTGCTCCATGGTGACGACGTCGTAGATGTCGCCCTTGCCGATCGCGAGAACGGAGTTGAGGGCGTCGGAGGAATATACCGAGTTGCCCGTCCAGTTGATGTCGCCGAAATAGTAGCGGTCGCCCTCGTCGAACACGAGGTCTATTCCCAGCCTGTTCGGCTCGACATAATATATGGAGTCACGCACGAGGCGCGCGTCGCGGAAGCCCTCCTCGTTGAACGCGCTGATCACGTTCTTCTTGTCGTTGAAATACTCCTCCTCGTTGAATTTCTTGCTGCTGAAGAAGTTGTAGATCTTGTTGGACTTGGTCTTCTTCATCGAGCGGGCGAGCTTGAAGTCCTTGACATTGTCGTTGCCGATGAAGTTGATGTCCTTTATCTTTATCTTCTGGCCCTTGTCGATGTTGAAGTTCACGCGTATGGCGTTGCGTATGATCGAATCCTTGACCGTCTCGGCGGTCACCTCGCAGAGCAGGAAGCCCTTCTCGGCGAAATATCTCCTGATGATATCGGAGGTCGTCTTCTCCACATACTCGGAGAATTCGCGGCCCGGACGCAGGTTGACCCGCTCCTGTATGTCCTTCCTCTCGCCCGAAGTGACTCCGGTGAAGCTCCAGCGCGAAACCCTGGGGCGCTCCTTGATCCTTATGCTGAACCATGCGGAATCTCCGGCCACGTTGAGGCTGTCGACGGTCAGCGACACATCCTCGAAGTATCTCTGGAGCCAAAGCCTCTCGACTACATTGGACAGGGCCTCGCCGGGCACGGTCACTTCCATTCCGGGCTGTATTCCGGTGAGGGAGATGATCTGCTGGTCGGAATAGAAGGTGTTCCCTTCCACCTTGATGCCCCCTACCTTATATTTGACAGGATGAGAGTAGTCCACTTCGACTCCGCCTTCCTGTGCCGCAAGAGCAAGCGGCGCAAGAACAAGCGCCAGAGTGGCAAATAACCGTCCGATCTTCATCTTCTTTACCAAAGGTTTGCAAATATACTAATTATTTGACTTTTCCGAAGCGCCTGTCCCGCGAGGCGTACTCCTCCAGAGCCGCCCGGTACTGCTCCCGACGGAAATCGGGCCACAGCGTGTCGGTAAAGACAAATTCGGTATAGGCCGACTGCCACAGCATGTAGTTGCTTATGCGCTTCTCTCCCGATGTGCGTATCAGCAGGTCCGGGTCGGGGATGCCGGCGGTCACCAGGTAGCTGTCGAAATCCCCCTGCCCGAGCTCGCGGCCGGGGTTCTCAATCAAATCGTGTGCCATCCTCCTGGCGGCCTGGAATATGTCCCATTTGCCGCTGTAGCTCAGGAACAATATCATGGTCATCCTGCCGTTGCCCGCGGTCTGCGTCATCATCCTGTCTATCGTCGCCGAGAGCGAGTCCGACAGCCTTTCCCTGTTGCCCAGCACAAGAAACCTTATGTCGTTGTCCATGAAGGTCGGCAGCTCCTTCTCCATCATGACGCCCATGAGTTCCATGAGCGCCGCCACCTCCTCCGAAGGGCGGTCCCAGTTCTCCTCCGAGAAGGCGAAGAACGAAACATATTCCACACCCCATTCCACGGAAGCCTCCATCACGGCGCGCACGCTGGCGACCCCCTCGTAATGTCCGTATATGCGCTCCTTCCCGCGCCGCCTGGCCCAGCGGCCGTTGCCGTCCATGATGAAGGAGACGTGCCTCGGCAGTCTTTCTGCTTTGTCCATAGATTATCTGACTTCGTTTCCGTTGCGGACGTCCTCCCCCCACAGGAGCCGGGTCCGCAGCGCGTTGATGAATGTATCGCCGCCCGTGCGCAGGCGTTTCAGCCGCACCGGGGCCTCCGACACGGAGATTCTGGCCCCTGCGGATATCCTGCGGCTGCGGTTGTCGACCGAGAACACGGCCATGTCCTCCCGCGAGCGCAGCGAAATGGCTATCTTCGCCGTCTGCGGCACCACCAGCGGACGCACGTTGAGATTGTGCGGAGAGATGGGCGCGACTATGAACACCTTCGAGTCGGGGGCACATATGGGTCCGCCCACGCTGAGCGAATATGCGGTGGAACCGGAACTCGTGGCCACGAGCAGCCCGTCGGCCCAGTAGGTGGGCAGCGGAGCTCCGTCTATCTCCACGTCGATGCCGAGCATCGACGCCCCGTCCCTCGATATGCTGGTCTCGTTCAGGGCATAAGGCCAGTGATCCCCGGCCGCGTCCCCGTCGGCTGACACCTTCAGCAGCTCTCGCTCCTCGACACGCAGTTCTCCGCGGAGTATGGCCGACGGCAGCTCCGACGGATTCGCTTCGGAAAGAAAGCCCAGCCTGCCGAAGTTCACCCCCAGTATCGGTATGTCGGCCTGCACGGCTATCTTCGCGCCCGTCAGGAAAGTCCCGTCTCCTCCGAGACTCAGCAGCCCGTCGGTGCCGGCGCTGATGTCCGAGGCGCAGCCGGCGCGGTACACCTCGACCCCTCCGGCTCTCAGCTGCGCCAGCAGCTCGTCCTTGCGCGGGTCCGCTTCGAGTCCGTCCTTCTTGATGTAGTACGCAAATTTCATCACAAGGCCCCAAAGTTAACACTATTCTCAAAGAAATAAGTACTTTTGTGAGCTAAAAACATCGAGACTATGACAAGACTCAGCGTAAACATCAACAAGATAGCCCTGCTGCGCAACGCCAGGGGCGGCGACATGCCGGACGTGCTCAAGGCGGCCCTCGACTGCGAGCGCTTCGGCGCGGAAGGCATAACCGTACATCCCCGGCCCGACGAGAGACATATCCGATACTCCGACGTGCGCGCGCTGAGGCCGGCGCTCTCCACGGAATTCAACATAGAGGGCAACCCCACGGGCAGCTTCTCGGCGCTGGTGTGCGAGGTCGTGCCTGACCAGGTCACCCTCGTGCCGGACGCCCCCGACGCCTTGACCTCGAACGCCGGCTGGGACACGGTCGCCAACCGCGGATTCCTGACCAAGGTATGCGCTTCGTTCAAGTCCAGAGGCATACGCACCTCGATCTTCATCGACCCAGACCCGCGCATGGCCGAAGGAGCCGCTCTCTGCGGCGCCGACCGCGTGGAGCTCTACACCGCAGCCTACGCCGCAGCCTACGCGGAAAACCGCGAGAAAGCCGTGGAACCTTACCTGAAGACCGCGGAGAGGGTGCGCGAACTGGGCCTCGGCCTCAACGCCGGACACGACCTCTCCCTGGAGAACCTCAGCTACTATCTGACCGCCATCCCCTGGACAGACGAGGTCAGCATAGGCCACGCCCTGATATGCGACGCCCTCTACATGGGCCTCGAAACCACGATTTCCAGATACCTGGAGGCCATCCTCGAAGCCTGACCCGCCGCAATCCCGGGCAGCGGACATCCCAGCGTCCCGCAAGTTGGCAGATTCGGAAATTTTTGACTAATTTTGCGCTTCGTATGCAGGCCGCGCGCGGCCGGAGAACAACAGAAACAAAGACAAATGAAAAAGTTACCCATCATCCTCAGCGTGATCTCCCTCCTCGGAGTGATAGCTCTCGCAGCAGTCGTATTCAGCGGCAAGTCAGGCGCCCAGGCCGGCACCGAAGCCGCAGCCGTGTCGGAGACCGGCGCGCAGAACAGCACCATCGTATACTTCAATCTCGACAGGGTGCTCAACGAATACGACATGGCCAATGACCTGCGCAGCGTCGTGGAGACCAAGGTCAACAGCATCAACCAGGAAGTGAACCGCAGGGGCACGAAGCTCGACCAGGACATCAGGAGCTTCCAGGAGAAGATCAACAAGGGCCTCATGACCCAGTCCGTCGCCGAGACCCAGAGCCAGAAACTCTCCCAGCAGCAGAACGAGTTCCAGACCTACGCCGCCCAGAAGCAGCAGGAAGTGGTCGAGGAGCAGACCGTGATGATGAACCAGATAGCCGACGCGATCAACAGCTACATGATCGAATACAACGCAGACAAGAAATATGCGATGATTCTCGCCACCCAGGGGGACATCCTTCCCCTGCCGCTGGTGACGGGAGATTCGGCCCTCGACATCACCGACGACTTCCTCGAGGGGCTCAACGCCGCATATGTGAAGTCCAAGGCATCACAAAAGGAATAGCTTGAAAATCGCGATACTGTCCTGTTTCCACCCCTTCAGGGGAGGAATAGCCCAGTTCAACGCCAATCTTCTCGCTGAACTGGGCAGGGAGCACGAAGTACGCGCGTTCAACTTCAGCCGGCAGTATCCTTCCTTCCTCTTTCCCGGCAAGACCCAGTATGTCAGCGACGAGGACGAAGCCGCAGCGGTGGAGTCCGAGGCGGTGCTGGACACAGCCAACCCCTTCAACTGGCCCCGTGCGGCGGCCGCGATACGCCGGTGGGAGCCCGACATCCTGCTGATGCGCTACTGGATGTCCTATTTCGGCCCGTCGCTGGGATATGTGGCCCGAAGGATGCCGCGGCGGTGCAAGGTGGTGGCGATCACCGACAACGTGATTCCGCACGAGCCGCATTTCTTCGACCGTCCGCTGACCCGGTACTTCCTCGGAGGAGTCGACGGCTGCGTGGCGCTGTGCAGCGAGGTCGCGTCGGACCTGCTGTCAATCAGACCGGACGCCGCATACACGGTGCTGCCCCATCCCGTCTACACTCACTTCGGAGAGAAACTGCCCCGCGAGGAGGCAGAAAGGCGCCTGGGCATACCTTCCGGAGGCCGGAACATACTTTTCTTCGGACTGATAAGGGAATACAAGGGGCTTGACCTGCTCATAGAGGCGTTCGGCAGGCTGGACTCGCGCTACAGGCTGATAATCGCCGGAGAGCCTTACGGACCGTTCGACAAATACCGGAAGCTCATCGACAGCTGCCCCGACCCGTCGCGCGTGCATGTCTTTCCGGACTACATAAGGGATTCCGAGGTCAAGAACTATTTCTCCGCGGCGGACGTGGCCGTGCTCCCCTACCGAAGCGCGACCCAGAGCGGCATCAGCGCCGTGGCGGACAATTTCGAAGTACCTATGATAGTCACCGACGTGGGCGGACTCCGGGAGACGATAGGCGAACGCGGCACGGGCATCGTATGCAGCGAGAGCACGCCCGAATGCGTAGCCGCCGAAATCGGCAGGTTCTTCGACACCCCCATGCTGCGCGAGAACTGCATAGCCTCCATCCGCAGGGTAAACGAAAGGCTGAGCTGGAACAGATTCTGCAAGGACCTGCTCGGCTTCGCCGCATCACTCAAAGCTGAAAGCGACACCAGATGAAAAAAATCGTGACAATAGTCCTCGCCCTGTGCCTGCTGCATACGGCAGCGGACGCGCAGTGGTACCTCTTCCCCGGCGGCAGGCCGGGCAACCAGACCGTGCAGACCGGACCCGGGGAGAGCCGGCCGCAGTGGCAGGATGAGCGCAACGAAGAAGAGGAGACGGAGAATTTCTTCAGCATCCCCTCCGAAATATCCGTCACGCTCGCGCTGCCGATCGGCGCGGATTCGGAAAACCCCAGCTCCAACTTCCTCGAAATGTACGGAGGAGCGCTGCTGGCCCTGAGGGATCTCGGTGAGGAAGGCATGAAAATTCGCTTCAGGTTCGTCGACACCGCCTCAGGCAGCCTCGGCCGGCAGGACATCGAAGGCAGCGACATCATAATAGGACCGGTATCATACGATGAAATGCTCGCGGCGCTGCCCCTGTGCGGCGAAAACCGCATGCTGATATCCCCCCTCGACCCCAGGACGGCCGAACTCGCCTCCTCGTCGCAGGTCATACAGGCACCGTCATCATGGAAAAGCCAGATCGACGAACTTGCGGACTGGGTGCAGGAGGAGCTCAGGCCCGAGGATGAGCTGGTGGTCATACGCGACCCCTCGGAGAACGGACGGAACGAACAGCGCGACTATCTGGTAAACCGGCTCCACAGCAAGGTGCTCTCCTTCCGGATAGTCAAGTCCGTCGGCGACATAGCCTTCGAGGAAGGCAGGACCTACCGCATCATAGTAGCCTCCGACAGCGACTCGTTCCTTACCGGGGCCACCAGGGCGGCCGCGATAGAAGCCGCGCGCAACAGGGACATAATACTCTATTCCACCTCCAGGATAAGGAGCACGATAGGCGGCAATGTCAACGACCTCCACAACACCAGGACACGGCTCACCGCAAGCTACTACATAGACTACGACTCGCGGAAGGTCAGGGACTTCGTGCTCGCGTACAGGGCGCTCTTCAAGGGGGAGCCCGGCTCGTTCGCCTTCCAGGGCTACGACACCGTGCACTATTTCGTGACCATGCGCCACGACTGCGGACGGCGCTGGTACAGAAGGCTGCCCGAATATCAGGAGAAAGGACTGCAGTCGGACTTCCGCTTCGACCGCAGGCACGGAGAAGGCCGTGAGAACATCGCGGTGCGCAGGGTGGTCTACAACTCCGACCTCACCACCACGCTCGTCCAGTAGCAAGCAAGAGGGAAACGCCGCCGGCTTCAGCGCCCTTCCGAAAGCAGCACTTCTGCGTTCTGCAGCGCCGCCCCGGTGATTTCGGATCCGCTCAGCAGCCTGGCCACCTCCCTGACCCTGTCGTCGCCCGTGACGCGCCTGACAGTCGAAACACTGCGGCCATCGCCGGACTGCGACTTGCTGACCACATAGTGGGCGTCGCCCTTCGCCGCGACCTGCGGCAGATGCGTGATTGCGAACACCTGCATGTCCCCGCCCATCGAACATATCATCTGACCCATCCTGTCGGCGACACTGCCGCTGACGCCCGTATCTATCTCGTCGAAAATGAGAGTGGGCATCCCGGCCGTCCTGGCCATGATAGCCTTGAGACACAGCATTATGCGCGATATCTCGCCGCCTGACGCCACCTTCGAGAGCTCCCTGGGTGCATTCCCTCCCGAAGAGAAGAGAAAAACAGCCCTGTCGCAGCCGTCGGCGCCGCCTTCCTTAGGCTCCACCCTTATCTCAAAGCCGGAATTTTCAAGTTCGAGGAAACGGAGAGACTCCATGATCCTGGCGGACAGGGCCGGAGCCGCCTCCCGGCGGGACTTGCCAAGAGCTGTGCAGACGGACTGCCAGGCCTCCCTGACGGAATGCTCCCGGCTCTCCAGCTCCGATATCCTCTCCCCAAGGGCTGCGGTCCCGTCAATCTTCGCGGCCAGTGAATCACGCCGCTCGATCAGCCCGTCCACATCGGAGCAGGAATACCTGCGCATAAGCGAATACAGCAGCGACATTCTCTCCTCCACGGTCTCCAGCCGCTCCGGCGAGACATCCAGCCTCGAATCCAGATTCTCAAGTTCGGAGCAGATATCGTCTATCTCGATTCTCGCGGACTCCAGACGCGACGCAAGCCCCGAGACAGCCGGCAGCCAGGCCGACACCTGCTCCAGCCTGCGCACGGCGTTCTTGAGCAGTTCAGAGACTCCTGCGGAGTCTTCTTCGGGACTGACGGCCGACACGGCCGACACGAGCGCCTCCTTGATCTGCCCGGCGTTCGCAAGGCTCCTGTGCTCCTCCTCCAGCGCTTCGAGCTCACCGCTTTCCAGTCCGGCAGCGGTCAGCCGCGCAAGCTGGTCGGCATTGTAGTCCCTTTCGGCCTGAAGCTGCGCCAGTTCCGCGCGCAGGCTCCCGAGTTCGGCCCTCAGCGAAAGCAGCTCCTTCCATGAGCGGCGGCAGTCGGCAAGCAGGCCGGAGTTCCCGGCGAAGGCGTCGAGCACCGAAAGCTGGAAGCCGCTGTCCGCCAGCAGCAGGCTCTTATGCTGGGAATGGATGTCCACGAGCAGCGAGGAGATGCTTTGAAGGACCCCCTGCTGCACGGGGCAGTCGTTGATGAAGCTGCGCGAGCGCCCTGACGACGAAATCACCCTGCGTATCAGCAGCCTCGTCCCGTCCGGCTCTATGTCGTTCGCCGCGAGCATCTCCGCGACCCTCGCGTCGGAGCTGTCGAACCCGGCTTCGACGGTGCAGGTGGACGCGCCGGGGGAAATCATCGAAGCGTCGGCCTTCGCCCCCGCCAGAAAGGAAAGGGCTCCGAGCAATATGGACTTCCCCGCTCCGGTCTGTCCCGTAATAATGACAAGACCCTCCGGGAATTCTATGTCCAGAGAGTCTATGAGAATATAGTTCCTGATATGCAGGGACAGTAGCATGCGGCCGCGCCTCCTGCTACTGGTTTCCGCCGGCCACCCCGTCTTCCTTGGCGAAACGGTAGTAGAGCTCGCCGTTCTCGAATTCAGAGATCGCCACGAGGTCGGGCTTGGGCTGGCGCTCGTAATATTTGGATATCTCTATCTGCTCCTTGTTCTCGAAGACTTCGTCCATCGTGTCGCGGTCGCCGCGGAACTCCTCGAGCTTCTTGGTGAGCTCCTTCTTCTCGGCGAGGGCTATCTGGTTCGCCCTCTTGGACAGAATGACCACGGTCTCATAGATATTGCCCGTAGGGGCGGCGAGGTTTCTGATGTCCCTCGTGATGGTGTTTGTAGGTATTTTCTTTTCCATACTTTTAGTACGGCTGCGCGCAGCTATAAAGTTTCATTTTTTTCTCTGACCTTCTCGTAGAGAGAATCCAGCTCCCTGCGGTAGTCCGATTCGGGATACTCCCCTATGAAGTTCAGATAGTCGTCGATGAATGTCAGGTATCTCTCCTTCTGCTTCGCCTTGACGCTCATGGCGGCGTAGTTATAGGACGACATCGCCGCATAGTAGAGTATGTCCTCGCGGTAGATGTTGTCGGAATCGTCCTTGAGTATGTTCTTGAACGCCACCCTGGACGCCTTGTAGTCCTCCATCTTGTAGTACAGCCTGGCGTTCTCGAAGGCCTTCTTGTCCAGCCTGGCCTCCAGGTCCTCCAGCATGTGGCGGCAGACATCGGCGTTCGCCCCTTCCGGATGGTCGAGTATGTATTCGCTGATGGCGCTTATCGCCGTGTAGGTGGGGGACTGGTCCAGTTCATAGCGCAGAGTGGCCTTGTAGAGGCAGTCCACGCGCAGAAACTCCGCATTGTCGGCGAAGGGGCTGCGGGGATATCGGTCGAGGAAATTCTTGAAATTGGTCTCGGCGTCGGAATAGAGTCCGTTGGAATAGTTGCTCAGCGCCCAGTAGAACTGCACCGTGTCATCGCGTTCCGTGCCGTTGGTCAGCAGGGCGAGAGACTCGAACAGGGCCGCCGAACGGCTGTACCTGCCCTGGTTGAAGTAGTTGAACGCGGCGGCGTACTTCGCATCCACGTCGTTGCTCTCCAGCATGATGTCGTACTGCGACTTGCAGCCGGCGGCCAGCGCAAGCGCGAGCGCCAGGCCCAATATTGTTCTGTCAAGTTTCATCCTTTCAAATATTTTTCGGCGTCGAGGGCCGCGCGGCAGCCTGAAGCCGCGGCCGTGACGGCCTGACGGTAATGAGGATCCTGCACGTCCCCCGCCGCGAAGACGCCGGGCACGCAGGTGCGGCTGCTGCCTTCCTCCGTTATTATGTAGCCGTTCCCGTCGGTCCTGATCCACTTGGAGAACATTTCCGAAACCGGATGGTGCCCTATGGCCAGGAAGAAGCCGTCGACCTTGATATCAAAAACCTCGCCATCCTTCCTCTCAAGACGCGCGCCGGTGACTCCGTTCGCGTCGCCGAGGACCTCGCGCGTGTTGCAGTTCCAGAGAATCTCGATGTTCGGAGTCTCGCGGACCCGCTTCTGCATGGCCTCCGAGGCACGCAGGACATCCCTGCGCACAATCATGTAGACCTTGTTGCACAGGCCGGCCAGATAGCTCGCCTCCTCACAGGCGGTGTCGCCTCCCCCGACCACGGCCACATCCTTGCGTCGGTAGAAGAAGCCGTCGCATGTGGCGCAGGCCGAGACCCCGAGCCCGCGGAACTTCTGTTCCGACGGAAGGCCGAGATACTTCGCCGTGGCGCCAGTGGCTATGATCACGGCGTCGGCCTCAATCTGCTTCTCCCCGTCGACCGTCAGCACGAAGGGACGGACGCCGAAGTCCACGGAGCTGATGCTGCCGCGCCTTATGTCGGCGCCGAGGCCCGCGGCCTGGCTGCGCATGTCGTCCATGAGCTTCACGGCCTCGACCCCTCCCGGGAAGCCGGGGAAATTCTCAATCACGGTGGTGGTGGTGAGCTGGCCGCCCGGCTCCATACCTTCGTAGAGCACCGGGGCGAGAGCAGCCCTCGAAGCATAGATCGCAGCGGTATATCCGGCAGGACCTCCGCCTATTATAAGGCATTTTACATGTTCTCTGTCCATATCCTGCAAAAATAGTCAATTTATCCGAGCTTTCAGCACCGCGGCACGGCATTTTGCTCCTCCGTGGAAATCCAGGATTTTGAAATATTCAAAATTAAGCCTACTTTTGCCGAAAACCGACAGAACATGACAGCGACAAGGTCCGCCCCCGACATATCCCAGTTCAAGAACATACTCAAGGAAAAGGGGCTGAAGGCCACTCCCCAGAGGCTTGCAGTCCACGACGCGATGCTCAAGCTCGGGCATGCGAGCGCCGACATGGTCGCCGGACAGATGCAGTCTGCAGGAATCACGAGAATCACCATCGCCTCGGTCTACAACATACTCTCCACTCTCGCCGACCTCAAGCTCTATTCGCGCCGCCTCAGCTCGAACAACAAGATGTATTTCGATGTCAACACCTTCAAGCACATACATGTCTATGACAAGGAGAACAACGAATACCGCGACGTCATAGACGACGAGCTGGTGAGTCTCGTGGAGAGCCGCCTCAAGGGCCGCCGCTTCCGCGGCTACACGGTGGACAGCATAGACATACAGATAGTCTGCCATCCGTCCAGACGAAAATAATTTTGTCGGGACGGATGCGCCGCGCGGCGCATTTTCTCATTACAACGCTCCGCGTTGGCTCGATCTGCGCGGCATCCTACGCATGCCATGCTTCAATCATAACGCTTCGCGTTGACTCGACCTGCGCTACGCTCCGGTCGTCGGCTCCGCTGCTTCGATTTGCCGGAGGCAAATCTCGCTGACGCTGCGCCGGGGCCGCTGAAGCGGCCGGGGTACCAGAAGGAAGGAAATGCAATGTGCGGCTATGGAGCGGCCGAGGTACCGGGAGGAAGGGAATGCAATGAGCGGCCACGGAGCAGCCGGAGTGACGGGAGGAAGGAAATGCAATGTGCGGCTACGGAGCGGCCGGGGTGACAGATGGAAGGAAATGCAATGTGCGACTACGGAGCGGCCGGAGTGACAGGTGGAGGGAGATGCAATATGCGGACACGAAGCGGCCAGAGTGACGGGCGGCCGGGGTAACGGGCGGCAATGATAGCAATATACATCTGACATTGCGGCGGATTTGAAATCACAGGTGGTTGAAAGGCTTTGTCCGACGCGGCTTCAGGATTCTGCAAAACACCGGTCGCAGCGGCTGGCTTCTGACTCAGGTACAAGGCCGGCAGTTGATACAGGTCTCACGAATTCCGGGTGACCAGTCGCAGCTGCATTCTTTCTGTGGCATATTTCCAATGCCGCCGCGACCGGTGTTTTGCGGGCACCTGGACATTTGGTAGGATTAAATGAGCCTAAAAAATGTCTGATGGCCAAAAAGTCGGATGTAAAGGCAAAAGTCAAGCACGGAGCGAGCCTCTCAAGGGCTTGGCGCAGTGCTTGGCCTTTAGCCGTCGGAGGTCGTATATTCCGGCGGTGGTGCCGGCGTCACTCCCGGACTGAAGATCGAGGAGGGGTGCTGGTGGCGGTGTCGCGGGCCCGATATGGTGGGTGGCGGAAGCTGGAAATAGTGCGGTGGGTGAGTCGTCGGGCTTTGGATGCCGCTGGTGGTGTGCTGGCAACATTTGATGAGTGCCCAATGGTGTTGCCTGAACTTCGGACGTGGACAGCTGCGAAGCTGGAAAGAGGTGCGGTTAGCAAGATGTTGGAATTCGGGCATTGCCGGAGGCGGGTGTTGAAAAATGCCTGTGCGGCGGTGATTATCAAATAGCTAATTGTCAGTCGATTGCGCGTTCGACCTGCACAACGGTAGGGTTCTGGAAGGCGACCGGTGTGCAGTGCCGTTCCGGAAATCGGCTTCCTGAGGCCCTGCGTGGCCGATTCATGAGATTCCGGCGCACAGGCTATTTTCAACGCCGGTTTTCAGGTGGCTCCCGGCGCGACAAGTTGCTGGCTATCACCCCAAATGTCGACTATGCGGCGGGGTGGACATTTGGGGTGACGGCATATGACTTGTCGCACCAGGGGTCATCTAAAAATCAGCGGCGCCAATCCTTGCATTTATATTGTTGTTTCCTGCCTCTGAAACCGTTCCTGACCACATTCGAAGACCCGCAGAAAAAGCATTTTTTGACCATATCGGTGATAATCTTCACAAAGACATGGATTTCAACCTATTACAACGATTTCATCCTACCAAATGTCCACCCCGCCAGTTTCTTGTTGTAGTGTGGACGACGGCCGGCGGTATGCGGGCGAGGCAGACGGGGGTTGGGGAATAGTCTGCCTCGTTCGCATACCGCCGGCCGTCTTGCAGCGCTGAAGCGGAAATGGTGCGGTCAAGTCAGGGAAGCAGGGGAAGTCTGCCTCGCCCGCATACCGCCGGCCGTCTTGCAGCGCTGAAGCGGAAATAGTGCGGTCAAGTCAGGGAAGCAGGGGAAGTCTGCCTCGTTCGCATACCGCCGGCCGTCTAGCGGCGCTGAAGCAGAAATGGTGCGGTCAAGTCTGGGATGCAGGGGAGGTCGGCTCGGCGCAGTGCCTGGCCTTTAGCCACCGGAGGTCGTATATTCCAGCGGCGGTGCCGGTGTCAATCTCTGCAAATATATTAAAATCAATGTATTGCGGAGATTTCATCCTGAATTTTGTCGAATAGGCCGAAATTTTTTAGGCTCATTTAATCCTACCAAATGTCCACCCCGCCTGTTTTACAGGAAGCAGCAGCTGCGCTAGAGTTCCTTGCGCCAGCGGGCGAGGGGGATGCCGAGCTGGCCGCGGTATTTGGCAATGGTGCGGCGGGCGACCTTGTAGCCGTGACGGGCCATCTCAGCCACGAGCTGCTCGTCGGTCAGAGGCTTCTTCTTGTCCTCGGCGTCTATGCACTCCTGCAGCACTTTCTTGAGCTCCCTCGTGGAAACCTCCTCCCCGTCGCTGTTCTCCATGCCCTCGGAGAAGAAATACTTCAGAGGGAATATGCCGAAATGCGTCTCTATGTACTTGCTGTTGACCACACGCGAGATCGTGGAGATGTCAAAGCCTGTCCTTTCGGCTATGTCCTTGAGCACCATAGGCTTCAGCTGCGTCTCGTCTCCGGTCTCGAAATAGTCGTGCTGGTAGTCGAGTATGGCCTGCATGGTGCGGCTCAGGGTGTTCTGCCGCTGCTTGAGGGCCTCGACGAACCATTTCGCCGAATCAAGCTTCTGGCGGACGAAAGTCGCCGCGTCCTTCTGGGCGCGCTCCGAAGAGCCCTTGGCCGACAGCAGGAGGTCGGCGTATTTCTTGTTCACCCTAAGTTCAGGGACGGAGATGCGCGGCATCGTGAACGAAAGCTCGCCGTCGTTGTTCTCCAGGATGAAGTCCGGCACTATCTGCTGGGCTCTGTCGCTGTAGGAATCGTCGGAACCGCCGCCCGGAGCCGGGTTGAGCCTGACTATGCGTGCGATGGCCTTCTTGAGCTCGGCCTCTCCGATGCCCATGCGGGCCATTATCTTCTGGAAATGCTTGTTGCTGAACTCCTGGAAATAGTCGGCCACGATGCGCTCGGCGTTCTGGACATCACGGGTCCGGCTGCAGTTGCGAAGCTGCAGCAGCAGGCATTCGCGCAGGTCCCTCGCCCCCACTCCGGCCGGCTCGAACTCCTGTATCAGCGACAGCATGCGCTCGACTTCGGCCGCGTCGGTCTGTATCCCGGCCCTGAACGCCATGTCGTCCACCAGCGACTCGATGTCCCGGCGCAGGTAGCCGTCCTCGTCCAGCGAACCTATGATGAAGGCCGCTATGTCATGCTCCTTCTGGGTCAGGCTCCGGCAGCCGAGCTGCTCCATCAGATTCTGGGTGAAGCTGGTGGCCACCGAGAAGGTGTTGTATTCCGGCCTCGGGTCCTTGCCCCAGTTGTTGACCTTGAGCCTGTAGGAAGGAATATAGTCATCGTCCTTTATCTCGTCGAGCGAGACCTCCTTGGGATCCTCCGGCTCCTTCTCGGGGTCGGGAGTGTCGTCGAGCACAGGATTGTCCTCCAGCTCCGCCCGGACGCGCTGCTCCAGCTCCTGGATCGGCAGTTCGATGAGCTTGATGGTCTGTATCTGCAGCGGAGAGAGCTTCTGCTGCTGCTTGAGTTCCAGTCCCTGCTTAATCATGGCGGAACATGTATTGAATTCCTGCCCGGGAGGCGTCCTCCGCGGACGCGTCATGCTCACGGCCCCGCATGTCCGGGGCACCGAGCGTCGGATACTTGAACCTCTCCCTGGCTATGAACGCGTCGGGGAACTCGTCCTGAATCTCGCGGAGCAGTATCTCCGCGTCGACGCGCGTGCGGAAGTTGCCCACCGAAACCTTGAAGTTGGGGGTGGAGTAGCTGCGGTACGCCTGTATGTAGGGGTATCTTCTGTTGAAACGCACCAGCGTCTCCAGCGACTCCTCCCTCGCCTTGGGATTGCTGCTCAGGTAGATGCGTATGCGGAAGCCGTTGAAGGTCGAAGCATCGTTGGTCGCGACCCAGGCGTTGAACGCGTCACGCACTTCGGACGGCTGCACCAGCACCACGTCGTCGGGAAGCACCGAGAAGATGTCCCTGCCGCTGAGCGTGGAGTCAATCTCGGTTTCGGTTCCGGCGTGCACCAGCTCGTCCCCCATGACGGAAGGCAGCTGTGCGGCGGCGGAGAACGCCGCGAGCAAAAAGGTCAATGCTGTGCAGTAAAATCTGGTTCTGTTCATCGTCGCTTCGTCCCTTATCAATATTCCTGCCATGACGGCATCATGCAAAGATATAAAAATTCCATATCTTTGTCCGCGGATATGAACAAGGTATATATCGAAACCTACGGATGCCAGATGAACGTGGCCGACACGGAGGTGGTCTTCTCCATCCTCGCCGCGGCCGGTTTCGCGCGCACAGGGCAGATAGCCGAAGCCGACGTCATCATGGCCAACACCTGCTCCATACGCGACAACGCCGAGCAGCGCATACTCGGGCGCATAGAGCAGTTCAACATATACAGGAAGGCGCGTCCCGGAGTCGTCACCGGCATACTCGGCTGCATGGCCGAGCGCCTGAAGGAGAAGCTGCTCGAAAGCGGCAAGGTGGATCTGGTCGCCGGACCCGACAGCTACCGCAGCCTGCCGCAGATGATAGAGGGCGCCCTCTCCGGGCAGCCTCAGATCAACGTGCTGCTCTCGCGCGAGGAGACCTACGCCGACATCGAGCCGCTGCGGACCGACAGGAACGGGGTGTCCGCGTTCATCTCCATCATGCGCGGATGCAACAATGTCTGCTCCTACTGCGTGGTGCCCTACACCCGCGGAGCGGAGCGCAGCCGCGACTGGAAGTCCATAGTCCGAGAGGCCTGCGGATGCTTCGCGGACGGATACCGCGAGATCACGCTGCTCGGGCAGAACGTGGATTCCTACAGATACGACGACATGGACTTCGCCCGCCTGCTCGCGGCCGTAGCCGAAGCCGTGCCGCAGATGCGCATACGCTTCTCCACCTCCAACCCGCAGGACATCTCCGACGAAGTCCTGCTGACAATGGCCTCGCATCCCAACATATGCCGCCACATCCACCTGCCCGTGCAGTCAGGGTCGGACCGCATTCTCGAGAAGATGCGCCGCCGCTACACGCGCGCCTGGTATCTGGACAGGGTCGCCCGCATAAGGGAGATAATGCCCGACTGCGCGATAAGCACCGACGTGATCGCCGGCTTCTGCTCCGAGACCGAGGAGGACCACAGGGACACGCTGAGCCTGTTTGAGGAAGTCGGATTCGACGCGGCCTACATGTTTTACTATTCCGAACGCCCGGGCACCCTCGCCGCGCGGAAATATCCCGACGACGTGGACATCGCGACCAAGACGCGCAGGCTGGAGGAGATCATCGCCCTCCAGAACCGGCTGTCGCTCGAAAGCAACCGCCGCGACATCGGCAAGGAGTTCACGGTGCTCGTCGAGGGGCCTTCGAAGAAGAATCCGAAAGAGCTCTGCGGGCGCAACCAGCAGAACAAGATGTGCGTATGGGCCGACAAGGAGCACAAAGCCGGAGACTTCGTGAAGGTGCGCGTCCGCGAATGCACCCAGGCCACGTTGCTCTGCGAGCCCGTTCAGTAAGTCAGCACGCAGAAATCCCCGCCTCCGGAACCGCGCGGAGGCCGGAATGTCAGACCATGCCTGCGACTCGCTCCTCGGCGAAGGAGAAGAAGCAGTCGTCGCTGATCACCACATGGTCCATGAGCTGCAGGCCGCATGCGGACGCCGCCTTGTGCAGCTGGGCGGTCTGCTTCTTGTCGGCCTCGCTGGGACGCGGGTTCCCGCTCGGATGGTTATGCACCAGGATTATGCCCGAGGCGCAGTTGTCCAGGGCCATGCGCAGCACCTGCCGCACATCGACTACCGTGGCCCTTCCGCCTCCGGAACTCAGCCGGACGCTCCTGATGAGATAGCAGCTGTCGTTGAGCAGCAGCACCCAGCACTCTTCGTGCCTCAGCCCCTTGAGACGCGGCAGCATGATCTCGAACACCCCGCGCGCGGTGACCACGGGCTTCTTCCCGGAAACGGACTCCTCGTGCATGAAACGCCGGCCGAGCTCGAACGCGGCAAGCACCGTCGCCGCCTTGCCCGTGCCTATGCCAGGGAGCGCGCACATGCGCCCGGAGTCCATGTTGAAAAGATTGCATAGCTTTCCGTCGCAGATACCCAGCAACTGCTGGGCCAGCTCGACAGCGCTGGAATTATGGTTGCCGCTGCGCAGAAGCACCGCAAGCAGCTCCCCGTTGCTGAGCCTGCCGGCACCCTCGGCCAGCAGTTTCTCGCGAGGCCTTTCGCTCTCGCACAGATCCTTGATTTTCATAGCAGTCAGGTTCATATATGTCCGCAGGGCGGACATTGCAAATATAATACAGTTTCTCTACAAAATTCGTATCTTTATTTGCCGGTGCCGCCGGAAAGGCGGACGGAAACAAGATGAAGATACTGATCATAGAAGACGAACCCTCCCTGCGCGAACTCATGGAGCGCAGTCTGCGCAAGGAACAGCATGTCGTGGAAACCGCCCGGACCTACGCCGAAGCCGAAGACAAGCTCGCGGTGTACGCCTACGACTGCGTGCTGCTTGACATAATGCTGCCCGACGGCGACGGGCTCAGGCTGCTCGGGGAGCTGAAGTCGTCCGGAAGGAAGGAGGCCGTGATCATCATCTCGGCGCGCGACTCCCTCGAAGACAGGATACGCGGGCTCGAGGACGGGGCCGACGACTACCTGCCCAAGCCCTTCCACCTCGCGGAGCTCTCGGCACGCATACGCAGCGTGGCGAGACGCACCATGGGCGGCGGGCGCAGCGGAATCACCCTCGGCAACGTGACCGTCGAGCCTGAAAGCTTCCGCGCCAGCGTCGGCGGGAGGGAGCTGCCGCTGCTCAAGAAGGAGTTCGACATACTCTCCTATTTCATGCAGCGGCCCGGCCACGTAATCGACAAGGCGGTGCTCGCCGAAGCAGTATGGGGCGACCATGTCGACCAGGCGGACAACTTCAATTTCGTATACTCGCAGATGAAGAACCTCAGGCGCAAGCTCGAGGAGGCCGGAGCGACGATCGAGATCAAGGCGGTCTACGGCTTCGGATACAAGCTCGTGGAAAACTGAAATGCGATGAAGCTGATTTACCGCATAGCCCTGCGTCTTTCGCTGCTGCTGCTCCCGCTCATGGCCGTCTGGGCGGTGATCTTCTATTTCACCATGGTCAGGGAGATAAACGACGAGGCGGACGACGCGCTGGAAAACTATTCCGAAGTCCTCATACTCAGGATACTCGGCGGAGAGCGGCTTCCCGACGCGAGCGACGGGTCCAACAACAGCTGGTCGGTGACCGAAGTCAGCGAGGAATACGCCGCCGGGCATCCTGCCATAAGCTACCACGACACGGAGGTCTACATTCCCGAAAAACGCGAGACCGAGCCCGCCAGGGTGCTCGTGACCATATTCCCCGACCGCGACGGGAAGTGGCGCGAGCTCAGGGTGGCGATGCCCACTTTCGAGAAAGAGGATCTCCAGGCGACGGTGCTGCGCTGGGTGGTGATTCTCTATCTCCTGCTGCTGGCGACCGCGGTAGGGACCACGCTGTGGGTGTTCAGGAAAAGCATGCAGCCGCTGTATGCGCTGCTGGACTGGCTGGACGGCTACAAGCCGGGCGGCAGGGCGGCTCCCGTACCCAACAGCTCCGACATCAGCGAATTCCGGAGGCTGAGCGAAGCGGCGCAGCAGGCCGTGGACCGTTTCGAGAACATGCTCGAGCAGCAGAAGCAGTTCATAGGCAACGCCTCGCATGAGCTTCAGACCCCGCTCGCCGTGCTTCAGGGCAGGCTTGAATACATGGTGGACAACGCCGGCCTCAGCGAGGAGATGCTGGCCGAAGCCTCCAGGATGCAGAGCACGCTGAGCCGCATCATAAGGCTCAACAGAACCCTGCTGCTGCTCGCAAAGATAGAGAACGGCCAGTTCCCGGAGCGCAGGGACATGGACATAGTCGCGCTCATACGGGAGCAGGAGGAAATGTATGCGGAGATATATGCCGCGAAGAATATCCGCTGCGATGTCAGGCTGCCGGAAAGCTTCATGCTCCGGATCAACGAATCGCTCGCCTCCGTGCTGGTCTCCAACCTGCTCAAGAACGCCTGGGTCCACAGTCCCGAAGGAGGGAGCATCGGCATCAGCCTCGAAGGAAGGACGCTGGACATCTCCAACGACGGCGGGAGCCCGCTGGACGCCGGCCGCATCTTCGACAGATTCTACAAGAGCGGTGACAGGGAAGGCTCCACAGGGCTGGGTCTCGCCCTCGTGCGCGCCGCCGCCGACTGCAGCGGAATATCAGTCAGCTACGATTTCAGCGGCGGCAGGCATCATTTCCGTGCGGAATTCTGAAAATTTCCGGAAAACTGCAGGACATTACAGATTCGCTACAGAATCGGTATATAGCTTTGCACCGTCACAAGAAACGACGGACAATGAAAAGAACGGTAATCACGATACTCTCAAGCCTGGCGCTGCTCCTCCCCCTGCACGCCGCGACCGATGACGACAGGGCGATTTCCGCGGACGAACTGCCCGCAGCGGCGAGAGAGTTCATCTCCATGTACTTCCCCGATGTGCGCCCCGCGCTCGTGAAAGAAGAAAGGGACTTCCCGGACATCAGCTACGAGATAGTGTTCACGACAGGCGCCAAGGTGGAGTTCGACAGACATGGGGCCTGGACGGAAGTATCATGCAGATATTCGAAAATGCCCGGCGGAATCGTCCCGCGGCAGCTTGTGGAGAAAGCGCGCGAATTCTATCCCGATGCAGCGGTGACACAAATAGAAAGAGGCCGGCACGGCTACGAGATGAAGCTGGACAACGGACTGGAGCTGACCTTCAGCAGCGACTTCCGGCTTCTGGACATCGACGACTGAAACACTTATTTTAATATATAGATAACTGAAAACAATCAAAACTACAGAAATCATGAAAAAGACCATCATCGCAGCATTCATGCTGCTTCTCGGAATCACCGCGGCCAAAGCCGACAACGACCGTCCCGTCAGCCTCGACCAGCTGCCCGCAGCCTCACAGGAATTCCTTGCCAAGCATTTCGGCGACCTACAGCTCGCTTTCGCGGTGGAAGACCGCAAATATGCGGGCAACGAATACGAAGTCGTCTACACCGACCGCACGGAGGTGGAGTTCGACACCAGGGGAGAATGGACTTCCGTGGAGCGCAGATACTCCGCCGTTCCTTCCGGAATCATACCCGCTGAAATCACGAAGTATCTCGAAAGCGTGGATTTCGCGAAAGGACAGCAGATAATCAAGATCAGCCGCAACCGTCTCGAATGGGAGGTGGAGCTTTCCAACGGCATAGAGCTCGACTTCGACCGCGACTTCAGACTCATCGACATCGACGACTGATATGGCTGGAAATACTTCCAACAGGAAAAAATGGCTATGGGCCGCAGTCTGCGCGGCCCTGGTCATAACAGCCTTCGCGATAGCCGGCAATATCGAGAGCAAGAAGCCGGTGGCCGCCGAAGCCCTGCCCGAAACGGCGGCCGCTCTTCTGGACCGCCATTATCAGGGTGAGGCTCCGGCCCTTGTGCTGAAGAAATTCGACGATCTACGCACGAGCTATGAGGTCACCTTCACCGACGGGACGAAGCTGAAGTTCGACCGCAGAGGGGAATGGACCGAGGTGGAGAGCCACGCGAGGTCTGTGCCCGCCGGGCTGGTTCCCCCTCAGATTCTCGACTACACCGGCAGGAACTTCCCCGACGCGGCGATAATGGAGATCTCCCGGGAGAGGAAAGAAGTGGAGGTGAAGCTCGGCAACAGAATAGAGCTGACCTTCGACTCCGGGAACTGGATGCTCAAGGACCTCGACGACTGATGGATTACGATGCGGTTTTGCTATCTTTGCAGAACCGCATTTTTAATTCACGGAACGAATGACAAGATTATTCACCATCATGGCGGCCGCCCTCGCGGCCTCGGCCATATCGGAAGCGCAGGACATCGAGCTGCAATGGACAGGCAGAGAGCCGGAGGTTCCGGCCGGACAGAGCTGGGGAGTCCCCTTCGGCAAGGGAGAGTTCAAAGACGGACAGACACTGGTGCTCACCGACGGAGCGGGGAACACCCTGCCGCTGCAGCAGTGGGTCATGGCCCGCCATATCGACGGCTCCGTGAAATGGATGGGTCTCGCAAGCTCCCTGACGCCTGGCCGCACTGACGGGCTTTCGCTGAAAGTCCTGTCCGCAAAGGATTCGAGGAAAGCCGCCAGAGCTGCCGCGGACTCCCCTGACGGCATCAGGGTCGAGGAGACTTCCGACGCAGTCACGGTCGATAACGGAATCGAAAGGATCAGTTTCGGCAGAAGCGGCTCACGGCTCATCAGGTCCGTGGAGACGGGAGGAGTCGAAGTCTCCTCCGGCGCGGAACTCGTCTGCATACGCGAAGACCGCTCGCAGGAGGGCGAGGGCGTGCTCAGATACGAGAATTTCCGCAGCCGCATCGACAGCGCGGTGGTGGAGAAGCAGGGCCCCGTGCTCGCCGTGGTCAGGATAGACGGAACTCACAGCGACGGCGTCCGCGACTGGCTGCCGTTCAGCATAAGGTTCTACATCTACGAGAATGTCCCCACGGTCAGGATGGTACACTCCTTCATCTATGACGGAGACCAGTTCACCGATTTCATAAAGGGTCTCGGAATCGAGTTCACACTGCCGCTGCGCGAGGAACTGCACAACCGCCACGTACGCTTCGCTGGAGAGGACGGAGGTCTCTGGGGCGAGGCCGTGAAGCCCCTCGCGGGCAGGCGCGTGCTCACATATCCCGGAATCGAAAGCGTGCTCAGGGACCAGTTCGAGGGCAAGCGCGTTCCCGACCAGGCCGAGTACAACGCCGCCGGCCAGAAGCTCATCAGCGACTGGGCAGACTGGAGCGACTTCCGTCTTACCCAGCTTACTCCCGACGGATTCGACATCCGCAAGCGCACCAACGCAGACAGCCGCTGGATAGGCACCGCCGGAGGCAACCGGGCTCCCGGATACATGCAGGCCGGCGATGTGAGCGGCGGCCTGGGACTGTCTCTCAAGGATTTCTGGCAGTCATACCCCACCGAGCTTGAAATCAGGGACATGATAGAGGACAAGGCCACCATGACCGTGTGGATCTGGAGCCCGAGAGGAGAGGTGATGGACCTGCGTCATTACGACACGGAAGGCCACGACCTCAACTCGGCATACGAAGACTACCAGGAAGGGATGTCCACTCCCTACGGAATCTCCCGCACGAGCGAGATAAGCATTGTGCCTTACAGCACGATGCCCACGAGGGACGAGTCTGTGCAAATCGCGCAGGCCGCGCAGAGCATCAGCCAGCTCATAGCGACCCCGCAGTATCTGCATGACGCCGGCGCGTTCGGCGTATGGAGCCTTCCCGACCCCGACGGAGGCGAAGTCAGGCAGTGGATAGAGAAGCAGATCGACGACTACATAGCGTTCTACGAGCAGGCGATCGAGACGCAGCGCTGGTACGGCTTCTGGAACTACGGCGACGTGATGCACTCCTACATGAGCGGCCGCCATTCATGGAACTACGACATCGGCGGCAATGCCTGGGCCAACACGGAGCTCGAACCCGACCTCTGGCTATGGTACGCCTTCGTGCGCAGCGGCCGCGAGGACATCTTCCGCATGGCCAGGGCCATGACCCGCCACACCTCGGAGGTGGATGTCTATCATATAGGCGAGATGGCCGGTCTGGGCACGCGCCACAATGTGTCGCACTGGGGATGCGGGGCCAAGGAGGCCAGGATAGGCCAGGCCTGGTGGAAGAGGTTCTTCTACTATCTGACCTGCGACGACCGCGTCGGCGACCTGATGCACGACGCCGCCGACGCCGACTTCACCACTCTGAAGTTCGACCCTCTGCGCGTGGCCCAGCCCCGCAGCGAGTTCCCGACCTCGCAGCCCACGCGTCTGCGCTGGGGTCCCGACTGGATAGCCTTCGTGGGCAACTGGTACACCGAATGGGAGAGGACTGGCAACGAGTACTACCTCGACAAGATAAGGACAGGCATGGATTCGCTGTCAGACCTGCCCAACGGCCTGTTCACCGGCAAGGGCCCCTTCGGCTACGACCCGGAGACCGGAAAGCTGACCTACGAGGGCGAGCCCGACTGGATCAACAACCGGAACCACCTGGCGAACCTTCAGGGCGGATTCGAGGTCATGATGGAGGTCTACGACGGAATAGGGCATGAGGATTTCAACAGGACCTATCTCGAATATTGCAGCTGGTACACCGTGCCTCAGGACGACCCTATCCGCGACCTGCCCGAGAATGCGAAGTACAAGAACTGGTGGGGTCACTGGAACCAGGACCGCATGCTGGCCTTCGCCGGGCGCGAACTGGACGACGACTACCGCATCAGGCTGGCCTGGACAAGGTTCCTGCAGGGCTCAATCGGGCCTGACGGCAGACTGCGCGACCAGGTTCCCGTGGTACGCATCGAGGGTTCAGACACGCTGATCCCGTTCTACGAGAGTCCGAGAGTGAGCACCAACGGCGCCGCACAATGGAACCTGGAAGCCATCATAATGCTTGAGCTCATAGGCGACCGGATTCCCGCCCTCGGCGAGATTCCGGCGCCGGAGCCGCGAAGGTAGCCGGCTTCTGCCTGTCACACGCGGAGGAATGTCCGCATCCGGGAGGCTTTTCCCTTGTCTGTCGCCTCCCGGGTGCGGACACTCCTCCGCTATGCGCTGTTTCATTCCGTTCCGGCCGGACCGGCGGTCCCGGAGGCTTCCGCGGCGGAGAGGGAGTCGAGGCTGGCCTGCTCAGAGGAGGAGAGGGAGTCGAGTTGCTGGTCGACTGCGGCCTTGTAGCCGAGTTCGCGGCGGCGCTGCTCGATGAAGCGGTTGCGGCGGTTCTCGCGTATCGCGTTATCAACGCCCCTGCGGAAGATGTCCTGTATGGACTCCCGCAAGTTTATCCGCGTCTCATCGATGACCTCCGAGAAAACGGGCACGTTCGTGTTCCTGTACTTCGGTTTGCCTATCTTGAAGCGGAAGTCGTCGAAATTGCCCGACAGGTCGATTCCGACGCGGAAAGGCAGCGGCGAATCGATGACTGACACATGATACTTGAAGCTCGCGTCGAGGTTCTGCACGCCGCTCATCGCGAGAGTGTACCTGTCGACGCTCAGCACGAAGGGGAACACTTCTATCCTGTTGTCCGAAATCAGGCCTTCCACCGACATGTGGTCGATATGGCCGCCGGTCCTGTCCTTGAACATCAGCTTGCGGGCTATCTCGTTGAACGCCGTGCTCTCGGAAAGCGTGAGGTCGTCGCCGCTGATGCGTATGACTCCGTTGATGCTCGGCGTCAGGATGGTCATGGTCGTGTCCATGCTGGCGGTCGCCGACACGGTGCAGTTCAGCAGCCCCCTGAACGACTTGAGCATCGACATCACCGAATCCACGGCCGGCATCATCTCGATGACCTTCTCGGCGGTGATGTCCTTGAGCTGGAGGTCGAAGCCGGTCTGGAGGTCCTGCTTGGTGCGCGTCGAATAGAAGCCTTCGAACTCGATGTCCCCCGCATCGGTTCTCGCCACGGTGTTGGTGAGCTGCACGCAGCGCTCCCGGACGGCGATGTCCGTCGCAAGGGTATCTATCTTCAGGTTCGAATAGGTGACATCGGAGGCTTTGAGCCTCAGGTCGGCGGTGATGTTGCCGGGCACCACTATGAGCGCGGGCGCCGGAACCTCGGAGGTCTCAAGGGAGTCGACCGTCACCATTTCCTGATATTCCTCGTCGGCGATGTCAAGCGTGGTTGCAGACAGGTTCTCTGGCTCATAGGCGGAACCGAGCTGCCATGCGCCGAGCAGTTCGTTGACATTCAGGCTGTCGGACGAGACCTCCATGTCCAGACGCAGGAAACCCTGTCCGCGCAGCATAGAGCGCAGCCCTCGCAGGTCGCCGGAGAGGGACAGCTGCGACCTGCCGCTGGCGAGGCTGAAGCTGTCGAAGCGTATCTCGTTGTTGTTGAATGAGGCTTTTATGTCGGTCAGCCTGTTGCGCAGGGGGAAATATGGCGTGATGACGCCGGCCGAGCCGACTGACAGGCTGCCGTCGAAGTCCCAGTCGCGGAGGTACCTCGTCACGGAATCGCCGAGATTCAGCCTGATGTCGCGCTTGCGGAAATCCTCCTCGCTCAGCCACTCGGGAAGCGGACGCGATCCGCGCGCCCTCCGGAAACGGGCGAACAGCGAATCGGGCGGCACATCGGGGTATCTGCGCATCAGCGAATCGGCGAAAGCCCGGCTGCGGCGACGGCGCTCTATCGAATTCATGGCGGCCACGGCGTCGACATCGAGATTCCGCACGAAGATACGGTTGACAGGTCCGCGCATGAACACGCCCTTGTTGGAGCTGTCGAGCGTCAGCACGGGCACGTCGGGGGCACCGGATTTCGGCGATATCTTGAAGATGCTGCCGGAATTGGAGACGGCGACGAAAGTGGTGTCCGCTCCCACGAGCGACAGGAAACCTATGTCCAGCCGGCCGCCGAAAGGATAGAATCTCGACGAGTCGGACTTGTCAAGCACGGCCGCGGAGTTCTGCGCCTTGAGCGACAGTCCCCTCCCGACCATGCGCATCCTGTCCTTCATCGAGAGGTATGCGGTGTCCACATAGGCGGTCAGGGCGAGCATCCTCTCCCCCTGCGCCACGCTCGAATCGCGGGTGTTGCCCACCGCTCCCAGCCATATGTCCAGGCTGTCGGTGGTCAGACTGAGGCTGTCGGAAACCAGCTTGATTCCGGAGCTCCTGAGCCTGCCGGAAATGTCGGCCTGCGCCAGCTGGTATGGGTCGAGATGGGACAGGCGGGCGCTTCCCTTGACGGAAGCCGAGAGATTCCCGGACAGTTCCATGCCGCTTCTGCGCTTCATGTACTGCGAGAGCGTGTCGAGGCTGATGCGCACGGCAGCGTCGGCGTCCACGAGAGGGTCCCCGCCGAGCAGGTCGGAAGCGGAGCCGCTGACATCAATGTCCAGAGCCTTGCCCTTGACATGGAAGTCACCGAGTTTAAGGTCCATCCTGCCGCCGCGGCCGTGAAACTCGCCGTCAAGCGCTATCTCGTGCCGGAGGTCGAACATCCTGTTGCCTATGCTTGAACGGGGTATCAGCAGGTGCGCGTCGATGTCCGGGAACACTCCCCCGGAAGGATCCAGGAAACCGTCGAACTCGGCGGTGAGGCTGATTCTCGCATCGGTGTCCAGGTTTCTGGCAAGGTCGAAGGAGCTGCGGCGGAAATATTTCAGGACATCGTTCAGACGGCAGTCGTCCACGGAAAGGCCGCCGCTCATCCGCAGTCTGTCTCCGAACCGCAGGTCGGCGGACGCCTTCAGCGGAATGTCGGCAACGCTCGCCTTCAGGTCGATTATGTCAAGGGCGAAGACCGAATCCTTCGGGAAGCCGACTTCGGCGCTGATGTCGACAGGCAGGCCGATACGTCCGTAATTCGCGCTCGCAAGCCATGCGGTCGCGGATGCGTCGAGGTCCACATGTCCTGCATGCGCCTGGACTCCCAGCCTGTCGAGCCTCAGCGCGAGGGTGTCGGAAGGCAGTCTGCCTGCGACCAGCATGCTGTCGACGGTCAGGCCGATGCGGCTGCGTCTCTTGCGGCGCTCCCGGCGTATGCTGTCCCTGGTATAGCGTCTGCGGGCCTTCATGTCAGAACCGTCGGGACGGACAAGTTCATCGCCGCCGGCCAGCCGGCCGTTGAAGCGCATGCGGCTGAAGTCGGCCATCGCGAACAGGGTGTCGGCCGGAGCAGAATATACGACATGCGGATGGCCGCGAAGCACTATCCGTCCGAGCGCGAATTTCATGGGCCGCTTCTCCGCAAGACTGTCGGCAGGGGCTTCATTCTTGCCTCCTCCGCCGATGAAGACATCCCAGTTCTTCTGTCCGTCGGCATAGTTCTTGGCGAAGATGCGCGGCCGGTCGAGCAGCAGCGAAGGGACTCTGACGGTACCGGCAGCCAGCGCCGCCACATCGACGGACGCGAACATCCTGCGCACGGAAGCCAAAGTGTCGGCTCCCGGACCGCGGCCCTGACGCATCATGTAATAGGTCGTGTCCTCGGCGGGATGGCGGTCGGACGGATAGGTGACCGAAAAGTCGGAGAATCCGACATTCAGGTAAGGGAAACTGCGGAACACCGACAGCCTCACTTCTCCGAACGAGACGTCGGCGTCGACATAGCGGTTCGCGAAATTGTTGGCGAGGCGGGTGAGCACCGCAGGGCTCAGGGCGACCTGGATCACGATGAGCAGCACCGCCCAGATACCTGCCACCCAGAGCAGCACCTTCCATATGGTCTTCATTTTCTTCCTTGCAGCCATGGTTCGTCGTATAATCGGAACAACTTCCAGAAGCTGTTTTGATTTTTGTCGGCATAAATTTTATGAGCTGTTTCCGAGGATGTCCGGTTCTTCTTTTTGAAAAGGATAGCAGCGGCTATCTGACTGAAAAAAGAAGGGACGGACAGACCGGAAAGAGCCGTAAAAGAATTTTTGACAAAATTCAAAACAGCTTCTAAATATAGGTATTTTTCAGGTAAGTTGTTGCTACTGGCGTGCGGCTGCCGCATGCCCCTCGGGAGGCAGGGTATTCGGGAACAGCCTCCCTCACGGCAACTGCAGCCGCCGGCTCCCAGGTAATTTCATCCGCCAGGACAGGACATGGCGGCTCCGCGCATTCGGCCAATTCGGGTGAACGAAAACAAGAATTGCGGCAACTGACAGATTCATTGTCAATCGCCGCAATTTCGGTGGGGTGCGATGTGGGGCTCGAACCCACGACACCTAGAACCACAATCTAGTGCTCTACCAACTGAACTAATCGCACCATATCAGAGGACTGCAAAGATACGAAGAAAATTCAACCCCGCAAGATTTATCTCACTTTTTTATGCTATCTTTGCGTGATTTCGCACAAATTAAGCTAACTATGGCAAAAGAAATAAAGTTCTCCCTTGTATACAGGGACATGTGGCAGTCCTCCGGAAAGTACCAGCCGAGAGTCGACCAGCTCGTAAGGGTCGCACCAGCGATCATCGACATGGGATGCTTCGACCGCGTCGAGACCAACGGCGGAGCGTTCGAGCAGGTGAACCTCCTCTACGGAGAGAACCCCAACATCTCCGTGCGCAAGTGGACGGCCCCCTTCCACAAGGCGGGCATACAGACCCACATGCTCGAAAGAGGCCTGAACGCGCTGCGCATGAACCCCGTGCCGGCCGATGTCCGCGAACTCATGTTCAAGGTGAAGAAGGCCCAGGGCACCGACATCGCAAGATCGTTCTGCGGTCTCAACGACCACCGCAACCTCAAGCTGTCGATCGAATACGCGAAGAAGGCCGGCATGATCTCGCAGGCCGCGCTGTCCATCACCCACTCCCCCGTCCACACCGTGGAATACTACCTCGGAGTGGTCGAGCATCTCGTCGAATACGGGGCCGACGAAATATGCCTCAAGGACATGGCGGGAATCGGCCGTCCGACCTTCCTCGCCGAGCTCACGAGAGACATCAAGAAAAAGCACCCGCACATCAAGATACAGTACCACGGCCATTCGGGACCCGGATTCTCACCGGCTTCCATGCTGGAGGTGGCCCGCGCCGGCGCCGACTACATCGACGTAGCCGTGGAGCCGCTCGCATGGGGCAAGGTGCATCCCGACGTGATCACCATACAGCAGATGCTCCGCGCCGACGGCTTCCTTGTCAAGGACATCAACATGGATGCGTACATGGAAGTTCGCAGCCTCACCCAGGAATTCATCGACGACTTCCTCGGCTACTGGATCAACCCGAGCAATGCGGTGATGACCTCGCTGCTCGTGGGATGCGGCCTGCCCGGCGGAATGATGGGCTCCATGATGGCCGACCTCAAGGGATTCAAGGCCGCTATCAACGCCTCGGAGCGCGCCAACGGCAAGCCCGAAAGCTCGCTCGACGCGCTTATGGTCAAGCTCTTCAACGAAGTTGAATATGTATGGCCGCGTCTCGGCTATCCCCCGCTCGTGACACCTTTCAGCCAGTATGTAAAGAACACCGCGCTGATGAACCTGCTCGCGATGAGCCAGAACAAACCCCGCTTCAGCACCATCGACAAGGACACCTGGAACATGATTCTGGGCAAGATGGGCCGTCTGCCCGGCAAGCTCGCCCCGGAAATCGTGGAACTCGCAAAGGAGAAGGGCATGGAATTCTTCGACGGAAATCCCCAGGACGAATATCCCGACGAACTGCCCAAGTTCCGCCAGATGATGAAGGACGAGGGCTGGGACTGCGGCCAGGACGACGAGGAGCTGTTCGAGCTCGCGATGCACGAGAGGCAGTACCGCGACTACAGGAGCGGAATCGCCAAGGAAAGGTTCAACAAGGAGCTCGAGGAGCTCAAGGCCAAGGCCGGCGCACCTGTAATCGTGAAGCGGCCCGTGGTCGAGATGCCCGAGTTCGACATCGACAAGCTCGTGGAGAAATACCCCAAGGCCACTCCCCTTCAGGCTCCGGCCAAGGGCAAGATGCTCTGGCAGATAGACGTCATCGACGAGTCCAAGGCGCCCGTAGCCGGCACCAAGGTCAAGCCCGGCAAGCCCTGCGGCTTCGTCCAGACCTACTACGGAATGGAGGAGATACGCACGGCCGTCGAGGGCCGCATCGTGGCCGTGACCGCAGCCCAGGGCAAGGACGTGGTCAAGGGCGAAATCGTGGCCTTCGTGGAATAGACGGCGCAAGCTGCGTCATATAGAAAAACCCGGGACCTTCGATGAAGATCCCGGGTTTTTCATTAAAGTCTGACCGCTGGTATGGCCGTTCAGGTGCATAGCCGCAGGAAATGATGCATCACCCCGCAGAAATGAGCTACGGCTCGCCGGCGTAGCGGACGCAGCGGACGGGAGCGGCGCTGGTGCGGTTGGCAGAACTTGCAGAATACTCCAACGATGTATTCCAAACGCCATTATTCGCACTGATACGGTTGGAAGTCCTATGCTTGTCCGGACGTATGCGCGCATCGTGATAGTCACCCACCGTGCCGACGCTCTGCCAGGGATGTCCCTTGTCGGGCACACCAGACTCATAGCCTTTCCAACCTGCGAAGGGGAAGTAGATTTCCCCGTCAAGACCGCCGCCTCCGATGCTTACCCCATAAGTGGAGATATTATATCCGGCGTATCCTGAACGGGCATAATTGAACAGCGTTTCAAGCTCATCCGCCGGAACCTTATAGCCGTAGGGACAGGGGTCATAGACCGTCTTTACGCTCTCTCCCCACAGCTGGTCTATCTCGTAATATAACCAGTCAAAGGCATAGTCCGGCCCCTGGATGTTCTGGTCCATCAGGAGCAGGGGGTTCCTCGCGCTGTCCTCTATGGTGTTCTGGTCGGACGAGAACTCCGACACATAGTTGACCGGCTCGCCGTTGGGCCCGTAGAACTCTATCGTCTCCATGCTCTTCATGCTGAAATCCGCCGTCGGCGGACGGGGAGAAGGATCCTTGCGGCCCCACTGGTAATACAGGCCGTATGTCGCCAGAGGGTTGTTTCCCGGCAGGGCGGTATTGGCTCCCAGATTCATGTTGAGCAGGGAGAACTCCCGTGTACCATTATTGAATTTCACATCCTTAGCCTCCTGGGTGATCCATATCAGCCATGACCACAGGATGTTGCCTGCCGCGTCGTGGACGGCTATCACCGCGTTGGCCTGCAGAGGATTGGTCTCGGCATAGCACTGCTCGTTGAGCTCAAAGCGCACATGACCGTCGATGAGCTCCACATTGCGTATCGTGTTGGCCCGGGTCTGGAAGAGTATGCTCGCGGATACGGGCCTCAGTTCCGCCGTTCCATCGGGATAGAGGTCCCTGTTCGCCACGTTCAGCAGCCCCTTGTCGCCGTTGCCGGCCTGCATGGCGTTGAAGAAATAGCCGCTGCAGGCAGGCTCGCCTGGGGAGTCGACGTCGTCGAGGGGGTTGATAAGATAGCAGTTGGCAGTCTCGAAGCGGCCCTGGGCTACATTCCAGGGCGACAGGTCCCTGAATTTCTTGTCGTCGTCGTTCTTGATGAACACCGCAAGTTCGCCGTCCGTGTTCACATCCACGTTGATATTGTATATCTTGCCCGCTTCCAGCAATTTCCTCTCGGTGCCGCCGGATTCGGTGTGGCTGACCGGTATCTCGAGTCCGAAGATACCGGCATCGGTATGAATCTCGAACTTGGTGGCGACATCGGGACGCACGAGGATGTAGCCGAGATAGATTTCACCGTCGATGCTGCCGTTTATGTCATCCACCAGGGATACGGGGAAGCTGACCGTCTCGCCGCTCTCACCGTCGATAGGGGTCGTGATGATGTTCATGTCGGCAGGGTCGGCCCATGAGCCGTCGACGACCTCGCCGAAGTCGCCGGGTTTTTCAGGAAGCCTTACCGTCACCGTGGTGGGCTGGTCGGGGAATACGACGTTGCGGATCTCGCCCCACGAAAGCAGGCTTAGGTCTATGTTATCGCAGCTGATGTAGATTCTGACGGCGGAAAGATAATGCCTGAAGGTGAAAAAATTGGAGTATTCGGACTCCTTGTGGCCGAAAGGCGGGGCAGCCGTCGGTTCTCCGTTGCGGAACACCTCGCTGATGCGCATGCCCTCCCTCATGTCGCTGACCATGATGTCGGTCTGCCCGTCAAGCTTCCCGAGGAAAGTTATGCCGGTGGAACTTTCGTCGCTATAGAAGTTGTCCGCGAAGTCAGGGTCGCTGAATTTGGCGGTCGAAGATGCCTGGCCGTTCTCCTCCCGGGGAAGCACGCAGGTGCGGGGGTACCAGCCGACCATCCTGGTCTTGTAGAAGGCCGTGTCAGGATCGGCCGTGTCAGGAGCGTCTATCTCTATCTCATAATGCTGGCTGGGAGTGAAAGCCGTACTCCTGAGCGCCTGTCCGGCCGCAGTGAGGTCCGACGGGGCATAGACCGAGGCCTCCACTATGCCGGCTTCCGACAGCGGGGGATAGGCTGAACCGGCATCGTATGGCAGGGAGTCATCGATTCTTATGAAGTTCGCATCGAGGGTCATGGCCGAGGTCGACCAGATCAGCGACTTCGATGCCGGGAAGGAAGAGGACGCATCGGTGCCGGTATAGCAGAGCACGTCCATAGCGGAACCCGGACCGCCACCGGACGGAGCGGGAAGCGGAAGCGCCCTTTCCGCACATGCCGAAACCAGCAGCAGCGCGGAAAATGCCATATATGTTATGCCATGTCTCATTTCTCTCATATTTCAATTACTCTTTCTGGCAGCGGACGGGACGGGCCCCAAGATGATTGTGCTGACTGAATTGCCGGATTCCATAATAAGTGTCATATGGCCACTGATTCTCCTGATACCACCCCCATTCAAACTCACGCATCTTCTCGCCCATAGCATTCGGGGTCGCGGAATTCAAATATCCGTGGCCGCCTATACCATCATAGGAGCCGGACTGATTGATCCACCCGGAAGACGGAAGCCACAGCACATTTGCAACAGCGTTTCCTGGGCTGAACGATGATCTCATGCTATTCGTATCATCAACTCTTATTCCGCCTTCTTCGCGAGAATAAGAATTGAATGTCAAACTATACCAGTCCTCTTCGACCCGATGGCAGAGGCCTGCGCTTTCAAAAGACAGGTTATTGATCACCCTGTATCCGGGCGGGCAGGGGTCGTACATGGTCTTGATGAAATTCTGTCCTCCATCCTGACGCCCGACATAACCCCAGAAATTACGTGCCTCCTGAATGTCAGCGGTTCCCGGAGTGAAGGTAGTCTGCCACTGATTCTCCGTATCACTCGTGCGGAACACCAGAGGCTCCTCCATGGATGCGCTGAGAGTCGTGGCTGGAGCCCGGTCCGGCTCGTTGCTCCAGTCCTTAAGCTCCCAGGAGCCGTCAGCATTCTTCCTGAACCATTTTCCCGGACCGAACAGAGGGTCCTTGCGGCCCCACTGGTAATAGAAGCCGTAGGTCTCCTCGATCCTGTCTCCCATATTGAAGTTGCCGGCGACATCGTAAGGCGTATAGGTTGCGCCGAGGTTCCTCGACATCACCAGATAGTCTCCGAGCAGGGCGTTCCGCTCGTTGGCGATGAACCAGATATGCCAGGTCCAGACTATCCTGCCGTTCCCGTCGTAGAGGGCCAGGCCTACATTGCCGTAGGTGTCAAGGCCCTCACGGACATAGAAATAGGCATAGCCGTCGTCATCGAGCCTACCCCCGTCGACCATCACCAGAGGCACCCTGGAGGCGATTTCCTCGCTTCCGTTTTCAAAATCCTGCACAAGATCGTTCCAAGTCCCGTCAAGCTCGCCCTGCCACCAGAGCACGTCCACGTGATAGTCGCTGTCCGTCTCTATTTCGGGATTGAGTCCTCCGGAAATATCGACAAGGACATTGTAAAGTACATTATTCTTTGAGATGTAGCTATTGAACGACCCGACCCCGTTTCCGCGCCGGTTCGCCCTGAACTTGAAGTAGCCGTTCTTGGAGACCATGTAGCAATTGGCCGTCTGCACCTTTGAGAGGTCGGTGGTAGCCGGAGCCGCGTTCTCGGAGATGCATCGCACGGGCATGGCATTGGCCCTCGCGCCGGCCTTGTCCTTTTCATAGGGGATATAGTCGCCGCTGTCCTGCATGTCGAGGCTGAACACGAAATGATGGGCCAGAGACTCGTGCTCGGGGGTCGTTCCCGCCTCCCCTGTGAAATCACTGCAGATATGCGGCCGCGCGGAATTCAGGTAGATATACGGCATGCCGCCCGGCTTTTCGTAAGTCATCAGCGAGATATCCTCCCCGTCATAGCCGAGATAATTAGTCCGAGGATAGAATATCTTCTGGTTACCGTCTATGTCGAAGACATAGCCGTAAGTCTCATGGCCGTAAGTCTCATGCTGTTCCAGCTCATACTGCGCGCTCTCCGTCCATACCTTGGTGTCCGGAACCCTGTAGCCGGGAGGACAGGGGTCATAGAGGGTCTTCACCACGTTGTCGCGCTGGTTGGCATAACCCCAGAGATGGTCGTCGGCATCGCTTGTCCAGTCGTTGGAGCCCGCGTCATAGAACATGACCCTCGGATTCCTGTGCGCCTCGGCCATGCTTGCAAGTCCCTGATGCTGATAGTCCATGTAGCCGAGATTCATGAGAGGGTCGACATCGTAGCGCGAAAGGGGGTCCTTCCGTCCCCACTGGTAATAGAAACCCGTGGCAAGCACTTTCCCAAGTTCGTCATCTTCCGCGAAAGCCGCCGCGTTCTCCGGGTCATCGTCCACGGCCCCGAGATTCCTGTCGAGCGACGAATATCCGTTGCCGTAGCCCTGGGTGTCCGGCCTGTCGGTAATCCAGATATGCCAAGACCAGAGCAGGGTCTCCCCGCTGAACGCCCCTATGAGCACATTGCCCTTGTACTGCAGGGAATAATCCTCCGGATTGGAGGGGTTGCCCTTGAGAGTGAACATCGCCTTGCCCTCATGGGGAGTGTCATAGTCCAGGCTCAGCATCAGTTCCGGATTGCTTCTGTCATCTTCCGGAACCGCGGTGAACCGAGAACCGTCCCTCTTCAGCACTGCGTATGACCTCAGAATCTCCAGGCGGTCAGGCTGGAGCGAGACCTCCGTATCGGGCAAGCGGTAGACATTGCCCCTGTAGTCCGTGACAGTATTCACTCCGTTGCCTTTGACGGTGCAGTCAAAGCAGTAGGAGACGTTGGCCGATGACACTATATAGCAGTTCGCGGTGCCGTTGGATGAAAGGTTGTAGTAGGTCTTGCCATCCCCGAGGCCTACGCCTGCATCGACATTCTCCCAATCCTCGACAGCGGAGACGGGTTCGATCAGGCCGTTATGTGAGAACCTGAGTGTCAGTCCGTAACGGTAGCCGGCCTTGAAATTGCGCGACATTACTATCTTCTTTGTCAGAGCCTCGCCTGCGCCGCCGGTCTTCTTGAACGTCACGGTGACGGTCAGGGCGTTCTCAAGAGCCGGAGCGGCCATCACCACATTCCCGATTCCGGTCTTCCCAGACTCGCCGACAGGGATTTCGAAAGAGCCGGAATATACTTCATATCCGCGCGGACCTCCTTCGTAGCTTATGGAGGTCACGGCGTCGGCCGACGTCTTCAAGTCGACGGAGAGGGCGACAGGCAGATTGGAGATGCTGACGCCGGCGATATTTCCGTATTCATCCTCCCACTGCTTCCGGGCGTCCTCGTCCACGGCATAGACGCTTACCGTATACTGGCACAGGGCATGGGAGAACACGGTGGGCGGAATGCCGCTCTCGAAGCTGCCGCTCACATAGCTGCTGACCATCATGTCGGTATCGCCTGGAATATCATCATAGGACAGGGTATGAGTTCCGTCCTTAACCGAGTAGGCCGCAGCTGAAGGATACCAGCCTATGAAGCCGAGTTCGGTAGTCCTGTCCGGGAAGAACTGGTGCGTATCGAAGGAAATGGGGCGCAGGTACCCGTTCGCGGGATCCGGAGAGCCGAGCGTGGCGGAAAGCGGGCTGCCGGCGACGCCGTTCTCCATGCGGAGCATACTGATATCGAGCTGTTCCGGCGAATCGGCGTCGTAGGGGCCTCCGGCCTTCGTGGCCACGGGAGACATGGCTATGCCGGCGTTGAGTTTCACCCGCATCGAATTCTCCTCGGGCTCGATGCCGCGCACACATCCGGCCAGCAGGGCCGGAAGGGCAATCAACAGTATTGTCGTACGGATCTTCATGCTTGCAATTGTTTAGGGTACGAGACTGCCTTCCATTTCACCTCCGTCCTTCCAGTCCTCTATGCTTCCGTAGAGGCGGGCCTCACTGTCGAGCACCACCGCATACCTGGTCTTGGTGCCGGGCATCCAGTAGGGTACGCCCTCGACCTGATCCAGAGGGAATTCGACCGTGTATTCCCTGTCACCGGCCACCGAGAATCTGACCTCAATCGTCACGGGGTCGACCGGCTGCTGGCACGCAAGGAAAGAGAAATAGAGGCTTCCGTCCGGGAAATAGGAGCCGTCGGCGCCGATTTCAGGAGCGCGGTAATCGGTGTTGCTCCTGCTGTAGTCCGTTGTGGCTCCGGTCCTGTCCACAGCCCAGCTGATATTGGCTCCGGTATGGTCATTGGCCAAATAAACAGCTTCAGTGCTCACTCCCGACATAGTTGCGGAGAGCACTTCCGTCTCGGCCGCACCGGCGGGTTTCACCAGATAGAGTTCCACGGCGGCGGTGGCATGCACCATCTCGAAGGTCACGAGAGGTTTCGACGCACCGTCGGCCACATAGTATATATATGACAGCAGATAGTCGGAGAATTCCGAATTGCTTCCGTCAGGAGAAAGCACCGAAGGCTGGGTCATAGTGAACTTGCGGCCGTTTTCCGAGATATCAGCAATACCATCACCATCAAACATATACGCGAAGAAGTTGTATTCCTGGCCGGACGTCCACGTCTGACCGGTCCTGTAGATGCCTGTACCCTGCGGGAGCTGGCATCCCGTGCCTGCGAATATATTATGGATAGTCTCCGTGACGTAGATTGTCCGTCCGGCGGCCGTGCTTATCTCCGCCTTCGAGAGGGGTGATTCGCTCACGCTCACGAGATCCGTCATGAAGCAGATGCTGGCGCCGGCGGAGTTCTCCACGGGCGTCTTCGTGCAGGAGGCGAGGCAAGCCGCCAGGATCAGGTATATGGGAAGTCTGTTCATGCTGCCGTCAGTCTATTATCACGTCTCTTATATCCCATGGATGCACGGTCGCGGTCACTCGGATATAATCGTCGGAGAGGTTGATATCGTAGTTGTAGCGCCTGCCCGCATACCAGCGGCTGACGGACGAAGTGGAAAGAGGGATGCGGATCTGTCCGGATTCCGCAGTCAGAACAAGCGTGACGGGGCTGGAGCCGCCGTTCACCTCCTGCGGCCATGCCAGCAGGCTGCCGTCAGTCCCGACCCCGCCGGCGTCGGCATAAAGCGTGAGACTTCCGTTCAGGGGAATCGTCACATCATGGTTCGCCGTATAGCCGTCGGAAGCGGGCTGCATGGTGTATTCCGCCGCATCGGCATCGGCGGCAGTGACGCTGAAAGAAGCTCCAGTCACGATGTTCTGCAGCCGATACCCGCTGACTTTCAGCTCGCCGATGTCCTCTTTCATATTGGTTATGGTCAGGCGTATCGCGGCCAGGGCGTGCCGGAAGTCCAGAACCACTGGGGCATGGGGCTCGGTGGAAGTGTCAAGATCACGGACGGCGAAAGCATAGAGCAGGTCCGGCTGATCGTCTGCGGTGAGAGTGATCTCTTCCGACACCAATGCCTCATCCTCCTGCCTGTAGGACACTTGCTGGCCTTTGATATACGCGGCGAAGCGGTGCAGGCCACCCTTCGTCCAATAGCAGGGCGGGGTTGCCGTCCAACCGGCGTCCTTGTACTCCAGCGGCACATCGGACATATATAGCATCGTAGTCCCGTCCGCGGCCACATGCATGTCGTTTACCACTATGGTCTCGCCTTTCAGCCCTTCGGTGTCGAGCAGCGCCTTGACGGCGACTCCGCTCCTGAAGGATATTGGAGCTTCGGCGCTGCCGTCAGGAAGCTGCTTCCCGCAGGCGAAGGCGGAGAGCATCAGCAGCCCGGCTGCGGCCGTATGTATGAATCTGCTATACATGAATGCTGGCTTTTTCCACGACGAGCTGCAGGTCGTGGGTGATTTTCAAGGTATAGGTGTAGAGCTTTCCGGGAGCCCAGTCGATACCGGCCTCCGCATTCAGGGTAAGGTCCTGCCGCAGCGATGTGCCGTCGGAAAGCTCGACCACGAGTTCTACTCCTATGCTGCCGCCCTGAGGTATCAGGTAGACCTCGGAACCGAGGGTTTCGCGCCCTTCGGAAAGCACGGCGCCGCCTTCATAGACGACAAGGGCACAGGGCTCCCCGGACACCTTCCATGAAGGTTCGGGAAGGGAGCTGAAATCCCCGCTGCAACGTATGCCGGTGAGCGTCAGCTTCTTCACATGGAGCTCTGTCCCGAGCTCGAGCGAGGAGACCGCCTCGAAACCAACGAGACAGAGCGCCCTGGAGAAAGGGAGATTGATTCGTCCGAGCGAATTGTAATGCCTGTCGGCGGCCTCGCAATACAGCGGGTCCAGTCCTTCCGAAAGCGAATAGTTCCGGAAGATGACCGAGCCGTCTTCACCGAATTCACCCCGTCCGTAGGGGGAATATGCGAACACGGTCATCGTGCGGCCTCGTTCCGGCCAGGTCTGCCCGTTCTCTGGCTTCCAGATGCTCCCTCCGGCATGAACCGCCCTCACGCCCTCCATCTCCAGCACCGCGTCATCCCTGTCCGTCGCCCATGAAGCCTCTCCGGGAAGCGAGTAGCCCCTTACGGCGATGTCCACATCCTCAGGGTGTGACAAGTCCGACGACGCCCTCGTGTTGGCCGCCACGGCCACATCGAACACGATGGACCGCGCATCAGGCTCATTGAGCCGACGGCTGCAGGAGCCGCACGAAAGAAGCGCGGCGACCATGAGAGATATGATCTGCAAGCGTGCCAATTCCTGTTCTGTCGCTATACCGTAATGTCACCTCCGTCCCTGTCCTGCCATTCGTCGGCCGACACCTCCCATTCAATGGAGTCGAGACCTATGGTGAGATTGTACCTTATCTGCCTATTCATCTCCCATGACGAGTGCAGCTCCGAAAGGCTGACCGACTCGGTGACCTTTTCTTTGTGATTCAGTTCGGCATCGGCAATGTGCGTTTCGATCGTATATTCTACAATCAGCACCGCTTCCGGACCGAAGCTTTGCGGCAGGACGAAAAGTGCGTCGTCATTCCCGCGCACTGCCGTCCCGTCGTGTGTGATTTCTATTCCGTTTCCGTCATACCAGACCTGGTCACCGCCGCCGGAATGGCCGCTCCAGCCCTCCTTCGGGCCGGAAACGGTGGAATTGCAGGAGACATATGTCCCGGACGTATAGACGCCCGCAAAACTTATCCTGTTGAGGGTGAATTTCTTGCCTCCGACTGTCAAAAGGGTGCCGTAGTCCCTGTCGGTCTTCATGGTGAAGCTGACAACCTTCGCCAGCTTGTGGCGGAATATCGTGGGGACATCATTGGCGCGCTGGTCGGCAGCGATGTCGGCCACCATAATGTCCACATCCGGATTGGCGGCCACATCGAAGCTGAGCTCAATTCCTTTGTCCGGAGAGCAGGAGACATCTCCTGCAAGATTCGCCGGGCTCAGGGACATGAAGGTCAGGGAACCGGACTTGGGCCAGTAGTATGCGGTCGCGGTGGTCCAGGCCTGAAGGGCCCCGTCGTAGCTCACGGTCTCGCCGGGAATATACAACTGCGCTTCACCGCTGTCCTGCGCCCAGCTCCTGCCGTCGGGCAGATACCAGGCCCAGGACACGAAAGGCCTGTCCTCGGGATAGGCCGAGGCGGCCTTGGTGGTGCTTGCAACCTGATAGCATACTGACATGTCCGGCACAGCCGCCCTGTCTTCCTGCACCTTCGCGCAGGAAGACAGCAGCGCGGCCATTGCCGCGAATGAAAGCAGCTGTCTGAGGAACATGGGTGGATTACATTACTATATCTCCGCTATTTATAGGATCATCAGTCCACTCTACGACTGAAGGCGCCCACAGAATCTGCTGTGAAGGATCATCAGGATCGGTGGAACCCTTGAAGCTGATGACGAGATTATACACGATCCTCTTGTTCAGATCCCACTTGTTGCCATTGTCCTTATGGATATCATAAAGCTTCGTAGTAGTTGTAACTGGATAAGCTATCCAGCCATCATTACCGTTAGCCGTATCTCCGTTATAATATTTAACGACATATTCTACGGTAATTGAAGCATCGTCCTGATCGTCGTTGGTGAAAGCCTGCGGCATTACAAGAAGATAGTCCCTGTCGTTGTTAAAAGATGAGTACGGCTCAATCTCCTTTTTGGTCTGATTAAAGGTTGTCCCTGTCGCACTGGCATCAGTATCTGTCCAGATATAATCTGCCCGATCCGCTCCATCTGCAATTGTCCAGCCTTCTCCGGTATTTTCATCTTTATACGGCATGAGCCCGCTCTTATAATCACCTTTTTCGTAGATATTGTTAATCTTGATACTTTTGAGTTCGAAAGTCATATCTCCGGGAGTCCATGAACCATCGCTGTGTCCGTTAGTATAATCAATATCGGTTCTGATGGTAAATCCTCCGATGTATGAAAGAATATGATGGAAGATAGTAGGCACACCTTTATATCCGCCATTAGTGCCGTTCTGGGTCTGCTCCGTCTGAATGGTAGCGACCATCAGATCTTTTTCCTGATTCCAATCGGTATCTGTAGGTTGAGTAGCCTGATCGTGCACATCCCACCCTTCAATTACAAGTCCGTCAGTATTGGTCGGATCAATTTTGAAATCCTTCTCGTAAGGACTGAACGAGAAGAATGTCAATGATCCTGTTTTGGGCCAATAGTAAGGTGTAGCCGTGGTCCAGTAATTATTACCTTCATCGTATGAAACCTCCACGCCCAGCGCCCCGGCGGCCAGCCCTTCTGAAACACCTATATAGACTTTGGCGGAGGCATGATCGGTCTCCCATGTCTCGTCTTCTCCCAGCAAAAATGCAACAGAGCCGAATGTTTCATCGAACGGATATACCGTTCCGGAGATGATTTCGTCAGCCTTCGTGCTGTTCGCCCCCACAGCCGTGGTGAAGGAGATGGCCTGGTCGGGCGCGTCGACCCTGACTTCGTTCTTCGTGCAGCTTGCGAGAATTGCCGTTGCAAGAGCTGCTACAATAATCCATTTTTTCATAAAGTAGTTAGTTTTTGATAATTGACTTATTGATTTGTATTTTCAGAATGTCTTCCGTCATATCACTATGTCGTGGTTCTCGTCCTCCCAGTCGCCGACCTCCGGCTGGAAGCCGCCGCCTTCATCGGGACCCGGCGGCTCGGGAGGATCTATCGTGATGGTCTCGTCAAGCAGCAGCCAGTTGTGCTCCCTGGCGTTTTCGGTCGAGAACAGGTCGGTGATGTCGAACTCCCTGGTCTCCGTGCGTCCGTCGACCGTGCGTATGTCGAAGGTCACCTTCAACTGATTGCGTGAGTCCGGAAGGCGCCCGAAGGTGTTGAATATGTTGCATATCACGGGAACGCCGCCGTCGTCGCCCTTCCTCAGGGTGAAATAGACCGTGTTGTCATCTTCGCCGTCATCGGCGTCGGACAGTCCCGTGCTTCCGGCCATGCCGGAGAGGAAGGCTTCGGCTCCCGCCACATACTCCAGCCCCTCGACCTTGATCTGCAGGTACCAGGTCTCCACGACCGTGGCCGCTTCCGCCTCTATCACGTGCACCCCGTCGTGGTACGGCACCGTCTCCAGCTCCAGCTGCGCCACCGTCAGGTGGTCCGGCTCGTAAACCACCACCTCCCCGGGGGCCTTCGAGCTGTAGCGGCTCAGCACCTGCTCCGACACCGACCCGGAACCCGCCACGACGGTTTCGTAGTTGCCGCGGAAACCGAAGCCCCTCTGACTGCCAGGCAGTTGGAGGGGCTCAAGGAGTGCTCGTGCCGTACTTGCGGCTATATTTCCAATGCCGGGAGGCTGTCGACCGCGCGGCGCTTGTTGTCTTCGAGCGCATGCGCGTAGATTCTCACATATTCCAGTCCGCTGTGTCCGAGCAGCGAGGCGGTGGTCACCACATCGGCGCCGTTCGCGATCAACTGGGTCGCGAAGGTATGGCGCGCGCAATGCCAGGTGATATGCTTGCTTATGCCGGCCCGGGCGGTCCAGCGCCGCAGAGCCTTGAGGCACATGGTGTGCGATGGCAGTCTGAACACGGAATCGCCTTCCGCCGGCGACCAGCCGCGCTTGTCTTCCGGCAGCGCGAGATGCAGGATCTCCTCCCGCAGCGGCATCTCGACGCGGCTGCATACGCTGCGGCCTTTCGTCTTGCTCTGCTCGAAGGAGAGCGTGCGCTTCTGCGCGTCGATGTCGGAACGGCGCAGCTCCTTCACATCGCAGAAGCGCATTCCGGTGTAGACGCAGAACAGGAACGCCCGCCGTATCTCGGGGTTCTCGCCCCTGTAGTGAGTCGCCGCGAGCCGGCGTATCTCCCCGGCGGTCAGCACTTCCTTCGTCAGCACCTTCCGTGCGCCCGCCATCCTTACCTCCGCGCAGGGATTCCTGCTGATATGTCCCTCGGAGACCATGCGCGCCACCACATGCTTGAAACGCCGGAAGGTCCCCGAAGGCCCGCTGTTCCGGCCTGTCGCGGCGAGGTAGTCGGCGAATTCCCGGACCATCTCCCTGCTGAGCATGCACGGAGCGAGGCTGTAGCAGGACTCACCGCCGGAGCGCCTGCGGCAGAATTCCGGATGACGGAGTTCGAGGAACGCCTTGAACTTGTTGAGCGCCAGGACCATGTTGCGCTTGTCCTTCATCGTGTATCCGTCCACGCAGCTTTGGAAGAATTCGATAAACCCGACAGTCCGCCGCGCCGGACGCAGCCGGTAGCCTTCCCTGTCTTCAAGGAGTTCCTGCCCGCGCTCGAAACATATCCTGCGCGCAAGTGCTAGCGTCTCCCGGTTGCGCTCCCTGTCCTCGGGAGTGCGCGGATGAATGACCAGATACAGATGGAGGTTTTCCTGCCGTCTGGAGTGCCTGACCGCATAGACGGGCCGGCCCTTCATCTTCCCGCTGGTATAATAGAGCTGATTCCCGTTGAGATCGGTCTTCGGCTTCTCGCTGCGTCCGAGATAGTATTCGAGGTAGAGGGATTCCTTGCCGCAGGCCAGAATCCGGCGTTTGAGCCTTGGATTTTCGATAGCTGACATAGTCTGAACATTTAAAAAAGGTATGAGATAAAGATATCGAAAAAGGCCCGCCGGCGGAATGTACTCGCGAAGTACTGGCGGCATATCGCCTGCGGGGAGGGCGTTGCGGCGGACGCTGTTTGGCGGAGGCGGTATGTCAGATGCAGCCTGGAGGATGCAGTATGGTGAATTGCTGTCGTAACGGATTTGCAATCGACACCAAGATGAAATTCATCGGGAACGGTCATGCCCCGCAGAACTGCGTCAATGGAGGCAGGGTGCGTCAAATGGAAAGGAAATCTGTCCATCAGGTACGACGGCCCGCCTTCTGCGCTTCCGACGCGGTCTCCAGGAATTTCGTCAGTTCAGCTTCGTTGCTGCGGAACAGGGGCTCGACATATCTGTAGCCCTGGCGGTAGTAGATACGCATGGAATCCGCCACCTCCCGTGCAGACAGCTGCCCTAAGGACAACAATACTGCAGCCAGCATCAATAATCCTCTCTTCATCGCGCGATTATCGTGTTTAATGCTTAAACGTTGGTTTAAATCGGAAACCCCTTTGCGCTTATCGGGTCCGATGGGGCGCAGACGGCGGAACGGCGGATATCCAGGAGCGGAAACGGCACAGAATCAGCAGAATCTCGAAAATAATCTTTAAAAATTATAAGTTAGCATATACCGAATTTCAAATTATTGATTATTTTTGTGCCATCAGTTAAAACCAATTTAAACCAACGATTTAACCAAAGCCGTGTCCTCCTTTCGCCCCCCCCTATAGGCGGAAGAGGTTCGATACTGAAATGTAGGGATGAACTTAAACTTACGCCTGACAGTTTACATATTCGCTTTTGCCGGTTTTCTGTCGGCACAGCCCTGCGCGGAAGCGAAAGAGAGCCCTCTGGATACAATCGCTACGGGGGGGTCGGGAGCATATTATCTCAGGCTCAGCGGAACCGAGAGCCATAGTGCCGATTTCCATGTCAACTTCCGCTGGGACAACGCGGTAATCAGGCCGGACTACATGGACACCGGCGAGAATCTCAAGGCTCTCGCCGATTCGATCGCGTCCATACGAATAGGCGACGGCACGCTCGACAGCCTGACGGTCGTGTCGTACTCATCCCCCGAAGGCAACTACTGGTACAACGTCAACCTCTCCAAGCGCCGCGCCGCCGCGATGCGCCGCTACCTCGGAGGCGAATACCCCGCACTTCAGGGCAGGATGAGAATCACCCCCGACGGCGAGTCGTGGCACATGTTCCGCGAACGCGCGCTCCGCGACAGCACCATCAGCGAGGAGCAGCGGGCCATGCTCCTGGAAATCATCGACTCCGACGCCGACTACGAGACGAAGAAGGAGCGCATACGCAGCCGGGACGCCGCCTTATGGAACAAGGTGGTCCGCGTCTGGTTCAAGGAGATGCGCCGCTCGTTCATCCGTCTCGAATGGAGCGAGAACATCTACACCCGCGAATATTTCATCGGCCGCCCCATGCCGCTGACGGCGGCGGCGCGGACTGCCGGCAGGACTCTGACGCCTCCTCCGGGAGAGATAGTGCTCGAACGCACGCTGTTCGCGCTCAAGACCAACATGCTCTACGATGCGCTGACCATGCTCAACGCCGAGATAGAAGTCCCCATAGGGGACCGGTTCTCGATAATGGTCGAAGACGTGTTCCCGTGGTGGACCTTCGGACCGAACGGCAACAAGTACAGCCTTGAGATGTGGGAGATAGGCATCGAGCCGCGCTGGTGGTTCAAGCGCGACGACAGGCGCGACAGGCTGTCCGGCCACTTCATCGCACCCTACGTGATGAGCGCGCGCTACGATTTCCAGTGGGACAGGGACATAAACTATCAGGGAGAATACTGGTCGGCCGGTATCAGCTACGGCTACGCGATGCCCATAGGCAGGCTGTTCAACCTCGAGTTCTCGGCCTCCGTGGGCTTCGTGAGCGCGGACTACAGGCACTACCAGCCCGCGCCCGACTATTCCGTACTCTACCGCGACCCCTTCGAGGCGGGTGTGCTTTCGTATTTCGGGCCCACGAAACTCAAGGTCTCGCTGGTGCTCCCCATAAAGGTAAAACGCACATACAGATGAATATGGGACGGCTGACACACTTTACGGAACGGCTGTATGCCGCATGTCTCCGGAGCGCGCGGGCTCTCGGGGCGTCAGTCTGCATATTCTCGCTCGCGATGCTCGGCGGCTGCCAGCTGCGGCCCCTCGTCGATCCGGAATACAACACATACGTCAGGATAAAGATCAACACGGACAATATACGCAACGTCACCACGGGCATCTACAACGAGGACATCCCTGTTCCGGAAATAGCCCCCGAAGTCATGCATGTGCTCTTCTACGAGCCTGACGGCAACAGCCTCGTGGCCGAGTCGTTCGTGAGCGAAAGCAGCGTCGACGAGAACGGCTACACCTGGATTTCGGGACACCTGTCCCTCGTGCCGGGCGACTACCGCATGCTTGCCTACAACTTCGGCACCGAAGGCACGACGGTGGAAAACCGCGGCAACTACGAAACCGTGGTGGCGGGATCGGGGACGGTGTCGGAGCAGGTGCTGAACAGCTACAGCTCGAAGGCCCCCGGGGAGATAGTGGTCTACGAGCCGGACCACCTGACGGTGACGCAGCTGGAGCTTGAGACGGTGCCCTACCACGACGGGGTCCATGTAATAGAGGCGGAAGCCACCACGGTCGTGGAGACCTGGTACCTCCAGGTCAAGGTCGAGGGGCTGGAGTATGTGTCGGGAGCGCAGGCGTTCCTCTCCGGGATGCACAGCGGCCACCTGATCTCGCAGGGAGACCGCGTGGAGGAGCCGCAGAACACGGTCTACTTCACGCTCCAGAGCGGCGACGACGCCGGGACTCCCGTGATATGCGGAATCTTCAACACCTTCGGGCGCGTGCCCGGCTCGCAGAACAGCCTCAGGCTGACTTTCGACATACGCACCAAGGACGGCAGGACGGTAAACGCCGAATACGACATCACCGACCTTTTCTCCAGCCGCAACGCGCTGGAGCACAACTGGCTGCTGATGGAGCAGACCCTCACGATAGACCCTCCCGATCCGGTGCCCGGCGAAGGCGGCGGCTTCCAGCCGGAGGTCGGCGACTGGGAGGACGAGAACCACGACATAGTGATATGACGGAAGACATTCTGAAAATACAAATCAATAAGTCAATTATCAAAAACTAACTACTTTATGAAAAAATGGATTATTGTAGCAGCTCTTGCAACGGCAATTCTCGCAAGCTGCACGAAGAACGAAGTCAGGGTCGACGCGCCCGACCAGGCCATCTCCTTCACCGCGGCTGTGGGGGCGAACAGCACGAAGGCTATGATTGACGGAACGGCGTATGGAAGCACTGCACCTTCTTTCGGAACCCAAGCATGGTATGTAGCCGGAACAGGAACATTCCCTACAGACGCCGATGTGTATATTCCACATACTGAGGTAAGCTATCAGCAGACTTCCGCCTGGACAACAGCGACACCGTACTATTGGCCGAGCGCCGGTTCCTTGACTTTCATATCCTACAGCCCTTATACGGAGCTCAAGGACGCTGTCAAATTTGACAAGACAGATGGTATTACCATCGCAAACTGGGATGTTCTCGGAGGAACCTCAGAAGCTAATCAGGCAGTTGACGTAATGGTCGCCGATATCATTTCCGGACAGACAGCCAATTCAGCCAACGGAGTCAATGGAAACCAGTCGAGCTACAACGGAGTTCCCACCGTATTCCGTCACAAGCTTTCACAGATTGTAGGTTTCAATTTCAAGACCGATGAAGACTATGCCAACGCACACGATGGCAACAACGGAAATGAATTTGCTGTAGGAGACAAGAGATTCTTCCTTACGGGCATCCAGATCAACGATGTTCATTCCAAAGGAACATATAAGAGCGGCATTCCTACGATTTCGGGAACTTCTCCTGTCCAGTACACCAATGGAGGCTCATGGACAATGTCAGAAACCACTCCTGAACAAGATTATGTATGGTACAGCAGATCAACAGCCGATGCCGGAGACATTGACCCCAGCAAGGGAGGAGTGGAATTCGACAATACGACGACGACCAATGCGAATGGAACGGCAATTCCTCGAAGAGTTGATGGCATCGACCCGGCATACGACTATCTTCTCATCATGCCTCAAACATTCACTGACAATAGCAATGTTCAGGTAATCACACTCAATTATGTAATACGCACCTATACGAGCAGCACTGATTACACGGATGATGAAGTGACCAAGACAATCGAACTTTACGACCTCCATTCAACCACTCCCATGTGGGATATGAACAAGAAGATCACCTACAACTTCACTATAAGCCTTGCGAATGACCGCATCTACTGGGCTCCTTCAATCGAGACTTGGTCAGATGAATCTGTAAGCAGCAACATAAATTAGTTTTGCAATCAAGACCATGCGGCTCCAGCCCCATATCCTTCAGCTGACGGCTCTTGCCGCCGTCCTGGCAGTCTCCTGCACGAAGACGGAGAGACTGCCGGACGGCGCGCGGGACCGCCATGCCATAAGCTTCACCGCCGCCGTAGGCTCGCAGGGCACCAAAGCTCTGATCGAAGGCAACGCCTTTCCCGAAAGCAGCAGCTTCGCCACCCTCGCCTGGTGGCTGGAGGAAGGCAGATGGGACGACGACATGGACAAGGCCCAGCCCTACATCCCGCTCGGGAGCGACGCCGGAAGCCGCTCCGTGGTGAGCTACGACGAGGCGGGAAAGTGCTGGAGCACCGCAATCCCCTACTACTGGCCGTCCCACGGCAGCCTGACCTTCTTCTCCTTCCATCCCCACGACATGAACGACGTGACATTCGACATGACCGACGGGCTCGTGATAAGAGACAGGGACATCGCAGGGAAAAGCGACCAGCAGAAGGACATCATGGTCGCCGAGGCGGCCAAGGACCGGACGGCCAACTCGGCCCCCGGCGCCGACGGAAACCCGACGGCCTACACAGGAGTGCCCACCATATTCCACCACACCCTCTCCAGGCTCACCGGTTTCTCGATTCGTACTGACGATAACTACTCCACGGCCAATGACCCTTCGGGCACGAAGTTCAGCCTCACGCTGAACAGCATAAAGATAAAGGATGTCTTCGTGAAAGGCAGCTACCGCAGCGGCATCGACCCGCCGGACACCGGAACATGGTACGATTTCAGCGGGCCCGCGGACTATGAATGGTATGACGAGGACGACTACGAGGACGAGGATGCCTTCGTCATAGGATATCACGACAGCACGGACGAAGCCGCCGTCCCCGACAGGCATATCCGAATCACGGACGGGGAGAGCGACAGTTACGCCGGCAGCGTGCTTATCATGCCGCAGCGATTCAACGATCCGGCCTACTCCGGCAATCATTCGGCCTGCATCGAGGTGACCTACACCGTGACCTACAGCTTCCCCGGCGAAAGCAAGGAGACGAAGCGGCGCATAGTCCGCAGCATAAGTCTCGCCCAGATACACAAGGACCAGGACTCCTCGTGGCCTCCCGGCAAGGATATCAGCTACCACCTCACGATAGGCATGGACAAGATAACATGGAATCCCAGCGTGGAAGACCGCGACTCGGAGACCCACGGCATAATCATAAACTGACGCCATGAAGCGGACAAAGCCCGGAATACTCTTATTCATCATGGCCGCGGCCGTGACGGCTGTCTCCTGCGCGCGCCTGCAGGAGGGCGGGACGGCGTTGCCCGAAATACCCGTCAGCTGGCAGGTGGTGCAGACCAGGGCGGCATCCCCCTACCCCGAGGACTCGACCTTCATCTCCTATGCATGGTTCAGCCTTCCGGATGGGGAGACATGGTCGGACGGCAGCAATGAACCGCGACTGTACATCGACAGGGCGGTGATTTCACATCATCCCGACGGCTGGCATGCCGGCTCGCATTTCTTCTGGCCGCCCGAGGGCACGCTCAGCTTCTTCTCCTACGCCCCTTCGGACATGCCTCTGGCGGAAGCCGACGGAGACTCCGGAGTCAGGGTGACGCAGGACGGCGTGCATCTCGACAACTGGAACGTGCTGGACGGCAGCGGCAGGCCCAGGAACATCGACTTCCTCGTCGCCGACCCTGTCGTGGACATCACGGCGGCGGACGCGGCCGGAGGAGTTCCCACGCTGTTCCGCCACACGATGACCCGGATAAGGGTGAACATCCTCGATGACATGTCGGAGGACTCCGAAATCGAAATCAGGAGCATCACGCTCAACGACATATACTGCACCGGCAGCTACGCCTCGGGCCTATGGGGCTCCACCTCCACGCACAGCAATCTCCGGAATGTCAGCCTTACGCTGCCTGCAGGCACCATAGGTTCCGGACTCATCACCGACTATGTGATAATGCTGCCGCAGAACCTGCTGGCGGTAAGCGACAACGCCAACGGCGATAGCGATAACAGGCCGGCGCCTTCGCTGACCATAGAATACAACAAGCCGGATGCTTCGGAAGTCCAGAAAACGACAGTGGAGTTCGCCGACTGGCCAGGTTCGAGCTACTGGACCGCCGGCCACGACATAACCTATACCATAACTTTCGGCAAGGGCGACATCCCCATCGACTTCGACGCCGGGGTGGAGCCATGGACCGGCGTCGGCGGAATCACAGTCAGCAGACAATGACGGGAAGACTCGCATACCTCATCGCGGCGGTCCTGCCGCTCGCCACGGCGCTTTCCTGCAGCCGGAGCTTCAGGGAGGAGCCGGAGCGCGGATGCATACAGTTCAACGTAGCCGTGGCGGCGACCACCAAAGCCCATGACGCCGGCGCGCTCACGCATCCGGAAGACGGGGTGATAGGAGTATGGGCATACTCATTCCCTTCGTCGGAAGGCTGGCGGGATGCATCCGGGACCGCGTCTCCCGAGATGGAAGACGAGAAGGTCGTGCATTTCGACGGGCACATCTGGCGGCCGGAGGAAGAGCGGCTCTGGGCCGGCGGCGGACGCAGCATGAAATTCTTCGCGTATTCTCCGCACGGCCGGGGCGGATACGACAAGGACGCCGGCATACGCTTCGACGCCTACTCGCTCTCCGAAGGCGAGGACCTGATGTTCTGCGAAACGGCGGATCTGGACTACGGTTCGTCGCTCGGCACCGTCAAGCTTGCGTTCACCCGCGCGCTCTGCCGCGTGGAGTTCAGGCTGCTGTCGTCCCTGAGGTCGGACACCGAGCTGACTGTCAGGAAGCTCACGCTCTGCGGCATGCATACCAGCGGGGACTTCCGTTCGCTGCCGCTGCCCGGATGGACAGTCTCGGGGCCGGCGGAGGACTTCCTGTTCTTCGACGGGGAACTCGCGGACGCCGGAAATGCCGGCCACATCTGCGGAGCATACATGATTCCGCAGAGCGGCACGCTGCGTGTGGAGCTGACATGCGACCTGGACACCGGAGGCTCGTCGCTGGACGGCCAGTTGTTCGGCGCCGAGTTACAGGCGGACTGGGAGCCGGGCAGACAGTACCTCTATCTGCTCAAGCTGGGCAGGGACATGAAGCTGACAATAGAAAAGGACATATACGACAACTATGAATAGGACTGCACGCTACATATCCTCCATGGCTGCGGCGGCCATGCTGCTGCTCGCGGCGGCATGCACGAAAACCCCGGAGCCCGGCGGAGGCGGAGACGCGATAGGCTTCCGCGCAAGCAGCACGGCCGTCAAGTCCGTCGGCTCGCAAGAGACGGATGATGCCAGCATCACCGGTGCAAGCATAGGTCTGTACGGCTATTATTCACCGGATAGAGGCGGCAGCTCCGTCACCAATGTGTTCGGTACCACCGAGGCGGTCAGGCTCTCTTACGGGCAGGACGGATGGACCTACAGCCCGCTCGCCTACTGGCACCGCAGCCAGCATTACCGCTTCCGCGCGTTCCACCCATACGACGCCCACATCGTATCCGGTTCCGATGCGGACGACCTGATAATCAGCTATCAGCCGGGAGTGGACGGCTACGACCTGCTGGTGGCGTTCGAGGAACGCTACCCCGTCACTGACGGCACCGGCACGGTGGAGCTCAACTTCAGGCATGCACTTTCCGCGCTCTGCTTCAGGATAGCCTTCGACCCGTCGGTAGGCCTGCAGGACCCCGGACACCACGACGTAATCAAGGAGTTCTGGCTGACAGGACTGTACGCGGCCGGAACCATGTACTACACGGACACTTCCGGCTCGAACGGAGAAGGCGGCATCAGCTGGGACGCTGCGGGCTATGAGGCGAGCGAACCTTTCTATCACTGGACCGACGCCGACGGGAAGCCGTTCGGAATCACCGATGCGGACAAGAACGACAACATCCGCACGATCTTCGACGGCGACGGCATCGTGTTCGCAATCCCGCAGACCTGCAGCGAGCCGGCCGACGGCTTCACGAGAATCAACTTCGTGACCGGAAACGCCCCAGACGTGGTCCAGAGCTTCGAGCTGCCTACACTCGACTGGGAGCCGGGCAAGAAATACACCTACGACATACTGATAACCTTGTCTGACGTGAACGTGACCGTGGACATAGCCGACTGGACGGTCAGGGAAGCACAGCTTGACATATTTGCATAGGTCTATGAAGATTTTCCGTATATTTCAGGCTCTCGCGGCACTGCTGCTGCCCGCGGTCTCCTGCAGCAGGGGGCCGCTCGACTCCGGAACCGAAGGCCGTGGGGAGCTGCGCATCGACATATCCGGCGCACTGCCGTCCGTGCGTGTGGCGGGCGACGACGGGGAGCTGATGAACAGCCTGCGCGTCTGGGCGGTCAGCGGCGACGGGACCGTCTACAGGCACGCGAGCCTCAACCCGGGAAACATCGAACAGACCGTCACTTTCGAGGACATGCTGCTCGGAGACTACACGCTGTACGCCGTAGCCAACTGCACGGCGCTGGACGCCTATGTCGAAGACGGGAAGATCGACGCCGCCTTCACGGACGCCACGCTCCCGAAAGTGGATTTCGATGCCGGAGAGTTCGAACCGTCCTTCGCCGGGAAGGAGGGCTACGGCAGGGGCATGCCTCTCTCATATTCCGGCCCCTTGCATGTGGCGCCCGGAACCAACAATGTCTCCATCAGTCTGCTGCGCGTCTGCGGGCATATCGACATAGTGGTCAGGAACCATACGGACAGGGAACTGGTGCTGACGGAAATGGAACTCTCCGAAGACAATCCGGACTCAGGTTTCCTGTTCTTTAAAGACCATACCTTGCCGGACGATGCCGCCTACGGACAATTCTCGAGCCTGCCGGCAGACGGGCTGCCGCCAATAGGCCCGTCGAAGGAGAAGACCGTGATCAGCCAGTATCTCTACGAGACGGCGCACGACAAGCAGCTGACAATGCGCATTTTCGGACAGCTCGACAACGGCATCGACGAGCCCAAGGATTTCGGTTCGCTGACAGATGAATATAAGCTGACCTATATCGACAGCTACGGCAACCCCGTCCCGCTCAGCGACCTCTGCCGCAACGAGAGGCTGACCCTCGCGGTCAATGTATACTGGACGGGCGATGAGGCTCGGCTCGATTTCTCGGTGGCTTCATGGACGCCCGACGACGACAATGAAACGACTTTTGACTAGCATGAGAAAATTAGGAAACATCACGGGAGCGCTCGCCCTGCCGCTGCTGCTTTCAGCCCTGCTGTGCTCCTGCGTGAAGGAGGACCTGCGGCCGCAGGACAGACCGGCCGAAGGCGAGAGCACGGTCAGGCTGAATTTCAGCTCCAGCGATCCGGATATCGTCCTCACCAAGGCGACGCTGAACCACAAGAGCGAGAACAGCATCTATAATATCTTCGTGTTCGTGTTCGACAAGAACGGCAACAGGGTCTACGGCCACTGGTTCGAGGAGGAAGACGCCGTGGAGGAGGAAGACGCCGTGGAGGACGGACGCCCCGTCGCCGGTGCGTACTGGCATGTGGACAACAGCGAATCCGGCACTACCACCGGATGGGTTCAGTTCCGCTGCCGCAGCGGCAGCGGCATGAAAATCTACCTGATAGCCAACCTCGACTCCGATATGGTCCGCATCTCCTCCGACCTGCTTCAGTACAGCATACGCACCGAGGCCGAACTGCTCGCCGCTCCTGTCGCGCTCAACCAGCAAGTCGTGTCCCGCAACGGATATTTCCTGATGACGGGCAAGCTCGAGGGAGTTACAATAGACGGAAAGGACAGCGGCTACTATGAGATAAGCGGCGGGCCGCTGACGCTCACCCGGCTCGACGCGAAGGTCCGCTTCAAGTTCGTGACCGGCAAGAGGCCGGACGAGAGGGGGCAGGTGATAAAGAGCTTCACCCCCAGCCAGTGGAAAGTGGTCAACGTGCCGGCAGGTTCAAAGCTGATGGATTCGGGCGCCGATGCGGTCTCCGTGCCCTACGACGCCGCGACCGACGACTATCCGGCATACGCAGGCGGCTTCTTCGACACGCCGTGGATCAACTTCGAGGATTTCAATACCGACGGCAGCACCGGCTTCTCGTTCTACATGCTCGAGAACCGGCAGCGGCCCAAGAGGACTTTCAACAGCTACAACGACCGCAGCCGCCAGCTCAAGGACGCTTCCGGCATGAACCGCTCGGTCACGGTCGAATACTCCGGCACTGACGGCGCAAAGGCCAGCAGGGAAATGCTGCTATTCGAGAATGCCAACGACTTCTCGACCTATGTGGTCGTGAGCGGCCAGGTGGAGATGGACCTCAAGAACAGCGACGAAGGGCAGACTCTCAACGCGGAAGTGCAGTACATAATACACCTCGGCGACTGGGATGCCGATATTTTCGGTCCGGGACACTGGGACGACGACAGCTATTCCGGGGTCATGAACTTTGACACCGAGCGCAACCACTCCTACACCTACACGGTGACCGTCAACTCCGTCAACAACATCCGCGTGGAGGTCGAGGACGGCAGGCTCGAAAACCAGCCGGGAGCGACGGGCGACGTGACGGTGGCCCGGGAGGAGATAGCGATATGCGACGCCCATTACGAGTCCAGGACCATGACCTTCCACTACGACAACTTCGTCCAGAACGGCCATGTCATCGTCGACGACCTCACATGGAGGGTCTCCACTCCGTTCTCGGAAGGCGAGCCGGACAAGGTGAACGGACAGGACGTTCCGACGGGACTCGACTACCAGTGGGTGCATTTCAGACTCAACAAGAAGGACGACCAGGGCAAGTATTACTCCGACAAGCGGCGCAAGTACACTCCGAGGGTGTTCGCCCGGTCCGAGGACCCGCGCAGTGAGAACGATAACCTCGAAGGCGACGGGACTCCCGGACTTGCCGGCTACCATAACGACGGCTGCATGGACATAATCGCATTCGTGAGCTACATCAAGGAGCAGGTCGAGCTCTACAGCACCTTCCTTGAGCTCGGCGGCGAGAACACCAGCGACTTCGATTCCGACAATCCGTCCGAGGCCAAGATATGCGTGACCATGTTCGTGGACGAATTCTACTACGATGTGAACCCCATCACGGGAATGTCATCCCCCACCCTGTGGAAGCGTTTCGTGAACCAGCCGGACAGAAGCCTGCACATCCTGAGCAACTCGAAGCACAGCGCCGACCTCGAATCCTCGGCCACCGGTTCGGTGATCACCATACGGCAGAAGTCAATCCAGTGCATCTACAACACGGACGAGAGCTACACCGAGCTGCAGACGGCCTGGGGCGTGGAGCATGTGGACGAGCACGAGAGGGGCGCGGACGGCAGTCCGTTGAACTGGCCGTACAGCGACGGGAACACGACTTCCTCTGAAAGAACTTACCTGCTCAACGGAAGGGCGAACACTTTCAAGGAAATCGGACTCGACTTCGGCACGGACGGTGCGTATCCGCAAAGGACATGGTCGCAGTATATGGACTTCGAGGTCGACAACAACACGCCACAGCTGAATGACACACACCAGCAGGTGCGCTACGCCTGCCTCGCACGCAACCGCGACAACAACGGCGACGGCAAGATAGACCGCGACGAATTCCGCTGGTACATGGCCGCGAACAAGCAGATCGAGGGCATCTTCTTCGGCGGAGGTCTGCTGACACAGAGCACGAGGCTTTACAACAGATCCGCCGAGGAAAGGGAGTCCAGTGACCAAAGCGAATGGCGCCAGCATGTGATTTCAAGCACGCGGCACTCGGAAGGCAGCCCGACCGTATATTGGGCGGAGGAAGGATTATCGACCAGCTCCATCTTTCAGGAGGAGGATTGGTTGAAGGGATATGACAAGAACTGGTCGGTGAGATGCGTGCGCAATCTCGGGCTGGATTCCGACGTGGAGATGGGAGACGATACGAGAAATGTACCGCAGGACTATATAGAATATTACCAGCAGGGGGACGGCTCGTACATAGTCACGGCAACGCATCTTAACTCCTCGGCTCTGCGGTACTACACCTCGCGCGAGCTTGACTTCCACAACGAGAACTCCGAGGAGAACCGGCTGTACAGGCAGTTCGAGGTAGCATCGACATCAAGCAGCCTGGGAGCATACAACAGCTTCTCCGGCTCAAAAGACTATATCGATTCCCACCTTACCAACGGAATCTGCCCTTCAGGATACAGATTCCCCAACCAGATGGAACTTGCCATAATGCATTCCTATCTCGGAGTCAGCAACTCCATGTCAAGGACAGCATGGTCGATGGGTTCCTACGCCGCAGATTTCGGAAATACGACGAAACCAGGGCAAGAAGGGAAAACCGGCTTCCGTCTGCTGGGTAGCGGCAACATGACCATCGACGGCGGAAACGAGACCTATGAAGTCCGCTGCGTGCGCGATGTCCGCTGAAAGACAAATCTTGTCAAAAGAAACATAAAAAGGTGACGAAAGTTTCTTAATGAAGCTTGGCGTTGCGGCTTCCGCATGCCAACTTTGTCGCGTGCCGGAAGCGCGGACC
>CALVAD010000008.1 GCA_944325495.1 uncultured Bacteroidales bacterium | reverse complement strand
TATCCGCGGCACAAAAGAACCACTTAAAATATTAATTAATAAGCATATATGCCAGACAGCAATTTCATAGACTACGTCAAGATATTCTGCGCCTCCGGCCACGGGGGTGCGGGTTCAGCGCATCTCCACCGCGCCAAGTACATACCCAAAGGCGGGCCCGACGGGGGAGACGGCGGCAGGGGAGGCCATGTCATACTCAGGGCCAATCCGCAGTTCTGGACGCTCATTCACCTGAAATACCGCAAGCACATCAAGGCCGAGGAAGGCGGTCCCGGCGGCTCGGCGAACCGGCACGGGAAGAACGGCGAGGACATAATACTCGACGTGCCCGTCGGCACCGTGGCCAAGATAGCGGAGAGCGGCGAGACGCTTTTCGAGCTCATGGAGCCGGGGGAGGAGCGCATACTATGCAAGGGCGGCCGCGGCGGTCTGGGCAACAGCAACTTCAAGACCGCGACGCTCCAGACGCCCCGCTTCGCCCAGCCGGGCGAGGACGGAGAGGAGAACTGGTTCATCCTCGAACTGAAACTGCTCGCCGACGTTGGTCTCGTAGGCTTTCCGAACGCAGGCAAGTCCACGCTCCTGAGCACAGTGACCGCCGCCAGGCCCAAAATCGCCTCATACGCCTTCACGACCCTTGAACCGAATCTCGGCATCGTCAGCTACCACGACGGGAAATCCTTCGTGATGGCCGACATCCCCGGAATCATCGAAGGCGCCCACGAAGGGAAGGGGATAGGCATACGCTTCCTGCGCCATATCGAGCGCAACTCCGTGCTGCTCTTCATGGTGAGCGTCGAGGAGGACGACATCGCCGGGGCTTACGCGACGCTGCTGAACGAACTGGAACTCTACAACCCCGAACTGCTGACGAAGGGGCGGGTGCTGGCCGTCACCAAATGCGACCTCATTGATGCGGACATGGAGAAGGAGATAGAGCCCTCGCTGCCCAAGGGCGTTCCGCATGTATTCATCTCTTCCAGCACCGGAAGGAACATAGACAAACTGAAGAACATGTTATGGACAGCACTGCAACAATAGGTTTCTGGGGAGCGCTCGAACAGGCGGACAAGACCGCGACGCTCGCAATCAATTCCCTCCATTCGCCGGCAACCGATGTCATCTGGCAGACATTCTCCGACAAGGAGATATGGTTTCCGCTGTACTTCATCGTACTGGTTTTCCTGTTCATCCGCCTCGGATGGAAGAAGGCCCTCGCGGTCACACTGGGCTGCGTGCTCACCATAGTGGTATGCGACCAGCTCGCCAACTTCACCAAGGAGTTCTTCGGCAGGCTGCGCCCCTGCTTCGACGAATACATGCTAGGCTGCGGACTGCATGAAATAGGCGGCAAAAGCGAATACTACAATCTCGGGTTCTATTCCGCGCACGCCGCCAACTCTTTCGGTTTCGCGATAAGTTCCTGGCTTGGCCTCCGCAACGACAGCCGCCTGCGCTATAGAGGATACGGCTGGGGCATCTGCATCTGGGCCTTGATGGTAAGCCTCAGCAGGATATTCGCGGGGCAGCATTTCCTCGGCGACATCATTGTAGGAAGCGCTGTGGGAATATTGGCAGGATGGGGGATGGCCTCACTGTCCCGTCTTGCGATCAGGCGCCTTCGCCTTTGATGACGCGAATCTGATGGCCCGTGACCTCTATGGACATCGGCAGCCATCCCTCTATCTCCCCGTCAAGTTCGAATATGTCGCCGGACTGCTCGTCCATGGGTACTATCTGCAGGGACCTGCATTTCCCGCTGATCACATATTCCGACTGGTTCAGCGTGCCGTTGAAGAGTCTAGGCAGCTCCCTGACGACCTTGAGCAGAGGCGCCTTCGGGATTATGGCATAGTCGAGCAGGCCGTCGTCCATGACCGCAAGGGGGACCTGGCGCATGCCGCTGCCGGAATACCTTCCGTTCCCGAAGGCCACGGAGAAGCTCAGCCCCGTGAATACCACCTCACCGTCGGCCACCACACTGATATAGATGGACTTCAGATTGAATATGGTATAGCGCAGCGAATTCAGGTAAATCATCTTCCCGCGCCTGCCGCTCTCCTTCTGGGTGTTCACCCTCTTGCAGACATGTGAGTCAAAGCCGACCCCACCGATGTTCGCCATGTAGGCGGTCCTGCCGCCGCTGCTCTTGACCCTCATCACATCCATGCTGCCGCAGCTGTTCCTGCTGATGAGGTCGATGACCTCGGTGGTGTCGTTGGGGACGCCCAGCGACCTTATCCAGTCGTTGCCGGAGCCTATGGGAACCACTCCTATCAGGAACTCCTCGGTGGGGACGCCCGTCGCCGCGCACCAGCGGCAGATTCCGTTGAACACTTCATGCAGCGAGCCGTCGCCGCCGACGGCTATTATCCTGCGATACCCCTCGGCCGCGGCATGCTGGGCGAGCGCGGTGGCGTGCCGCTTGTGATCCGTCATGGCTATGTCGCAGGGGATTCCGAGACGTTTCAGCCTGCGTTCGGCGGGAAGCCACTCGTACATGGTCTTTCCCGAACCGGCGCGCGGATTCACGATGAAATAATAGCAGTCTGCCTTAGAATCAGTCATGAGGGCGGTTTTAAAAACTCACAAAATTACCTTATAAAATTTATTTTAACAAAAACGCAAAATCCCGTGGCGGCTATTGTGGGAATATTTTCCTACATTTGTAATCTGTGACATACAGTATGGGAAAAGTAATAGCTATAGCAAACCAGAAGGGCGGAGTGGGCAAGACCACTACGGCCATCAACCTCGCGGCGTCGCTCGCGGTTCTCGAGAAGAAGGTTCTCATCATCGACGCCGACCCCCAGGCGAACACGACCTCCGGACTCAACTTCTCCCCCGACAACGACGAGAAGAGGACGCTCTACGAAGCGATGATAGGCCGCATAGACATCAGCGACGCCCTCATCCAGACCGAAGTGGACAATCTGCGGATGATACCTTCGCACATAAACCTCGTGGGGGCGGAAATCGAGCTTCTCGAGCTCGCCGACAGGGAATCGGTGCTGAAGAAGGTGCTCGCTCCCATACGCGGCGACTATGACTACATCATCATCGACTGCTCCCCGTCCCTCGGCCTGATCACGGTCAATTCGCTCACGGCCGCCGACTCGGTGATGATTCCCGTGCAGCCGGAATTCTTCGCCCTTGAGGGGCTGGGCAAGCTCCTGCAGACCATAAGGCTCGTCCAGAGCGGCGTCAATCCCGCCCTCACCATCGAAGGCTTCGTGGTCACGATGTTCGACGGCCGCACCAAGGTGCACACCCAGATACTGGCCGAGCTGCGCGAACATTTCAAGGAACTCGTGTTCAAGACGGTGATCCAGCGCAACATAAGACTTAGCGAAGCACCTTCGCACGGCAAGCCCATACTTCTGTATGACATCATGTGCAACGGCTCCAGCAATTACCTGAATCTCGCCAGAGAGGTGCTGGAGCACAACGGAGAAAATATATGAGCAGAGAACCAAGAGGCCTTGGCAAGGGGTTGAGCGCCCTGCTCGGGGAGATACCCGACGCGGACCAGCTCCGCAAGCCCGTAGGCTATGTCAACAAGGAAATAGTCGGAACGCGCGGCCGGCAGGAGAACACGGCCGACATACTGCGCATTCCGGTCGACATGATAGAACCGAATCCGTTCCAGCCGCGCAGCTCCTTCGACGAGGAGGCGCTCCAGGAACTCGCGGCTTCCATCAGGACCCTCGGTCTCATCCAGCCCATCACGGTGAGGCGCATAAGCGACAACCGCTATCAGATCATCAGCGGCGAACGGCGCTACAAGGCGTGCAGGCTCGCCGGCATGAGCACGGTTCCGGCGTACATACGCGACGCCAACGACCAGGGCATGCTCGAGATGGCGATAGTGGAGAACGTGCAGAGGGAGAACCTCGACCCGATAGAGCTGGCGCTCAGCTACCAGCGTCTGCTGGACGAATGCAATCTCACCCAGGACCAGCTCGCGGAGAGGGTGGGGAAGAAACGCGCCACGGTCGCCAACACCATACGCCTGCTGAAACTGCCTGCAAAGGTCCAGCACGACATCAAGGTCGGCCTGCTCAGCGCCGGCCACGCCAAGGCCATACTCAGCCTCGAAGACCCGGAGGTGCAGGAACAGCTCTGCGACCTCGTGATCCGTGACGGCCTGTCCGTAAGGGAGCTGGAGGCCCTTGTCCGCAAGCTTCAGATAAGTCCGGAGAGCGTACCCAGGAAGGCCGCAAAAGACGCCTCCCCGCAGCAGCTTACCGACGACTACTACCGGCTGCTCGACCGCATGGGCAAATATTTCTCCAGCGAGATATCGCTCAAGCGCAGCCCGTCCGGCAAGGGTACGATGACCATACGCTTCAACTCCGACGAGGAAGTCCGCAATTTCGTGAAAGCGCTTGAAGACAAACAGTTCTGATGGGCCGCAGTAGATTTCTGTTCATACTTCCGGCGGTGCTGCTGCTCGCCGCGCTCAATCCGGCCGACTGCTTCGCGCAGTTCAAGGAACAGGCGTTCACGCAGCAGTACAACGACGACACCACCTCGACCGGTCAGAAGGATTCGGTCGACGTGCTGTTCTCGTTCCGCGAATATTTCGGCGCGCTCGGCCACAAGAACACGATGAAGATAGGCACGATGTTCGCCGGATCCGCCGTGTTCATCGGCGGCAATCAGATTTACAACCGCCAGTACTGGAAGCTGCCGCTGGTCTACGGAACCATAGGCGGCAGTCTCGGAGCCGGGATATATCTCAACAGCCAGGGCAACCACGATGCGGCGAAATGGTGCTTCGTAGGCGCAGGCGTGGCCTACTGGGCCACGATGATGGACGGCGTCGTAAACTACAAGCCTTCGGACTATCCCCATGCCGGCAAGGCCACGCTCTACTCCCTGCTCGTGCCGGGACTCGGCCAGATATACAACAGGGAGTACTGGAAAGTCCCGATATATCTGGGTCTCATGGGTTTCGGGGTCCACTACTACCTCGACTGCGCCAAGAACTTCGAGCGCTTCCGTTCCATCTATCTTGAGGCCACCGACCCGGATGTCCAGTACACAGGACCTATAACCGCGCAGCAGGCGCTGTATTACCGCAACCTCTACCGCCGCTACAGGGATTATGCCCTGCTCGCCGTGGCCGCGGTCTACCTGCTGCAGATAATCGACGCAAATGTATTCTCCTACATGCATAACTTCGAGGTTACCGACGACCTGTCGATGGACATGTCGCCGACGGTCATAATGCCGGAAGGCAGGCAGTTCGCCTTCAACGCCTCGCCCGGAACCCCGGCCATTGGACTGCGCATAGGTTTCAGCTTCTGAGAATGAGAAAAGTCGTAATATTCCTGCTTCTGACGCTCTCCGGCCTGCAGCTGCACGCCCAGGGCGCCGGCGGATGGTTCCGCGGACCGACCCGACGGGAACTCAGCGCCGAGAACGAACGGCTCAGGGCCGGCATGGACTCCCTGCGCTTCATAATAGACAGCCTCGAACGCGGCCGTATCGAGATGGAGGCCGAGCTGCTGGCCATGATGGAAAGCGACTCTCCCGGCGACGACGGCGCGGAGATGCCGGAATACACCCAGGAGATGACCGACAGTCTGCTGCACCTGTGGTATAGGAACTCGTTCTCCGGCGACTTCGACGCCGTGACCGAATACGACATGGATTCTGTGCATTTCGTCTCCGACGTGCCTGACAGCGCGATCGAGAGGCGGCTCGCCGACATGAATTCCTTCATCGCCCTGCCGTACAACGACGTGGTCAAGAACTACATAATTCTCTATTCGGAGAAGATGCGGACCCAGATGGGCCGGATCATGGGGCTCAGCCAGTATTACTTTCCCGTATTCGAGGAAGTCTTCGTGCGCTACGGACTGCCCGTGGAGCTCAAGTACATGGCGATAGTCGAGTCCATGCTCAATCCCGTCGCGCGCTCCCGCGCCGGCGCCAGCGGAATGTGGCAGTTCATGTACAGCACCGCCCGCAGCTACGGCCTGGAAATCAATTCCTATGTCGACGAAAGGCTGGACGTGGAGAAATCCGTCGACGCCGCGGCCCGGTATCTGCGCGACGCCTACAGGATCTTCGGCGACTGGACCCTCGCCATCAGCTCCTACAACTGCGGAGCAGGCAATGTCTCCAAGGCCATAAGGAGGGCGGGCGGCAGCCGGGACTTCTGGAGCATATATCCATTCCTGCCGAGAGAGACGAGAGGCTATGTGCCCGCCTTCGTCGGGGCGATGTACGCGATGACCTATTACCGGGAATACGGCATCGTGCCCCAGGAGGTCGGCATGCCTGCCAGGGTCGACACCTTCGAGATACGCCGCAACCTGCACTTCGAGCAGATCAGCGCGGTCGTGGGCGTGCCCATGCAGGATCTGGAGAACCTCAATCCGCAATATCTGCACGACATAATACCGGGAAGCAGCCACAGCTATATCCTCAAGCTGCCCTACACCTGGACTGGAGCCTTCGTCGAGACCGACAGGGACTCGCTCTACAGCTACAAGGCCGACGTGCTGATGAGCAGCCGCGTGCAGAAGGAGGTCGCCGATGCGATCAGGAACAACGGACGCATCGCATACAGAGTCCGAAGCGGCGACTACCTGGGAAAGATCGCGATCCGCTACGGCGTCACCGTAAGTCAGATAAAGTCTTGGAACAACCTGCGCTCGTCGAACATCAGGGCGGGGCAGATTCTCTATATCTACGCCCGGAAGACCCCGGCCCCCGAAACCGCGTCAGCATCCGCCTCCGCAAACACGAAGACGACGGTGAATCCTTCTGACCCTTCGACCTACACGACCTATACGGTAAGGAGCGGCGACGCGCTCTACAACATCGCCAAACTGTATCCCGGAGTGAGCGCCGACGAGATCAAGGCGGCCAACGGAATGCGCAGCAACAAGATCATGCCGGGACAGGTGCTGAAGATTCCCGTAAAGCGTTAGAATGCCAGCAGAGGCCGGAAGAGAGGCTCCGGAAAGGCGAAAATTCGGGTACAGCCTTTCCGGAGCCTCTCTTCCGGCCGCCCCGCCGGTTTGAAGAGCGCCCTCTGCGGACACCGTCGTTCCGTCAAGCGGCAATAACGCGTCGGCGGGACATGCGCCAGGCCAGATATATGACAATGGTCGTCAGCAGCTCGGTGGCGGGCATCACGAGCCACAGTCCGTGGGTCCCCGCCATGGCGGGCAGCAGGAAAAATATGGGAATCAGGAAGATGAAGCCTCGGAGAAGCATGAATACGGTGGACTTGCGCACTTTCTCTATGCTCTGGTAATATCCGATCAGGGCTATGTTCACGATGTAGAACAGCGCTCCGACGCCGAACAAAGGGAAACCGTCGGCGGCAAGCACGCCCGCAGGGCTCTGTATATCCACGAAAAGACCGACCAGCGCCTTGGGGATGGCTATGAAAAGCGCGGATACGAAAATTCCGAAGCAGACGGCGGTCCGCAGCAGCAGCGACCGCGCCTCCACGACCTTGGAAAGCCTCTCCGCACCGTGGTTGTAGCTGATTATCGGCTGGGCGGACTGCGCTATGGCGTTTCCTATCATGAAGAAGAACGGCGCATAGTAGCAGGCGATTCCGAAAGCGCCCACGCCCGTGTCGCCGAGATATTTCATGAACTGCCAGTTGCCTACGAACATGAACACCGCCATTATGAGCTCGCCGAGCAGGGAGGACGAGCCGATCCGGCACTGGTACCCGACATTTCTGAACCCGAGCCTGATGCTCGTAAGGCTGACTTTCAAGGGTATCAGCCGCATGGTCCTGGCGAAGAACAGCAGGTAGGCGAGCGCCATGAGCCCTCCGGCCGCGATGCTTATGGCCGTCGCTATCGCCGCGCCCTTGACTCCCATTCCGAGAGGGAAAATGAAGAGCCAGTCCAGCACCACGTTCATAACGGCAGGTATCATGTTGCACCACATCGCATATTTCGGAGCGCCGTCGAGCCTGATTATGAACAGCCCTATCAGCGACCACATCTCGAACAGGAAGGCGGGCATGATCCATTTCAGGTAGTCGAGCACCTTGGGCATCAGGGTGTCGGAGGCTCCGAGCATCCGGGCCGTGGCTTCGGGAAAAATCAGTGCCGCGCCGATCAGCAGCGCGGAAATCACGGATGCGGCAAGCAGGGCCTGGGACACATTTATCCTGGCGACCTTTACTTTCCTGTGCGACAGATGTATTGACGAGACGACCGAGCATCCGGTACCGATCATGAAGCCGAGTCCGGCCATGACCTGATATATCGGAGCCACTATGTTGACGGCGGCGACCCCGTCGGCTCCGACTCCGTGGCCGACGAATATGCCGTCTATGGCACTCACAGCCGACAGGGCCGTAGAGCCGAGCAGCGTGGGTATCAGAAGTTTGCGGAACAAGGTGAATACACTTTCCTTCTCGAAATCAATCGCGTCTCTGTTCATAAATCCGACAATGTATCTTTTTGAGCGTGCAAAAAAGGGTCAAAATTCCGACATTTGCAAAAATAGGCGGCGCCGTGCTCGATTATCTTCGCTGCCGGCGGGGCATGGAAGCTGCGATGGCGGCTAACCCCAAATCAATCGCATCCGGAGCGGCTTCCACGCCCCGCCGGCGAAAGCCGCGAGTCAACACGGAGCATGGGCAATGTCAGCGCAGAATCCTTCTAATGAGTCTGATGAAGCGGTACGGCATGTAGCGGAAAGGGAGATCGATCCATGTCGGCGTGACGACGAGGGCGCGACGGTGCGAGAATGCTTCGAAACTGTACCTGCCGTGATATGCGCCCGTTCCGGAATTGCCGACTCCGCCGAAAGGCAGCCGCTCGTTGACTATATGCATTATGCAGTCATTGATGCAGGCTCCGCCGGAACTGCAGCGTCCGGCCAGTTCGAGCCCTTTCCTTCTGTCGCCGAAATAATAGAATGCAAGGGGTTTCTCGCGCGAACGCACGAAATCCTCGACCTCGTCCGGCTTCCGCCATGTGATGATGGGAAATATGGGACCGAAAATCTCCTCCTGCATTACGGGGGAGCCGGGATCCACGCCGTCGAGCAGTGTGGGCTCGATATAGCGGCTTCCTGCGTCATTATGACCGCCGGCGACTATTTCTCCCTGCGTCAGATATGAAACCAGACGCCGCCAGGCCTTGTCGCTGACGATGCGCGCAAAATGAGGGGAGGCCGCGGCATCAGAGCCGTGAAGTTCGGCGACGGCCTGCCGGAAGGCCTCGATGAACGCCTCCTTGACATCCTCATGCAGCAGCAGATAGTCCGGCGCTATGCAGGTCTGGCCGGCATTCAGAGTCTTTCCCCAGGCTATGCGCCTCGCGGCCGTCTTCAGGTCGGCGCCGCGGTCGACCACGCACGGACTCTTGCCGCCCAGCTCCAGCACGACTGGCGTCAGATGCTCCGCCGCGGCCTTCATCGCTATCCTGCCGAGAGCGGGACTGCCGGTGAGAAAGACAAGGTCGAAGCGCTGCGCGAAGAGCTCGGCGTTAACATCCCTGTGGCCCTCCACCACGGCGACATATTCGGGCGCGAAGCATTCCTCGATCATGCGGCGCAGTACCGTGGAGACTTCCGGGACCGACGGCGAAGTCTTGAGCACGGCCGTACATCCGGCCGCAATCGCTCCGGCGAGCGGGCTCAGGAGCAGCTGGACCGGATAATTCCAGGGCGAAACGATCAGAACCGTGCCGAGCGGCTCGCAGACTTCGTATCCCCGGCAGGGGAAATGGGCGAGGGGAGTCGGGACATGCCTGCGGCGCATGCGCGAGCGCAGATGTGCGAGCTGGTTTCGAATTTCTCCGCGCACCATGCTTATCTCCGTCATGTACGCCTCTTCCGGAGACTTGTGGAGATCGTGCATCAGAGCGTCGCAAAGCGGCTTCTCCCAACGGTACGACGCATCCAGCAGCTTCCGGAGTCCGGCGCGGCGGAAATCCGCAGGCAAAGTGGCTCCGGAGCGGAAATACGCCTTCTGGGCGGCGACGGTCTCCGCGATGCTCATTTCTTGCTGTAATATTTCGGCCAGCACGACTGCAGATAGGACTTGAGCGTGTCCTCGTGGCGGTTCGGCTGCGGCTCATAGAAAACCCTGCCCTTCATGCCTTCCGGAAGGAATTCCAGGTCGGTGAAATGCCCGGGGTAGTCATGCGCGTACTTATAGCCGTCGGCGTAGCCGAGTTCGGACATGAGTTTGGTCGGGGCGTTGCGCAGATACAGCGGCACTGCGGCCGTCCTGTCGGCTTTGGCCGCCTCCAGAGCGCTGTCTATCGCCATATACGCCGAATTGCTCTTGGGAGAGCTCGCGAGATATATCGCGCATTCGCTGAGCGGGATGCGCGCCTCGGGCATGCCTATGGAGTGCACGATGCGGAAAGTCGCGTCGGCGAGCAGCATAGCGTTGGGATTGGCGAGCCCTATGTCCTCGGCCGCGAGTATGCACAGCCTGCGCGCAATGAAGAGAGGGTCCTCGCCGCCGTCAAGCATGCGGGCCATCCAGTACACCGCCGCGTTCGGGTCGGAACCGCGGACGCTCTTGATGAACGCGGAGATGATGTCGTAATGCATCTCGCCGTCCTTGTCATAGATCGCGACATTCTCCTGCAGGCACTCGGTGACGCTCCGGTTGTCGATGACTATGGGATCGCTGCCGAGATTCGCGTCGACGACGATTTCGAGTATGTTCAGCAGTTTGCGCGCATCGCCCCCGCTCTGGCGGAAAAGAGCCTTCTTCTCGCGTATTTCGATGTTCCTCTGCTTCAGGACCGCATCCTCGCTGAGCGCGCGCCGGAGCAGCAGGTCGAGGTCGGCGGCTTCGAGGGACTTCAGCACGAACACCTGGCAGCGGGAAAGCAGGGGAGTTATGACCTCGAAGGACGGGTTCTCGGTCGTGGCGCCTATCAGCACCACGGTGCCGGCCTCCACGGCCCCCAGCAGCGCGTCCTGCTGGGCCTTGTTGAATCGGTGTATCTCGTCGATGAACAGAATGGGGGAGCCGCCGCGCGAGAAGATGTTCTTCCTGGCCGCATCGATGACCTCCCTCACCTCCTTCACGCCGGAGCTCACAGCGGAGAGCGTGTAGAACTCACGGTCGAGCGTGTTCGAGATGATGCGGGCGAGCGTGGTCTTGCCCACGCCCGGAGGCCCCCACAAGATGAAGGACGAGAGATTGCCGGAATCTATCATGTTCCTCAGGATGCAGCCCTCGCCCACAAGATGCTTCTGCCCCACATATTCCGACAGACTTCTGGGCCTCATCCGCTCGGGAAGAGGAGGTAACATTTTTGTTATAGATTCTGACATTTTTGTTAAATCGCCTAATATTCAAGCTTTTTGATATATGAGCGACGTCTTTTCTTGCATTCGGGATTATAGTCCTTGAACTGACCCTGATTCTTGATGTTGGTCTCGAGAATCGCATTGGTCTCGGCCCATTTCACTCCGAATTCGGCATATTTCCTGAACATGTCGGCCTGGATCAGGGAATTGATGCCGGTGTTCTGGTATTCGGGCAGGACCCCGACCAGCAGCATCTCGACTCCTTCCTCACGCTTCCAGAAAAGCGACTTGAGCACATGCCACCATCCGAAGGGGAAGAGCTTTCCGCGGCATTTCTGCAGGGCGCGGACTATCGACGGCATGGTGATGCCGAAGGCCACGAGCTCGTTCTTCTCGTTCTCCACCACGGAGATGAAGCGCAGGTCGAGTATGCTGAGATAAAAATCCAGATACTTGTCGGCCATGTGGTCCGGAAGCACGGTGAAGTTGTACAGATTCTTGTAGCATTCGTTGATAGCCTTGAAGATCTTGTGGCCGTAGTCTTCCTCCCTGACGATCTTCCTGGTTATCTGGCGCAGGTGGACATTGTTCCTCTCCTGGATCAGGTTGCATATCCTGTCTATCCTTTCGGGAAGCTTCTCGGGAATGTCGATCTTGAACTCAATCCAGTCCGCATCCTTGGTGAAGCCCATGTCCTCTATGTACTTGACATAATAGGGATGGTTGTAGATCAGGGCCATCGTGCTGAGCCTGTCGAAACCTTCGACCAGAAGGCCTTCCGGGTCGAAATCCGTGAAGCCGAGCGGCCCCACGACGGACTCCATGCCGTACTTGCGGCCGAATTCCTCCACCTTGTCCATCAGAGCCCTCGCCACCTCGGGGTCGTCGATGAAATCGTACCAGCCGAAACGCACCTCCTTGTGGTCCCACTGCTGATTGGCGAGCCGGTTGACGATGGCCGCCACCCTTCCGGCGAGCTTGCCGTCCTTGTAGGCGAGATACAGCTTTGAGTCGCAGAATTCCTGCGCGGCGCCCTTCTTCTGGTCGAGCGTGTCCATCTGGTCGAACACGAGGGGCGGAACATAGTATGGATTGTCCTTATATAGTTTTTCGGGAAAGTTAACGAAGGTCCGCAGTTCGCGGCGGGTCCTGACTTCTTTGATCTCGATTGCCATCTCAGGTTTCAATTTTAGTTAACACACGTCGGCGAAGATAGTGTTTTAATAGGAAAAAATCAAAAATCTGACTATCTTGCCGCTGATGTCCATGTGCCGCACATACCTCATCGCATGCCTGCTGCTGGCTTCAGTCAGCGCCACGGCCGGGGCGAGGGAGTGGAGCGCCGGACTCTACAGCTCTCCGACAGGCATAGGGCTCCAGGCGCAGCTGCCATCAGGCGACGGACGCGAAACGGACATAATCAGCGTCATCGCGGACACCTACGGGCTGATTTCCGGACGCACCGCCGACATAGGCGTCAGGGTCGGCTATACTCACGACTACATCATAAGCACATACGAAGCCGACGGCTTCACGATGAACTTCCACGCCGGCGCGGGCCTGACGGTCGGATATGTGCACGACGGAGAGAACGGCTCGATTCTGGGCACCGGAGAGGCCCTGCAGAAGGAAATGGGGGTGATGGCCGCCCTTTCGGGCTCGATAGGCCTGAGATTCGATTTCACGCGCAACGCCGCCATAGACTTCGGTCTGTCGGCCAATCCCGGAGTCCACCTGCGCATGGACAGGGAAAACGGCTCCATGTACCTTTCGTTCTACCGCAACGGCCTTTTCCATGCGCTGCTGCCGCACATAAGCATCATGTACAGATTCTGAGGACACCGACATGAAATTTCCGCTCCGCAACATAATGTTCAGGCTTACGCTCGCCGCGCTGATGGCGGGAGGAACGGCTGCGGCCGCATCCGCTCAGGAAGGGCACACTCCGATGCAGACGGGCGTTTTCGGACGCTTCCGCTTCAGCTGCGAATGGGGCTATGTGCAGTCCGTCTACCGTGACTACCACTACAACATCCTCAGCGAGGAAGGCTACAGAATCAATGAAAGCTACTACGGAATCGACATGCACCCCAACGGGCTGCTGCTGGCGGGGGTGGGCTTCGTGCCTCCCGGAGAACTGCTCATGGTCTCCCTGCACGCCGGCTATGCGGGCATACACGAGGACAACCGCGTAATTCCGGCCCTGCTGCGCATGAGTTTCTTCCCGAAGAAGACCGGCCGCGACGGAATGTTCTACTACGCCCAGGCCGGCGCCGGCTTCCACATGCCCAAGACCCTGAAGACGAGGGTGAGCCTGCTGTCAGGAATAGGCGCCGGATACCGTTTCGCCCTGACGGAGCGCTGCAGCATCGATCTCATCATCACCGCCATGGCCGCGCTGAGCAGGCCGCCGATTCCCAACCCGGACGGACCCGGCTATGTGGCGGAACAGAACATCCGCAGCAACAGCGCCACCTACGGCGCTCTCAGCCTGACGATAGCCGTCAGCATCTGAAAAAAAGCCGGAGCCGGAATTTATCCGGCCCCGGCGGGTGATTTTCAGAACAGGCTGTCCACGGCGGCGATTATCTCCTCCTCCGGCAGGTCAGGACTGAGAATCAGGTCCGGCTCCTTGAAGACATAGCCTTTGCTCATGGATCCGAGCAATCCGCCTCCGGTGCAGTTGAGCATTATGTTCTCGTCCCTGCGCACCTTTCCTTCCTTTACGGCCTGTGCGAGCGCGGACACCGCCGCGCAGCTGGCCGGCAGCAGGTCATAGCCTTCGAGATTGCGGAACATCAGCAGCCAGTACATGATGCCGTCGTTGGGAACGGCAAAAGCATCGCCGCCGCTTTTCGACAGCACGTCGAAAAGGCCTCCAGCGATGCTGTACGGCGGCTGGCGGTTGGCGAGCACCTTGGCGAGGATGATTTCCGCCTGCCGGCGCCCCGCTTCGGGCGTAAGCTCGGCAAGCTGCCTGGTGCGGGCTTTCCACGAGTCGCAGATGAGCGTGAACGGAGCGTTCTGCGCGACATACACGCGCATCTTGTTCTCCCCGAAACGCCCGTCGGCGGCAAGCCGCTCCGCGTTCTCCCACGCCGCAATCGCTCCGGTGCCTGAACCGACTGCCTGGAAATACGCGTCGGGTATCCTTCCCGTCACCTCCACATGGCTCAGGATAGTGGTGCCCATGCCGTCGCGCCTGGCGACGTTCTTGGCGCCGCCTTCGAGGAAGAATCTGGGGTTTCTGGCGAGCTTCTCGCCGAGATGTATCGCATCATAGTAATCGCAGCCGTGGGGGACGGCGATCAGCTTCACGCACTTGTCCAGCTTCTTGTGGAACCAGAGGTCGTGCTTGCTGTCCTCCGGGATGCAGATGACCACCGGAATGTCGTTGTCGGAGCATATCTGGGCGAAGGCCCTCGCCGTGTTGCCGGCGGACTGGACTATCAGCACCCTGTCCTCCTTCCTGGACATCCTGGCGCAGACCGAAAAGGCCTCGGTCTCCTTGAACGAGCAGGTCTGGAACCGGGCGCCGACCTTCGGATAATATCCGGAAAAGGTTATATAGAGATTGTCCAGTCCGAGGAACTTGGCGAGACCTTTCGACTTGTAGGTCGCGGGCGCACAGGAATTCTTGAGCGTGCGTCTGACAGGCATCCAGTCCGCATAGCGGTAGATGCCCTTGAGATCCTCGCGCGGAGTGAACTTGCTGTTTGCATATACTGCCCGGACAAGGGAGGGCTCGGGGCTCTGTGGATCCGCAAGGGTCCAGCCCTCGTCATCGAAGATGCGGCCCGTCGCCACATTCATCAATTTGTACTCGGTAGGTTTAAATCTCATATACACTTGTTTTTCCTGACTAAATTACAAAAAAAATCAGATTGCGCGCCGCAGAAGCACGCAGTTTTCCACATGGGTGGTGTGGGGGAACATGTCGACAGGCTGCACTGCCTCTATGGTGTAGTCCCTGCACAGAGCCTCGAGATCGCGGGCCTGGGATGCCGGGTTGCAGCTCACGTACACTATTTTTTCCGGCGCGGCCCCGAGAATGGTCGCGATCACGTCGGGGTGCATGCCGGCCCGCGGGGGATCGGTGATTATGACGTCCGGGCGGCCGTGTTCGGCGATGAAGCCGGCGGTAAGGATGTCCTTCATGTCGCCCGCGAAGAAGCTGCAGTTGTCAATTCCGTTCGCGGCGGCGTTGATTCTGGCGTCCTCTATGGCCTCGGGCACATATTCTATCCCCACGACCTTCGAGGCTCCGGAGCTGACGAACTGGGCTATGGTCCCGGTGCCGGTGTAGAGGTCGTAGACCGTCTCGACGCCGGTGAGCCCCGCAAACTCCCGCACGGTGCGGTACAGCTTGAGCGCCTGGCCGTTGTTCGTCTGGTAGAACGACTTCGGGCCTATCCTGAAACGCAGGTTCTCCATGGTCTCCCAGATTGCGTCGGCGCCCTTGTAGAGAATGCATTCGCGGTCTCCGATGCTGTCGTTGAGCTTGTCGTTGATCACATAGTACAGGGAGCTTATCTGCGGAAATCTCTCCGCCACAGCGTCAAGCATCGCCGCGCGGCCGTCGAAATCGGCGGCGAAGCAGACTATCAGCATCACTTGTCCGTCGTCGGTCGTCCGCACGAACATGTTGCGGAAAATCCCGCTGTTCTCCCTTATATTGTAGAAAGGTATTCCGTGGGAGACGGCGTACTCCCTGATGAAAAGGCGTATGGCGTTGGACGGCTCCGGCTGCAGCCAGCACCTGCGTATGTCGAGCACCTTGTCAAAGAAGCGGCCCACATGGAAGCCGAGTCCGAGCTTCTGCTCCGCGGCGAGCCCCTCCGGATCCTCGTCCGGAAGTATCCAGCGCTTGTCAGAAGCGGTGAACTCCAGCTTGTTGCGATAGAATTCAGTCTTGTCGGACGCGAGGATGGGGCGCAGCGGAGGCAGTTTCAGATGGCCGATGCGCGAAAGCTGGTCGTACACCTGGCGCTGTTTCGCCTCCAGCTGCATGGAGTAGGGGAGCAGCTGCCAGCGGCACCCTCCGCACAGGCCGAAATGCTCGCAGAACGGTTCCAGACGGTCGGGCGAGGGCTGCACCAGACGTATTATGCGCGCCTCCAGATAGTTCTTTTTCTTCACTGTGACCCGGGCGTCGACCACATCGCCCGGAACGGCGTATTCTATGAAGACGACCTGCCCCTCGCCAGTATGGGCCACGCATTTGCCTTCGGCGGCGACCGACTCGACGGTCAGGTTCTCCAGTATTATTTCCTTCTTCACTCTTGGCATGTCAGTCTTGCCGCCGGCACGGCTGCCGCAAAGCGTTTCCGAACCGGCGCGATGACAAATTTACAACTTTTTGCAGCAGGCTGAAAATATTTTCAAGGTCCGTGCCGGGATTTTAGTAATTTTGCCGGTCGAATATTCAAATTACAGCCGATGATGAATTCCGGAACGCCGCTCAAGCTGATCTACATCTGCCACGGGAACATCTGCAGAAGCCCCATGGCCGAATTCATAACCAAAAACATCGTCCTGCGTGCAGGAATTGCCGAAAAATTCGCAATCAGCTCTGCAGCAGTATCATACGAAGAGCAGGGGAACTCCATGTATCCGCCCGCGGCCGCCAAGCTCAGGCAGAAGGGAGTGCCTTTCACCGCACATTCCGCCCACAGGATCACGCCGGAGGAAGCCCGCGGCGCCGACATTCTCGTCGTCATGGACCATTCGAACGAGCGGCTTCTCAAGCGCATCATAGACCCGGAGGACTTCGCCAAGATCCGTTTCATGATGGACTATGCCGGCAGGCCCGGGCAGGATGTTGCCGATCCCTGGTACAGCGGTGATTTCGAACGCACATACCGCGATCTCGACGCGGCCTGCAGAGGACTCGTCGAGGAATATGCACAACTTAACATAATATAAATTGTGTAACAACCGTGCGCGCTGCAGCGGAGGCGGCCCGCCGCAGCTTCTTGACAAGTATCAAATAATTGAACAACTCCGGCAATTTTTACCAAAAAAACGCTATTTTTAAGGCTCGAACAAAAACACAGACAAATGAAGAATCTGTCCATCACGTTGATTTTCAGTGCACTTTGTGCAATTTCGTTGAACGCTCAAAGCAGACATGTCCAATGGACTTACGAATCGAAAGAAATTTCACCCGATCTGTATGAAATTTCAATTGTCGCCGAACCTGATTTCGGCTGGCACATCTACGATACGGTCAGGACCGAATTCGGACCCACTGCCACCACGATCAGCTTCGACACGGCGGGCGGAACGGAAACCGTCGGAGAACTGGAAATCGACGGCAAGCTCCACCGGTTCTACGACGACGTCTTCATGATGGAAATAGGCTATTTCGAAGGCAAGGTCGTCTTCCGGCAGAAAGTCAGGGTCTCCGGGACCGCGACGAGCGTCAGCGCACAAATTGAATGGATGGCATGCAACGACGCCAACTGCGACAGGCCCATGGTCGAGAACATTGTAATCCCAATAGTAAGGTAGTGTATATGTAAATATCTGTAAATCATGAAAAAAGCTAACAAGTTCGCGGCTCTCGCCTTCCTGGTGCTGGCCGCGTGCTCGACGGACAGGACCGCTCCGTCCCCCGAGCCCATCACCGGAGAGACCGTCATACTCCCCTGCGAGGCCGACATCCCCGCCACCCTCGATTTCAATTTCGAAGGAGGATGGCAGGTGCGCAGCAGCGTGAACTGGGTCTCCATCTCCCCTACGAGCGGATTCGAGGGAGAAAACACCATTGAGATAAGCGCGCGGAGCGACAATGAGGAAATACAGGAGAGGGTTTCGCATTTCGACATCTATGTCGAAGGCGAGACTCCCCAGATAGTCAGGTTCTATGCCGTGCAGAGAGGCGCGAAGGGCGTGGAATTCACGAGCGCCTCGCTCAGCACAGGAGCCGAAGCCGGCACCGTTGTGCTGGAGATGCTCACCAACGACGAGCTGACGGTAAGTTCCGACCAGGACTGGGCGGTCCCGGGCGAAGCCGAATACGGTGAGGCGGCGCTGCTCGAAGACGGAGTCACGGCATCCGAAGTCAGGACTGCCAGAGTCAGCATCGAGGTCGGAGAGAACGGCGGAGAAGATTTCCGCTCCGCCTCATTGACTGTCAGCTGCGCCTCCGGCGGGAGCCAAAGCATCGCGCTGAACCAGGGCTACAGCTTCGCATCCGAAATCAGCGACTGGAGCCGGGCTTTCTACCGCAGGAGCCTTGCGATGCGCTTCACCGCCACCTGGTGCGGAAACTGCCCCATGATGGCCGAGAGTTTCAAGCTCGCGGTGGAAGAGAACCCCAGGATCGTGCCCATGACCATCCACGGCTCCAGCTCGGATGTATACTCTGAGAACGCGGATGACATTATGGATACTTACGACATCGAAGGCTACCCCACAGGTGTAGTGAACGCCCTCGCAGTCGTAGAAAACTATCAGACGAACATCACCAGCGGCATGCTCACCGGACTCGCGGACGAAGCTGCCGAACAGCTTCCGTCCAAGACCGGCATCGCGGCAGCCAGCCGCACCTCCGACGGCTCTTTGACAATTCAGTGCGCCATCGCCACGAAGGAGGCTCTTCCCTACCGGCTTCATGTCTACCTGCTTGAGGACGGAATCGTCGCCTACCAGTCATCCTACGACTCCAGATACCCCGGCGGGAACAACTATGTCCATAATTATGTGGAGCGCTGCTCGGTGACCGGAGCGGAAGGGACGCAGATAGACGGCGAGGCCGAAGGAATCGTGGATTTCATTGCGGAATATGACATTCCGGAAGGTGTCATCGAGAACATGGACAACGCCTACGCACTGATATTCACCACATACGAGACCGATACGAAGTTCAACGGCTCCGTACGCAACGCCATATACGGAAACTACGGCCATATAGTCGACAATGTGGTGACAATTCCTCTCAACGGCAAAACCGACTATGAATATGAAGACTAAATCAATCATCAGCGCAGCACTCTGCCTGCTGCCCGTTCTGGCCGGCGCCCAGAACAGCCTTCCCGACGTGGAAGTCAAGCAGCTCGACGGACAGACATGCAGCATACGCTCCGTGCTGGACGGCTCCACGCCGGTGATCCTGTCGTTCTGGAGCACAACATGCCACGCCTGCCTGCAGGAACTCGGGGCATTGAACGACGCCTATGTCGACTGGATAGAGGAGGCCGATTTCAAGATCGTGGCCGTCGCCAGGGACGACGCCCGCTCCTCATCGAAAGTCGCGCCGATGGTAACTGGCCGCGGGTGGAACGACTTCAGCTACTATCTCGACGAGAACGGTGACCTTTCGAGAGCCATGAACGTTCAGACCGAACCTACCACCTTCGTGCTCGACAAGGACGGCAACATCGTGTTCACCCACTTGAGCTACACCCCCGGCAGCGAGGAGGAACTTTTCGACAAGATTCTCGAACTGCAGGAATAATGAAGGAGGATCTGAAATGAAAACACATCGCACGACGATGCTGTGCGTTTTCGGGCTGCTGTTACTGCCGTCAGCCGCGCTCCATGCCGGTTCTGACGACAGAGGCAGCCTCTCCGCCAGCTTCGAGACCAACACCACCTACTACTTCGACGACGCCGCCACGGGAGCGACAGCACCCGAAGGCCGCTTCGGCTCCAACAACTACCTCAAGCTCGACTACGCCAAAGGCGGCTTTACCGCCGGAGTCCAGCTCGAAGGCTATCTTCCCGCTCTCACCGGCTACTTCAGCGGGACTCTCTCCGGACAGAATTTCCTGACCTACGACCTTTATGTAGGATTCGCATCCAACGGCTGGGACATCCGGGTCGGCAGTCTCTACGAGCAGTTCGGCAGCGGGCTGCTGTTCAGGACCTACGAGGACCGCGAACTCGGTGTCAACAACGCCCTTCAGGGAATACGCGCCGCATACAACTTCGGAGACTTCCTGAATGTCAGGGGGCTCTACGGCCGTGTGCGCGATATCAGGGAGTACTCCGACGCCATGGTTTCCGGCGCTGACCTTTCGTTCTCCCTGTCGAGGCTGCTGAACATGGACAGGATGAGCATAGTCCTAGAAGGCAGCGTTGTCGACAAATACGAGGCCCAGCCTTCGAATGCCGACCCCTCGTGGTCTCCGCATTCCACCGGATACTCCGGCCGCCTGCTGCTCGGCTACGACGGATTCCAGATCAAGGGGGAATACGTGGACCGCAACAGCGACCCCGCCTTCTACAATCAGCTCAACGAAGGGCGCAGCAGGGCCATACAGGTCGACATGAGCTACACCGGCGGCGGCTTCGGCGCCCTGCTGACTTTCCGCAAGCTCGACAACCCGTTCTTCCAGGGACTGCGCAACGAAAGCGACATGTACACCTACATCAACTATGTGCCCGCTCTGACCCAGCAGCACACCTACATGCTCGCGTCGCTCAAGCCCTACAGCGCACAAAGCGACGAGATCGGAGGACAAGCCGACCTCTATTACAATTTCCGCAGGGGCACGGCGATCGGCGGCAGGAAAGGCATGAAGGTGCATGCGAACTTCTCGAGCTGGTATAAAAGCCAGCAGATCACCGACGGAGAGGATCCGCTTCTCTTCCGAGACCTCACGCTCGACATCGAACGCTGGTTCGGACGCGACTTCAAGCTGATACTGCTCTACAGCTGGCAGACCTACAACGAACGCACACAGCTGCAGGGCGAGGACATCCTGAACTCCCACGCTATAGTGGCCGACATGACCTACCGCTTCGACCGCAAGAATTCGCTGCGCATGGAGCTGCAGCACCTCTTCGGCGACCTCAACGACCACGGAAACTGGGCCGCTGTCCTGCTCGAATACAATTTCGCTCCCAACTGGAGCGTCGCCGTCCAGGACATGTGGAACTACGGTGACACCGGCACCCACTACCCCAGCGGCAGCGTCAGCTACTCGCGCGGCAAGATACGCTGTGCGATCAATGCCGGCCGCTTCCGCGAAGGCTACATGTGCTCCGGCGGCGTATGCAGATTCACCCCGGCATACACCGGCATCAACCTCTCGCTGATAGCTTCGCTTTAGAAAGCAGGCGCATATAACAGAAGAAACCCCGGAAGCCCGATTGGACTTCCGGGGTTTCCCTTATCCACGAGGGAACGCGCGCGTGGTGCTATTTGCGCACAAGCCTGCCGGTCTTGCCGGCTTCAAGCTGCATCGCGTCCGTCCCTGCCAGATTCCCTCTGGCGGGAAGGTAGCTTATGACCGCCTCGCCACCATTGTAGACTGCGGGCTGCCTTTCAATCGCAACGGGCGCGAAATGTTCCGCTTCGGGTGAAGCGTCGATGCTGCCGATAGCGGCCGCCGCCTTGGGCGTCTCGGCGCGGAGCGCGGATGCGGACTTGAGAGGAGGATACAGGTAATCCACGAATCCCTGAGGATCGGAGACTCCGTCTTCAGTCAATGTGAACGAATCGCTCTTCCATACGGGTCCGGGCTGGCCGAAGTCGTCGAACGCCACGCCTATGGCGAACATGGGCGAATCATAAGGCAGACGGTAGTATGTTGCATCCATACTGTTGCCGCTTGACATCAGGAAGTTAAGGTAGGTGTCATCGTCGGCATGATTGCCGGGCAGATCCGACAGGATGACATAGTAGAAGGTGCCTACCTCGGGATCGGTAACGGGCGTCACGGGCATCAGACAGTCAGCGTCCGCCGCGAGAGATGCGACATATTTTCCGTCCTCGGCGTAGCCTGCCGCGGTGAGCGCATCCGCAGTCGCTGCAATGTCATAGTAATCATCGAAGCGGAGTTCGAAGTCTATGCTGCCGCTTACGCCTGCCGTCGTGGTGAAATCGCAGCTGGACAGGCCTGTCGTCGCTTCACCGGCTTCGTATCCGAAGGCTACGGCCTTGTATGAATGTTCCGGCTCCATCCCGGTGAACTTCGTATCAAGCGGACCTTCATTGGTATAGAACTCATTGCCGGCGATAAGCTCCGCAAGAATCTCTTCGTCGCTCATGCCATCCACGGATACGGCGTCAAGAATCATGAAGCCATAGGGGTCATCATTGCTCGTGGCGATATGGAGCATGGCGGTACTGCCGCTTACCCTGTCAACGGAAACCTCGATCTCATTGTCCGATGCGGATACCGCCCCGGTGGTCACCTCCACCACAGCAGGCTCCGAACTTGCGAACGCATCCGAATTGACAGCGAATACTATGACGGTATAAGCAGTTTCAGGCTTGATATTCTGGAAAGACAGAGATCCGTTGGCGCCTTTCAGACACAGTTGCTCGAGAATCACCTCTGGCGCATAGCCATAGCTCAAATAGGCGGCGGCCTGGTTGTTCCATGCGGAGCTTACCAGCTCGAAGAGCGATACCTCCGGATCCAGAGAAGCCGTCTCCACGCACAATGCGTTCCAATAGCCGTCGTAGGTCCCGGGATCGACCGAGAAGGTGAAGCCGGCTCCGTCCTTGACGACATCTATGGAGAAATCGACGTCAACCAGCTCGACCTGGTCCGTGGTGACCTTCAGATAGACTATGTCGGTCAGCCTCTCATAGGAGTCAGGATCCACTCCGTAGACATAGGCGACATAGTCCGTCGCAGGGATGATTCTGGCGTCGTAGGTGATGTCCGTCTGGTCGCCCTGCGCGAGATTGTTGCCGAAATTGCTGCCATAGTAATCGATGTCGTCCTGATACAGGGCTTCGTCCGTCGTCAGCCCATAGGCGTCGAGATATGACTGGGTCGTAAACGCCGTGAAATAGTACATGTCCTTGTCTTCGGGAATCAGGTCGAAGGTTACGGATTTGAAGGACTTGTCCTTGAGCGTGAAGGTGAAGGGATCGGGCACGCCGGGTTCCTGGACGATCGTGAAGCTGGCATCCTCGGCTCCCGCGCAGGACACTGTCACCTCGGCCGTCCGCTGCTCAGGTGTCTTGCTAGGCTCCACATGGAATTCGACAGTGGACTTCTCCTCGTTGACCGTGAGACCGGTCACCCACTCCGCCGCGTTCGGATCCGCAAGCTCTGCGGTCACGGCTCCGTTATCTGCGGGGGGGTTGGAAACCTTGAACGCGACGTCGAAGTCCCCTCCTTCGGCCGTCACGGGAACGGAGCTCAAGCTAAGCATGATGCTCGGTTCTTCCATCGCGGGTTTCTGGCATGCGTTCACGAGGAACAGCACCGCAAGTCCGGCGACGGACGCAAAAAACGATTTGTTCTTCATAATAATACTATAATTAGTTGATGGAATTTTTTGCTGTCATAAAAATAAAAAATCTTATCAACATTGCTTGTATTATGAGCGGAAAATTCATTGAACGCTTTTGCAACAAGCTTTGGCGTCCTAAGTGACTGGAGGGCCGAAACGCATTCGGCAGCCGCCGAGGCCGACCGCCCGGTCCGGAGACCTTCCGCCTGTTTCCCTCCAGGCCGCCAAAGACAAGCCGGATCGAGAACAACTACAAGACAAGGCCGGACCAAAAGCGGCCCGGCCTGTCATCATGGTATGGAAAGCAAGAGGATTATCTTGCGATTCTTGCCATCTTGGGAGAAAGCATCCTGTGGGTATTGATTTTACCACTGGCAGAAGCCATGATCTGCTTGTCAAGTGCCCTGATATCCTTCAGAACGCCCACCGACATGCTTGTTCCGCTTGTCTCGACCTTGGTCATGGTAGCAGGGAACGTAGGAACTAAATTCTGATCATAGTACACCCAAACACTTGATGATGCCTGATCATCAGGAACACCTATGTACTGCATATTGAATATCTCTCCTGTAGCACCATTCGAAAGTTGATGGGTATGTCCAACGACAGTCGCTTCAGTTTCGGTTGCGCCCAAAGTTGCGGTTGCAATATCATAGCCGATAAGCACGGTCTGATTGCCAGAAGCATTGGCGATACCATAGAATCCTAAAGTACATTGTTCGCCTTGAGTTACAATTCCTCCAAGATCCATGTTGGAGTCGAAGATCAATGAGCCGGTCGCACTATCGTAATTAACCGTAACAGGTATCTCCTCCGTGAATGCATCGGGCATCCATCCGGTCATGGTATATGAAACCTCAGGAGATGCAGCAGAGAGCGTGATATCGAATTCGGCGTTGTTCGCTCCGACAAACTTCCAGTCTCCGATCCATTTATTGTATGCCTCGGAAGCTTCGAGTTCCTCGGGTTCGAACGGTTCGGACACCTTGTAAAGGCCTGTCAGATCACAATCGTCGCTTACACCAATTGCTATCGCAACATATTCGACTCCGGCATCGAAAGGCACATATGCAACAGATGCCTCTCCTACATAGGTAAGATACTGCAGGAACTGATCCTCGCCATATAATGCGATATTATTTGAGAGAGAATTCTCGGCGACGGTCGCTATACCATATTGATCGAATGTTGCCCTATCGAACACAGCCACGAAATACCTTTCATCGTCCGATGATTCGACATTTATATAGTCGGTAACACCATATTCAGGATCATTGTCGCGTCCGCCATAGCTTACAGTCCAATTGTCATTCACTTTGAATGCTTCCTCAGGGGCAGACTGCGCTATGGTGAAGCTTACAGGATTGGAAAGGGCAGTATAAGTTACATTGACTACGGCGGACCTTTCTCTGACGGTCGTATTCTCCGCTACATCGAAAGTCACGGTTCCGTCGGTCTCATTTATGGCAAGGTTGCTGACCCAGCTGTCCTCCGCATCGGCAAGAGCCACGCTTAGCTCGGCGCCCTCGACGGGATTGGTCAGAGTATACTTCACTGAACCGGTACCGCCTTCCGCAGCGGCTTCATAGGTGGAAGGCTCGACTTTGAGCGAAGGACGCTTGCTAGCGTCGTCGGGCACCTGCACCAGAGTGAAGGTGACATCAACGGCTCCCGTATAGGATGCTGTGACCTCTACTGACCTTTCGGCATCGAGATCGAGCTTGGGGGTGACATTGACAATGATATTCGTACCGTCAGCCTTGAAACCCGTAGCCCAGTCGTTGGGTGCGGCTGAAACCTTGAGAGAAACTCCCTCGACGGGGTTCTCTACGGAGTAAGCGATCTTAACCTCTCCTCCTGCGGCGGGAACTTCGTACCTGCCTTCAGTCACATCAAGATTGATGACCGGATCAGGAGCTTCCTCTGCCGGCTTCTGGCATCCGTTCATGAGGAACAGGGCCGCCATGCCAAGCATGGAATAAAACATTGATTTTCTCATGACTCAAAAAATTTTGTTGATAAATGTTTTAATGGCTCAAAAATAAAGAAATTTATTAAACTAAAGAAATAATTCCGGATAAATGGCGATACGGAACAATCCGTTGAATGACAAATATTTGTATGCCTACACTTCAATTATTTCCGATTTTTCCCTCATTCGCTGACGATTCGTAAATCTTTGTCGGTTTATCCTTCGGAAATATAACAAATCCGTTCTATCGGGTCTGAAGTTCTGCAGAACGGTCGGACCATGGCGACAGCTTGTTTGTCGAGGACCATCCGCGACAACTGCGCCGGGACAGCGTCAGCAGGGCTCGCCCCGGCACTCAAGAGCTTTATTCCTGTCGGATTCTAATTCAGCTTCTCCAGCTGTTCGGCCGTCAGGCCGGTTAACTCCGCGACCTGCTCTCCGGACATTCCGGACGCAAGCAGCTTCCTGGCAACCTCCAGCTTTCCTTCGGCAAATCCGGCCGCATGGCCTTTGGATTCGCCTTCAGCAAATCCGGCATCATGCCCCTGCTCCCTCGCAGTGGCGAGTATGTTCTGATAGTCCATCTCCGTTATCATGTCCGCATCGTATTTGGCTCTCTTGTCCTTGCTGAACCCGGCTATCCGTCCGGACTCCAGAAGGTGCTCAAGCTCCGGAAGCAGCATCAGCGTGGCTCCGGCCTCATCTGGCGACCGCCCTATCCCGGCCATGTTCTTCAGCGTCCAGCACCATCGCTCCTCGTCCGTCGCACACTCCTCGTAACGCACCTTCCCGAAACGGTTCAGTTCCACAAAGATAATCGAAATTGTCTCATCCTCCTCCTGCCCCGTGCACTTTTCCCTGAATGTGTACACCGAAGTGTAGTGCTCCCTCCACTCGCGCCTGCTCCTCTCGAAGCCGAAGTCACGGTCCGTCAGAGCCACGAAGTACACCGGCAGCAGTTCGTACCTCTGCCCGTCACCTCGCTCGGACCCTAAAGCGTAGATCCGCGAGGCGTAGTACACGCAGCGGCGGAAGAAGCGCGGCTGAGCGCTGCGCTGCACCTCCACGATGAACCTCCGGCCCGTCTCGTCCGTACACCGCAGGTCAACGCGCGACGCCTTGTTCGACAGTGTCACCCCGGGCAGCTCCGTCGTCGCATACTCCAAATCCTCCACATGTCTGCCCGCCGGACGAAGGAACACGTTCAGCATGGCGATGAGGTCGCGCTTGTTCTCCGGGTCGCAGAAAATAGCCTTGAACCCCGAGTCCGACAGGGGGTTCACATAGACAGGTGTTGAAATTTCCATAGTCGTACAGTTTTTGGTTGAACATTCGTGCCGGCAGCACCGTTCACGGCTATCGCGGATTCAGGTCCGTCGTCGCGAATCCGGAACCGGCCACAATGGAGGAAACGACCTTCCGGACATGACGAAGCGGCGGAACGGACGGCACGGGACAAAGTTGCTCAGCGGTTGTCATATTTCCATGCTTCGATAAGAAACTTCCGTCACTTTTTTATGTTTCTTTGCCCGCCAGTCGCCGCCGAGCGCCGAAATCAGTCAGATAGCGAACCACTGCGGCGGGAGCCAGTGCATCGTGGGCATGCACAGACGCTCGGCGGAAGACGCGACGGACAAAGGCAGATTCAACCTGTCCAGAGCCGTACAAGGTATGCGCTCACGGGAGGCGGTATAAAAGCCTCCCGTGAGCGCATACCTTGTACGGCTGCCAGCTTTGAATGATCGGCACATGTAAATCGTCGCCGACTTAATGAAAATCATCTGGTTCAGCTCCATGCCATGCAGCAGTGCAGAACATCGGCCCCTGCGCCTGATGGAATGAAAATGCTTCCATCAGACGCAGCTGCACCGCTTCCATCGGGCCGTATGACATGCCGGCGTAGCAAATGAATTTCAGTTTCCGGCAATGATGTCAATGTCGACCCGTGTTTCCAAAATACTTGTGAGCGGCGAGTTTTGCAAAAACGGCCTTCCAGGCATCTGGAGAGGTGTTTTCGGGAAACATATTGCTCCCAAGTCGCCTTCCGGAGGCCGACCTGGGAGCAATAGCGAAGCGCAAATGACTGCTGCTCAATATGTTTCGGAAACATAGCGCACATACATAATTTCAGAATCACTCCCGGGAGAGCATACCTTGTCCCAATATCGGCTTTGAATGATCGGCATATATAAATCGTCAGCAGCTTAATGAAAATCATCTGGTTCACCTCCATGCCATGCAGCAATGCAGAACATCGGCCCCTGCGTCTGATGGAAGGAAAATGGTTCCATCAGACGCAGCTGCACCGCTTCCATCGCACCATATGACATGCCGGCGTAGCAAATGAATTTCAGTTTCCGGCAATCCGGGGCGGGGTTCAATTCAGCCTTGGCAGGCTCACGGCCCGCGGCGACAAGCGCAGGCTTCAATCCTATCAATATGCATCGAAAATCAGCGAATATGCCTTAAAAGAACCTGCTGAAACACTTATTGAAATCGGCCCCGTACTGCCATTTTTCAACCCTATATCAAACAGTGTACTTGCCGACACACACCAGTCAATGACATCTGACAGCACCTCACGCCCTGAGCCATAAACACAAAACAGGTCGGGCTGACGCCCGACCTGAATCTTGCATGGAAGTCGATTACTTCCTTACCTGGCCTTTCTGAAACCCGCCAAGCTGGAGAGGCTCGAGTTTACGCGCCCTCTTGATCTGATCTCCATCCGAATAAGAACTCCTGAATGTCGGAACGGATGCTGGCGATGCACTGGCGGTTGAAGAACTTACCTTGGTCATGGTCATAGGGAACGCAGGCAGATTTTCAATGTCACTGCAGGAATACCATCCCGAACCGTCGAAGAGGAATATCTGCATCGTTTCAGGACGGAAAACAGAACCGTCTGACAGAGGAACATCGGCGGCATTAACCGTCGCTGTATTCTCGTCCACACCGAAAGCAGCTGAAGCAATGTCATAATTTCCAGACACTAAACCACTTTCAATCATGCTTCCAAGGAAATATACCGGGTAATAACCATAAAGGGTACCAACTTCTCCGGCCTTAAACACAAGATTTCCGCTTTCGGCATCATACTCGAGAGGCACCGAATATGTTTCGCCATACAAGCTCATGATGTCCTCTTCCTGCCATCCTGCCATCTGATAGGTCATACCGGCAATACCCTCTGAAATAGTCACGTCATAACCTACGCCGGAAGCATCTTCGATTCTCCAGGTTCCTATCCACTTGCCATACCCCTCGTCGACTTCTATCTCCTCAGGATGGAACGGTTCGGAAAGAGCATACTTTCCAGTCAGAGTGCCATCGGATTCAAGGCCATAGATAAGAGCATAATACTCAATGGACGGATCTTCCAGATATTCCACCAGCCATCGGCCGGATTCATTGGAGATGAAATCAGACCATGAATAATATCCGGCATAATAATCAATCATAGACTTCCAATAGAGATAATCCTCCTTTATGACCTCTTCAAGTCCTTTGGAGTCATAATCAGCCTTTGAGACAAAAAGCGGGGATGCATATGTCTCGGAGCCGGAGGCCGTCACTTCAGCAAGATCTATGACTTCACCACCATTGACAACCTTTCCGCCATAGGATACCTTCCAGTTGGGATTCTCAGTAAGAATCAACTCTCCCGCATCCTGAACAACAGTGATGACTGCAGACTCTTCGACGCTGGGATGAGTCACTGTGATAGTCGCCGTCCGCTCAAACGGAGTCGTATTGGGAGTGACAGTTACTGAAATATATTTCTCAACCTCGTCTACGGTAGCAGAAAGCCAGCCAGCAGCGTCATATTGAACTATGGCAGAAATGGCGCCGTCGCCGAAATCCCCGCCAGTCATATAATAAACCCCTCCATTGTAGCCGTCAGCTCCGGCCTCAATTCTATCCTCGTCAAGGGTGATCACCGCCGGCAGCCCGAGAGTGGTGAACTCTTCGTAATACACATCCGTAAGCTTCTCCTGAGTATCGGGATTTACCCCATAGCAGTACACTATCATCTCAGTGTTTGAAGTCGCCGGGCCTTCCGCATCCTTCAAATCGCCGGTATAGGTACACAGGTCGAAGAGGTCTGGATAAAAATAAGTCTTATCCATATTATAGAGAGCATCCTCGTCAAGAACATCGCCTACAATCACCTGCATCTGCTCAAGCATCTCTCTGGAGGAGAAGAATGCGAAATATGTCATATCCTTGTCGGCAGGCACTATGCTGTAGGTGAACGATTCCGCGGTAATGTTGCTGACCGTTATCTCAAAATCACCTTCAGTCTCGACAGCCTCGGGACCTATATACCCTGTAAAATGCACATTATATGTAAGTCCGTCTTCCCCTACCAGCACGGCTTCGATGACATAGTCATCACCATCTTTGGACACCTCTGCCGAACCTTCATCAAAATGTATCATCTCGCTGTCGGCGGTATAGATATAGGACGAGGCTCCAAATGTGCCGGGATTGGCGCCCCAGCCATCGGTATACTCGTATGTACCTGCAGGGAACACGCCGTCACTGCCTGAAGCTGCATAGAAATCGAACTTAACCACGGTCGCTCCGTCAGTTCTAATTCCGTCTTCATCGAAAGGCTTGTCGGAAAGTTCTATGAAATAATTGTCCGCATCCATGAACGGTGTGAACGAATAATGTGAATATGACAAATCATAGTTCACCTCATCGGAAGGTTCATCTCCGCCGACCTCAAATGCCGGCCCGGTGTAAGTAAGATGATGAGTCTCACCATTGTCATCTTTCAGGATTACGTCGAAAACATAATTCTCGCCATCTATCGACACTGCCATCGTGCCTTCGGTGAAGGTGATGGAGGTTTCATAACCGTCGGTTGTGTAGCTCGACCACTCCTTTCCTATCGTATTGGGGGTGCTTCCTTCCCCAAGGACATATTCGCCTGCGGGGAAGGCTCCCTTGGTTCCGGCATTCGCATATAGGTCGAAAGTGTAATTGACAGCGGTCAGATCAAATCCGCCCTCGGCAGTAAGAGGCAGGCTGCTCATGTATATCTGATAGTTATCATAGGTCTCGGCTTCTTCGTACAGCATGCCCATAAATGCAGCGACCGTATACTCATAGTCATACTCTGACGAAGCGCCTGCCGCGGCCTGGTTGATCGTGAACTCGACATTGTCGGCTCCGGGATAGCTGACCGTGAAGTCGGCAGTTCTGGGCTCGGTGGTCTCGTTCTTGGCCACGGTCACCTTGATGGCCTTGGTCTCGACGGCGATGTCCTCGACCCATTTGTATTCCGCGACGGGATCGACGCTGGGCTTGGAACCTTCCACTCCGTTGGTCAGGGTGTAGCTCACGGTCACGACTCCGCCAGCGGCATCGGCCGTGAATTCTGTCGTCGGGATCTTAAGTGTGGGGGGGTTGACTACCTCCTTCTGGCAGGCGTTCACGAGGAACAGCGCAGCCACACCGATAATGGAATAAAGTACTTGATTTCTCATAGACTTTAAATTTTGTTGATATAATATAGAGGTATAAAAATTTTGCCGACCTTAAATGTAAAGAATTTTATTAAACAATCTGCCTTTTCAGGCAAAATTCTTTAAGAAAACTATCAACAAAACTCCCTTCAGCCTTCCACGAACCCCGGAACGAAGGCCTCATCGAATATTCTCGGGAAGCTTTTATCGCTTAATTTCAGTCCATTACGAAAGAACGGCATCGAAAAAGCCGCACCGGACAGTCATCCTTCCACGGCGCAAATTCAAAATTAAAAATTTTATTAAATTGCGGATTGATTGTAATATTTATAGCAGACAAACAGATTATAAAGAAACCGGAGAATCTCCTTTCATTTATAAACGAAATCGGGCCGGCCAGGAAGGGCCGACCCGATGTAGAATGCCGCTTGTCATCCGTGCTGCTTCCCGTCTCAGGACGGAAGCGCTACCAGTCTACGCGCTGGCCCGGATAGAACGGCTCGGAAACGGCATACGAGCCTGTAGGGGTGCCCCAGCTATAGACGCTGAAAATGAAGGCGACGCACGGCTGGTCAGTCTTGAAATCATCAGAGAATTCCACAATGTTGCTGCCGGTATAGGAATAATAATCCCAGTCATACACTTCTCCATAGGGATTGTCGTTAAGGGCGTCGAGCCACTCGGCGTAGATGTCGGTCCAGTAGCCGACAGCGCCCGAAATTCCCATTTCCTCCAGTTCGGCGACGGTCACCCAGCCGACAAGATAGCTTTCATGCCCGGCAGTGACGGTGACCCCCACATAATCGACATAGCTGTGGTCAGGATACACCGTCCTTCCGTCATACTCGACATACCAGTTGGGATTCTCGACATAGTAGTCTTCGTCGTCGAGCCTGCCGTTGCAGCCGGTGGCAATGGTCAGAACCGCCAGTCCTGCCAGTAGATAGAACAATTTTTTCATTGCAGATGCATATTTATCGATAAACTTATTCAAGATCCTCCTCCCGTGCGGCCACGGGATTGCCGTATATCTGCCAGAATATCTTCCTGAGCTCATCGCGGTCGAGGCTGCGTTCCACCTTGTCGAGCTTGCGTTCGGTGTAGTCCTTGAACGCCTCCAGCTCGGCTTCGCTGTAGATTCCGCGGTACTTGCCGCTGCCGTTCATGAGGTCGTAGCCCATGTAGTTGGTCTTCCAGAGCTTGTAGCCGCGTATGATGCGCAGGTCGAGGGTGCGGCGGATGGTCTGGTAGCGGTCATTGCGGCTGCATGCCGAGGCCAGCTCGATTTCGCCGCGCGTCAGCGGCTTGTCTATGTTCAGATGCACTCCGCCCTTCCACTGCTTGATTCCGGACATAATGCTGTGGGTGTCCTCCATCCTCTTCTTCACATATTTCCTGCTGCGCGAGATCAGCAGCTCGCGGGCCTTGCGTATGTCGCAGGGCTCATATTCGTATGAGATGCTCATCGGGGTGATGTGCAGAGCGTCGAAATCCTCGAGGAAATCGCCCGAGCCGCTCATGTCGAACATCTTGAGCAGCCCCTGCTCGGTCATATCCCGGCCGTCCTTGGTGCGGCCTTCCTTCTGCGCTATCCACACCGCGCTCCTGCCGGAAGTCACCGTGTCGCGGATATACCTCGAAAGGAGCTGCGACGAAAGATAGAGCTCGCGGGCCGAAATGCCCCTGATGACCTTGATCATGCGGTTGGAGCGCAGGAGGTCGGAGACCATGCGGTTGCCCTCCAGAAGATTGCTTCCCACGCATATTTCCGTGAAGGGCAGCTTGTTGGCATACAGCGTCCACTGCACGAGAGCCGGGTCGAGTATTATGTCGCGGTGGTTGGACACGGCCAGGAAGCCGCCGTCGCGCCGTATGTTCTCCAGACCGTCGCAGCTGAAACCCGAGGTGCTGCGTTCGATTACAGCCGCGACGACCTTGTACATGACCACTTCCTGGAACTGGTCTATGGTGCGGATGTCCTTGAGCAGCTTCCTGAGGGTGTCGAACGGTTCGTCGGGGAAGAAGAACTTGGAGACTACGGGCAGGAAAGGGTTTCTGGCAAGACGCGAGAGCACCCTGGCCACCTCTTCGTCGCTATACGGAGCTATATCCTGATATTCATTGTCCATATCGTTCATGCTTGGGGTATTACTTGTCGCGGCGGTACAGCAGCGAGCTGTCGCCATAGCTCAGGAAACGGTAGCCGCCGTCCAGAGCATGGCGGTATATGCTCCTCCAGTCTCCGCCGACGAAGGCGGAAATCAGCAGCAGCAGCGTGCTCTGGGGCTGATGGAAATTGGTGACCATCATGTCGGTGACGCGGAAGCGGAAACCCGGCACGATGATTATGCGCGTTCCCGTGACCAGACGGTCGAGCCCATGATCCTCGAGGTGGCGCACTATGGCATCCAGCGCCTCCGCGCGGCTGTAGGGGTATTCTTCGGTGTACGGCGCCCACTGGGCGATTTCGGCGGGCCTGCCGGTCCGGAGCAGGGACACACCTTCATAATAGAGGGATTCGAGAGTGCGCACCGAGGTGGTGCCCACTGCGACGACCGGCCGGCTGGTGTCGCGCAGCAGCTTAAGCAATTCCAGGCTCACCGAGAAAGGTTCGCGGTGCATGGGGTGCTCCGAAATCAGCGAGGTCTTCACAGGCAGGAAGGTGCCCGCGCCCACATGAAGGCAGACATTCTCAATATCGACGCCACAGGCCTTTATCTCGTCGAGAACGCGCTGAGTGAAATGCAGACCGGCCGTCGGCGCGGCCACGGAGCCTCTGAACCTGGCGTAGAGCGTCTGGTAGCGCTCCAGGTCTATGGCTTCGGTGCCGCGGTTCAGATAGGGAGGTATGGGCACCTGTCCGCAGAGCTCCAGCACGGAAGAGAACGGGAGTTCTCCTTTCCAGCGGAACTCCACGACTCCGGTCCGGCCGTCGCGGGCGACGAGAGAAGCCTGAAGCTCCAGGCCCGCAGCTTCGGTGCCTCCGGCGTCGAAATCCAGGACATCGTCCTTCCAGCGCTTTGCGTTGCCGATGACGCATTTCCAGCGGCAGCAGCCCACAGACGCGAAATTGCGGTCATATTCGGACGGAGTGTCCGGTTCGAGACAGAATATTTCGATATGCGCCCCCGTCGGACGCTTGAAGAAGAGACGCGCGGGGACGACCTTGGTGTCGTTGAACACCATGACCGAACCGGCAGGCAGTTCGCCGGGGATATCGCGGAACACGCTGTCGCGTATGGCTCCGTCCCTGTATATCAGCAGCTTGGAGGAATCCCTCTCCGCAAGCGGATATTTGGCGATTCTCTCTTCCGGCAGCTCGTATGAATAATCCTCGATTCTGATGACAGGTATCATGTCCATCTCTCAAAAGTTTGCAAAAATAATTGAAGTTTAAGACTATAACAAATTGCGAGCGGTTTTGTAGTCAGATTTCTTTCCGGGCATTGTTTACATTTCTGAATAGTTGTTTGAAATAGTAAATTGTAGTGTGCGAAATTGTAAAATTTGCCCGAATGCGATGACCTGAGCTTTCTTTTGTATTTTTGTAAAATAAGACTGGCTTATCAATGCTTTTGTTATCGTGTTATGTTCGAAAAATCAGAGGTTTACACATTTTATCAAACGGTATTTTTCATGGTTTTCCCGCTGTAATTTGTAAAATTTCGTGAATGTACAGTTCCACAACGCACGATTCGACTTATAAAGTTATTTTAATCAGATATTTATCTTATGTTATACAAAATCTTTCGTAGCATTTGTTATGAACAATGTTTCAACATTTCTCCCGTTGTTTACATGTGTAAAACTTGCTCACCTCAAGAATTGTGATTACATTTGTGACACAGCCATTCACAATATGAACACACGCCTGAAGCAGTTTCTGCTCGCCGAGAACATCAGCCAGTCGCAGTTCGCCGACACCATCGGTGTCGCAAGGGCGAGCATCTCCCATATCCTCTCGGGACGCAACAAGCCGGGGTTCGAATTCTTCTCGAGCATAGCACGGCATTACCCCACTCTCAACCTTAGCTGGCTGATAACGGGCAAAGGACGCATGTACGGAAACTCCCCCGCACCCGACAGCTTCGTGGCCATCACCTCGGCAGCGTCCGCAGGCAGGGAAACAGCCGCAGCCGGGGAGATAAGCCCGCGAGAAGAGGAAAATGATCTCTTCTCCGATATGCCGGTCGGAATATCGCATTCTCGCGCGGCGGACTATGGCAGCCTTGCGGAAGCTGCGGAGAACGACGGACGCGCGAAAACGGCATCCGGCAGGTCAGTGCGCTCGGGGACGGAGGCAGAAGGCCTACCGGAACTCAGGACGGAGCAGTACGCCTCGCCGGAGGCCCGCAGAATCACGAAGGTCGTGGTGTTCTACGACGACAACACCTATCAGGAATTGAAATAATGATTATCTTTGCTCCCTGATGAGCGTCTACGATATTCTGATAAAGCCTTTCGCGCGCCGCATGGAGCTTGACAGGGCGTCGATGGTCAGCCTGAGGTACTTCAGGCTCATCGGCAGACTCCCCCTCGGACGCACGGTCACCCGCTGGCTGTACGGCAGCCGGCCGACCAGGCTGCAGAAGGAGGTATTCGGAATACAGTTCAACCATCCGATAGGACTCGGAGCCGGACTGGACATACACGGCGAGCTTTACAACGACCTCGGCAGCCTCGGCTTCAGCTTCGTGGAAATGGGGCCCATGGACGCCGACGGCATAAGGAGGGCCCTGCAGAACCTCTACAAGGACCCGAAGCATAATATTCTCGCCGCCTGCATAAGGGCAGACTATCTCACGGCCTTCACCCTGGCCTACGATTTCTGCGACTTCTTCGTGGTCGAACTTCCGGACGACCTGTCGACGGACCCGATAGATTCCATGCTCGAGGCAAGGATTGCGGAACCCGTCTACAGGCCCGTCGTGCTCAAGATTCCAAAGGAGCTCACGGCCGGCCAGGTGGAGGAGCTCGTGGACTACTGCATGCTCAACAACGTGGACGGCATCGAGACTCGCGAACTGGAGCAGCTGAAACTGATCCGCGAGCGTTCCGGCGGCAGACTTCCGGTAATCGCGAACAACCATATCGACACGCCCGAACAGGTGATCGAAGCGCTGGCCGCGGGGGCTGACCTCGTGGAGGTGCGCACCGGACTCGTGCGCGAAGGCCCGGGAATCGTCCGCAGCATACTCAAACGGCTGCAGAAGGCGGACGAACCCCGGCAGCCGGAAAGCGGCGGAGAGCCGGCGGAGACCGGGACCCCGGCAGCGGAGCGGACAGACACCGCCTCCGGCGGACCGGACAATCAGGCAGAACAATGAAGGAGAAGGTGGAATACAGGATAGCGTCCCTGCTCCGCAACGGCGGCGGAACGCTCAGCGTGGCGGAATCGTGTACCGGAGGGGAGATTTCGCATCTGATAACGACAGTCTCCGGCTCATCTGAATATTATCTCGGATCGGTGACTTCCTATGCCGTCTCGGTGAAACGGAAGCTGCTCGGCGTCCCGGCGGCGACAATAGAGGAACACGGCGTCGTAAGTCGTGAAGTCGCGGCAGCCATGGCCGAAGGCGTCAGGGCGGCGACCGGCAGCGACTATTCGGTCGCCACGACCGGTCTCGCGGAGGGCGGCGACGGGCACTACCCCGAGGGCACGGTATGGATTGCCGCAAGCGGCCCTGCAGGAACGAAGACCCTGCTCTACAACTGCAATCTCGGCCGCATCGGCAACATCAGACAGTTCGCCGAAGCCGCGCTCGAATTTCTCGCTGACTACATAGAGGAAAACTGACAGACCACGCGAAAGCGCTTGACCATGCTGACGGCTTCTGACCGCCTGACTCAGACCAGCCGCGGCAGTCATGCCTGGGTTTTGCCCGGACCAATGGCTGCTGCCGCAGCTGCTCCGAGGGAGGCTGTCCCCGAAATTCCCGCCTCACGAGGGGCAAGCTGCGGCAGCAGCCACTTAAATCTCACTTTTGGACCCGTCTTTCAGCCCCGGATAAGCTTACGACAATAGCGCGTTTATAATCAATATCTTTAACATTTTTGTTCTAATGTATAACAAAAATGTTAAACGCGTTTTCTGACGATTTTAAGCACTCTGAGAAGGTTTTCACCGGCGATTTTAGAGACTTCCTTGCGCGAAAAGCCTCTGCGCCGGAGCTCGTCGAGCAGGGTGCCGAACTTCGAAATATCCTCCAGACCTTCGGCCGTGACTTCTATTCCGTCATAGTCCGTTCCGATGCCGACATGGTCGATGCCGGCGACATTCACCGCATGTTCGATATGGTCCGCGACCCTTGACACCCCCGGACGAGGCAACGCCTCAAGCCTGCGCCTGACGGCCGCCCATGCCGCTGCCTTGGCCGGGTTGCCGGGATCCTTGATGAACTCGTCTTCGACCGACATCTGAGATTCCAGCCCGGAAGCCTCAAGCGTCCTCACGAATCCGTCGTCGAGAAAGCACGGGTAGATGCTCATGCAGACTATCCCCCCGCCATCCGCTATCGCGCGTATCAGTTCGTCCGGAATATTGCGCCTGTGCGCGGCGAGAGCGCGGCAGCAGCCGTGCGTATAGGCCACCGGATGCGCGGAAAGCCCCAGAACCTCGCGCATCGTCGCGTCAGACGAGTGGGCGAGATCTATCAGCATGCCGATATGGTTCATCGCAGGCACCAGTTCCCTGCCGAAAGGGCTGAGTCCGCCCCAGCGCCCGCTGCCCGTGCAGCTGTCGGCCACATCGTTGTCCGCGCTGTGGGTCAGGGTGACGTAGCGCACTCCCCTTCTGTAGAATTCCCGCAGAAGGTCGAGTGAGCCGTTCAGCGCCGATGCGTTCTCTATGCCCGCCAGGACCGAAATCCTGCCTGCGCGTCTGTTCCGGACCACTCCGCCGGCGCATCTGGCATATGCCGCGATGTCCGCATTGGCGGCCATCTGGACGTCGAGCAAGTCGAGCAGCCGCCGCGCATGCCTGGTCGCATCCTCTCCCTGTAGGGAGGCCGGCACATATGCAGCGAAGAACGAGGCGCCGACGCCTCCTCTGCGCATCTTGGGGAAGTCCACCTGCGCATCGGGATTGTCGAGGCGGTAATCCCTGAGCCTTGACATCTGAGAGGGGGCGTCACAATGTGCGTCGAATACCGTCATCTTGCTGATTGCTTTCGTCGATATAGCGTATTACGCTGGAATTTCTGATGGAGTTGATGAAGAACACAGGAGAATTCTTGTAGACCAGCTTCGCTCCGTTGCTCATCACCAGGAAAAGGCTGCCGCTCGCGGACTCCGTCAGGGTGCAGAAACCGCTCATGTCCACCTTGGCGTCGACGCATTTCAGATTCTCGGCGTTGACGTCGGTAGAGCCTGAAAGCTCATACTGGACCGCGGATGCGCTGCCGTTGAATATGGCGCGGCTGGTTCCCTTCGCGACGACGGAGATGTTCCCGCTCTCGCAGCCGAACACTCCGGAGCTGTTGGAGGAAAGCCTCAGTGAAGCCTCGTCGCAGCGCATGTCCAGCCTGATCCGGCTGCTTCCGCCCATCTCGAGGCTCAGGCTGCCGCATTCGGCGGACAATTCGGCGGACGCCCTCCGGTCCATGGCCACATGAACGCATCCGCCGCCCGTCAGTGCGAGCCTGTCGATGCGCGCGTCGCCGGAAAGGAAGAATTTCGCCGAATCGGCCGCGAAGACCTCGCCCGTGACTCCGCCCAGCACGGCCTTGTCTCCGAGCGTCAGCGAGCGCAGCGACGAAGGCATGCCTACGGACGCCCTGAGCACAGGTTCCTCCGCGGTGCGGCTGCGGTAGCGCCGGCGGATTTCGGGCGTAAGTTTCTTATCATCGAGATATATCTTCAGCACGTCTCCGTCCACATACGCCTGGACATAATTCCTGAGCGCGTCGTCCACGGAGACGGCGACGGAATATCCGGGCTGCTCCGATATCTCTATCCTGAAGTCTCCGGAGACTTCAATGCGCGTGAATGCGTCCAGCTCGCGGCTGTACTCGGCGATCTGCGCATGCAGCGCGGAAGCCTGGACCGTCACGGCCAGCAGCGTCAAAAGCAGTCTTGATTTGGTATTCATGGTCAGTCCTCCATAAGTTCGGCCCACTCGTCGGTCCTGGCGTCGAGTTCGCGCTTCAGTTCGAGATAGCGCCGCGTGAGTTCCATTATGTCGTCCGATTCGCTCGGGGCGGACAGCACGGTCTCTATGTCCTTCATCGCGGCTTCGAGCTTGCCGATTTCGCCCTCAAGATAAGAAATCCTGTTCTTTTTCTTCCTGTCCTGACGGGATTCCTGACGCCTTTCCTCGTGGGAGGCCTTCCTTTCCTCCTTCGCGGAGTCCTTCCGGTCCGAAGGCTGCGCCGCCGGTGCGAACTTGCGCTCAAGCTCCTTGAGATCCTCGATCTTGCGCTTCTCGAGAAATTCGCTTACGCCGCCCAGATGCTCGGTCACCCGGCCGTCGCGGAACTCGTACATCTTGTCCACGAGGCCGTCGAGGAAGTCCCTGTCGTGCGATACGACGACGAGAGTGCCGTCGAACGCCTTCAGCGCCTGCTTGAGTATGTCCTTGGACTTTATGTCCATGTGGTTCGTAGGCTCATCGAGCGCGAGCAGATTGTGGCTCTGCAGCATGAGCCTGGCCATTCCGAGCCTGGCCCTCTCCCCTCCGGAAAGCACCGCGACCTTCTTGTCGATGTCTTCGCCGCGGAACAGGAACTGGGCGAGAATGTCGCGGAGCTTCGTGCGGATGTCGCCGACGGCTATGCGGTCGAGCGTCGAGAAGACGGTGTCGTTCCTGTCGAGCACATCCTCCTGATTCTGGGCGAAATAGCCGATTTCGACATTGTATCCCCGCCAGGCCTCGCCCTCCAGAGGCTGGAGCTCGCCGGCTATGACCCTCATCATGGTCGTCTTACCTTCTCCGTTGCGGCCGATGAACGCCACCTTCTCACCCCTCCTGATTTCGATATCGGCGTTGCTGAACACGACTTTCCCGGGGTATCCCACAGTGAGGCCGGACCCCCTGAACACCACGTCGCCGGAGCGCGGCGCGGGCGGGAACTTGACGGTCAGACGGACATTGTCGGTCTCGTCGATCTCTATCCTGTCGAGCTTCTCGAGGGCCTTGATGCGCGACTGCACCTGATTCGACTTGGTGGGCTTGTAGCGGAAGGCCTGTATGAACTCCTCGGTCTTATGTATCATCTTCTGCTGGTTCTCATAGGCGGCGGTCTGCTGCTGCAGGCGTTCCGCCCTAAGCTCCAGGTACTTGCTGTACGGGACCTTGTAGTCATGGATGTGGCCGAGCATTATCTCCACGGTGCGTCCCGTCACATTGTCGAGAAAGCGCCGGTCGTGGCTCACCATCAGAAGCGAGCAGCGGCAGTTCTTCAGGTAGTCCTCCAGCCACTCGATGGATTCGATGTCGAGGTGGTTCGTCGGCTCATCGAGCAGCATCAGCTGAGGCTTGCGCAGAAGAATCTTGGCGAGTTCTATGCGCATGTTCCATCCCTGCGAGAAAGTCTCGGTCATGCGGCCGAGCTCGCCTTCGCGGAAACCCAGGCCGAGCAGGGTCTTGCGGGCCTGAACTTCCGGGGGTTCGCTGTGGCTGAGCTCAAGCCTGTCATGCAGGCTGCCCAGCTTCTCTATCAGGGCCGAATATTCGTCGGATTCGTAGTCCGTGCGGGTCTCCAGCTGTCTGGTGACCTCGGCTATCTCGCGTTCGAGTCCGGCCGTCGTGTCGAAGGCCGTCAGAGCCTCGTCGAGCACGCTCCTGCCCTTATGATGCTCCATTATCTGCGGCAGATAGCCGATGCCGAGCCCAGAGGGCTTGTCAACCCTGCCAGAGGTCGGGCTCTGCAGGCCGCATATCAGCTTGAGCACCGTCGACTTGCCGGCGCCGTTCTTTCCGACAAGGCCTATCTTGTCGTTGTCGCTTATATGGAAGTTTATCCTGTCGAGCAGCACGAAGCCGCCGTAGGCCACAGTCACATCTTCAATCGAAACCATCTTAGTCGAAAACTATATCGTCAAAAAACTCGGGACGGTGGAAGTCGGGAGCCGGAGTGCGCACCGGAGCCCAGCTCAGATAGTGCCGCCGCGGCAGTTTGTTGCCGCACTTGTAGAAATTGCCCTTCGCACGCAGTCCGCGGAAACTGTCCAGCCGGTGGAATGCCAGCGCACGCGCCGGTATGGCCAGCTCAAGCTCCCATTCCCCGGTTTCCATGAGGCCGAAAGGCCTGCTGCCGAGACTGCTGCGGCGTCTGACGGCCGAATATGCCTCGTCAGGCAGGAAAATGCGGTTCTCCCTGCCCCGGCCGCAGCATAGCCACAGCTTGCCCGTGCAGCTGCATTCGAAATTATAATACAGGCCGTCGCCGGCGGGAGCGAAGAAGAATTCCACGCAGGAGTCCTCCCATACCGGCTCCCTGTCGGCCGCGCACACCGCCCGCGTGACATCCTCCCGCACCCGGAAGTGCAGCAGAATCTCGTCGCCGTCGCATCGCATGTCGAACACGACTTCGGGACGGTCGGGGAATTCATCCGGCCAGTTGACGCATCCGAGCGTCTGTATCAGGGGTTCCTGCGTGACGAGCATAGGGCGATTGACAATTCATATAAAAGGTAAAGCGGCGCCGTCAGCAGAAGCATCGACAGCGGATCGCCGGTGGGGGTGATGAAGGCAGCGACGATGAGCAGCGCGATGAAGGCATATTTCCTGCCGCGCGCGAGCATGGGCCTGTCCACGACGCCCAGCATCGACAGAAGCAGTATCACGGACGGAAATTCGAAGGCTATGCCCATCAGCAGCACCAGGGAGCCGAACATCGACATATAGGACTGCAGGGTGGCGGTGTTCGCGATATCCGGGCTCACGCTGTAGCCCATGAAGAACTGCAGGCAGAACGGCAGCACCACGAAATACCCTACGGCGGCGCCGAGATAGAACAGCCCCGACGATAGCAGGAAAGTCCTGCGCACCGCCTTCTTCTCGGCCTCATAGAGAGCCGGGACGATGAACTTCCATATCTCCCAGACAATATACGGGAACGCCAGAATCAGCCCGGCGATGACCGAGGCCTTCAGGTGGGCGAAGAACTGGGCGCTGATGTCGACATTTATCAGCTTCATGCCGAAATCGATTCCGGCGAGCCGGTAGACGAAGAAATCCTTGTCGGCCGGGGCGAGAACCACGCTGAACAGCGGTTCCTTGAACGCGAGCCCCAGACATGAGAGCACGGCCAGCGCGATCAGGATGCGTATGACAGCGCCCCTGAGCACGTCGAGATGCTCCCAGAAGGACATCTCAGCACTGTTGCCGGCCCCGGCCACCTCCTTCAGGCGGCGGAAGTCCCGGATTCGTCTCCGGCGCCCTTCCCCTTTGCGGAGTCAGCGGACTTGGAAGCCTCCTTTTCCTGCCCGGAAGAAGGGGCTCCGCTTCTGTTGACCTCGTCCTCGATGCCGTTGAGACCTTCCTTGAAGCTCTTCACCCCTTTGCCGACGCCCTTCATCAATTCCGGTATCTTCTTTCCGCCGACAAGGAGCACGATTATGAAGACTATCGCGACTATCTCCCAGACCCCTATCATCAAAGGATATACAAGCATATCTCCGTCGTTTTTGAGTTTGTCATTGCAGTTTCTTCAGAGACTCCTCGAGAGCCTCTATGCGCGCGAGGCTGTCGGCCTCCTTCCTGCGCTCCGCTGCGATCACGGCCTCGGGCGCGCGGGAGACGAACTTCTCGTTGCCGAGCTTGGCTCTTACGGACGCCAGGAACTTGCGCTGCCTTTCGAGCTCCGCCTGGAGTTTAGCCTTCTCCTCTCCGGTGTCGATATGCCCTTCGAGAGGTATGCTCATCCTGACGGTGCCCACTATGAAGGACACCGACGCGCCCTCGGCGCCGCCTTTTCCGAACTCGGAGATGCCCGCGAACTTCTTCACCACGGGAAGCAGCTCGTCACTGAAATCTCCGTCGATGAAAAGTTTGAGCGCGACCTTGGGCGAAATCTGCTTCTGCGCCCTTATTCCGCGGATCGCCATCACGGTCTCGCGGGCGGCGTCGAAGCTGTCGAGGAAAGCCGTGTCGTAAGGTCCGGCGACGGGCGTGCGCTGGAACATTATGGTCTCTCCGGGGCTGCGGCGCCCCATGGACTGCCAGAGCTCCTCGGTGATGAACGGCATTATCGGGTGTATGAGCTTCAGCAGCTTCTCGAAGAAAGTCAGCGTCGCGGAATAGGTGACGCCGTCGACAGCGGCTCCGTAAGCGGGCTTTACAAGCTCCAGATACCAGCTGCAGTAGTCGTCCCAGAACAATTTGTAGACGGCCATCAGGGCGTCGCTGATGCGGAACTTCGAATAATGGTCCTCGACGGTCTCGATGGTGCGGGACAGCAGGTTGTCGAACCACTTGACGGCTATGCGCGCCTCCTCGGGCTGCGCTGCCTTGTCGTCGACGTTCCATCCGCTGACGAGCCTCCATGAATTCCAGATCTTGCCGCAGAAATTCCGTCCCTGCTCGACCTGGGACTCGTCGTAGAGTATGTCGTTGCCGGCGGAGGAGCAGAGCAGCATGCCGAGCCTGACCGCGTCGGCGCCGTATTTGGCTATGAGGTCGAGAGGGTCGGGGCTGTTGCCGAGGGTCTTGCTCATCTTGCGGCCGAGCTTGTCGCGCACGATGCCCGTGAAGTAGACATTGCGGAAGGGGACGTCGTCCATGAACTCGTCGCCCGCCATGATCATCCTGGCCACCCAGAAGAAGATGATGTCCGGGCCTGTCACGAGGTCGTTGGTGGGATAGTAGTAGGAAAGGTCCCTGTTGGGCTTGTGCTCCGGGTGTCCGGGTCTCTTCGGGTCGAACACGGAGATGGGCCACAGCCAGCTGGAGAACCAGGTGTCGAGCACGTCCTCATCCTGGCGCAGGTCGGCCATGGTCAGCGAAGGATCCTTCTTCCTGGCGGCTTCGAGAGCCAGTTCGGGAGTCTCCTCGACCACCACGTTTCCGTCCGGCAGATAATATGCCGGTATGCGCTGGCCCCACCAGAGCTGGCGCGAAATGCACCAGTCGTGGGCGTTCTCCATCCAGTGGCGGTAGGTGTTGCGGTATTTGTCGGGTATCAGCTTTATCTTGCCGGACTCCACGCTTTCGAGCGCCTTGGCGGCGAGCTGGTCCATCTTCAGGAACCACTGGGCGGAGAGCTTGGGCTCTATGACGGCGTCGGTACGCTCGGAATAGCCCACGGGCGATATGTATTCCTCGACCTTGATGAGGTTTCCGGCCTCCTCGAGCATTCCGACTATCTTCCTCCTCGCGTCGAAGCGGTCCTCGCCCACAAGTATCCGCGCCTTCTCGTTCAGGCGGCCGCGGTCGTCGATGATCTCAAGCACGGGCAGGTTGTGGCGCAGGCCTATCTCGTAGTCATGGGCGTCGTGCGCGGGCGTGACCTTGAGGCAGCCGGTGCCGAAGTCCATCTCCACATAGCTGTCCTCGATAATGGGTATCTCCCTGTCTATCAAGGGAATCAGCACTTTCTTGCCGCGCAGGTGACGGTAGCGCTCGTCGGCGGGGTTGATGCAGACCGCCGCATCGGCCATGATTGTCTCGGGACGCGTGGTCGCGATGGTCACATAGTCCGCCGTGGGGCGGCCTCCGCCGTCGCTGATGAAATATTTCAGGTAATAGAAATGGCTCTTCGTGTCCTTGTGCACCACCTCATCGTCGCTGATCGCGGTGAGCGCCACGGGGTCCCAGTTGACCATGCGCACACCCCTGTAGATCATTCCCTTCCTGTAGAACCAGCAGAAGGTGGCGGTCACGGCCTCGGTGAGCTCGGGCTCCATCGTGAAGCGCGTGCGGTCCCAGTCGCAGGACGCGCCGAGCTTGCGGAGCTGCTGGAGAATGATGCCGCCGTGCTCCTCCTTCCATTCCCAGGCGTATTTCAGGAATTCCTCACGGGTGAGGTCGTCCTTGGAGATGCCTTTCTCCTTGAGGCGGGCCACCACCTTGGATTCCGTAGCGATGCTGGCGTGGTCGGTGCCGGGCACCCAGCAGGCGTTCCTGCCGTCCATGCGCGCCTTGCGCACCAGCACATCGTTCAGGGTGTTGTTGAGCACATGGCCCATGTGGAGTATGCCTGTCACGTTCGGCGGCGGGATAACCACCGTATAGGGCTCCCTGCCGTCGGGCTCGGAGTGGAAGAATCTGTTCTCGAGCCAGTATGAATACCATTTGTCCTCGACTTCCGAGGGGTTGTATCTTGCGTCAATGTCCATAGGCCGCGAAGATAGTCATTTTTGAGGAGAATTTTTTGAAATATTCAGGCTTTAATCACTAAATTTGTCCCTTGCCGGCCCGGCCGGTTCAAACGGATTTTTATGGAGAACGAAAAGAAACAACAACTCAGCATCGAAATCAAGCCGGATGTTGCACGGGGCATCTATTCGAACCTCGTGATCGTGGCGCATTCAAGAAGTGAATTCATTCTGGACTTCGTGACCAGGATGCCCGCCATGCAGAAGGCGGAGGTAGGCAGCCGCATCGTGATGGCGCCGGAACACTGCAAGCGTCTGCTCAACGTGCTCTATGACAACATCACCAAATATGAAGCCCAGTTCGGCCCCATAGATCTCGGCGGTCCCGAGCCCAAGGGGGCTACGCTCAACCTCGCAGACATAATGCCCAATGGAACAAAATCTTAAGAAGATAAAGGCCATAGCCTACGACATAGACGGCGTGCTCACCAACGGGATGATCTTCCCCATGGGCCCCGGTCTCGACGACCTCGTGAGAGCCGTGGACGCCAAGGATTCGTTCGCATCGCGGGCGGCGGCGCTCAAGGGCTTCACGATGGCCGTGATCTCCGGCGGGGACACGCCCGCCCTCAGCAGCCGCTGCCAGCACATGGGAGTGAAGGAGGAGAACCTCTATCTCGGCGTCAGGGGGAAGCTGGCCACTTTCCGCGCCTTCTGCGAGAAGCAGGGCCTCGACCCGTCCGAAGTCGCCTACTTCGGCGACGACATCCCCGACATACAGGTGCTGAAGGCGTGCGGCTTCGGCATAGCGCCGGCCGACGCCGTGCAGGAAGCCAGGGACGCGGCGGACTATGTGACGTCCAGGCCCGGCGGACGCGGCTGCCTGCGCGAGGGCATAGAGCTCATCATGAAAGCCCAGGACAAGTGGAACTTCGACGAGGACAAGTTCCACATGATATATTGAGATGCAGGGCAGGAAGAAGATCATTCTGGGAAGCAATTCCCCGCGCCGCAGGGAGCTGCTCGCAGGCCTGCGGCTCGACTTCATGGTCGACACCGGCAACAGTTTCGTGGAGTCCGCCGAACCCGGCGCCGATCCGCATCAGGTGCCTGTCGACATGAGCCTCGGCAAGTCGCACGGCTTCCACAGACCGCTCGAAGACGACGAGATTCTCATCACCGCCGACACCGTGGTCATAATCGGCGGCAGGGTGCTCGGGAAGCCGCATTCGCGCGAGGAGGCCGAGGAGATGCTGCACGCCCTGTCCGGAAAGACGCACGAGGTCGTCACCGCCGTGACCCTGCGCGACAGCTCGCGGGAGAAATGCTTCAGCGTCTCGACTCTCGTCGAGTTCTGCCGGCTGGAGGACGCGGAGATCGACAGCTACATCGACAATTTCCGGCCTTACGACAAGGCCGGCGCCTACGGGGTGCAGGAATGGATAGGCTATGTGGGCATCTCCCGCATCGAAGGCTCGTTATACAATGTCATGGGACTGCCCGTGCACCGCATCTGGCAGGAACTCAAGGAATTCCTTTAGGCGGAGTGTTCACCTATCCCTTCCGATATGTTCCGGATCCGTCTGTCATAGACGCCGCTCGCGCGCTGACGGCCATGATAGACGGGTCGGAGTTTCTAAGGGGGCTGTTCTCGGAAGGCAAGATGCTCGGCGTGCTGCTGACCGACCATGGCTGCCTCCATGCCTTCAGCGGACTCGCCGGAGGTCGTTCCGTATTGGAAGGATTCGTCCCTCCCATATTTGATTATACCGACCCGCAGGGGTACTTCCGACGCCGCGAAGCGGAGATTTCGGCCATGCCGGACGGTATCGCGAAAAGCCGGGCGTCGGCTCAGCTGCAGGACTGGCTTTTCGACCGGTACAGAGTGCTGAACGCCCGCGGGGAATGTCTCTCGGTCAAGGAAATATTCGCCGCACGCGGCATGACGCCTCCCGGAGGAACCGGCGAATGTGCGGCGCCGAAACTTCTGCAGCATGCATATTCACACGGATTCAGGCCGCTCGCTATGGGCGAATTCTGGTATGGCGCGGCGCATGCCTCGGAAGTACGCCAGCACGGCCGTTTCTATCCTGCATGCTTCGGCAAATGCGGGCCTCTGCTGACTTTCATGATGCAGGGGCTGGAGGTCGCGCCGAATCCGCTCGACCGCGAATATGAGGGGCGGGAACCGGAGATTCTCTATTGCGACGACGCCATAATAGCGGTGAACAAGCCCGCGGGAATGCTTTCCGTGCCGGGAAGGACAGGAGTGAAGTCGCTGCTGGAACGGCTGCGTGAAAACTACGGCGAAGTCCATTCCTGCCACCGTCTTGACATGGACACTTCCGGAGTCATGGTGTTCGCCAGGAACCTGACGGCCAAGGCGGATCTCGAAGCGCAGTTCGCCGGACGCGAAGTCCGTAAGACCTACAGGGCGAGACTCAGCGCCGGACACTCCCCTTTCGGAAGGGCAAGAAGCGGAACCGTCGCGCTCCCTCTGTCCGCCGACTACTACGACAGGCCGAGGCAGATCGTCGACAGGGCGGCGGGCAGACCGGCCGTCACGGAATACGAGGTCCTCGAACTGCTTCCTGACGGAGAGGTCGAAATCCTGTTCCGGCCGCTGACAGGCCGCACCCATCAGCTGAGGGTGCACGCCGCGCATCCCGACGGGCTCGGGCGGCCGATCAAGGGCGACCTCCTCTATGGAGGCACCCCCGCCGACAGGCTCTACCTGCACGCGGAAACGCTGGAGTTCAGACATCCCGCCACAGGCAGAACAATGAAAATCACCGCTATATGAACAGGTTCAGGTATGCGGGCAGCTTATGAAAAACAGACAGAAGGGCATATAAAAAGAAATGAGTTGGTACCTCGCGGCAACAACTCACACTAACCACATAATTAATAACACTAAAACTAATAACCAATAGGCTGATGGACCAGAACGGTCGCTTACTCAACCCGAATGCAAAGGTAGAACAATTTATTTAATCTGCAAAATTTTTTTGAAAAATTTTTAATAATCTTTTCCGGCTTTCTATATCAGGTCATTACAATTCTGTAATTTTTTTGTTAAAGCTCATGCAGGGGCAGCGTCAGAAGCCGGTACCGGGGAGGGGTATATTGACATTTGCGGCCGGCGGCAATGGCAAAAGCGGCCGGTGTATGGAGGTCGATGCTGACAGCTGTGCGCCGGCAGCCGCAGTTGCCTCTCGCGAGGCGAAAGATTCGGGAAAAGCCTCCCTCGGGGCAGCTGCGGAAACCGGCTCCCATAGTTCGCGCAAACCGTCGGTCCGGCCGCGGCGGCGATAATTTAAAAATTATAGTATCTTTGTCTCCGATTGAAATGACGCGTACTTATGAAACCTGAAATCGTCTCGCTCATCGACGGCATCGACGTGACTCTGAATGCCGGAGGCATGAACACCATCAACATCGTTCTCGCATTCGTGATGTACGGAGTGGCTCTGGGAATCAAGCCGAGAATGTTCGTCGAAGTCTTCAAGAAGCCCAAGTCCGTCTTCGTCGGAGCCTTAAGCCAGATCATACTGCTGCCGCTGTTCACCTTTCTGCTCGCCCTCGCTCTCGGCTCCTCGATCTCCTGGACCATGGCGATGGGAATGATACTCGTGGCTTCCTGCCCCGGCGGCAACATCTCCAACTTCATCAGCTCGCTGTCGAAGGCCAATGTCGAACTCTCGGTTAGCCTCACGGCCATCAGCACCGCCCTCGCGATTCTGACCACGCCGTTCAACTTCTGGTTCTACGGCAATCTCTATATGAATCTGTCGAACATCGCAGGCGACGTGCCGCAGCTGGCCATCCCTCTCTGGGATGTCTTCAAGACCATATTCATATTGCTCGGAATACCCCTGACTCTCGGCATCCTCACCGCACATTACCTGCCCAGGATCGCGGAGAAGCTCAAGAAGCCCATGCAGATATTCAGCATACTCTTCTTCATAGCCATGATAGTGCTGTCGTTCATGGGCAACATCGACGCCTTCCTGAAATGCATCAAGTACATCTTCCTGATTGTCCTGGTGCATAACCTGCTTGCGCTGCTGCTCGGCTACGGCACCAGCTCCGCCTTCAGGCTCAACGCCCGCGACCGCCGGACCATCACCATCGAGACGGGCATCCAGAACAGCGGTCTCGGGCTCGTGCTGTTGCTCGGGACCTCGATTTTCGCGGACTTCCCTCCCCACGGAGGCACGCTCGTGATCACGGCATGGTGGGGCATCTGGCATATTGTCAGCGGACTGACGGCCGCCCTGCTGTTCAATCTCAGTGACCGCAGGAAAAGCGTCGCCAGGTGAGAAAGATCTGGACACGCAGCTTCTGGTACGGCATAGGCAGATACTATGTCGACTTCTGCACGCGCGCCTCGTTCTCGTCGGTGAAAGTCGAAGGCCGCGAAAAAATACCGGCAGACGGAGCGGTAATGTTCGCGCCGAACCACCGCTGCGCACTCATGGACGCGCTTCTCGTGCTGCTGATAAGCCACAGGCCCATAGGCTTCGGAGCGCGAATGGACATTTTCAGCAAGCCTAAAATCGCCGCCGCCCTGCGCTGGCTGCGCATATTGCCGATAGCCCGCGAACGCGACGGACTCAGGGAAGTCATCAGGAACTACGAGACCTTCGACGAGATCACCGAATGCTTCGCGCACGGAATGCCGTTCTGCCTGTTCAGCGAAGGCAGGCACAGGGCGGAGGCGGGCATGCTTCCAGTGCACAAAGGCATCTTCCGCGTGGCGCGGATAGCTTCGGAGAAGCTCGGCTGCCCGGTCCACATCGTCCCCGTCGGGCTGGACTACGAATATTTCTTCCGGCAGGGAGGAAGGGCTGTGGTCCGCATTGGAGAGCCGTTCGAGATCAATGAATTCATGGACAGGCACAGAAGCGACAGCGACGCACGGATGTGGAAGAGCCTCTGCGACGAACTGCAGGGGCGGCTGCTCTCCCTCATCGACCGCATGCCGGAGAGGAGGCACGACCTTCTTGCTCTCCGCATTCCCGCCGCGCTGCTGTCACTTCCGGTATTCGCCGTCTGCGCCGCGTGCGCTCTCCCGATCTGGCTCCCCTCCTGCCTGCTGCTGCGGAAAATGAAGGACAAGGCATGGACCCACACGGTCTACTATGCGTTCAGGCTGCTGCTTCCGCTGTTCATTCCGTTCCAATGGCTCTCATCGCAGCTGCTCAACTTCTATTACAGACTTATCAAAGACCTCAGATAGATGAAAAAATTCATTCTACTTCTCGGAGCGTTGGCTTTCGGCATGGCCGCCAAGGCCCAGGACTCCGAAATCGTCAAGACAGGCTACAACTTCGGGCCGCTGCCCGCGATAGCCTATGACGCCGACAAAGGTTTCCAGTACGGCGCCATCCTGAACATCTACAACTACGGCGACGGAACCCTCTATCCCAACTACGGGTCGAAAATATACCTCGAAGCATCCTTCTTCACCAAAGGTTCGCAGCTGTACACCGTGATGTACGACAACAAGACGCTCATCCCCGGAATACGCTGGTCCTCCGCGCTCACGGCATCGATCGACAAGGCCATGGACTTCTACGGCTTCAACGGTTATGTTTCGTGGTTCGACCAGGAAAGGGTGGCAATCGGCAATCAGAACAAGAAAAACTGGCAGGACCCCGAAAAATACATATACACGCCCTTCTATCGCGTGAGCCGCGTGCAGATTCTGGGAAAGACCGATTTCATAGGCGACATAACCGAGCATCTGCAGTGGGAGGCCGGATATCATTTCAGCTGGTTCAAGGAAGGGCCCATAGACAGGACGAGCATCAACAAGGGCAAGGACGATTACAACATCTACCCCGACAGCCAGTCGACGCTCTTCCAGGACTACAGGAACTGGGGTCTCATCGATGATTCCGAGGCCGACGGAGGCTTCACGAGCAGCATCAGGCTGGGGCTCGTCTATGACACCCGCGACAAGGAAGGCGCCCCCACGCGCGGAATCTGGGCCGAGGGCCACATCATCGCCGCTCCCAAATGGCTTGGGACCAAAAACCCTTTCTACAGATACTCGCTCACCATGCGCCAGTACTTCCCCATCATCGACGACGACGTGCTGACCTTCGCCTACAGGCTCAACTACGAAGGAGCGTTCGGCAATTACTCGCCATATTATGTCCTCCCGTACATCACCGTGATGGGAGAGAACTGCGACAAGGACGGCATGGGAGGCTACCGGACCGTGAGGGGCGTGATGCGCAACAGGGTCGTCGGCCTCGACATGGCGACTTATACCGCCGAACTGCGCTGGCGTTTCGTGAACTTCACGCTCTGGAACCAGAACATCTCCTTCGGGCTCAGCGCCTTCAGCGACGGCACCATGGTCACCCGCGGACGTGACATGAGTTTCAGGGGCGAAGAGGAATTCAGGGAATCCTATGAGGAATACATGTCCAAGGGCCAGGAGCATGACACGCCGCACATCACCGTGGGCGCCGGGCTCCGCTTCATTATGAACGAGAACTTCATCGTGGCGTTCGAGTACGGCACACCCATAAGCCATTTCTACCCGAAGAATCATCCACTCTACAACCAGGACGGCACGGGGGCGTTCTACATAAATACAGGTTATCTGTTCTAGGATTCCCGGACAGGAAGCGGATTCCCCCGAGGCAGGCAATGAATTCGGGAAAAGCCTGCCTCGGGGGAATCCGCTTTCTGTCCTGTCTGTCCGCTTCTTCGTGGACGAGCTGCGGTCGCGGCCGCCTGTCCGCGGGAAGCGGTTTTCCCGCTACCAGCCCTGACGGATGTTCTCCGCAACTTTGCTGACCAGGCGGCGCAACGCTTCTGCGCTGGCCCATGCGGTATGGGGCGAGAAACGGAAGCGTTCGGGATGTTTCAGATGCATCAGGGGGCTGTCGGCGGGGAGAGGTTCGGTCACATAGACATCCAGTGCGGCTCCGGCTATCCGGCCCTCGTCCACTGCTGCGGCAAGCGCGGCCTCGTCGACTATTCCTCCCCTGCCGAGATTCAGCAGCACGGCGCTGCGTTTCATCATCTTCAGTTCAGCCGCGCCGATCAGGCCGGCCGTGCGTTCATTCAGCGGCGCGTGTATGCTCACGACGTCCGACTGCGCCAGAAGTCCGTCGAGGGGCAGGCTGGGATATTCCTTGCAGTGCCCCGTACCCGAGGTCGAATAATACACGACCTTCATCCCGAAAGCGGACGCGACCGCGGCGACCCGGGAGCCTATGCTGCCCATGCCTATGATGCCGAGAGTCCGGCCGGAGAGCTCCGTGAACGGCCGGCTGACTTCCGTGAAGATGCCGCCAGCCGAATACCTGCCGCTCTTCACATATTCGTCATAATACGGCGCATTGCCGACAAGGGACAGCAGATGCGTGAAAGTCGCCTGGACCACGGACTCCGTGGAATATCCGGCGACATTGCGCACGGGAATGCCCCTGCGCTTCGCGGCGTCAAGATCTATGTTGTTCACCCCCGTCGCGGCCTCGCATATCAACTTGAGCTTCGGTGCGGCGGCGATGAGCGCGTCATCGACCTTCACTTTGTTGATTATCAGGACATCGCAGTCACCCACCCTCTGCAGGGCTTCTTCGCGGGAACTTACGGGATATGCCAGGAACTCGCCCAGCGAACTGATTTCGTCCATGGGGATGTCCCCAAGCGTGGACGCGTCGAGAAAGACTATTTTCATATATGCAAAGATAATAAAGGCCCGTGGTTAGAGTCCGGGCCTGAAACTGATGTCTAACTAATGCAACTTATGAATTCTGTTTCTTGATTGTCGGACATGGAAATATCCAAAACCGTGCCACGGAACAGAAATCAGCGTGCAAGCGCATCCGCCATGGCCTCCAGAGCCGGAATGTCGGCTTCATGCATGCGGCTGCGTATCGTGAGCACCTCTCCGGCCAGCTCTATGTTCTTCATCTCCCCCAGCATCCCGCACATCAGCCTGCCGGCGGTCGGCGACCAGCTTCCGTTCTGTATCACGGCCGCCTTACGGTTCTGCCAGCCCTTGATCTGGAGATGCCAAAGGAAATCATGCATGGGAGGGAAAACCCCGGCGTCATAGGACGAAGCCGCGAAGACCGTGGTGCCGCAGCGGAAGGCATCGGAGACTGCGAGGGACAGGTCGCAGCGGCTCAGATCCCTGAGAATCACGGACTTGCCCTTCGATTCAAGCATCTCGGCAAGCCTGCCGGCAAGCGCCGCGGTTCCGCCGTGGATGGATGCGAAGGCGATGAGGACGGAGGAGTTCTCCGGAGTGTAGCTGCTCCACAGACGGTACGCGCCGACTGCGGATGCGGGATCGAGGAGCACGGGGCCGTGCAGAGGGCACAGCACCGAGACCCAGAGGCCTCCGAGCTTGTCGAGCAGCTTGCCGACCTGCGCTCCGTATTTGCCGCAGATATTGAAATAATAGCGGGCGGCCTCGTCCCTCCAGGGGGCGATGTCGCGGCAGAACAGGCCGCCGGCATTTTCCACGGTGCCGAAAGTGCCGAACGCGTCGGCGGAAAAGAGCAGTCCGTCTTCGGGCATCCAGCTGACCATGACTTCCGGCCAGTGGACCATGGGGGCCATGAAGAAGCGCAGGCTGCGCTCTCCGAGTTCAAGGACATCCCCCTCTCCCACCGTGACGCAGCGGCCTTCGAAATCCGTCCCGTCGAAGAACTGCGGGAGCATTCCTGCGGCGGGTTTGCTGCAGATGACGGTCATGGAAGGGTATTTCCGCATCGCGGCCGCTATCATCGCCGAATGGTCGGGTTCGAGATGATGCACCACGAGATAGTCGGGTTCACGGCCTTCCAGGGCCTCGTCAAGATTCGCGAGCCACTGCCCGCCCATGCGGATGTCGGCCGTGTCGAGGACGGCCGTCTTCCTGTCGCATATCAGGTAGGAATTGTAGGACATGCCGGCAGGCACGGGGTACTGGCTCTCGAAGAGGTCGAGCGTTCCGTCGTCGGTGCCTATATATCTTACGGCGTCGTTGATTTTTGTGTACATAGCTGGATTATTGCAGTCGGCCGGACCTCATGTCCGGTCCCGGATGCGAATTTAGCAAGAAATTTCCGTATCTTTGACGCGATACAAAATCAGCCACGAAAATGAACAAGGCAATAATCACCGCAGTGGGCAGGGACGGCGTAGGCATAATAGCCAGAATATGCACCTGCATTTCGGACCACAACGTAGGAATCCTCGACATTTCACAGACCATAGTCCAAGGCTACTTCAACATGATGATGATAGTCGACATCTCCGGGCTCGACATGGATTTCGCAGCCTTCAACAAGGTCCTCGACGAGCTTGCAGGGACTCTCGGCATAGAAATACGCTGCCAGCGCAGCGACATCTTCGACAGGATGCACAGAATCTGACGGCCATGATCAACATCAGCGAAGTATTCGAGACCCACGACATGATCGAGAAGGAGAATCTCGACGTGCGGACCATCACCATGGGCATCAATCTTCTGGACTGCGCGGGAGGAAGCGTGGACAGGACCTGCGACAGGATAAGGACGAAGATCCTCTCCCTCGCATCGGGGCTGGCCGCCACCGCGGACGAAATAGCAGCCGAGTTCGGAGTGCCTATAGTCAACAAGCGCATTTCCGTGACTCCGGTGTCCCTCGTCGGCGCATCCTGCTGCAGCAGCGCCGGGGATTTCGCGAAAATCGCGCACGCCCTCGACGAAACGGCCGCGGAGACCGGAGTGAACTTCATGGGAGGATATTCCGCAATAGTCTCGAAAGGCATGACGGGGGCCGACCGCCTGCTCATGGAATCCATCCCGGAAGCGCTCGCCTCCACGGAGAGGATATGCAGCAGCGTGAACGTGGGCTCGACCAGAACCGGACTCGACATGGACGCCGTAAGGCTCATGGGCCATATCGTGAAGCGCACGGCCGAACTCACTGCCGACAGGAACTCCATAGGCTGCGCCAAGCTCGTGGTCCTGTGCAACGCTCCTGACGACAATCCCTTCATGGCAGGAGCCTTCCACGGAGTCACGGAACCGGACGCGGTCATCAATGTGGGCGTCAGCGGCCCGGGAGTGGTCAAGTCGGCGCTGGAGAAAGTGCGCGGGGAGGATTTCGGGGTGCTCTGCGAAACCATCAAGAAAACCGCGTTCAAGATAACGCGCGTGGGACAGCTTGTAGCCCAGGAGGCCTCCCGGAGGCTCGGGGTGCCGTTCGGGATAATCGACCTCTCGCTGGCCCCCACCCCCGCGGTCGGCGACTCGGTGGCCGACATCCTCAAGGAAATCGGGCTTGAACAGGCCGGCGCTCCCGGCACCACGGCCGCTCTGGCCCTGCTCAACGACCAGGTCAAGAAGGGAGGCATCATGGCGTCGTCGTATGTGGGCGGCCTCAGCGGAGCCTTCATCCCCGTGAGCGAGGACCAGGGCATGATCGACGCCGCCGAATGCGGAGCGCTGACCATCGAGAAGCTCGAAGCCATGACCTGCGTCTGCTCCGTCGGACTCGACATGATAGCGGTTCCCGGCGACACTCCGGAGTCCACTATTTCCGGGATAATAGCCGACGAGGCGGCCATAGGAATGATAAACCAGAAGACCACGGCCGTCAGGATCATCCCCGCTCAGGGGAAGAAGATCGGCGACCGCCTGGAATTCGGCGGGCTGCTCGGCTATGCGCCGGTGATACCCGTCAACCGCTTCAGCTGCGAAGCCTTCATCAGCCGCGAGGGCCGCATACCCGCACCCGTGCACAGCTTCAAGAACTAAACACAACCAATCCAGTATAATGAAAAACCACAGAATCATCCTGCCGGCGGCCCTTGCCCTCATCGCCGGCGTTCATCCCGCCGATGCGCAGGCAGCCCGTCAGCAGAGGGAGGACCCCGTAGTCGAGGTCAGGGAAGTCCTTGACCGAGTGTTCAACTACATCGACGGATGCACCCCGGCGGAAGTCGTGGACGGCGACGGCAAGGTCCTCAGGAACCTCGACCGCATCGACGAGAACAGCAGCTTCAGGAAAGGCGACTTCGGCATCAACACCTATGAGTGGGGCGTCACCTATTCGGGGCTTCTCCTGGCCTCCGAAGTCACAGGAGAGGAAAAGTATGCGGACTATGTCTACGACAGACTTGACCTGATAGGCAGCTGCTATCGCCCGGTCAAGGAGTATTACGACGCCACGGGATACCCCATGAGACTCAAGCCGCTCACCCAGCCGAAATGGCTCGACGACTGCGGGGCGATGACCGCCGCGATGATCAAGGCCACCCTTGCCGACCCGGAGCGCAGCGGGGACTTCCGCGCGCTGCTGGACAACTGGTTCACCTTCGTGATGTACGAGGAATACCGCATGGGCGACGGCATACTCGCCCGGCACCGCCCCGTGACCAACTCCGTGTGGCTCGACGACATGTACATGGGCATCACCCCCATCGCCTTCCGCGGCCTGCTGAGCGCCAAAGAGCGCGGCGACCTGACCTGGAAGTTCTACAACGAAGCCGTGAACCAGGTGATGCTGTTCAAGAAATATCTCTGGGTCCCCGAGAAGAAGCTTTTCCGCCACGGCTGGATCGAGAGCATGGACATCCACCCTTCATACCACTGGGCGCGGGCCAACGGATGGGCTATGCTCACGCTGTGCGACCTGCTTGACGCACTCCCCGAGAATGTCCAGGGACGCGACGAACTGCTCTCGCTGCTGAAAGAGCTCATAGAAGGCGTCGCCCCCTATCAGGCTCCGAACGGACTCTGGCATCAGCTCCTCGACAAGACAGAATCCTATCTGGAGACAAGCGCAAGCGCGATGTATGTCTACTGCATCGCCCACGCGGTCAACGAAGGATGGATAGACCGCACTGCATACCAGGACATCGCAAAGTCCGGATGGAGAGGCGTCGCGACGCAGGTCAACGAGCTCGGGCAGGTGGAGAACACCTGTGTCGGGACCGGCCTCGGATGGACCAACACCTTCTACGAGAACCGGCCTGTCAGCGTGTATGCGGCGCACGGCTACGGTCCTGTGATTCTAGCGGCTTCGGAGATCATCAGACTGTATGAGAACACTCCCGCACGCCCGTCCGCAAACTCGGCTCGCGACGGCATCACGCCCCGCGAGGACGGCAAGCCCATGATTTTCCTTGCCGGCGACTCGACCTGCAAGAACGGACGCGGAACCGGTGACAACGGCCAGTGGGGCTGGGGCAGCTTCTTCGGCGAATATGTGAGCGGAGCCACAGTCGAGAACGACGCCGTCGGCGGGCTCAGCAGCCGCACCTTCTTCAACAGCAGATGGCCGGAAGTGCGCGACCGCATACAGAAAGGCGACTTCGTGCTCATACAGTTCGGACACAACGACCGTGCACCGCTCAACAGCGGCCGCGCACGCGGCACCCTGAGCGGAATTTCGGACGAGCCCGAGACCGTGATAATGGAGAAGAACGGAGCGCCCGAGGACGTCTATTCCTACGGGCACTACATACGGATGATGGTACGCCAGACAGAGATGCGCGGCGGCATCCCCATCGTGCTCTCTCCCACCCCGCTCAACAGCTGGGAAGACGGCAGGACGATCTCGCGCTACGACGACAGCTACAACGCATGGTGCCGTCTGGTCGCCGAGAAGGAAGACGCGGCCTTCATCGACTTCAACGAACTCGCGGCGGCCGAATATGAGGAGCTGGGCAGAAAGACCGCCCAGGCGGACTATTTCGCCGACAGCGTGCACACTCTCGAAAAGGGCGCGCGCATGTACTGTGAGATTCTCGCCACGGCCCTGAAGGACTCCGGGCTCGCAATCGCGGAATATATCAGATAGCCGGCCCCGGACATAGCGGAGGGTCCGTCGCTTGGAGGAAAGGTCTTCTGGAGAGCCTCCCGGTGGCGGACCCTCCGTCATGCTGCAAATACCTGACAGCTCAGGATAGGCGGAGACTCCGTAATACTGGTAGGCCATGCCGTAAATCTGATTGCAGGATATTTGAAATTCGTTGTAATTTTGCATCGCAAAAAATTCTGGAATCATGCAGTTGATCAAAAATAAGGAATTCGGAGGCGAGCGCCCGCTCTTCGCTTCACACGATCTCCATCTCGACAATGTGACCATCCTCGCAGGCGAATCGGCGATTAAGGAATGCAGCAATATAGTGGCGACGAACTGCCGCTTCGAGGGCAACTACCCCTTCTGGCATGTGCATGGCTTCACGATCGAGAACTGCTATTTCGCGGTCGGCGGCCGCTCGGCGCTGTGGTATTCCGACCACCTGAAGATGAGGGACACCGTAATCGACGCCCCGAAGATGTTCCGCGAGATGCACGAAATCGACATAGAGAATGTCGTGATGAACGATGCCGACGAAGTGTTCTGGCGCTGCAGCGGCATACGGGCGAAGAACCTGAAGCTGCACGACGGCACCTATCCTTTCATGTTCAGCAGCAATATCATCGTCGACGGGCTGGAGAGCGACAGCAAGTATGTGTTCCAGTATGTGAAGAACGCGGAGATACATAATGCGAAAATCTCGACCAAGGATGCGTTCTGGGAGGTCGAGGATGTTACCATCTATGACTCCGTGCTCGACGGTGAGTACCTGGGCTGGCACTCCAGGAACCTGCGGCTCGTGAACTGTCATATCTCGGGTGAGCAGCCGCTGTGCTACGCCCGTGACCTTGTGCTGGAGAACTGCACTTTCGACCCGGCATGCGACCGTGCGTTCGAATACTCGACGCTTCGTGCCGACATCCGCGGCGCTATCACCAACATCAAGAATCCGACCTCGGGCCTGATCGTCGCCGACTCCATCGGCTCCGTCACTCTCGACGAGAACATCCTTGCACCTGCGGATTGCGTGATAAGGACAAGGTGAAGGCCCTTCGCGACAGTCGTACAGCCTTCAGGGAGGTTCCGCTTCGCTCCATCGATGCTTCGCATCGCCCGCTCACAGCCGCGGGCGGCTAGCCTCCCTGAAAGCTGTACGACTGTCGCAAAGAATGTCCGACGAAGATTATCAGACGGTAAAGCTACAAGTCAATCCGGACCGTTCAACGGCTGACAGAGTCATCTGCTTGAACGATCCGGATTAAATTATTCTCCTCATTGCCGAGGCGGCGTTCTGCCTCCGGAGAGGCTGGCCGCCCACGGCCGTGAGTGGGTGCCGCGACAGCGGCGGGATGAAGCGAAGCGAAACCTCTCCGGAGGCAGAACGCCGCCTCGGCGAACGAATTAATGATTAATCCGCCACCGTCTTCCTGCGGCGGACGGTGCGGATGATCAGGAAGGCCGCGAGAGCCACGAAGCAGACAAGGATGCTGACCATCTCGGGCACATGGTTCATAGGATCGATCCAGAACTCCGTCAGCAGCCCGTTGCGCGCAAACACCTCCACCGTCGTCCAGAATATGACCACCGTCGAAATCGCCATGCGGATGTTCGGACCCCAGCCGTGCAGCCCCAGCTCGTAACGGAACATGAAGATTGAACCCACGAGGCATCCTATCGCAATCGCTATGGTGACCGGATGGCTCTCGCCGAGGAACACCGGATCATAGACGAACATCAGCAGCAGATACATGGTCCACATCATGATGTTCAGCTCCATGAAGGTGGTGATCGCCGTGTGACGGCTCATCGCGCGCGGCACGATCTCCTGCATCTTCTTGCCGAAAAACACTTTCTGCAGCCAGTTCAGCGCATGGCAGCCGGTGCGGGAACCGAACAGGTAGAGCACGATGAACATGACCCAGAAACCGAAAGACGCCGGCATTATCAGATATTCCGGACGCGACCCGCGCATCTCCTTGAGCACGTCGGCGGGAATGTCATTTACATTGACACCGTTTATCAGCATGTCGTGGCTGATTCCTACGCCGTTCACATATTCGGTGATCGTCTGCACCGTCCCCGAGCCCACCAGGTCGTAATGCACGCCGAAGCGGGTGGCGAAATAGCCGTAGAGGAACTCCACCCAGCCGGTCCAGAACAGCAGTCCGCCGAAAAGCCCGAACAGCGTCTGCTTCGTGTCGCCCTTGACGAACACTCCCCAGACGGCTATCGCAAGCCCCACTGCGCCCATTATGAACGCGCATGTGTTCATCAGCGAAGGCTCCATCGTCTCCTCCATCACGCGCATCAGCGCATGTCCGAGAGGCATAGTGAACAGAACGAGGAAGAACGACGCTATCGTCCTGCCCCAGTACAATTTCTTTTCTGCCATAATATCATTGTTTATCAGTCGTTTCCATTTATTTTCCGCTCATCGGCGCACCGCGGCCGAAGGGAGTAGCGTCTTTCGAGCATGCAGAGCATCTCCCGCTTGCGGGCCTGAAGATAATCTTCAATCTGACCGGAGGTGAAATGCAGCACGTTCTCGAGCAGCGGTATGTTCTGGAAAGGCGCCGACGCGAGGGTCAGCACCGTATCCAGAATGTCGTCTATGCCCGTTTCAGGAAATGTTCCGGCGGCTATCTGCGCCGCAAGACGCTCGGAATGCCCGGCTATAACTCCCCTGGCTTCGTTCATTCCGGATTCAAGATAGCGGTCGAGAAGTCCGGGATGGTTGCGCGCAAGGTCCAAGATCATGAAAGGCAGCCTGCGATGCCTGTCCATGCAGTCGAAGATGGCCGAAGCTGCGTTCAGGATGGTCCGGAGGAAATCTCCCTCTCCGTGCATTACGGGTTTGAGCCCTTGCACGAAGTCGTAGACCGCGGAGTCGAGTATCCTGAGGAACAGCTGCTCCTTCGTCCGGAAATAATAGTTGACCATTGCGTGCGTGACGCCCGCCTTCCGCGCTATCACCGCCGTGGAGGTGCCGTCGTAGCCTTTCTCGAAGAATTCTTCCGATGCGGCCGAGAGTATTTCCTGTTCTTTTGTCATCTGCGCTTGTTCCTGTGTCAACGTCAGCCCGAGTGCTCGAGCCGGCGATTAACGATATTGTCTAACGATATAGTTAATTCAATGCAAATATAGAAAAAATACCATTCCGATGAACAACAGATTCAAAAAGAAATCGACCTGCCAGCCGTTACGGAATTTGCCGACATGAATTTCAAGAGATTATCCAGGGGAATGCACGGTTATCCTTTTGTGAAAACGGCAGTCTGACAGAGAAAAGAATGATATGCCGTCAATACTGCCGTATGTTTCAATATAGCGGACGGCAAGTTGTTCCGAAGCAGGCTTTTCCCGCCTGCGGAGGGACAAGCTTGCCGTCCGCAGAAAGCAACGATGGAAGAAAGTATATGACAGGGAACGCACACAGTTACCAAGAATTCTTTCCGAAAAGAAATTATTCGTAAAATTTCAAAACAACTTCTATTTTTGCAGCCTAAATGAAAGGACAGATGACAGACTGCATCATATTCGACTTCGACGGCACCATAGCCGACACCGCCACCGGAATAATCGCAACCACGCAGGAAGCGTTCAGGCAGCTGGGATTTCCGGAGATAACCGAAGAACAGATACGCCCGACAATAGGGCTCGTGCTGGAGCAGTCGCTGCAGCGCGCGGCAGGACTCACGCCCGAACAGACCGTCATGGCGGCAAGGAAGTATCGCGAGATATTCCCGCAGTACGGCACCGCTGCGAGCACCCTTTTCCCTGGAGTCACCGGGACCCTTGCGGAATTAAGCTCCAGAGGCGTCAGAATGGCGATTGCAACCTCCCGCGGCCGTGAATCTCTCGAAATGATAATGGCACCTTACGGAATAGAGAAATATTTCGACGACATCGTCACGGCTACCGACGGCCTCGCACCTAAACCAGCACCCGACCTCGTGCTCGCCCTGCTCTCGCGGATGAAGCAGCAGGCAGAAAATACGCTCGTCGTCGGCGACACCGTGTTCGACATGCAGATGGGCGCCGGAGCCGGATGCCGCACCTGCGGGGTCAGTTACGGAAACCAGACGGAGACGCAGCTCCGCACCGCGTCTCCGGACTACATCGCCGGCAGTTTCGCCGGACTTCTGGAAATAGTCTAATACTCGACCTTGTCGTCCTTGAGCCTCCAGTCCTCGAACGCCTTGATGGCTTCCTCGGGGAGCAGTCTCATGGACGCGAGCCTGCGGTCTTCGGGCTTCAGCGCTATCTCCTCGTAGATGAATGCGTCGTCGAAGCCTATTTCAGCCGCGTCGTGCTGGTTGTTGCCGTAATACATGCGGTCGAGATGCGCCCAGTAGATGGCGCCGAGGCACATCGGGCAGGGTTCGCACGAGGTGTATATCTCACAGCCGCTGAGGTCGAAGGTGTTCAGTTTGCGGCACGCAGCCCTGATCGCACTGACCTCCGCGTGAGCCGTGGGGTCGTGCTCGTCGGTCACCCTGTTGCATCCTGTCGCCACGATCTCCCCGTCCTTCGCTATCAC
>CALVAD010000007.1 GCA_944325495.1 uncultured Bacteroidales bacterium | reverse complement strand
ACCGGAGACTACTTTGACCAGCCCGCCACGGTAGGCGTGATCTACATGATCAAGCTCGGCCACATGGTCGACGACAAGATGCACGCCCGCTCGATCGGCCCCTACTCCCTGATCACCCAGCAGCCTCTCGGAGGAAAATCCCAGTTCGGAGGCCAGCGTTTCGGAGAGATGGAGGTATGGGCGCTCGAAGCGTTCGGAGCCGCCAACGCCCTCCAGGAAATCCTGACCGTGAAGTCGGACGACGTGGTCGGAAGGTCGAAGACCTACGAGGCCATAGTCAAGGGCGACCCCATTCCGCCCGCAGGCATTCCCGAGTCGCTCAACGTGCTGCTCCACGAGCTGCGCGGACTCGGTCTCAAGGTTACACTGGAATAATTTGTTTGAACGATAAGGAACTATGCCTACTTTCAATAACAAAGACAACAAGACAAAGAGCAATTTCCAGACGATAAGCATCTCGCTCGCGTCGCCGGAGGACATAATGGCGCGCTCCAGCGGCGAGGTCCTCAAGCCGGAAACCGTGAACTACAGGACCTACAAGCCCGAGCGCGAAGGCCTGTTCTGCGAAATGATCTTCGGCCCGACCAAGGACTACGAGTGCTACTGCGGAAAGTACAAGCGGATACGCTACCGCGGCATCGTCTGCGACAGGTGCAAGGTCGAGGTCACGGAGAAGAAGGTGCGCCGCGAGAGGACCGGTCACATCAAGCTGACCGTTCCCGTCGCGCATATATGGTACTTCAAGTCCGCGCCCAACAAGATTTCCGCTCTTCTGGGCCTGCCCGCGAAGAAGCTGGAGTCCGTGATCTACTATGAGAAATACATAGTGGTGCAGCCCGGTGCGAGCGGACTTGAGAAGATGGCCCTGCTGTCCGAGGACGAATATCTCGACGTACTCGCCAAGCTGCCCGGAAACGCGAACCTCCCGGACTCCGACTCCGACAAGTTCATCGCCAAGATGGGCGCCGAAGGCATATACGACCTCCTCAAGGAGATCGATGTGGACGAGCTCGGCAAGGAGCTGCGCCAGAGAATGCTCGTGGAGACCTCGCAGCAGCGCAAGACCGAGATTCTCAAGCGCCTGCAGGTAGTGAAGTGGTTCCAGGAGTCCAAGGGCAAGAACCGTCCCGAGTGGATGATCATGGATGTGATTCCCGTCATCCCTCCCGACCTGCGCCCTCTCGTGCCGCTCGACGGCGGCCGTTTCGCGACTTCCGACCTCAACGACCTGTACCGCAGGGTCATCATTCGCAACAACCGCCTCAAGAGGCTCATAGAGATAAAGGCTCCCGAAGTGATCCTCCGCAACGAGAAGCGCATGCTCCAGGAGGCCGTGGACTCCCTGTTCGACAATTCGAAGAAGTCATCCGCGGTCAAGAGCGAGTCCAACAGGGCTCTCAAGTCGCTCTCCGACTCCCTCAAGGGAAAGCAGGGACGCTTCCGCCAGAACCTCCTCGGAAAGCGTGTCGACTATTCCGCACGCTCCGTGATCGTGGTCGGACCGGAACTCAACATGCATGAGTGCGGTCTGCCCAAGTTCATGGCCGCCGAGCTCTACAAGCCGTTCATCATACGCAAGCTCATCGAGCGCGGCATCGTGAAGACCGTGAAGTCCGCGAAGAAGATAGTGGACCGCAAGGATCCCGTGATCTGGGACATCCTCGAGAACGTGATGAAGGGACATCCCGTGCTGCTCAACCGCGCACCTACCCTCCACCGTCTCGGTATCCAGGCGTTCCAGCCCAGGATGATCGAAGGAAAGGCCATCCAGCTGCACCCTCTCGCATGTACGGCGTTCAACGCCGACTTCGACGGTGACCAGATGGCAGTCCACCTCCCTCTCGGCAACGCCGCGATAATGGAGGCCCAGCTGCTGATGCTCGGTTCGCAGAACATCCTGAACCCCGCCAACGGCGCTCCTATCACCGTGCCTTCTCAGGACATGGTGCTCGGACTCTACTATATCACCAAGATACGCCCGGGCGCAAAGGGAGAGGACAAATGCTTCTACTCCCCCGAGGAAGTCATCGTAGCCTACGACGAGAAGGCGATCGACATGCACGCGAAGATCAAGGTGCGTCTGCCGGTCGACAAGAACGACCCTTCCAAGGGCGTCCAGCTCGTGGAGACGACCGCCGGCCGCATCATCGTGAACCAGTATGTACCCGACGAGGTGCCCTATGTGAACGAGCTGCTCGGCAAGAAGGCCCTGCGCAAGATCATCACCGAGGTGATCAAGCACACCGGCGTGACCCGCACGGCCAAGTTCCTCGACGACATCAAGAACCTCGGATACGACCAGGCGTTCCGTGCAGGAATCTCCTTCAATCTCGGCGACGTGATCGTGCCCAAGGAGAAGACAACCCTCGTGGAAGAAGCCTACAAGCAGGTTGCGAGCATCCGCGACGACTACGACAACGGTTTCATCACCAACAACGAGCGCTACAACAAGGTCATCGACCTCTGGTCGGCCGTGGACAACAAGCTCACGAAGATCGTCACCCAGCAGATTTCCGCCGACCAGCAGGGCTTCAACCCCGTGTTCATGATGCTGGATTCCGGAGCCCGTGGCTCGACCACGCAGATCAAGCAGCTCTGCGGCATGCGAGGCCTCATGGCCAAGCCCCAGAAAGCCGGAGCGTCCGGTGCGGACATCATAGAGAACCCTATCGTCTCCAACCTCAAGGAAGGAATGACGGTGCTCGAGTACTTCATCTCCACCCACGGAGCGCGCAAGGGTCTTGCCGACACCGCGCTCAAGACGGCCGACGCCGGCTACCTGACCCGCCGCCTCGTGGACGTCTCACACGACGTCATAATCACCGAGGAGGACTGCGGCACCCTCAGGGGGCTGATCGCGACCGCCATCAAGAACAAGGACGACGTGGTCGAGTCTCTCGGAGAGAGGATTCTCGGACGCACCTCCGTGCATGACATATTCAACCCTCTGACCGGAGAACTCATCATCAAGGCCGGAGAGGAGATACGCGAGAAGGAGGCCGACCTAATCGACTCCCTGCCCATCGAGCAGGTGGAGATCAGGTCAGTGCTCACCTGCGAGAGCCGCAAGGGAGTCTGCGCCAAGTGCTACGGCCGCAACCTCGCGACCAGCCGCATGGTCGAGAGAGGAGAGGTCGTCGGAGTCATCGCGGCGCAGTCAATCGGAGAGCCGGGCACCCAGCTCACCCTCCGTACCTTCCACGTCGGCGGTACGGCGTCCTCATCGGCCGCGGATTCGTCCATCGAGTCCAAGTACAACGGCGTGCTCAACTTCGAGGAGCTGCGTACCATCGAGAGGGTTACGGACGACGGAAGGACGGAGACCGTCGTGGTGAGCCGCATGACCGAACTGCGCATAGTGGACGAGAACACCGGAATCACCTTCTCCCAGTATGACGTGCCCTACGGAGCCGTGCTCTACAAGAACGACGGCGACAAGGTGACGAAAGGCGACCTCATCTGCGCATGGGACCCCTACAACGCCACCACTATCGTGGAGACCGCCGGAACCCTGCACTTCGAGAACATGATCGAAGGCAGCACCTTCCAGAAGGAGAGCGCCGACGAATACTCAACCGTCACCGACAAGGTCATCATCGAGTCCAAGGACAAGACCAAGGCTCCGACCATGGTCATCACGGGTGAGAACGGCGAGAGCCTCAGGCAGTACAACCTTCCCGTAGGCGCCCATATCCTCATGGAGGACGGCGACAAGGTCAAGGTCGGCGACGTGATCATCAAGATCCCCCGCGCAATCGGCAAGGCCAGCGACATCACCGGAGGTCTCCCCCGCGTCACCGAGCTTTTCGAGGCGCGCAACCCCTCAAGCCCCGCGATACTGTCCGAGATCAACGGCGAAGTGCTCATGGGCAAGGTCAAGAGAGGAAACCGCGAGATCATCGTACATAACAAGTACGGCGTCGAGAAGCACTATCTCGTGCCTCTGACCAAGCAGATACTCGTCCAGGAGAACGACTATGTCAAGGCCGGCTCACGGCTTTCCGACGGCGGCGTGTCACCTTCCGACATCCTCAACATACTCGGCCCCGTCAAGGCGCAGGAGTATATCGTCAACGAGGTGCAGGCCGTATACCGTCTGCAGGGCGTGAAGATCAACGACAAGCACTTCGAGATCATCGTGCGCCAGATGATGCGCAAGGTCGAGATCACCAATCCCGGAGACACCGAATTCCTCACCGAGGAGATGGTGGACAAGTGGAAGTTCATGGATGTGAACGACAACATCTACGGCAAATACGTGGTGCTGACCGCCGGAGGCTCGCAGAAGTACGTCGAAGGGCAGATCATCAACGCCCGCGAGCTGCGCAGCGAGAACGAGTCGCTCGGCCGCCAGGGAATGGAGCTCATGTCGGCGCGTCCGGCAAGGCCGGCCACCGCAAGGCTCGTGCTCCAGGGCATAACCCGCGCGGCGCTCAAGACCGACAGCTTCATCTCCGCGGCTTCCTTCCAGGAAACCACCAAGGTGCTCAGCGAAGCCGCGATCCGCGGACGCGTCGACCATCTCGAAGGCCTGAAGGAGAATGTCATCTGCGGCCACCTGATTCCTGCCGGAACGGGTCTCAAGACCTACCAGGACATCATCGTGGGACGCAAGGACGAACTCACCCAGGAACTCAACGAACTGTAGTCGCAGGACGCCATACTATTGCGGAAGACGGATTCCTCACGGAATCCGTCTTCTTTTTATTTCAAGGCCGGCAAGGCTCTGATAATGTCCCCTCGAAACGAAAAACCTCAAAACAACTTCTTCTTTTCATCAAGAAATTCAAAACAGTTTCTTAATTTTGAAGAATATGGTTTCAGAAACAGAACGCAGACAAATTCTGACCCTCATAAAGAGGGAAGTCGTTCCGGCAATAGGCTGCACGGAACCCGGCGCCGTGGCACTGTGCGTGGCAAGAGCCACCGAAGCCCTCGGAGAAGTTCCCGGACGGATAGAGGCACGCCTGAGCGCCAACATCCTGAAGAACGCCATGGGCGTCGGGATTCCCGGCACCGGAATGACGGGGCTGCCCATAGCCATAGCTCTGGGCGCGCTGGCCGGAAAGTCCGGATACGGACTGGAGGTGCTACGGGACGTCACACCGGAGACGGTCGAACTGGGAAAGAAGTATATCGGCGAAGGAAGAATCTCCATTTCGCTGAAAAGCGACGCACCCGACAAGCTCCATATCGAAGTGCAGGTGTTCTCGGACGCCCACGAGGCGCTCGCCGTGATTTCCGGCAGCCATACCCGCTTCGTCCGGGTTGAGAAGGACGGAAAGGTCATGCTGGACACAGGAGGGGACGCGGACGGGGAGGACTGCGGCGCGGACACGGCGCCGGACATGAATCTCGCCAAGGTCTGGGAGTTCGCCACGGAAACCCCTGTCGGGGAGCTGGAGTTCATCCTTGAGTCCGGCAGGCTCAACAAGGCCGCGGCCGAACACTCTTTCAAGGGCGACTACGGCCACAACCTCGGGAAAATCCTGAAGAACAGTCTCGAAAGGCAGACCATGGGCGACAGCACCTTCTCCCGCATACTGTCATATACCTCCGCGGCCTGCGACGTCAGGATGGCCGGAGAGAAAATCCCCGTGATGAGCAATTCCGGTTCGGGAAATCAGGGAATTGCGGCCACTCTGCCGGTGGTGGTGTACGCGGAAGAGCGCGGGGCCGGCGAAGAGCAGCTGATCAGAGCCCTCACCCTCAGCCACCTGACCGCAATCTACATCAAGCAGAGCCTCGGCTGCCTGTCGGCGCTCTGCGGATGCGTGGTCGCCGCGACAGGTTCAAGCTGCGGCATAACCTATCTGATGGGAGGAGGATACCCGGAGATATGCAGCGCCGTCAAGAACATGATAGCCAACCTCACGGGAATGATCTGCGACGGGGCCAAGCCCAGCTGCGCGCTCAAGATCTCCAGCGGAGTGTCCACGGCGGTCCTCTCGGCCATGATGGCCATGGACCACGAATGCGTCAGCCCCATCGAAGGCATAATCGACGACGACGTGGACCAGAGCATACGCAACCTCACGACCATAGGCCGCGACGGCATGAACGAGACCGACCGGCTGATACTCGACATAATGACCCACAAGCACGGCAGCAGGAAATGAAAGTCTCGGAGATAATCGCCTCCAGCTCCAGACCCTACCCTTCGCTGGAGATAGTGCCCCCGCTCACGGGACTAAGCAGGACCGAGCTTCTGGACGAGATCCGTCCGTTCATGGAGTTCAGCCCCAAATACATCAACATCACCTGCCACCGCGACGAAGTCGAATACCTGCCGAGACCCGACGGCAGCTATGTCAGGCGGCTGGTCAGGCGCAGAATCAGCGAAAGCGCCGTATGCGGGGTCATCCAGTCCGAATTCAAGGTGGAGGTCGTGCCGCACCTGATATGCGGAGGGGCCACGGCGCAGCAGATAGAATTCCAGCTTCAGGACTTCCGTTTCATGGACATCTGCAACATCCTCGCGCTCAGGGGCGACTGCACCACCGGGGAGAAGCGCTTCACTCCGGAGCCGGGAGGCTACAGCCACGCCGACGAGCTGGTCAGGGCCGTGCATGACTTCGAACGCGAAAGGCCCGGAGCGGAGAATTTCTTCTGCATAGGCGTCGGAGCATATCCTGAAAAGCACTTCGAAGCCCCGAACATCGAACACGACATCGAGATGCTCAAACGGAAGGTGGACGCCGGAGCGGACTACATAGTCACCCAGATGTTCTTCGACAACCGGCGGTTCTACGACTTCCGCGACAGATGCCGGGCCGCAGGAATCACCGTTCCCATAATCCCGGGACTCAAGCCGCTCTCCGGCTACAGACAGATCAGTCTGCTGCCGGAAACCTTCTCGATAGACATACCGCAGGAGCTGACGCTCGAAATCGAAGCGCACCGCGATGACAGGCAGGCATGCTACGACATAGGCCGCGAATGGTGCACGATGCAGTGCCGCGACCTGCTCGCGCACGGAGTGCCGGCAGTCCATTTCTACACCATGGGCAGGGCGGACAACATCATCGGAATACTCAGAGCCTGCTTCTAGACCATGGGCGATATCCGCGACATCCTTTTCGACAGGATACTGATACTCGACGGAGCCATGGGCACCATGCTCCAGAAGAACGGCCTGAACGGCAACAGCGAGGCCTTCAACTTCACGCATCCGGAGACGGTCAGCGCCATACACAAGGCCTACATCGACGCCGGAGCCGACATCATCGAGACCAACTCCTTCTCCGCCAACAGAATCTCACAAAGCGAATACGGCTGCTCCGACAGGGCATACGGGATGGCCCGTGCGGCAGCCGGCCTCGCGCGGAGCGCGGCCGAGTCCGCCGGACGCAAGGTCTGGGTCGCCGGAAGCGTCGGCCCGACTTCCAAGTCGCTCACCCTCGCCCAGGACATCGCGGACCCGACATTCCGGCCGTTCAGTTTCGACGAGATGGCGGAAGCCTACGAAGAGCAGATACGCGGTCTGATCGAAGGCGGAGCCGACATCATCCTTCTGGAAACCTGTTTCGACGCCCTGAACACGAAAGCCGCCATATACGCCTGCCGGACCCTGGCGGAATCGGACGAAGCGCTGCGCAGGCCTGTGATGATCTCCGCGACCGTCAGCGACCGCAGCGGCAGGACGCTCACTGGACAGACCGTCGAGGCCTTCTACCGCGCCGTCGAGCACGCGGGACCGCTTTCGTTCGGACTCAACTGCTCCCTCGGCGCCGCAGAACTCGCACCCCTCGCGAAGGATGCCGCCTCCTGGGCGGAATGCGCCGTAAGCCTCCATCCGAATGCCGGGCTGCCTAACGAGATGGGAGGATACGACCAGACTCCGGAAGACATGGCGCGGCAGCTGGCCGAGCTCGCGAGAGAGGGCGTGCTGAACATCGTCGGCGGCTGCTGCGGCACAACCCCGGAGCATATAGAAGCGATAGCCGCCGCAGTACGGGACTGCCCGTGCAGACCGCGGCCCGTAAAGTCCGGCCGCCTGCATGTGAGCGGGCTTGAAGCGGTCGCCGTGGACAGAAGCCGCAACTTCACCAACATAGCCGAGAGGACGAATGTGGCAGGCTCCAGGAAATTCGCAAGGCTCATCTCGGCCGGCGACTACCCGCAGGCCCTGGCCGTAGCCGTCTCGCAGCTCGAAGGGGGAGCCGCCATAATGGATGTGAACATGGACGACGCCATGCTCGACTCGCGCGCGGAGATGGAGAAGTTCCTGCGCCATGTCGCCGGCGAGCCGGCTGTCGCCAGAGCGGCGATAATGGTGGACTCGTCGCATTGGGAGACCGTGCTCGCCGGGCTCAAGAACGCCCAGGGGAAGTGTATCGTGAATTCGATTTCGCTCAAGGAGGGCGAGGAGAGCTTCCTCGCGAAAGCCCGCGACGCCGACAGGCTGGGAGCGGCGATTGCAGTCATGGCCTTCGACGAACAGGGGCAGGCCACCTCGCTGGAGAGGAAGAAGGAGATCTGCGCCCGCGCCTACCGGCTGCTCACGGAGAAGCTCGGAATCCGGCCGTGCAACATAATCCTCGACCCGGGAGTGCTCGCGGTGGGCACCGGCATGCCGGAACATTCGCGGTATGCCGTAGACTTCATAGAGGCCGTCCGATGGATAAAGGCGAACCTTCCCGGCGCACTGACCTCCGGAGGCATTTCCAATCTCTCCTTCGCCTTCAGGGGCAACAACACTGTCCGGGAGGCCATGCACTCGGTGTTCCTCTACCACGCCATAGCGGCCGGGCTGGACATGGGGATAGTCAACCCCACGATGCTCAGGGTCTACGATGAAATCGAGCCGGAGCTGCTCAGATGCGTCAGCGACGTGATTCTCGACAGCGACCCGGGCGCCACCGAAAGGCTGCTGGCTAAGGCCGCCCGGATTCAGGAGCAGGAGACGGCGGCGAAAGAAGGACGGAAGGCCGGAAATGCCGTCGGCGGCGGCACGGCAGCTTCTCTGACGGCTGCAGAACGCCTCCGCAAAGCGCTCGTCGGAGGCGGTTCGCCCACCCTGAAGGAAGACGTGCTCGAATGCCTCGCGGAAAGCGGAAGGGCGGTCGATGTGATCGAAGGTCCGCTGATGAGCGGAATGGCGGCGGTCGGCGACCTTTTTGCGGAAGGACGCATGTTCCTGCCACAGGTGGTCAGGTCCGCCAAGGTCATGCGCGACGCCGTGGACATTCTCCAGCCGTATATCGAAAGCTCCCCCGACGGCCAGTCTGCGGCAGGCAGGCCCACTGTGCTGCTCGCCACGGTCAAGGGCGACGTCCACGACATAGGCAAGAACATAGTCGGGATAGTCATGGGCTGCAACGGCTTCAGGGTCCGCGACCTTGGAGTCATGGTGCCCGTGGAGGACATACTTGCCGGAGCGGAGGAGACGGATGCCGACATCATCGGAGTGAGCGGCCTGATAACCCCCTCTCTCCATCAGATGGAGGCGCTCTGCCGCGAGATGTCCGCCAGAGGCATGTCGACTCCCCTGATAGTCGGAGGCGCCACGACCTCCGCGCTGCACACGGCTGTCAGGCTCGCTCCCCTGTACGGCCATGTCTACCATGGAGCGGACGCCTCATCGAGCGCGGTGCTCGCAAGCAGGCTGATTTCAGCGCGGGAGCAGTGCGAAGCGCAGCAGCACGAAGCACAGGCCAGGCTCAGACGGCTGTACGACGAGGCTCACGCTCCAGTCCGGAACGCTCCCGGAACGGCCGCCCCCTTCCCTGCGGAGACCTTCCTGCGCGGAAAGTTTTTCGAGGACATCGAAGCACGGGAACTGACCGTAAAGGACGTACTGCCGTATTTCGACTGGCGGCTGTTCTACACCAGCCTCGGAATCAGGAAGAATCAGGAAGAAGCTGCGGCGAAGCTGAACGCCGACGCCATAGGCACTCTGGACCGCATGGTGAAGGAAGCAAGATGCATCATAACGGTCTGCCTGAGATTCGACGCCTGCAGGAGCGAGGGCGACGACATAGTGTGCGGAAGCTACCGGCTGCCCATGCTGCGCCAGCGGGACGGACAGCACAGATCGCTGTGCGACTTCGTGGCGCCGGAGCAGTACGGCTTCAGCTCTCCCGCCGGCATGTTCGCAGTCAGCGTCCGTCCCGCCGGAAGCCCTCCGGAAAACGACTACGACGCTCTGATGGAACATGCGGTCAGGGTGACCCTGGCGGAAGCGGCGGCCGGCTGGATAGACGGACAGCTGGAGAAGCAGCTGCCTCCCGGCTCGGCCGCGAAGATAATCAGACCCGCCGCGGGCTACGCCAGCTGTCCGGACCATTCTCTCAAGAGAGACATCCTGCGACTGCTGCCCGGCTCCGCCAGACTTGGCATAAGCCTGACCGAAAGCTGCGCGATGTCGCCGGACGCCAGCATCTGCGGACTTGTGTTCGCGCACCCCGACGCCTTCTACCCCGAAATCCGGGGCATAGACAAGGAAGCGGCGGCGGAATATGCCCGCCGCCGCAACATGCCGGAAGACGAAATGGAATTGTTCCTGGGCAGTCTGATCGCCTGAAATCTATTCCACGAATGTCCACTCCGCCCCGTCCTTGGTATCCTTGACCTGGATACCGAGGGCCTTCAGGGCGTCGCGTATATGGTCGGAGGTGGTCCAGTCCTTCGCGGCCTTGGCCTTGGCCCGCTGATCCAGCACCATGTCCATGAGTCCGGCTATGACCTTTCCTGAACCGCTTTCGGACAGCTCCTCGTCCTTCAGGCCGAGGACCCCGAACACGATGTCGTCAAATATCTGCACGAGCGTGTCGAGATCGGCTTCCGTCAACTTTGTCTGCCCCGCCTTCGCACAGTTTATCAGACGCACCGCCTCGGATACATGAGCCAGGGCCATGGGGGTGTTCATGTCGTCGCAGAGAGCATCGTACACCCCGTCGAACACGGCCTTCACCTCGGGCGAGTCCGCTTTGCATGCGTCCGGTGCGACAGGAATCTCCTCCTCGCCGTAAGGCCACGAAGGCATCCCGGCACCGGCCATGGCATAAAGGTCCCTCGCCGCCTGCATTATGCGCTTCAGCCCCTTCTCCGCCGCCTGCAGGGCTTCGTTGGAGAAGTCCAGGGTGCCGCGGTAGTGCGCCTGGAGTATGAAGAAGCGTATGGTCATGGGTGTGTAGGCCTGCTCCAGCTTGGGATGGTCGCCGGAGAACAGCTGCGGCAATGTTATGAAATTGCCCAGGGACTTGCCCATCTTCTGGCCGTTGATGGTGATCATGTTGTTGTGGACCCAGTAGCGCACGCCCTGAGTCCCGCGCGAGGCCTGGTTCTGGGCGATTTCGCACTCATGATGAGGGAACACCAGGTCCATTCCGCCGCCGTGTATGTCGAATTCGCTGCCGAGATACTTCTCCCCCATCACCGAGCATTCGAGATGCCAGCCCGGGAAACCTTCGCCCCAGGGAGAGGGCCAGCGCATGATATGCTCCGGCTCGGCCTTCTTCCAGAGCGCGAAGTCGTAGGCGTGGCGCTTGTCGGACTGGCCATCGAGACTGCGGGTGCCCTCGAGAGTGTCTTCGAGATTGCGGCCGGAAAGCACTCCGTAATGGTAGTCGCGGTTGTATTTCTCGACATCGAAGTAGACGCTTCCGTTGCTCACATACGCATATCCGGCGTCGAGTATCCTCTTCACCGCCTCTATCTGCTCGATGATGTGGCCTGACGCCCGCGGTTCGATCGAGGGAGGAGCCACATTGAGCAGGCGCATGGCTTCATGGTAGCGGAGCGTATATGTCTGCACGACCTCCATGGGCTCCAGCTGCTCCAGCCTGGCCTTGCGGGTTATCTTGTCCTCGCCTTCGTCGGCGTCGTGCTCCAGATGCCCCACGTCGGTAATGTTGCGCACATAGCGGACCTTGTAGCCGAGATGGCGCAGAAGCTTGAACAGCACATCGTAGGTGACTCCCGGACGCGCGTGCCCCAGATGGGCGTCGCCGTAGACGGTCGGACCGCACACGTACATGCCCGCGTGGCCCGGATGCACGGGCACGAAGAGCTCCTTGCGGTGCGAAAGCGTATTTGTAAGCCTGAAATCTCTCATATCGTCAAAGCTTTGATTGCGAATCTGACAAAGATAGTCCTAAGAAACTGTTTTTGAAAATTTCAAAACAGTTTCTTACTTTAGCCGCATGAAATTCATCAGCTGGAACGTAAACGGTCTCAGAGCGGTCGCCGGGAAGGGATTCGCGGAGGCTTTCAAGGCTCTTGACGCCGACTTCTTCTGCCTGCAGGAGACCAAGCTGCAGCAGGGGCAGATCGACCTCGAGTTCGAGGGCTACGAGTCGTGGTGGAACTACGCCGACAAGAAAGGATATTCGGGGACCTGCATATACAGCCGCGTGCCGGTGCTCGGCGCAAGCTACGGTCTCGGCGCCGACGAACATGACCGCGAAGGCCGCGTGATCACGCTGGAGCTGCCGGACCTCTATCTGGTCAATGTGTACACCCCGAACTCACAGGACGGGCTCAGGCGGCTCGACTACCGTATGCGGTGGGAGGATGCATTCCGCGGCTATCTCGGCGGACTTGCGGCGAAGAAAGGCGTGGTGGTCTGCGGCGACATGAACGTGGCGCACGAGGAGATCGATCTCAAGAATCCGGCCACGAACCATTTCAACGCCGGTTTCACCGACGAGGAGCGCGGCAAGATGACGGAGCTTCTGGCCTCCGGCTTCTGCGACAGCTGGCGCTCCCAGCATCCTGACGAGGCAAAGTATTCGTGGTGGTCATACAGGATGCGCGCCCGCGAAAGGAATGTGGGGTGGAGAATCGACTACTTTCTCGTAAGCGACAGCCTGCGAGGGCGCATAGTCTCGACTGAAATCCACAACGAGGTGTTCGGCTCCGACCACTGCCCGGTGGAGCTGGTGCTGGAATAGGCAGCTGTCCGTGCAGCGGCGGCGGCAGTGCGGTCTTCGAGGTTCCGCTGCGCTCCATTGGTGCTTCTCCGCTACGCTTCGCAGCACCACCCGCTCACAGCCGCGGGCGGCCAGCCTCTCCGACCGCACTGCCGCCGCTGCATGAAACAGATGTCAGGATACCGACGAGGAGACGCCGCGGGCGATGGAGGCAAGAAAATTGGGGAAAAGCCTCCATCGTCCGCAGCGTCTCCTCTGCAGAAAACCGGTCCTACTTCTGCTCCTTGCGATGGGCGGCTATTTCAAGGACGGTGACCAGGGCGGCGCCGACCACGCAGAAGATCACCGCGGCCGGAATCTGCAGGTCCACCTCGATCACGGGGACGCCAGTGCGCAGCAACTGCGCCTCACGCACTACGGCCATGTCGCTCCAGGGCCAGACTTTCACCAGCGAACCGATGATGAAGCCAGCGAGCACGAGCAGCGTGGACCTGTGGTACCGGGCCAGCAGCCAGTGCAGGAACTTCGAGAAGGCGAGGATGCCGACAAGGGCGCCGAGAATGAAAATCACCACCACCGCATAGTCAAGCAGCACCCCGTCACCCGAAAGTATCCGGTTCAGCGTGTCCAGCATGAATTTATACTTGCCGAGAATCAGCAGGATGAAGCTGCCGCTGATGCCGGGCAGAATCATGGCGCATATCGCAATCGCTCCTGAAAGGAAGATGAACCATAGAGCGTCGGGGGTTTCGGTCGGCGACAGGGTGCAGACCACCACGCCGAGGATTATTCCCAGCACCAGCATCACCACGTCCCTGAACTTCCAGCCCTTGATGTCCCTGAGGATGAACACGGAGGAAGCGACTATCAGACCGAAGAAGAAGGCCCAGGTGGGAATCGGCTCGTATGTCAGCAGGTAGCTCATCAGCTTCGCGAGCGACATGATGCTGATCAGGATGCCGGCGATCAGCGAAACCAGGAAAGTTCCGTTTATGTGCTTCCAGAAGTCGCGGAACCTGCCCTTGAAAAGAAGCTTCACCGCCGTGCCGTTGATGTTGTTGATCGAGCCCACGAGTTCCTCGTAGATGCCTGTCATGAATGCGATGGTACCTCCGGAAACGCCGGGAATCACATCCGCGGCCCCCATGCCGATGCCCTTGAGGCCGACAAGAAGGTATTTCTTGAGAGATGTTTTCATTTGATTTTCAATAAGTATTCGGAAATCGCCCCGAAGACGGCGTCCTGGCCGGCACGCTCGTCGCCGCGGGGCGAGACTACCATGTCGAAGATTTCTCCGGACAGCTGGACGCGTCCGACCTTGAACCTCGCGGGGCTGCATCTGGATTCGAATTCCGCCGCGAAGTCCCCGGGATTGTCGGAAAGGGAGATGAAAAGGTCCTCATGTCTGGCGGTCCCGCCCGGCATTCTGAATTTCCGCTTCATATAGCCGGCATAGTTGAGCTGCGGGCCCGACGGCTTCAGCACCGTCAGCTCCACGTTCCTGGAGTCGAAGAAGTCCCGCACGGAGACTTCCGCCGCGTCGGCCCCGGGCTGCGCGGCATCTATGAAGACCGCCGCCGCCCTGACCTCCTCCAGCGGAATTATGCACTGCCGCTCTCCGCTGCTGTGTCTTTCCAGGGCGAAGAGGCGCAGCAGGTATTTCAGAGGATTGATCATTTCTGCTCCGCGGAGGCTATGAGTTCGCGGAGCTCCCGCTTGGCTATCTTCCAGCGGGGGATGTCTATCTTGGTGCCTATGACCTCGACCACCTTGGCCGCGATTATGGAACCCGCCTCGCCGCATACCTTGAGTGGCAGTCCGAGAGAGTGGGCATACAGGAAACCGGCCGCGTATGTGTCGCCGGCTCCGGTCGCGTCGATGGTGTCGGCGGGCCAGGCCTCTATGAAATGATACTCGTCGCCGGACTTGATCATGCTTCCGTCCTTGCCGACCTTGACCACGGCTATTCCGCACATCTTAGCTATCTCGTCCAGGGCGGCCCTGGGGTCGTCGAGCTTGGTGAACGACTTGGACTCGGTCTCGTTGGCGAACACTATGTCGACATACTTCCCGACTATGTCGTGGAGGAAGGCCTGGTTGGACTCGACCACATTGTAGGACGCCATGTCGATCGAGATGATGCACCCGGCCCTGCGGGCATATTCCACCGCGCGGCGCACGAGCCCCTGGTTCTGCACGAGATAGCCTTCTATATGGAAGTAGTCGTAGCCTTCGAACCATTCGGGCTTCAGGTCCTCGGGCACGAGGTCGAGCGCCGCTCCGAGATACACGGCGAAGGTGCGTTCGGCGTTGCCTCCGCTCACGAAGACCATCGAGCGTCCGCTGGAATGGGGGCTCTTGAGCAGCGTGGTCTTCACGCCGTACTGCTCCTGGTCGCTCTTGAAGAGTTCCCCCAGCTCGTCGTCGCCTATCTTGCCTATGAATCCGGAGGGCATGCCGAGTATGGCAGTGCAGGTGATGGTGTTGGCGGCCGATCCGCCGGCCACATATTTCACGCCGAGAGGCTTGAGCGCGGCCCAGATGCCGTCGCCCGTCTCCATGTCGACATGCTGCATGCTCCCCTTGGGAAGATGGAAGGTGTTCAGGAGACTGTCGTCCGGGAGGACGGCCAGAATGTCGGTAAGCGCGTTGCCTATGCCAAGTATAGATTTCATAAGGATGCAAAATTAATATAATTATCGTAAATTCGCGCTCTGTCCGCGGCGTTTGCCGCCTTTGGAAATGAATCGTAAAGCTGCCGGCATATTGAAGTATCTGCTGTCCCTCGTGCTTGCGGGAGCGCTGATATATTTCGCGCTCCGCGGCATCGACTGGAGAGCCTTCGCCGAAGGACTCGGGGAGACCCGCTGGGGCTACGCCCTGCTGTATCTCCTCGCGGCATTGCTGGCGCTCGTGTTCAGGGAGGAGCGCTGGAGGGCGATGATGCTTCCGCTGAATCCGGAGGTCAGGCGCATCGACGCGTGGGATTCGGCGAACGTGGGCAATGTAGTCAACGTGGTGCTTCCCGGAGCCGGCGAATTCGTGCGCTGCGGCTACATCTCCTCGAAGCGCTTCAGCTACGACAAGGCCTTCGGCACCATTGTCAGCGAGCGCGCATGGGACGTGATAGCCGTCGGACTGCTGTTCGTGGCCGCCCTCGCGCTCAACTGGAACACTTTCGGCAGCTTCTTCGTCGACAACATCTGGCAGCCGCTGGGCTCACGCATGAGTCTGTCGCTCTGGTGGATAATCGGCGCGCTGGCGGTGATGGCAGCGACATGCCTGCTGCTGGTGTTCAGGTTCAGAGAACGCAGCCGCTTCTGCGGTAATGCCGCCGGGGCATTGCGCAACATGTGGTCGGGGCTCGCCTCGGTCACCAGAATGCGCAGGCCGTGGGCGTTCGCGCTGTACACCGCAGGAATCTGGTGCATGTACATGCTGATGTGCTATTTCGTGTTCCGGGCAGTACCGGCGCTCTCGCATCTGACGCTGCTGGACGCCCTGTTCATCTCGTCCGTGGGCAACATCGCCTCGGTGATTCCGGTGCCGGGCGGCATAGGCGCGTATCATTACCTTGTCGCGCTCGCGCTACAGTCGCTCTACGGAGCCAGCTGGGAGACCGGCATACTCGCGGCCACGCTGAACCACGAACTGCATGCGATAATAATTTTACTGGTCGGGGCCCTGTCCTACGCCTGCCTGACCGTCAGAAGGAAGAAATGATATGCGACTGATCATCCCCGAAGGCTACCGCAACCTGCTCGGCAACGTCGAGAATACGGAAAAGGCCATCAAGAGCGTCAAGGACATGTTCCAGCAGAACCTGTCGGCGCAGCTCGCCCTGCTTCGCGTGACCGCCCCTATGGTGGTGCTCTCCGGCACGGGCCTAAACGACGAGCTCAACGGGGTCGAGCGGCCCGTGAGCTTCCCGATAAGGGACATGGACGAACGCAGGGCGGAAGTCGTGCATTCGCTGGCCAAGTGGAAGCGGCTGAAGCTCGCCGAGATGGGAGTGTCGCCCGGACGCGGGATATACACCGACATGAACGCGCTGCGCCCCGACGAGGAGCTCGACAACATACATTCGATCTATGTGGACCAGTGGGACTGGGAGAAGGTGATTCGCCGCGAGGACAGGAACGTCGCTTTCCTGAAACGCACCGTGCGCCGCATCTACGAGGCGATAAAGGTCACTGAAAACCGCATTTTCGTGGAATTTCCGCAGATAAAGCCTGTCCTGCCCGAGGAAATCCGTTTCATCCATGCGGAGGAGCTGCTCCGGCTGTATCCCGGACTGCCGCCGAAGGAAAGGGAGGCACGCATCGTCAGGGAATACGGCGCCGTGTTCATAATCGGAATTGGCGCAAGGCTCTCCGACGGCATGCCGCATGACGGCCGCGCCTCCGACTACGACGACTGGAGCACCCCGGGAGAAGACGGGCTGCCCGGGCTCAATGGCGACCTGCTCGTCTGGAACCCCGTGCTGGAATGCGCGTTCGAACTCTCGAGCATGGGCATACGCGTCGACGAGGCGGCTCTGCGGCTGCAGCTGGCCGAAAGAGGCGAACAGCGCAAGGAGGGGCTGATGTTCCACCGCATGCTTCTGTCGGGCGGACTCCCCTGCACGATAGGCGGAGGCATAGGGCAGTCGCGGCTCTGCATGTTCCTGCTGCGCAAGGCGCACATAGGCGAAATCCAAAGCGGCATCTGGCCCGAGGAGATGCGCCGACGGTGCGCGGAAGCCGGAATAGAGCTGGCATAGGGCTTCGGCGTCATCCGGCTGCGGGACGCACTCAGGAGAAGTTCCGCTACGCTCCATTGATGCTTCCTCGCTACGCTCGGCAGCAGCACACGCTCATTGCCGCGGGCGGCAAGCCTCTCCTGAGTGCGTCCCGCCGCCGATTTTCCGGATGCAGCACCCCGGTTTTGCGAAAAGGCTGTTGTCGCTTTATTCCGGGTTGCATTTGCCCGCTGACTCCCCTTTGTTGTAATGTTATCTCGTGTTGCACTTGTCCGTTGACTCCGCCCCGAAAAAGTTTTGGAAGCTGTTTTGAATTTTGCCGGCATAAATTTCCAAACAACTTCTTCGTCCGAAGGATGCGGCTTGTAAACTATTTTGCTTATCTTTGCAGTCTCTTTTCGAAGAGAGGTATCGGTTCCGTAGCTCAGCTGGATAGAGCAACAGCCTTCTAAGCTGTGGGTCGCGCGTTCGAATCGCGCCGGAATCACTCTGAATGTCAAGCAGTTGCCTACGGGCGACTGCTTTTCTTGTATCTGGAAATTACCTGGAATGCAGCATCCGCATTGGCCGTTGCTGCAGATTTGCAATTCATCGGAATCACGGGCAAGGGTTCTCCAGACGGCGTCATCAGCCATACCGCCAGCCAACCGAATGCGCGGAGACATCATGTTGCGGCAGATGAAATTACCTGGGAGCAAACATCTCGCGCTAACACTTAATTATAAGCCACTTGCAATTAGCGCGCTCTCCTAAGTCGGTGTTTTCGAGGCGACTTGGGAGCATTAGGTTTCAGAAAAGCGGCTTTCCACGGGCCCGCAGGGGCGTTTTTGCAGAATGTATTGCTCCCAGGTCGACGGAAGGAAGTGCGAGGAAAAGCTGACGGAAGAAGCCAGCGGAAGAAACTCGGCGGAAGAAGCCGCTTTCCTTTTGCGGGAATGAGATATAATCCATATCTTTAGACTGTTGCCGGAGCAGCGGCATATAGAATGAAAGCGTCTCCCGTTCACTTACGCACGGTGCAGCTCCACGCTTTCACGGTCAACATTAAATTCCATTCCGGAGCTGGATGGGGAAAGGAGGATCAGTATATGACTTTCTCTGCAGACGAATTTGTAGCCATCATGTATGTAGCCAAGGCAATGGCCATGGCCGACGACAAGGTCGAAAAGGCCGAACTGTCCGTCATCGTGAACGAACTCCGCAGATTCGGTGTCGAGGACCCGGGCATGGCCGACAATATCTTCAAGAAGGCCGACGAGATGGATGCGGCGACCGCCCTCTCGCTCATCTCGAAGATGGACGACGAACAGAAGACCTATGTCGCCGCCTATCTGGGGTCAATCATGTGCATCGACCAGGACATAAACGAGACCGAAATGGCTCTGTGGAAAATGGTATGCTCGATGTGCGGCCTGCCGGCTATGACCGCCAAGCAGGCTCTGGAAATCATGGCCTCGCTGTAGCCGGACTGGCGCAAGGCCACGGCAGGGCGGGGCGGACTGCAAATCCGCCGCAACGGGAAATCCGCCGCAACGGAAGCCCCGCCCCGACTCGTCTAACGCAGGAACTCTCCCGTCCGGCTCTCGGGGCAGCGGGAGATTTCTTCGGGTGTGCCGCAGGCGACGATGCGGCCGCCGGCATAGCCTCCGCCCGGCCCCATGTCGATTATGTAGTCGGCGTTGCGGACCACGTCGAGGTCATGCTCGATGACTATGACCGTGGCTCCGACGTCGAGCAGCTGCTGGAACACGCCGAGCAGCACCTTGACGTCATCTGGATGCAGACCTATAGTCGGCTCGTCGAACACGAACACCGCGTCGTCCTGCCTGCGGCCTATCTCCGAGGCGAGCTTGAGCCGCTGGGCCTCTCCTCCGGAAAGCGCGGGCGTCGCCTCGCCCAAAGTAAGATAGCCGAGACCGAGATCCTGAAGTGTCCTGAGTTTCGGCAGCGCAGCCTTGAACGCTCCCAGCTGCGCCACAGCCTCGTCGACCGTCATGGCCATGATCTGCGGCAGGGTGAAGCCGTGCTGGTGAATGTTCCCGGCCTCTTTGGAATAACGCGAGCCGTGGCAGACCGGGCATACGATCTCCACATCCGGCAGGAACTGCATGTCGAGCGAGATCTGCCCGGTGCCGTCGCATTCGGAGCAGCGCAGGCTTCCGGTGTTGTAGCTGAAATCGCCGGCCTTGCGCCCCTGCGCCCTCGCCTCGGGGCTCGCGGCGAAAGTCTTGCGCAGATAGTCGTGCACATCGGCGTAGGTGGCGACCGTCGAGCGCACATTGACGCCTATCGGAGTAGCGTCTATGAGGTTCGCGCGGTTTATGCCGTCCGCCTCCGCCGCCCTGACCGAATCCGGCAGCGCCACGCCGTTTATCTTCGCCTGCAACGCGGGAAGCAGACATTCCAGCACCATCGTCGTCTTGCCTGAGCCGGAGACGCCGGTGACTACCGTCATGCGCCCCTTGGGGATGTCGACTTCGAGCGGCTGCACAGTATGTACCGCATTGGTCGAAAGGCGGATGCGGCCAAGACCGAAAATGTCGTCCGCCTGCTCCCTGACGCGGATCTCCTTCTCCCCCGACAGATACGCGCCTATTTTCGAATCCGGATTGGCCTCGATTTCGGCGATGCTGCCTTCAGCTATCAGATTGCCGCCCTCTTTTCCCGCCTTCGGTCCGAGCTCTATCATATAGTCGGCATGCCGCAGCACCTGCGTGTCATGGTCCACCATGACCACCGAGTTGCCGTCCGCGACCAGGTCGTCCATGACCCCGAGCAGACCCTTGAGGTTCGCGGGATGCATGCCTATCGAAGGCTCGTCGAGCACATAGAGTATACCCGTGGTCTTGTTGCGCACCGCTCTGGAGAACTGCACGCGCTGGCGTTCGCCGGTCGACAGGGTGGCGGCCGAACGGTCAAGGCTCAGATAGCCGAGGCCTAACTCCACGAGCCGTGCTGCGACTCCGTTGAACTCCTTCACCATATCCTCCGCCATAGGGCGCATCTCCTCGGGAAGCTGCTGCGGGACAGCGTTCACCCAGGCGATCAGTTCGTCAAGGGTCAGCGCCGAAGCTTCGGCGAGATTCTTCCCGCAGAGCAGCGTGGAGAGAGCCTTGTCGTTGAGGCGCGAGCCGTGGCAGTGCGGACAGATGTCCGTCTTCAGGAAACGTTCGACCCGGGCCAGCCCCTTCTCGTCCTTGACCTTCGAAAGGGCGTTCAGCACGGTGTTCTCGGCGCTGTAGTAGGTGAAGTCCAGCTCCGTGGCCATCTCGCCGTTCTTCGGGCGGTAGAGTATGTGCTTCTTGACCATCGGGCCGTGAAAGACTATCTCCTTCTCCTCCGGGGACAGCTCGCGGAAGGGCACGTCGGTGCGCACGCCCATCGCGCGGCAAACATCCACCATCAGCGACCACATCAGCGTGTTCCAGGGAGCGACAGCCCCCTGCTCGATGGTCAGCGAAGGATCGGAGACATAGGTGGACTCGTCCGGCACGCGCATCACGCCGGTGCCCTCGCAATAAGGGCAGGCGCCGTCGCTGTTGAACGCGAACGACTCGGCACCCGGAAGCTCGACCACGGCGCCGCATTCCGGACAGCGCAGTTCGGTCATTCGGGCCGTGTCCATCGAAGGCTGCTGACGGTGCCCGTTCGGGCAGAGATGGCATCCGAGACGCGAGAACATCAACCGCAGATGGTTGAGCAGTTCCGTAGCGGTTCCGAAGGTGCTGCGGATATTCGGCACGCCGGGACGCTGGTGCAGCGCGATCGCCGCCGGCACATGTTCGACAATGTCGACCTGCGCGTGTGTAGCGGTGGTCATGCGCCGCCGGGTATAGGTCGACAGCGATTCGAGGTAGCGGCGCGAACCTTCCGCATACAGCACCCCGAGCGCCAGCGAGCTCTTCCCCGAACCCGACACTCCGGCGACCGCGACCTTCTTCCCGAGAGGCACGTCGACATCTATATTCTTGAGATTGTGGACTCTGGCGCCACGGACCTTTATCTTGTCTGCTGACATAACCCTGCAAAGATACGCCGATTCGCCGTCAAAACGCAGGAAAATGTCTATTTTTGTGAAAACCCATACTACTGGCAATATGATCAACAGCAGCAGGGAAAGCATCTGGAAATACACCCTGATAATCCTCATAGTCGCGCTGGGACTCGTACTGTTCCGCCAGGCGCAGCCTTACATCAGCGGCGTGCTCTGCGCCCTCACGCTATATATCCTGCTCCGCAGGCCGACCTTCCGTCTGGCGCGGAAGCTCGGGAGGCCGACTCTCGCAACCGTGATCATGGTGATCGCGGTGATACTCTTCATCATGGTCCCGCTGACGCTCATAGTCTGGTTCGTAGTCGACAAGATCCAGCAGGCCGAATGGAACGTCAACGACATCATCGCGCCCGCCACGCAGATGTTCGACATAATCGAGCGGAAATTCGGCATCGACATCGTGTCCCAGGAGTCGGTCAGCTTCGTCGCAGGCAAGCTCACCGCGCTGGGGCAGTCGGTCCTGGGCGGCATCGGCAGCTTCTTCATCAATCTGCTCGTGGCGATTCTGCTGCTGTTCTTCCTGCTCAACGGAGGCAGGAAATGGGAGCAGTATCTCGCCTCCGTCATCCCGATGAAGAACATCAACAAGAAGGAGACCATGGACAGGATCAACCTCATGGTCAAGTCCAACGCGATAGGGATTCCCCTCGTGGCGATACTCCAGGGCATAATCGCCCTGATTGGCTATCTGATATTCAATGTGCCCAACGCCGGGCTCGCGGCGATTGCGACGGGCTTCTGCTCGATAGTGCCGATAGTCGGCACGATGGTGGTATGGGTGCCGCTGGGCATCTATTTCATGGTGCTTGGGCAGTGGGGCACAGCAATCGGCCTTCTGGCGTTCGGCGCGATATTCATCTCGCAGAGCGACAATCTGCTGCGCTTCATCCTCCAGAAGAAGATGGCTGACACCCACCCGCTGATCACGATCTTCGGCGTGATAGTGGGCCTGTCGCTGTTCGGATTCATCGGCATCATCTTCGGTCCGCTGCTGGTGTCGCTGTTCCTGCTGTTCGTCGACATGTTCCGCAAGGAGTATCTGGCGGACGAACCGGCGCCTGCACCGGCGGCTGACAGTCCGGCCGTCATGGCGGATTCCCCGAAGCCCGCCGCGACGGCCGTACAGAGCGAGCCGGCCCGACAGACTGCGGAAACGCCTTCAAAGAGCGGCAGGAATCCAGACGGCGAAGCTTCTGAAAAATAAACTTTCATCTGTCGCTACTGCGGCGGTTGCGGAGGTGCTGCCTTCTGACAGGCTGGCCGCCCACGGCCGTGAGTGGGTGCCGCGAAGCGGCGGGATGGAGCGAAGCGGAACCTGTCAGAAGGCAGCACCTCCGCAACCATGAAAACGCCATAGTCTTGAATATTTCACGGACGAGGGCGGCGTATCCGCTCCCGGGAGGCTTGCCGTCCGCGGCAGTGAGCGGACGATGCGCAGCATCGATGGAGCGCAGCGGAACCTCCCGGGAGCGGATACGCCTCAACCAGTATACGGAACTATTTTTTCTTCAGATACTCGTCAATCGCCTTCGCAGCCGTGCGGCCCGCGCCCATCGCGAGAATCACGGTTGCCGCCCCTGTCACGGCATCACCGCCTGCGAACACGCCTGGACGAGTCGTGGCGCCGTTCTCATCGGCAACCAGACAACCGCGCTTCGTGGTCTCGAGCCCGTCGGTCGTATCGGGAATCAGAGGATTGGACGAAGTGCCAAGCGCCATTATCACCGTATCCGCATCAATTTCGAACTCCGAACCCTCCACGGGCACAGGCCTGCGGCGGCCGCTCTCGTCAGGCTCACCGAGCTCCATCCTGATGCACCTGAGCCCCCTGACCCAGCCGTTCTCATCCCCCAGCACCTCCACGGGATTGGTCAGCATGTTGAACACTATCCCCTCCTCGGCGGCATGATGGACCTCCTCCCGGCGCGCGGGCAGTTCGGCCTCCGTGCGGCGGTAGACAATATGCACCTCCGAGCCCAGACGAAGGGCGGTACGGGCGGCATCCATGGCCACATTGCCTCCCCCGACCACGCAGGTGCGGCGGCCCACATGGATGGGAGTCAGATAATCCTTGCGGTAGGCGTTCATCAGATTGTTGCGAGTCAGGAACTCATTGGCCGAGAACACGCCGCAGAGATTCTCTCCGGGAATGCCCATGAACTTCGGAGTGCCGGCCCCGGTGCCGACGAACACGGCCGAGAAGCCTTTCTCGTCGAACAGCTGGTCGACAGTCACGGTGCGGCCGACTATCACGTTGGTCTCGATCTTCACTCCAAGCTTCCGCACATCCTCGATCTCACGGGCGAGCACCTTCTCCTTCGGAAGCCTGAACTCCGGAATTCCGTAGACCAGAACCCCTCCCGGCTTGTGCAGAGCCTCGAATATGGTCACATCGTAGCCAAGCTTCGCGAGGTCGCAGGCACAGGCCAGGCCGGCCGGGCCGGATCCGACTATCGCGACCTTCTTTCCGTTCGGGGCAGCCTTCGCCGCATTCTCCGAAGAAGTTCCGTGCTCGCGGGACCAGTCGGCGACAAATCGCTCCAGCTTGCCTATCGCGACCGCTTCGCCCTTGACTCCGAGAACGCAGCTGCCCTCGCACTGGGTCTCCTGCGGACACACACGGCCGCACACGGCAGGAAGCGACGAGTCGCGGGCGATGACTTCGGCCGCTCCGCGCACGTCCTTCTCCGTCAGCTTCGCGATGAAATCCGGAATCTGGAGATTCACGGGACATGCAGCGACGCAGCGGGGATTCCTGCAATGCAGGCAGCGCGTAGCTTCAAGAAACGCCTCCTCCTCATTATAGCCATAGCACACTTCATCGAAATTGCGCGCACGGACCCTGGGATCCTGCTCGCGGACCGGAACTCTCGGTATTCTGTTCGCCATTACTTGTCCCTCCCTATTTTGCACTCATGTTCCTCCATCTCTTCCTTCTCCTCCTTGCGGAACTGGCCCTGACGGCGCATCGCCTCGTCGAAATCGACCTCGTAGCCGTCGAACTCGGGGCCTTCGACACAGGCGAACCTCGTCCTTCCGCCCACGGTTACGCGGCAGGCGCCGCACATTCCGGTGCCATCGACCATCAAGGTGTTGAGGCTTACCGTTATCGGGAGCGCGAGCTTCCTTGCCGTCAGAGTGGTGAACTTCATCATCACCATAGGGCCTATCGCGACCGCCTGCGTGTAGCTGCGGCCGTCCTCCCTGACCAGCTTCTCCAGCAGGGCGGTGACCATGCCGTGGAAACCTTCGGAGCCGTCGTCGGTACAGAAGAAGAGATTGTCGCAGACCGCAGCCATCTCCTGCCTGTAGATCAGCAGGTCCGCAGTCTTCGCGCCTATGATCACGTCGACCGGCACGCCGCGGGAATGCAGCCATTTCGCCTGCGGATACACGGGAGCCGTTCCTACCCCTCCGGCTATGAAGATATACCGCCGCGCGGCAAGGCTGTCAGCCGGCATTTCCGTAAATTCGGACGGCATGCCAAGAGGCCCCGTGACGTCGCAGAACGACTGTCCGGCCTCAAAGGCGACTATTTCCTCGGTCGAGACGCCGATTTCCTGGGTCACTATGGTGACGCTGCCTTCGCCTGCGTCGTAGTCGCTGATCGTCAGCGGCACCCTCTCGCCCTTCTCGTCCGCGCGGACCATCAGGAACTGCCCCGGACGGGCCGCGGCGGCAATCAGAGGAGCCTCCACCTTCATCCGGCAGATGGTCGGAGTGAGCATCTCCTTGGTCAATATTCTGTACATAGAAACTGTTTTTCGTCAATGAGCGGGCATCTGCCCGAGAACTTGCTAATATAGCAATTATTTCAGCTACGGCGCACTTTTGCCCGCAATTTCGCCGCCGTCCATACTGCGCCGCCCGGCGGAACGGCGGAGGATTCAAGCCCATGCTAAAATATCACCGCGGACTGAAACACCATACGACTTAATTCGCTATATTTGCAAATATGTCATCCATGGCACATAACTCATTCATTATCGGGGGGGGTAAGGAGAAGGATCTGACTGACCTTCGTCTCGGTCCGGTCATAGCATACAGGACGGTATCGCGCGGAATACGTGCGGTCCCGTCCTTGTTTTTGTCCCTCGCCTCTCCCCGCACCAACGGCAGAAATTCTCAATCATACGAATTATGGACAAAAACAAATTGACCTATGAGACTCCCAAGGTGGAGATCATGGAAATCATTCCTGAAACGCCGGTTCTCTCCGCATCCAACGAACATCCCAACTCGGAGTACTGGTATTAAAAAGCAAACGCCCATGAAACTGCACAGTCTGACCATCATGGCGGGGACGGCGGTATGCCTCCTCGCCGCCTGTTCACGTGAACAGCTCGCCCCGGAATCTCAGGGGCGGTACACCATCACCGCAATACGTGAAAGCGGCGGCACCAAGACCAGCGTGGACGAAGACTATTCGCTCAACTGGAATGCCGAAGACGTAATCGGCGTCTTCAACGGAGCGGAATACACCCACCACAGGCTCGCCCTTACTGACGGGGACGGCACTCCGACCGCCACCTTCGTACTTGAGGAAGGTCTTGAGGAAGGGGACGTATTCGCCTACTATCCCTACGACAAGGGCACCGTCCTTACGGAGGATGGAAAAATCGCCGTAGACCTCGGCGAACAGACATTCGAGTTCGATGCCGAAAGCAAGGACCTCGACAATTTCGGAAAATACTTCTACATGACTGGCAAGGCCACCGCTGAAACCGGAAGCACCAATGTGGACGTAAGCTTCCGCAATCCCCTCTCTGCCTTCGTATTCAACCTCAGCAACAACGGCGAGGAAAGCCTCACCATCAAGTCGGTGTCGGTAGGGACTACCGACGACAGCAAAGTCTTCGGCACGGCCGGCACCCTTGACCTGGCAAATCCCGGAGCATCCGAGGCGACAACCATGGCAGCCTCTGCAAGCGCAAGCCTGAACAGCGTGGTGCTCGAAGTCGGGGCAGCAATCGATATTCCCGTCGTGGTGTTCCCCTGCGACCTTTCAGGCAAAGAACTCGAGTTTACCGTGACCTATACTGCCGGTGAGGATGCCGTGGAGCAGACAATCAGCAAGACCCTGGCAGGAAGGAATCTTGCAAGGAACTCTTTTGCGGTGATAAGGCTCGACTTCGGTGAAAATGCAGCTGTCGAGGCGTTGCAGAAGGTTCTCAAGAACGGAGGCACATATGCCCTTACATGCAGCATCACCGGCAACTTCACCGTGACGTCCACAGATCCCGTCACCATCAACCTCAACGGCTTCACCATCACCAACGACCCGTCCTCCGAGGGCACCGGCGACACCTTCACCGTCAACCCCGGCAGCAACCTGACCATCAGCGGAGAGGGCACGGTCGACAACACCAGCCACGGCAAGGCGGCAATCTACAACAACGGCACCGTGACCCTCAACGGCGGAACCTACACCCGCAGCGCCGAGAACTCCAGCGACAACAGCTACTATGTCATCCTGAACCACGGGGAAATGACTATAGACGAAGGGGTTAACATAGTTTCATCCAGTACGTCCTCATCTTTGATAAACACCGGATATCGCAATTACCTGGCCATAGAAGACGAAAGAGCGGGATATATTGAAGGAAAAGGACAGGAATTTCCTCAGTTGATCATTAATGGCGGAACTTTTGAAGGCGGTGTTATCACCATCAAGAACGATCTTAACGGAACTCTTGAAATCAATGGCGGAAACTTCACCAATTCAAAAGAAGGTAATATCCAAAATGCCTACATCACGACTATCAATGGAGGGAATTTCAAGTATAAAAGCGGAAAGAATCATATTGCAAGTGTTTATGTCGGCGGCGCAGACGCTCCCTACAGCAAAGGAGAAACAACAATAAACGACGGCACATTTGAAGGGGGAACCATCCTTGCTGAAGGCGCTGAAGCCGGAAAAGCCAGCATGACCGTCAATGGAGGTTCCTTCTACTGCAACTTTTCAAACTCGTCCGGAACAACAGGCTGGGAGAACGGAGTAGTTTCAATAAAAAAAGGATCTTTCACCATCGGAACCTGGGCCATATTGCAATCCATAGCAGGTTTTCTTACAGAAGATGCAAGCATTACCGCCAAGGCGCAAAACGGATTTATGAGTATGAACTGCGAGAAACCCATCATATTCAACGCACAGGAAGTAGCCTTGGATTTGAACGGAAAAACGTTGAGATATATGGGCAGTTCATCGGATGTTTTCGAAATCAAATCGGGCAATGTGTCCATGTCGAACGGAAAAATCACTACTCCGAAATATGATTCCGAAGCCGATCCTTCCGGCGGAATCAGCGTAAGCGGCAATGCGTCTCTGACAATCGAGGACATACAAATGGAATCCTCAAGCACATGCTTCATGGTAGCAGACCAAGGCAGTCTCACCATACGCAATTCCACTGTCAAGGCTGACAGCTACGCAGTCACGAGCAATGCCAGCAATTCCAGGCAGAGCATTACAGTCACCCTGGAGGATTCCGAGTTTTCCGGGAATACGCCCGTTCTTCTCAATATTCCCTCCACAATCACGGTTAACCGATGCACCATCACCGGAGACACCCAGGGCATGGTTGTCCGCGGAGGCGACGCTACAATCACGGACAGCGATATCACGCTGACAATAGAGGGAAGCATCGAGGATAATAATTCCTTCGCTAACTACTTCGACTCCAGAGATTGGGGTGAAGGAAACATGGTCAATGTTGCAGCCCTCACTATCGGAAACAAATTGGAAGGTTCCTATCAATACCCGACTTACGTCAGCCTCAAGGGTAATACGACGCTTACGGTCAGCGGAGAGGCTGGAAGCCTGTTCCCCGTAGTATATGCCCACGCCAATTCAGGAGACGGACTCGGAGTCACCTTCAATTACGACGAAACCGTCAAGTTTGTCGGGTCCCATGAGCCGAAATGCGAATACGGCAGTTCCAACATCGTGGTCAACGGTAAACCCTTCACTCCTGCCACGGAATAGAATTTCCACCTGATTTCCAATACGGAAATCAAAAGCAGCAAAAATGCAGGGAGGCCTGCCGGAAGCAAATCCGGCAGGCCTCCCTGTCGAAGTCAAGAAAACGGATCTGACCATAAGCGGAACGACTCTTGAGTCCGACGCCGATCCCACTTACGACTTCAATGGAGGCGGAGCCGGCGGCAGCGGATACGGAATAGTGCTTGCCGGATACGAGTCCGGGAAAGCCTACGAAGGCGTCTATGACGAAGATGCGCTCATCGGCGGCAACACATTCACGCTCAAGGCAGGAGATGGATACGAACTCCTTGTCTACGACGGGTCGAACGACCATGTACCGTCAAATTGATCGTCCTTCATTCTGCTGCGTATGGAGCGCGGAAGTCGTGAATGACAGTTCTGTAGAATATTCGTGAACGGCTTCAAGCCGCGCCATGGCAAGTCAAGGAAACGGGACCGACTCGAGAGTCAGGCCCCGTTTCTCGTTCTTGGCCGGACAGACATTTTAATACCTTGCATTGCATAATACTATAAATTATTTATATCTTTGCAACGGAAAGAAACTTGCAAAGACATGAAACAGATTACAAATGTCGCCATAGGCGGCAGAAACTTCACCATCAGCAATGAGGCCTACGCCATCCTGGACTCATGGCTCGAAAGATTCCGCGCCAAAATCGAACCCGCATCGCAGGCCGACGACGTGATGGTCGAGATAGAGGAACGCATCGCGGAACTCTTCACGGAAACTGCGACGACGCCCAACTACGTAGTCGACACCGACCTCGTGAAGAAGGTCATAGGCCAGCTCGGCATGCCGGACGGCAGCGACCCGGACGGAGCCGGCGCCGGACGGGCTCCCGAGCGTCCGGTCCACCGCTTCTACCGCGACAGCGACGACCGGAAGATCGGTGGCGTGTGCAGCGGCATAGCCAAATACTTCAACATCGACATACTTCTGGTAAGAGTCATCGCGGTGATTCTGATATTCTGCGGCACGAGCGGACTGTGGGCATACATAATCCTGTGGCTCATCGCGCCCCTCGCGGTCACTCCGGTCCAGAAATGCGAGCTTCAGGGACTGCCTCCGACAGCCGGGAACCTGAGGCGCTTCACGGTCTCAAAATAGCGTGCCCATGGAGAAGATAAATGTCGAGAACGTGAAGTCCCAGATGCGCAAAGGCATGCTGGAATATTGCATATTGCTGATTCTCAGCAAGAAGGACGAGTACCCCTCATCCCTGATAGCCGAACTCAAGAAGGCCGACATGATAGTGGTCGAAGGCACGCTCTACCCGCTGCTGATACGCCAGAAGAACCAGGGCCTACTGACCTACCGCTGGGAGGAGTCACCCCAGGGGCCGCCGCGCAAATACTACTCAATCACCGACAGGGGGCGCGCACAGCTCCAGGAGATGGATTCCGCATGGGGCGAAATCGTCAGCACAATCGAAAAAATCAAGAACGGACAGATATGAAACCCGTAGTGAAAGCCAGCATTGGCAGGACGGCGTTCAGCCTGGAGGAAGAAGCCTTCAATCTGCTGAAGAACTATCTCGATTCCCTTGAAGCCCATTTCGCCGGCAATCCCTCAGGGAAGGAGATAATGGAGGAAATCGAAGTGCGCATCGCGGAGCTGCTGCTCGAGAAATGCGGACCTTCGGGCGTGGTCACCGCGGCAATGGCCCGGGAGACATGCGACACCCTGGGCTCGGTGAAAGACATCGATGCGGACAAGAACGCCGGCGCGGACAAAGCGGCCGATGGCAGCGCCGCAGGCGGAGAGGACGGCCGGGACAAAAATAAAAGGAAACTCTACCGCAACCCGTATGACAAGATTCTCGGAGGCGTATGCTCCGGAATCGCCGCCTACTTCGACAAGGACCCCCTGCTGTTCCGCCTGATAGCCGTAGTCATCTTCCTGTTCTTCACGATGACGCCCGCACGGACGGCTTTCTGGGTTCCCATAGCCGCATACCTCGCGCTCTGGCTTGCAATCCCGGAAGCCAGGACCGTAAGGCAGCGCTACCAGATGCGCGGCGAGAAGAACACGCTCGAAAGCATCATGGAGAATGTGGAGAAAAACGCCGACGAAATCGGCGACACCGCCAGGAAGTTCGCCGAAAACCACCACGGCCTGTTTCACGGAGCGATGAGGGCGGTCGGAGCGATAATCGGGACGGTATTCATCATAGTCTCCTGCGCCGCACTGCTCGCGCTCACCGTCACATTCGCCGGGAGCTCGGCTTTCATGCCGGTCAGCGCAGGCACGCTGATTTCGTCGCTGGCAGGTCCCGGATCCGTCAGCCTGTGCATCGCCGCGATTATGGTCACGCTCGGCATCCCCTTCGCCGCACTGCTCTACAGCGGCATCCTGATGGCGTTCAACCTGAAGGCCCCTCGCTGGAAACCCGGACTCATACTTCTGCTGCTCTGGATCGCCGGCCTGGGCACGCTAGCCTACATGGGTACGAAGACGGCCCTGGAGCTCGACAGCGGCGAAAGACAGTACGCCTCGACCTCCGTCACGCTCCAGAACGGCGAACCTCTGCGCCTGAAGATGGAGAACTCCGACATGGACTATGACTACATCTATGTCGACGCCGACGAGGACAGCTACGAACTCTTCATGATCAGCGGAGACGATGTCTACATCTACCCGAAGGTCAGAATCCGCCGCGACCCGGCAATCACTGACATCCGGATAGAGGAAAGCACCGTGAATTTCAACAGGAAGGACCGGGCGCCGGCGTTCTGCACCTATTCGGACGGAGTGCTCACGCTCTCCCCCGTCGTGCTGTCGGACGACAGGAAGATGGCCGAAGGCGGTCAGGAGATCACCATAAGCCTCCCCGCGGACGCGGCCGTGCAGGTCGAGCCGCCCAGATACCACGACTTCACGGAAGACCAATACCACACGAACATCTCCCTGCTGAAGGACAGCCGGAACCTGGATCTGCTCTGAACCCCGTTCAGAGCAGATTTCCCAACTCCTCGGGAAGCTCCGGCATGGCCCCTTCGCGCGTGCACACGAAAGCGGACACCCTGACTGCCGCATCGAGCGCAGCCTCCGGATCGTGCCCTTTCAGAAGGGCAGCGCAGAACGTGGCGGTGAACGAATCGCCGGCGCCCACAGTATCCACGACATTGACGACAGGCGTCTCATGGAACAGCACCTCGTCCGCAGCCACCACATAACTGCCCTTCGTGCCGCAGGTCAGGATGATCAGTTTCAACCCGCTGTCTTCAAGCAGCCTGCGGCAGATGTCCGCCGGAAGCATGGCGCCGCCATATCCGAACATGCCGGAAACCATCTTGAGCTCATCGTCATTGAGCTTGAGTATGTCCGCCTTCGACATCGACTCGCGTATGAGCTCCTCGGAATAATACCGCTGACGGAGATTGATGTCATATATCTTGAGAGAGTCCTCAGGCACGGCGTCCAGGAAGGAACGGATGCATTCTCTCGACACAGGGCTGCGCTGGGCCAATGTACCGAAGCATACGCACGAGCATTCAGCGGCGATTCCTGCAAAAGCGTCATCAAATCTGAGCCGGTCCCATGCGACATCCTCCACTATGTCATATTCCGGAATGCCGGCACCGCCCAGCGTCACTCTGACCGTCCCGGTCGGCCGATCATTGAGCTGCAGAGAATGAGAAAGCCCGGCCGAATCCAGCGTGGCGACAATCTCACGGCCGAGCTCATCCCGACCGGTCGCGCTCAACGCCATCCCGTCCAGGCCGAAGGCTGACACATGATATGCAAAATTAGCAGGCGCTCCGCCGAGTCTTTTCCCCGACGGAAGCAAGTCCCAGAGTATTTCTCCGAGTCCGACGACAATATGCGGCTTCATGGGCAGGTTCTTTACGGGAACAAAAATAAAAAACAATTTAGAAAATCGCCCGGTGAACTTCACAGCTCTCCGGGCGACTCGATGTCGTAATATCAAACCGACATCATCTGCATTTTTCCTGATAATTCTATTGGTAGATCTCGTTCTGCTCCCAGTTGGTGAGCTGAATCTGATCGTAAGGGATGGCGAAGAGCACATCCGCGCTGCTGTTCTCCCATTTCCAGTGAGCCTGTGCGGTCGCGGTCGTGGCGTTGGCGTCGGTCACCGTCATGCCGTTCTCGTCAGCCTGATGGATGGCGGAAAGGCCGGGGGTGCGGTGGGCGAAATGCTCGACCATCACGGGAGTGATCCTGTCGGTGCGCACGAGATTGAACCAGCGGTGACCCTCGAAGTTGAGCTCAAGCAGGTTCTCGTTCTCGATTGCAAGCCTTATGTCCTCCTGGCTGCTGGCTGTGACAGGCTCGGCGTTGGCACGCTCGCGGATAAGGTTCACATAAGCCATCGCATTGCCGCGATCTCCGCTCTGGTTGGTCTCGTTGAGGCACTCGGCATACATCAGCAGCACTCCGCCGTAGCGGTAGATGATGTTGTCGTTGCTGGACCGGCTGATTCCGGTGGACTCGCAGGCGAAATCGAAGTACTTGAGCGATGTGGGCATGCAGGCGTGGGTAGTCGTCGAAAGCACTGCGCCCGAATCAGGATCCTTGTTCTCGAGAGTAACCACATTCACCTCGTCGGATGCGTTCGAAATGCTCTGGGTGTCGTAGATACCGGCGTAGACGAGCTTGGTGAGACGGTCGTCGGTGCCGTCCTCGGCCGACTCGCGGAGCTTGTTCCAAAGCGCCCAGGTCATCACGAAGGTGCTGTTGCCCACCTCGGCTACGGTTATGCTCGAAGGCGTGCGGTCTGTATAAGGGAGAGCCATTGATTCATCACTCGGACCGCGGCATACAATACTGCTCTGACGCATACCAGAAGTTGCTGAGCCGGTATTGCATAACACCAAGTATGACAGAATCCTATGACCCTTAATGCCGTGGCCGAGCGTGTGAACGGGATCCTCAAGCAGGAGTTCCTGCTTGAGAAACTTGATCTGCCATTACAGGACATGAGGCGCGTCATAAAGGATGCCGTCTATAAGTACAACAATCTTCGGCCTCACTATTCCTGTGGATACAAAACACCCGAGTATATGCATCATCAGAATCAGATCAAAATTAGAAATTACAGAAACAAACAGTCCAGCAAGACTCTTGCTGGACTGTGATAAATGATTTTTTTGTCTAAAATAACTGTAACGGTTATTCAGGACTATACAAACTTGACATGAAAAGGGGCCGCCGGAGTTATCCGACAGCCCCTTCAGGCAAAAAATTTCCGTTTCAGAACCTGTATCTTATTCCGAGTGCGAATCCGTCCCAGCCGAAGACAGGTCCGCCGATGATGTTGATTGCAGGTCTCCAGTCAAGCGAGAGGTTGATGGGAGCCCCGGGAATCACGAACTCGGCGCCGATCTGGCCCGCTACTGCAAGCTGGAAGCTTGTCCTGGCATTGCCGTCGCCGTCAACCCAGTTGGCGAAGCCGAGCGAGGCACCCGGACCGGCGTAGAAGATGAAGTTGCCGGCGCTGCCGAGATGGAAGTCATAGAGTCCCGTAGCACGGAAGCTGTTGCTCATGAAGCCGAGATCGGCCTCCACGAAATTAGCTCCTCCGAGATAATGCTGGTATGAAATCTCTGCGCCGTTGCCCGCGCGGAGACCTATGGCCTTGGGCTGCGCATTTGCCGCGAACGTGAACGCCAGCGCGGCGAACATGACTGCAAGAATCTTTTTCATGATTGAATACTGTTTATTTGATTAGACCATTCCTGAGAAACCGAGAAAAGCCATCGCCATTATGCTGACCGTGATCAGCGCAATGGGCAGGCCTCTGAACGCCTTGGGCACGTCGTTGAGCGCAAGGTGTTCACGCAGACCGGCGAACAGGCACATCGCGAGCCCGTAGCCGAGGGAAGTCGCGAGGGCATAGACCGTGGCCTCGCCGAGATTGAGCAGATGGGAAGCCGTGCCTCCGAAGGCGAACTCCTTGGTCACCACGGTGATGGCGACGCCGAGCACGGCACAGTTGGTGGTGATCAGCGGCAGGAAGATGCCCAGGGCCTGATACAGCGAAGGGCTGACCTTCTTGAGCACTATCTCCACCATCTGGACCAAAGCCGCGATCACGAGGATGAAGGATATCGTCTGCAGGAACTCAAGCCCGAAGGGGGCCAGCACATAGCTGTTGAGCAGATAGGTGACCACGGTCGCGAGCGTGATCACGAAGCAGACGGCGCCCGACATTCCGGCCGCGGTGGAAAGCTTGTTCGACACGCCCAGGAACGGACATATTCCGAGGAACTGGGCAAGCAGGATATTGTTTACGAATATCGCCGATATGATGATAAGCAAATACTCTCCCATGGCTTTTACTTTTTAGCGAGGAACTTGTTGAACAGCACCATAAGATAGCCCAGCACGAGGAAGGCGCCCGGAGCCATCACGAAGGCGAGTATGCCGTCGCCGGCGATGAACTTCCAGCCGAACACGGAGCCGCTTCCGAGAATCTCGCGGACTATTCCTATCACGGTGAGCGACATCGTGAAGCCTATGCCTATCCCGAGGCCGTCGAGAGCCGAATCGACCACTGAATTCTTGTTGGCGAAGGCCTCGGCGCGCCCGAGCACGATGCAGTTCACCACGATGAGCGGGATGAACAGGCCCAGGGTCTCATAGACGGCAGGCACATAGGCCTGCATCAGAAGCTGGAGCACCGTCACGAAGGTCGCGATGATCACTATATACACGGGAATGCGCACCTTGTCGGGCACCACCGGCGCCACGAGTGAGATCACGATATTGCTGAGAATCAGCACGAACATGGTCGCGAGTCCCATCTCCAGGCCGTTCATGGCCGAGGTCGTGGTCGCAAGCGTCGGGCACATGCCGAGCACAAGGGAGAAAGTCGGGTTGTCCTTGACGAAACCCTTGGTAATCAATGAAAGCTTACTCATTATCCTGGCCTCCTTCGTCTGCAACTATCGTTCTGTAGACCTCCACCGCGTTCGAAACCGCCAGCGCATAGGCCCTGGAGGTGATGGTGGAGGCGGTGATGGCGTCCACGTCGCCGCCGTCCTTCCTGACGGCGAGCGTCTTCGACGCCGGATCCCAGCCCTTGAACTGGTTTATGAAGTTCTCGTCGGTCTGGCACTTGGCTCCGAGTCCCGGAGTCTCGCTCTGCGAAAGCACCTCCGTGTTGTGGATTATTCCGGAGCAGTCTATCCCGACCATCACGGTCACGGGGCCGCTGAATCCGTTGGCCGCCGAAATCACCGCGTAGCCTGTGCCTTCGACCTTATAATAATCATACTCGACGTCTCCGAGCTTCACGCTGCCGGGCACCGCGTCGCCCTCGAAAGGCGGGAGCACCTTGGCAATGGAAGCGTTGGTCTTGGCCACCTGCGCCTGCGCTATCGGCTCGGCGGTGACCGCATACGCCACGCCCAGCACGGCGGAGCATACGAGGCAGACCGCCGAAAGGCAGAGCACCATGTTCAGAAGTGTGGATTTTGCTGCCATGACTTAATTCCTCCCGTATTTTTTCTGGTGGAACCACTTGTTGAGCAGCGGCACCACGCAGTTCATTATAAGTATCGCGAACGACATTCCCTCGGGATACGAGCCGAAATAGCGTATCATCATCACTATGAAGCCTATGCCTATTCCGTAGATGATTCCGCCGGTGCGGCTCATGGGCGAGGTCACATAGTCGGTGGCCATGAAGCAGGCTCCGAGAATCACGCCGCCCGTCTTGAGATTGAACAGCACCCCGGTATATGCCTCGGGGTCGACGGAGTTGAATATCAACGATATCAGCGCTATGGTCGCGAAGATGCTCAACGGTATCCATATCTTCACCACCTTGCGCAGCAGCAGGTAGCCGAAGCCGACCAGCAGGGCGATCGCGGAGATTTCTCCGGCCGAGCCGCCTATGTCGGTAAGCAGGGCGCGCCAGCCGCCGTCATATCCGGCGACGAAGTCGGAAATGGTGGAGCCGGACATCAGGGCCTCCTTGAGCGCGCTCAGCGGAGTGGAGCCCGAAACGGCGTCCACCGACCGCACGAAACCCGAAGGCATGGTCCAGTCGGTCATGTAGGTGGGGAACGATATCAGCAGGAACACGCGTCCGGTGATGGCCGGGTTGAACACGTTCTGCCCGAGTCCTCCGAAAGTCATCTTGGCGACTCCGATGGCCACGAGAGCTCCGATGAAGACCACCCACCAGGGAGTCGTGGCCGGCAGGTTCATCGCCAGCAGCAGGCCCGTCACGACCGCGGAGAGGTCGCCTATCGTGGACGGACGGCGCAGCAGCCATTTCGTGATCGCCCATTCGACGAACACGCATGACGCGACGCTCACTCCGAGCACCAGAAGCTCGCTCCATCCGTAGAAAAGCACCGACACGAGTATCGCCGGGGCCAGCGCGATGATCACGTCCCTCATTATCACCGAGGTGGATGTCCTGGCGTGTATGTGAGGAGACGGTGAAACTATCAACTTATCCATATACATTCTATTTTACTGCCTCGGCGGCCGCCTTGGCTGCGGCGGCGCGCGCACGGATTATACCCATCACCTGACCCTTGGCCTGACGGATGTTGTCAAGCAGAGGTATGTATGCGGGGCAGCTGTACAGACAGCAGCCGCATTCGATGCAGTCCTGGACTGCGTTCTTCTCCAGCCCGTCGGCGTCCCCGGCCTTGTACAGGCGGTTCAGCAGGAAAGGTTCGAGCCCCATGGGGCAGGCGTCGGAGCACTTTCCGCAGCGTATGCAATTGCTCTGGGGATTGCGCTTCGTGGCAGCCTCGGTCAGGTAGAGAATCGACGACGAACCCTTTACCGTGGCCGCGTCGACATTGCTGACGGCCTTTCCCATCATGGGGCCGCCGCTGATGATCTTGGCGGCTCCTTCGGGCACACCTCCCGCCTGCTCCATGATGAAGGACAGCGGTGTGCCGATGCGGAACAGATAATTGTGCTGCCGCTCCACGGGCAGGCAGTCGCCGGTCACGGTCAGAGTGTTGGTGACAAGCGGCCTGTTCTTCTGCACGGCCTCATAGACCGCGAGAGCGGTGGCTACGTTCTGGACCACGGCCCCGGCATCGATGGGCAGGCAGCCCGAGCGCACCTGACGGTGCAGGACCGCGTCGATGAGCTGCTTCTCGCCACCCTGCGGATAGCGCTTCCTGAGCGAGAGCACCTGGATGTCGGGATAGCCGAGCTTCGCCACCGAAGCCTTCAGGGCCTCGACGGCCTCGGGCTTGTTCTCCTCGACGCCTATCACGCAGCGGCAGCCGAGCACCTTCTGCATCAGGGCTGCGCCGACGACTATCTCGTCGGGACGCTCAACCATGATGCGGAAATCGCTGGTAAGCCAGGGCTCGCATTCTGCTCCGTTGATTATCAGGCAGTCCGCCACCTTTCCGGGCGCGGGATTGAGCTTCACATGGGTCGGGAAGGTGGCTCCTCCGAGTCCGACCACGCCGCCGGCCTTGATCTTCTCGAGAATCACGGCCTTGTCGGAGGGGATCTCGGTCACGAGCGTGTCGGAGAGGTCGATTCCTTCGGCCCATTCGTCACCCTCCACCGCTATTTCGATATGGGGAACCGGCCTGCCGGCCAGATCCTTGCGGCTGACTATGCCCTTCACGGTTCCGGAAACCGGAGAATGGACGAACGCCGACACGAAACCGCCCGGCTCCGCTATCACCTGTCCGGCCTTCACCTTGTCGCCGGCGGCGACCACGGGCTTAGCCGGAGCGCCGATATGCTGCGACACGGACACATAGACCGTCGGAGGCAGGGGCAGCGTCTCGATGGCGCAGTTCCTCGAAATCTTGTTGTCGTCGGGATGGACGCCTCCTATCCTGAATGTAATCTTACTCATTTGCAGCCTCCTTCTTCTTGTCTGTCCGCTCTGCGGCGGGTGTGGCGTCAGTCGCAGCAGGTTTCGCGGCAGGAGCGGCTTTGGGCGCCGCGGGCTTCGCCGGAAGCACCGGGAAGTTCACCGCGTGGATAGCCCCCGTCGGGCACTCGGCCACGCACTTCTTGCAGAGCTTGCACTTCGTGAAATCAATGTACGCGAGATTGTTCTCGACCGTGATCGCGCCGTGGGGGCATACCTTGGCACACTTGCCGCAGCCTATGCAGGCTGCCGAGCAGGCCTTGCGCGCCACGCCGCCCTTGTCCTGGTTGACGCAGCTGACGAAGACGCGCATCGAGCGCGGTCCCTTGTTGCGCAGTTCTATCACGCCCTTGGGGCAGGCCTTCACGCACGCGCCGCATGCGGTGCACTTGCTTTCGTCGACCACGGGCAGCCCGGTCTCGGGATCCATCGAGAGCGCCCCGAACTGGCAGGCCGCCACGCAGTCGCCGCAACCCACGCAGCCGTAGGAGCATCCGGTGTCGCCGCTGTAGAGCGCGGCCTTCACCTTGCACGACTGCACCCCGTCATAGACATTGGTGCGCGGTCTGTTGGCACAGGTGCCGTTGCAGCGCACCACGGCCACCCTGGGCGCCTTCTCCTTGACTTCGTAGCCGAGAATGGCCGCGACCTTCTTCATTACGTCGTTGCCTCCGACAGGACAGAACATGCTGTCGAGATTCGGCGCCTTCACCGCCGCATCGGCAAAAGCCCGGCAGCCGGCGAATCCGCATCCGCCGCAGTTCGCGCCGGGCATCACCTTCTCCACCTCATCCACGCGGGGGTCCTCCTCGACCCTGAACTTCTTGGCCACCCAGAAGAGGACAAGCGCCAGGATCAGACCGACGAGCGTGAGAATCACGATGGTCAGGATAACAGTGTTTGTCATTATTTCTTGATATTAAATATATATTCCTTCCTTAGTCTGCCTCGCATGAGCCACAGGCAGAAATAATACACGGCCACGGCCGCAAGGGCGGCAAGACCGGCATGGAGTTCGGAAAGTCCGGCGGCGACGACCGCAAGCAGCACGGCCACCAGGACGACCAGAGGCAGCAGATATGCGAACAGCACCGCCCTGTGCCCCATCGAGGCCTTCAGGACGACTTCCACCTCGTCGCCGGGCTTGAGGCCGGACCACCCCGAAGTGGGGACTTCCACCCGCTTCAGCTTGGACTCGCCGAGCGAACAGAAGCCCTTGGCATGGCACGCGGAGCACGCCGATTCGGAGACTATCTCCACCGTCGTGAACTCCGGAGTCACGCTGACGACCCTGCCCCTGTGTGATATTTCGCTATTCGAACTCATTGTTCCTGTTCATCGCGGACTCCACCGGCATGTTCGCGGCGCGCATGTCAAGAGTGTCGTCGTCCTCTACGAACCTGACCTGGCCGCCCTTGAAGCGCATCGGAATCTCGGTGGTCTGTCCGTTGCGGTGCTTGGCTATGATTATCTGGGTCTTCTCCTTCTCCTCCTCGCTTTCGCTGAGCCCGACGAAGTCCGGTCTGTGGATGAAGATCACGAGATCGGCGTCCTGCTCTATCGAGCCCGATTCGCGGAGGTCCGAAAGCTGGGGCTTGCCTCCGCCTCCCATGCGGCTCTCGGCCATGCGCCTGAGCTGCGAGAGGGCGATTATCGGCACATTCAGCTCCTTGGCCGTGGCCTTGAGGGTGCGGGATATCGCCGCGACCTCCTGCTCGCGCATTCCGCGCAGCTCCGGAGGACCCTGCATCAGCTGGAGGTAGTCCACGATGATGAGCCTGACGCCCTTGTTCTTCACGAGGTTCTTGGCCTTGGTGCGGAACTCCATTATGGGAAGGCTCGGAGTGTCGTCGATATACAGCGGAGCCTTCGACAGGTCGCGTATCATGTATTCCAGCTGCTCCCACTCGTAGCTTTCGAGTTTCGCGCCGCCCTTTATCTTGTCGGCGTCAAGACCCGACTCGGCTATCATGAGCCTCGTCGCGAGCTGTATCACGGGCATTTCGAGCGAGAAGAACGCGACCGGCATGTGATGGTCCACGGCGGCGTTGCGCGCGATGTTCAGCGAGAAGGCCGTCTTTCCGACCGAAGGGCGGGCCGCAAGGATGATGAGGTCCGAAGGCTGCCAGCCCATCGTTATCCTGTCGATGCTCACGAAACCGGACGGCACTCCGCTGAGTCCGCCGCAGTTCTGCATCTCCTCTATGCGCTTCATGGCGCTGTTGATCGCGCTGCCTATGTCCTGCACCTCGTTGCGCACATTGGTCTGGATGGCGTCGAAGATGCGCGTCTGGGCCTTGTCTATCAGGTCGTCGACCTTCACGGACTCGTCGTAGGAGTCGCGGAGAATGTCGTAGGACGCGGTGATCAGGTCGCGCTGTATGGTCTTCTGCTTGAGTATCTTGATGTAGTACTCGATATGCGCGACGGAGCCGACCTTCTCCGAAAGGTTGGCCAGGGTCACGGCTCCGCCCACCGCCTCAAGGTTTCCCAAAGCCTTGAGCTTGGCGGTCACGGTCACGATGTCCACCGAGGTGTGTTCGTTCACGAGGGCGGACATCGCCTCGTAAATCATCTTGTGCCTCGGGTCGTAGAAACAGGAGACGGTCAGCTCCTCCATGGCCTGGTCGACGCACATGGGCTCGAGCAGCATGGCGCCCAGCACGGCTTCCTCGACGTCGGGAGCCTGGGGCGGCTTGTTGCCCATCTCGAGACCTATCGTCTCAAGGTCGGCCTGCTGGTCTTTCTTCCTGGAGCTTCTTGTCTTCTGGACCGGCATCGGCTAGATGTCTGGATTGACGATGATCCTTCCGCAATGCTCGCAGATAACGAGCTTCTTTCCGGATGCGATGTCGATGAGCCTCTGGGGCGTGATGGTATGGAAGCAGCCTCCGCAGGCGTCGCCGTAGGCGCCGTCGTCGTTCTTAGGGAAGAGGGTCACTACCGCAAGGTGGTTGTGGGTGCTGTTGCGTATGCGCTCGTAGGCGCTGAGCGTCCTCTCGTCGAGCTTGGAGGTGAAGGCCTTGCGCTTCTCCTCAAGGGCGCTCTCCTCCTTGGCCGTCGACTCCACTATGCCGGCAAGCTCCTGCTTCTTGGCCTCGAGGTCGGACTCGCGTATGGTGATGGCGTCGTTGATCCTGTCCAAGTCAGCCTTGCAGTCCTCGATGGCGGCGCGCGCCTCGCCGATGTTCTTCTCGGCGATGGCCTTCAGCAGGCCCTGGTTCTCGAGCTCCTTGTTGATGGAATCGTATTCGCGGCTGTTGGTTATGTTGCCAAGCTGGCTGCGGTACTTCTCCATCTCCTCCTCCAGTTCGGCTATCTGGCGCTTCGCGTCCTCGATGTTCTGGTTGTAGCCTTCTATCATCTGCTCCGTACGGGCGTACTTCGCCTTCTGCCTGTCGAGCTCGCCCTCAAGCTCCGCGACCTCCTCGGGAAGCTCTCCCCTGAGCTGCACGAGCTTGTCGATTTCCATGTCGGTTGCCTGAAGTTCGTAGAGAGTCTTCAGTTTCTCCTGAGCGACCTGTTCGCTCTCTGCAAAGTTCTTCTGCAGCGACACAAAGGTCTCCCGCTCGTCGACGGGGGTCACGACCTTGGTCGTTTTCTTGGTAGTAGCCATATTCTATAGAATGTTTATTCAAGCATGTCGCATTCGGCCGGTGAACGCGAACCGCAAAGTTAGGAATTTTTTTTGATTTCTTCGAGGCGCAAACGGATGTTTTTCAGGCATTCCAGGACCTTCACCCGGTTCTCCGCGGCCGTCCTGTCCGTCTCCAGCTGCAGCCTGGCGCCCTTCAGGGTCATGCCCTTGACTCTGACCAGATAGTGTATCTGCTTCATGGCCTCGACATCCGGGGCCGTGAACATGCGGTTGCCCTTGGCGTTGCGCCGCGGCTTCACGAACGAGGAGAACTCGCGGGCCCACGAGCGGACCAGCGGGACCGTCTCCCCGAGCATGGCCGCAACCTCGCCTATTGTCCAGTATATCTTCTCCATAAGTTTCAATCCATGGACTGCGTGGTGTTCGCCGACATGTAGAGCATGTTGGCATACTCGGCGGGGGTCACCGTGGCGAAGAAATAGTTCACGGGGTCGAGAGAGCGCCCGTCGAGACGCAGCTCGTAGTGCAGATGCGGCGCGAATGAGCGTCCGCTCATGCCGACCGTGCCTATCTGCTGCCCCGCCCTGACCGTCTGCCCCCGGCGCACGCTGCGGCTTTCCAGATGGGCGTACACGCTCACGTAGCCGCCTTCGTGGGCTATCTCCACCGTGTTCCCGTACTTCCTGCTCGAAGCGGACTCGGTGACCGTGCCGTCGGCCGACGCGAACACCGGAGTCCCGCGCAGCACGATGAAGTCCAGGCCCTCATGCCACACATAGGCCTTGAAGAAAGGGTCGAGCCGGCTGCCCGTCGACGCCCCGATCTGAGGGAAGGATATGTCCTTGAGCGGCAGGTTCATCGGCGGACGCACGAGGGCCGTGTCGGACAGGGAGGCGAATATCCTGCCGAACGCGGCTTCCACCGACGCCGCCTCGGACAGCAGGCTGTCCGCCTTGTCCCTCGCATAGACGGCCAGCTCCTCGTCGGGGATGGTGTCGCTCGCGTAGAGGAAGTTCAGCCTGCCGGTGGGGTCCACGTCGGGCGCGTCCGTATGGAAGACCAGTTCGTATATCTCGTTGTCCTTGTGCTGCAGGCCGGCCACGGCGTCCCTTATCAGCTCGGCCCTCGGGGCCAGCTCGGGGTACAGCCTCTCGTACATGCGTATCTCGCGCCTGAGCTCCCTTTCGGTGTCGGTCCTGAAGAACAGGGCGAACACGACATACACCAGCACCGCCGCCAGCAGCGTCAGCAGAATATAGCCCGCGGCATACGACAGCGCGCGGCCGACATTGCGCCGGACCTTGCCGAAGCGGAAGCTGCGGCTGTCGAACTCCATGACCTTGCGGCCGCCCCGCCTGTCACCTGCCGCCATCTTCAGCCCTCCCTCTGCGCAGCAGCTCCATGGTGCTCGCGGTACGCTCGCCGGCATATTCCTCGCGGCGGCGGTCCACCATGGCCCGGTATTCCTCGACCGGCATGTTTATGTCCATGTAGTTCATGGGATTGACGCGGCCTCCCATGTAGATGACCTCGTAATGCAGGTGCGGCCCCGTGGACTTGCCGGTGTTGCCGACCGTGCCTATGCGGTCGCCCCTGTGGATCTTCATGCCCTCGGCCACCTCTATGGTGTTGAGGTGGGCGTAGCGGGTCTGATAGCCGTAGCCGTGGTCGAGCAGTATCTCGTTGCCGTAGCCGCGGTACTGGAAGGTCGTCTTCTCCACCACGGCGTCGCCGGTCGCATAGACGGGGTTGCCTATCGTGGAGGCGAAGTCCTGGCCCTGATGGCGGCGGCTGTCCCCGTAGATGGGGTCGGTCCTGTATCCGAAGCGGCTCGAAAGATAGAAGGTCCCCGGCTGCGGCAGTATCGGCGGGACATTGGGCACGCAGGACATCATGTCGCCCGACTCCCTTGCGACCTGCGAGACCTCGTCGAGGGACTTGCTGTTCACATACACCCTCTTCATCAGCGCGTCAGTGCGCAGAACCGTGCGCTTCAGCACCGAATTGGCCCCCAGGCGCTCCAGCTCGGCGTAGCGGTTCACGCCTTCGAGCCCCGAGCCCTTGACAGCCTCCGGGACCGGCGAAAGTCCGTAGATGGAGCGGTACACGTCGTCGTCGCGGCTCTCTATGCCGTAGAGGGCCCGCTCGCTCCTGTCGAGCTCCATGTTCAGCACGTTCATCGCGGCCTCCAGCCTGGCGTGACGGCGCTTCAGATACGCGGTCTTGGGCAGGTCGAGGCCGAGGACGGAGATGTATATCCAGAAATACAGCACCACCAGCCCTATGCCGGCCAGGATGAGCAGCGCGGCGCGCAGAGGCTTCAGGAACCTGGGGGCGGCAGGGATGTCATAGTTCAGCGTCTCCGGATTGAACACATATTTCGCCATATCCGTGCAAAAATACTGATTTTTCTGTAATTTTGCGGTTCGTTTACATATTCATGACTATGACTTCCAACGAAATCAGACAGAAATTCTTAGACTTCTTCGCCTCGAAGGGGCACACCGTGGTGCCGTCGGCGCCCATGGTCGTGAAGAACGACCCCACGCTGATGTTCACCAACGCCGGGATGAACCAGTTCAAGGACATCTTCCTCGGCAACGCGACAGCACCCTACAGGCGCGCCACCGACTCCCAGAAATGCCTGAGGGTCAGCGGAAAGCACAACGACCTCGAAGAAGTCGGCCACGATACCTACCACCACACGATGTTCGAGATGCTCGGCAACTGGAGCTTCGGCGACTACTTCAAGACCGAAGCCATAGACTGGGCGTGGGAGCTGCTCACCGAAGTCTACGGCATCGACAAGTCACTGCTCTACGCCACAGTGTTCGAAGGCTCGGCCGAGGACGGCACCGGACTTGACGAGGAAGCCCGCGAAGCCTGGCGCAAGCATCTTCCCGAAGACCACATCCTGCTGGGCAACAAGCACGACAACTTCTGGGAAATGGGCGACACCGGCCCCTGCGGCCCCTGCTCCGAGATACACATCGACATCCGCTCCGACGAGGAGAAGGCCGCCAGCGGCATCCCCGGGCGCGAGCTCGTCAACAAGTCCGACCCGCATGTGATCGAGATATGGAACCTCGTGTTCATGCAGTACCAGCGCATGGCCGACGGCCATCTGGAACCGCTTCCCGCAAAGAACATCGACACCGGAATGGGCTTCGAGCGCCTCTGCGCCGTACTCCAGAACAAGCGCAGCAACTACGACACCGACGTGTTCAGCGGCATGCTCGCCAAAATAGGCGAGATTTCCGGCCACCGCTACGGCGAAAGCGAGAAGACGGACGTGGCAATGCGCGTGATAGCCGACCACATCAGGGCCATCAGCTTCAGCATCGCCGACGGCCAGCTGCCCTCCAACGTCAAGGCGGGTTATGTGATACGCCGCATCCTGCGCCGCGCGGTGCGCTACGGCTACACCTTCCTCGGGCTCACCGAGCCCTTCCTCTGCCGCCTCGTCGGCCAGCTCGTACACGACATGGGGGCCGCCTACCCCGAGCTCGCCAGGCAGCAGAAACTCATCGAGAACGTGCTGCGCGAGGAGGAGATGGCCTTCCTGCGCACCCTCGACCGCGGAATCAAGCTGCTCGACGAATGCCTCGCGCGTTCGGCCGACAGCAGGACGATCTCCGGAGAGGACGCCTTCAAGCTCTACGACACCTACGGCTTCCCCATCGACCTCACCGAGCTGATCGCGGCCGAGAACGGCTACAAGGTCGACATCGACAGCTTCAACGTCGAACTCGGCAAGCAGAAGGAGAGGGCCCGCAACGCCACGGCCAACAGCTTCGGCGACTGGACCGTCTACCATCAGGGCGAGGACGTGGAGTTCACCGGATATGACGGAACCGAGACCTCCGGCGCCCTGCTGCTCAAGCAGAGGACCGTGGTCCAGAAGAACAAGGAGATGCTCCAGCTCGTGTTCGACCGCACGCCATTCTACGGCGAGATGGGAGGCGAGGTCGGCGACAGCGGAGCGCTGGTATCCGAGGACGGAGAGGAGATCCGCATACTCAACACGATAAAGGAGAACGACCTCACCATACATATCGCGGAAAGGCTTCCGCAGAACTGCGACGGACGCTTCACCCTCAGGGTCGACGCCGCGCGCCGCGCACGCATAGCCTGCAACCACAGCTGCACGCACCTGCTCGACCGCGCCCTGCGCGAGATTCTCGGCGAGCATGTGGAGCAGAAAGGCTCCTTCGTGTGCGACAAGAACTTCCGCTTCGACTTCTCGCATTTCGAGAAGCTCTCCGACGAGCAGCTCATGCAGGTCGAGCGCAGGGTCAACGAACTCATCCGCGAGAACCTGCCGCTTGAGGAAAAGCGCGACGCCACCATGGAGGAGGCCCGCGGCATGGGCGCGATAGCCCTGTTCGGCGAGAAATACGGCGACCGCGTCAGGGTGGTCAGGTTCGGCCCCAGCGTCGAGCTCTGCGGCGGCTGCCACACCTCCGCCACCGGCAACATCGGACTCTTCAAGATCATCAGCGAGTCGGCGATAGCCGCAGGAATACGCCGTATCGAGGCTGTCACCGGCGCCGAAGCCGAGCAGTTCGTCTACGGAATGCAGAACATGCTCAAGACGGCCCGCTCGTTCTTCAACAACGTGCCCGATCTCGCCGGAGCGATAGCCAAGCTTATAGAGGACAACGCCAACTTCAAGAAGCAGGCCGAGGAATTCCAGAAGCAGAAGGCCGCCGAGATGGCCAGGATGCTCGAAGCGCAGGCCAAGGAGGTCAACGGCATCAAGCTGATCATTCCCGGAATAGTGCCCGGGAGGGACGTGAATCCCGCGATGATGCGCAACGCCGCCCTCATACTCCAGAAGAGCCTGAAGAACACCGCGCTCGCCGCGGCCTACCTCAGCGACGGCAAGCCCCAGCTGCTGCTCATGTATTCCGACGACCTCGTGGCGAGGGGGAAGAACGCCGGCAAGGACATCCGCGACGCCGCCAGGTTCATCCAGGGCGGAGGCGGAGGACAGCCCGGACTCGCGACCGCCGGAGGAAAGAACCCTGACGGGCTCGAACAGGCTCTCGCGGCGCTTGCCGAGACCGCGGCCGCAGCTTAGCACACACCGGCTGCGGGCCCCAAAAACGCATTGTGAATGAAGAGACTCGACCGTTTCATACTGAAAGCCTTTATCGGACCATTCGTCGCGATCCTGCTGGTCGTAATCTTCATCCTGATGATGCAGTTCCTCTGGCTCTACATCGACGAGCTGGTGGGCAAGGGTCTGGGTCTCGGGGTCATACTCGAGTTCCTGATGTGGGGCGTGTTCACGATACTGCCCCTCGCGATGCCCCTCGCCACGCTGCTGGCCTCGATGATGGTGGTCGGACAGATGGCCGAGAACAACGAGCTCCTCGCCATCAAGGCCGCGGGCGTATCCTTCTCCCGCATAATCTCCCCGCTGATCGCGGCCGCCTTCCTGATTGCCGTGGGCGCATACTTCATAGGCGACAGACTGGTGCCCGAAGCCTACAACCAGATATTCACGCTGAGGGACGACATCGGCCGCACCAAGAACGAAATCAAGATCCCCTCCGGGACCTTCTACGACGGCATCGACGGCTATGTGCTCAGGGTCGAGCGGCAGGACAAGAAGACCGACATGCTCTACGGGGTAATGGTCTACGACCACACCGGCAACAAGGGCAACACCTCGGTGACCATAGCCGACTCCTCGCTGATCAGGATGTCGAAGAACAAGGACTACCTCATCTTCACCCTGTTCAACGGCTCCAACTACAAGGAGGACAACACCGTCCGCTACGCCGACACGAGCCTCGTGCTCCAGCACGTCAACTTCGACCGGCAGGAGCTGATAATCCCGCTCGACAACTACAGCTTCGAGAAATCCGACTCAAGCCGCTTCGGCGACCAGGCGAAGTCGATGAGCACCGCGCAGCTCAAGCATCAGAGCGACTCGCTGCACCACTACGTGGACTCGATGAACGTACAGAACTACTCCGCGATACGGCGCATGCGCAACATGCTCGAAAGCAGCCAGCTCGACACCGCCGTGCGCAACCCGCACCGGGAAATGTTCAGCAGCCCGCGCTTCATGCAGTGGGATGACCCCCGCCTCAGATACGAAGCCTACCAGCGGGCGTCCGAGAAAGGCACGCAGTTCAGTTCGGAGGTGAGCAACATGAAGTTCAATGTCTTCGAGCAGAACTTCTACATCAGGCACACCGACATCGAGCTTCTCAAGAAGTTCGCGCAGGCCCTCGCCTGCTTCATCCTCTTCTTCATAGGCGCGCCGCTGGGCTCGCTGATACGCAAGGGCGGACTCGGCACCAGCGCGATAATCTCGGTGCTCTTCTTCGTGCTGTACTGGGTCATAGACATCTCCGGCACGAAGCTGGCAAGGGACGGCGCCATAGACGCGTCCACCGGGGCGTTCATCTCCGCCTATATTCTGATTCCCATAGGAGCTTTCCTCACATGGAAGGCCATCAACGATTCCGAAATCTTCAACATGGACCAGTTCAAGATATGGTGGCGCAGGACCAAGAGCAAGGTGTCCCGCTTCTTCCGTCCCGTGCGCATAGTCTACATGGGCACCCCCGAATTCGCCGTAGGGCCGCTCGACGCGCTCATGAGGAACGGCTACAAGGTGGTCGGCGTCGTGACCGTGGCCGACAAGCAGAGTGGACGCGGGCTCAGGACCAGCGAGAGCGCCGTCAAGAAATACGCCGTGGAGCACGGGATACCCGTTCTGCAGCCGCTGAAGCTCAAGGACCCGGAATTCCTCGCCGCGCTCAAGGCATGGAAGCCCGACATGTTCGTCGTGGTGGCGTTCAGGATGCTGCCCGAGGAGGTATGGAGCATCCCCAGGCTCGGAACCTTCAACCTCCACGCCGCGCTGCTGCCGCAGTACCGCGGAGCGGCCCCCATCAACTGGGCGCTGATAAACGGCGAGAAGATGACAGGAGTCACCACCTTCATGATCGACAGGAACATCGACACCGGAGGCATAATCTTCCGCCAGGAATGCCGCATCGACCCTGACGACGACGCGGGCAGCCTGCACGACAAACTCGCCGAAGCGGGCTCCGAGCTCGTTGTCCAGACCGTCGAAGCCCTGATACAGCACAATGTCGAGATACGCGTCCAGCGCTCGTTCATCCAAGGAGCCGAAGTGCTCAAGCCCGCTCCCAAGCTCACCAGGGAATTGTGCCGCATCGACTGGAACGACAGCAGCGCCGCAATCTGCAACCTCATACGCGGGCTTGCGCCCCATCCGGCCGCATTCACCGAACTGGTTTCAGAAAACGCCCCAGCACCGCTTGCGCTGAAAATCTACAAGGCCGAGAAAGTCAGCCTCAAGGGCGCTCCCGGCCAGATTCTCTCCGACGGCAGGACCTATCTGGCCGTAGCCACCGCCGACGGCGCCGTCTCGATCAAGGACATGCAGCTCGCCGGCAAGAAGCGCATGGAAGTCAAGGCCTTCCTCGCCGGTTTCCGTGACCCCGAAAGCTGGAGCTGCACCCCCGGAACCTCCAAAGACACAATATCATCATTATGCTGCGCAAAATCAGGATAATCCTGGCGTTGGTGTTCCTTGCCGGAATCACCCTGCTGCTCGTCGGCATCGGCCGCGAATGGTGGGGATGGATGGCCAGCCTCCAGCTGCTGCCGTCGTTCCTCGCGCTCAACCTGCCCGTAATGGCCGGAATCCTGATTCTGACCCTGCTTCTCGGCAGGCTGTACTGCTCGATAATCTGCCCTATGGGAGTTTTCCAGGATATAGTGATATGGCTGCGCCGCGTCACGGGCGAGATTCTGAACAGGCGGCAGGCCCGCAGGCTCAGAAGGCTCAAGACCGAGGGGAAGGCCGTCCCCAGGCCGGTCAACCACGCCAGCCGCTTCTCGTTCAAGCCGGAGCACAGGCTCGTGAGATTCGCCGTGCTCGCACTGACGATAGCGGGCGCCTTCGTCACAGGCCAGCTGCTGCTCACCCTGCTCGCACCCTACAGCGCCTACGGACGCATGGTGAGGAGCATCGCCGGACTTGCCGAAGGTGAAAGCATGGCCCCCGCCCTGCTGATCACAGCTGCCGTGACTTTCGTTCTGATCTTCTTCTTCGCATGGACGCGGGGACGCGCATATTGCAATACCATCTGCCCCGTAGGCAGCCTGCTCAGCATCTTCAGCCGCTTTTCGCTTTTCCGCCTCACGATCGACGAAAGCAAATGCGTGGCCTGCAAGCGCTGCGGCAGCCGCTGCAAGGCTTCATGCATAGACACGGACAGGCATTACATCGACGGCAGCCGCTGCGTGCTCTGCTTCGACTGCATCGACAACTGCTCCGAGGGGGCGATAAGCCTCCGATTCACCGGCCTCCGCCCCGCTCAGCCGAAGACTCCGGACAGGAAAATCCCGGGCACGGCCGGCAACGGCGGGGACCGTGCCGTCGACAGCGGCAGGCGGAACTTCATCGCCACGGGAGCGGCCATAATCGGCACAGGGGCCCTCGCAGGCTCCGCTTTGGACGCCTCCGCCCAGGTGGTGAAACGGCTCGACGGAGGATTCGCCGACGTGGCCGACAAGAAAAGCCCGCAACGCCGCGGCAGGATAGTGCCATACGGCGCATGGAGCGTCCGTCATTTCTATGACCACTGTACGGCCTGCCAGCTCTGCGTAAGCAGCTGCCCAAACGACGTGCTGCGCCCCTCCACCGACCTGGAGCATTTCCTTCAGCCGCAGATGGGCTACGAGAACGGCTGGTGCCGCCCGGAATGCACGGCCTGCAGCGAAGTCTGCCCCACCGATGCGATACATCCCATAAAGTGGGAGGAGAAGCTCTCGACGAGCATCGGCAAGGCGAGAGTGAATCTCGAACTCTGCTTCGCCGCGACCGACAGGGAGGACTGCGGGAACTGCGTGCGCCACTGCCCCACGGGAGCCGTGCACATGATAAAGGCCGACGGCTACAGCCGGCCCGTGCCCGTAGTCGCGCAGCATCACTGCATCGGCTGCGGGGTATGTGAATTCCTGTGCCCTTCGAGGCCGATAAGCGCAATCACCGTGGACGGCATCGAGGTCCACGAAAGCGCCGTGCGACCCCGCGGCGAAGGCCACGGACAGGGAGAGCGCAGGCGCGGGGAAGGCCTCCGGCAGCGCAGACGCGAAGGGTTGAACCGATAAATCCGAACACTCATGGACAGACGAGATTTTCTTAAAACCGCCGGACTCGGGGCAGCGGCCCTCGGAGTCGCCGCCTGCACGCCGAAGGTCGTGGAGGGCGGTGCCGGCAGCACGCAGCAGAACGGACTGCCCGAAGGAGGCGCAATGCAGCAGAACTATCCGGGCGTCGGCCTGCTCGGCTACGGCTGCATGCGCTGGCCCATGACCGCAGGTGCCGACGGGCGCCAGGTGATAGACCAGCAGGAGGTCAACCGCCTCGTGGACGTGGCGATGGAGCACGGAGTGAACTACTACGACACCTCGCCCAACTACCTCGGAGGCGAGAGTGAAAGAGCGACGGCCGAAGCACTCAACCGCTACCCCCGCGACAGGTGGCTGCTGGCCACCAAGCTCTCGAACTTCTCCGACTGGAGCTACGACAATTCGGTGCTCATGTACCGCAACTCGCTGGAGATATTCCGGACCGACCATATCGACTACTACCTGCTGCACTCGATAGGCGGCATGAAGGCGTTCGAAACCCGCTTCGGCAGCACCGGAATAATGGACTTCCTGCTGCGCGAAAGGGAGCTCGGCCGCATACGCAAGCTCGGATTCTCGTTCCACGGCAACAAGGAGGGTTTCGACGAACTCATGGGCCTGCACTCGAAATACCATTGGGACTTCGTCCAGATCCAGATGAACTATGTCGACTGGAGACACGCCGGAAGGAACAACACCGATGCGGAATACCTCTACGGGGTGCTCGACCGCATGGAGATTCCCGTCGTGATAATGGAACCGCTGAGAGGCGGCCGGCTCGCGGACATGCCCGTGACCCTCGCTGACATGCTCCTGGCGAAGGACCCGTCCGGCTCCCTCGCCTCCTGGGCCTTCCGCTTCGCGGGAAGCTTCCCGAGAGTCCTGACGGTGCTCAGCGGCATGACCTACATGGAGCATCTGGAGGACAATCTCAGGACCTACCTGGATTTCAAGCCCCTGGACGCCGGGGAGATGGAACTGCTTCAGGATGTGGCGACAAGGATGGAGACCTACCCTCTCGTGCGCTGCACCGGATGCAACTACTGCATGCCCTGCCCCTACGGCATAGACATCCCCGGCATCTTCAAGTTCTATAACGACAATCTCAACGCCGGCACATACGTCAAGGACAGCGGGCAGGAAAACTACGCGAGAATCCGCCGCCGCTACCTGCTGGACTACGACAAGGCCATCCCCACGGTGCGTCAGGCCGACCACTGCATCCAGTGCGGCCGCTGCGAGGAAGCCTGCCCCCAGCACCTGGCCATACGCAGCGAACTCCGCAAGATCGACGAATACATCGAAAGCCTCAAGCGGGAGACGCTTTAGGATACTTTGCGGAAATACATGGTTTTCACCCCATTTCCGCAAAAAATATATACAATAATTTGCGGAAATGAGGAAATTTTAGCGATTTCCGCAAATTATCCCCTGAATACTTTGCGGAAACATATGTAATTTACTATATTTCCGCAAAGTATTATGTTTATGCAGACAAAGCTGACAGGCAGGAGCGCCGAACTCAGGGAACTCCGTTCCTATTTCGATTCGGAAAAGTCGGAATTCATCGCGGTCTACGGAAGACGGCGCGTCGGAAAGACATTTCTGATAAGAGCAGCCGCAAAGGACAATTTCGCATTTTTCGTTACAGGTGTCTACAACGCGACCAAGAACGAGCAGCTGACGAATTTTGCAATTGCCATGACTCATTATTCAGGTTCCGGCTGTCTGGAAATCCCGGAGAACTGGCTCCTGGCCTTCTACAGGCTTTCCAGATATCTGGAAAGTCAGCCGGAAGGCGTCAAGATTGTATTCATTGACGAGCTCCCCTGGATGGACAGCGCCAAATCCGGATTCGTCGCCGCGCTGGAGAACTTCTGGAACAGCTGGGCTTCCCTGCGGAACGACATCAAGCTGGTCGTCTGCGGGTCAGCCACATCCTGGATCATCAACAAGCTGATACGGAACAAGGGCGGGCTGCACAACAGGCTGACGCATCATATGGTCATAGAGCCGTTCTGCCTCAGGGAATGTGAAGAGTATTTCAGCGCCTTCGGATTCACCTATACCCGCAGCCAAATAGCCGAATGCTACATGGCCACAGGAGGCATCCCATACTATCTGTCCCTGATGGACAGGTCGATGAGCCTGGCACAGAATCTGGACCGCCTGTTCTTCTCCAGTAACGCCGCGCTCAAAGACGAATTCAACGACCTCTACAAAGCCCTGTTCAAGAATGCGTCCCCTCACATCACCGTCGTAGCGGCACTTGCCGGCAAAGGGAAAGGGCTGACACGGCTGGAAATCATCAGAATCACAGGGCTGACGGACAACGGAGCCCTGAGCCTCGTACTGGAAGAACTGGAGCAATGCGGGTTCATAAGACGGTACCTGCCCTTCTCGGCGGAAAAGAGGCAGCGCAAAAACGGAATCCTGTACCAGCTTGTCGATTTCTACACTCTGTTCTACTATCGGTTCATCCGGAACAACCAATACCAGGATGAGCATTACTGGACTTCATCTCTTAACAGTCCCACCTACAGGACATGGAGCGGTCTGTCGTTCGAAATGCTGTGTCTGACACATCTCAACCAGATCAAGAAGGCTCTCGGAATCTCCGGAATCCAGGCGAACGCCTGCAGCTGGAGAAGTTCATCCGTAGAAAACGCCGCACAGATCGACCTGCTCATAGACCGCAGGGACGACACGATAAATCTTTGCGAGATGAAATATTCCAAAGGCCCTTTTATAATTGACAAGGAATATTCCGCGAAGCTGCAGAACAAGCTGGATGCGTTCACGACCGAGACCTCAACCAGAAAGTCGCTGATGCTGACCATGGTGACGACCTGCGGCCTGAAGCCCAACTCCTATAGCGGAATCGTCCAGAAGGAACTCGTCCTCGACGACCTGTTCACGGAAACATGAAAAATCCGGCGGAGCCTCTGAAAGGCTCCGCCGGATTTCTCATTGACATGCCGTCACCGCAAGGTTACAGCTTGGATATCCTGACTTCCTGCTTCACTCCGTCGCTGTCGAGCTTCACGAAATAGATTCCGCCGTCGAAAGCGCTCATGTCGATTTCCGCGGGCTCGAAAGGAGAGGTCTCAAGCTCGTCGGAGAACACCTTCGCACCGGTCCCGGAATAAATCTCGACCACCACGTCGGCCTCCTCCGAACCTCTGACATAGAGATAGTCGGCCACGGGGTTGGGGTAGACATCGAAAGTCCTCGCCTTCCCGTCACGGACGAGTATGGGGGCCGTCACGGTCACGCTGCCGCCGAAGCCGTCGCTCGCAGTCACTGACACCTCGTCGGTTCCGAAAGTCTCCGCGGTGAAGGTGACCTGAGAGCCGGAGACATCGAATTTGCCCAGAGAAGTCTCACTGACAGCGTAGGTCAGGGGATCTCCGTCGGAGTCAAAGAAATAGGTGCCCAGCGAAATCCTGACTCTCTCGTCTATCACATCCACGACAAGTCCGTCGAGCTTGCGCAGGTTGATAGGGTTCGTGTTAGGGTCCACGGTGGCGGTGAAGCTCGCGGAATACCTCTCGCCCGGTTCCTGATCGCAGCTGACATAGACAGTACCCGAAACCTCATGGCTGACATTATATTCGCCCTGAGCCACCTCGGCGCCGTTTATCCTGACTATCACCTCACGCTTGTCATCGGAAAGCACGGCGGATACTCCGGGGATTTCCGGCTCCACCTCGATCTGAAGGTCATGCCCGGTAGGATTGCTGACCCTGAACGCTATCTCGGCAGTCTGGGAGAGCTTCACGTTCGACACGCTCGAGCTCTCCGGAGAAAGGGTATGATGCACATCACGCCCCTGACTCACTGCGGCTCCGGCATCGACGAGACCGCCAAGATGATAGCCCATGTTGTAGGTCTCTATCACCTCCGTCCTGGCAGTGCCTATCAGCAGGGTCTCAAGGTCCTCGTTGGTGAAGCCCGGACCTCCCATGTTGGCCACAATCAGCGCGGCCACGCCGGAGACATGCGGACATGCCATCGACGTTCCCTGAAGCTCGCCATACCCGCTTCCCGGGGTCGTGCTCCATATCATCCATCCTGTATAGGCGTCTCCTCCCGGAGCCGTGATGTCGCACCAGTCTCCGTAATTGGAATAAGACGCCTTTCTGAAATCGGCGCCGATGGCGCTCACGCAGATTATCGGCGCATACGCGCTGGCCGGAGGACCGACATGGATGTTGTCATTGCCGGCGGCGAAGATCACTACTCCGCCCTTCATGGGACCTGTCTGGTTGCCGTCGGCATCACAGCCCGCATTGTCGATGAAATAGTCTACGGCATCCCTCAGGCTATCATCGATTCCGAGGTTTTCGGCACGCCGGAGTTCCTCTGCGCTGATTCCCGGACGACCGTCGGTATCCAGATTATAGCCCCAGCTGTTCTGCGCAATCACGGCACCATGGTCGGCGGCCCAGGCTATGGCCTCGGATGCCTCGCCCTGAGGTCCGTCATCTTCCTCCGGGAAGATCTGGCATGACATGAGCCTTACGCCGGGGATGCCCCGTTCGGCGTCTCCTCCTGCGACTCCGCAGACTCCGATTCCGTTATTGTTCACGGCGCCGATGGTCCCGGCCACATGGGTGCCATGAGTGGTGGCGGTTATGGAATTGTTGCCGTATATGAAATTATGTCCGTGCACATTAGGGTTGTCCGGGTCGGACCACAGATTGTCGGCAAGGTCGGGATGCGTGAGGTCTATGCCTCCGTCCACGACTGCTACTATCACGTCGTCGGCGCCCGGCGCATAGTCCTGCCATACGGGAAAGACATTGATGTCGGAACCTTCCGAAGTACCGGAAGCAGTGCCGGGGTTGTAGTAGTGCCACTGGCTGGAAAGCCGGGGATCGTTGAAGGGATAGTCCACGGCCGTCCGCTTCAGCACCTGGGAGAATTCCACGGTCTCCACCTCCTCGGCGGCGGCGAACAGGAACTCGGCGTCCGCGAAGTCTATGTCCTGGTCGAACTCGAGCACATACCATTTATGAAGGCCGTAGGCCCTACGCCTCTGTTCGAACGCTCCCCCGTCGGGGAAAAGACGCCTCATCGATACCGGCTTGTACTTGCTGAAAGGCACGGAGGAGGACTTGGTGTCGGCGCAGAGCGTCTCCACCGATGCTCCGACGGCTTCTATGCGGCTGACATAGCTGTCGTTGAACTTGACCTTCAGGACGCGCGGCTGGAGCTGGTTGTAGGAATATGTCTTCCCGCTAACCTTGGAGACGAAGCTCCCGCTGTCGGGAGCTCCCGGAGTCTCCGGGGTCTCCAGGGTCTCGGGGGTGCAGGCCCACAGCCCGAAGGCCAGGGCCGCAATGAGCAGTATGATGTTCTTCTTCATGTTTTCAGAAAGCGTATGACAAGTTTATCACCATGGTTCCGGACATGGGCGTGTCCGCGGAAGCGAGCAGGTAGGCAAAGTCGAGAGAGACGCCGAAGAAGCTGAGCCCGGCGCCGAGAGAGGCGTAGCTCGGCAGTCCTCCGGCAAGCCCGCAGTTGTAGCCTGCGGCCACGTTGACCATGCCGTTGAAGCAGTATCTGAGACCGGCAGCTGCCCTTGCACCTCCGGACAGCAGATAGCTTCCCTGCGCGCTGACATCGAGAGTATGGCGGCCGGCGGCGTGGCCTATGCCGTAGCCGACGCCGAGATCAATCCTCGCAGGAAGCGCATAGCTTCCCGTTCCGCCGTAGTTCAGGCTCGTGCCCAGATTGGCTGCGGTAAGGGCGGCCTTGAAATTCCCGGACCTGTAGAGCAGCCCTATGTCGAAAGCCACGGCGTTCGCGGCCTGCGGGCCGCCTATGTCGGAATGCACGAACGAAGCTGAAGCCGACACGGCGAGCGAAGGTATTATCCTGAACGCCGCGCCCAATGTCGCATGCATGCCGTTGGGGGTGAAGCTGCCGGAATATATTCCGTTCTCGTCCGCGGTCTCGATGGGCTGATATGCGTCGTATCTGAATCCGGCGTTGATGCTCCACCTGTCGGAGATCACGCCGTAGCCGGCCACCGCAGCCTGCTTCACGTCGGCAAAGGACGGCTGCCACATCCCGTAGGAAGCGCCGGCCGCGAACTTGTTGTCCGAAAAGACGCTCGTCGCGCCGTTGTTCCAGACAGAAAATGCCGTGGCTTCCTGAACCGCGGAAGCGCCAGCGACCCCGAGCGATCTTGCATCGGGGTCATAGTCCAGGAATGCGGCTCCCTGGGCCGAAGCTGCGGCCGCACAGGACAATACGGCAAATAGAGTTGCAAAAATTCTTTTCACTTTATTCCGTTTAAACAATAGTCATACAGATACAGGACGTCGTCCCTCTCGTCAAGCTTGAGCTTCCGCTGCCTGATGATGGCCTTTATTTCGTCCTCCAGCTCGGGGAAGGCGTCCAGGAAAGCCTTTCTGCCGGCCTTCGTGACATTCCCCTCGCCGTCAATCAGGTAATAGTCCCACGACACGGAATAGTCCACCGACACGAGACGCCCGTAGGAACGGGATTCGCTCAGGCGGTAGTCGTCGGTCGTGGTCGTCCTGGCCGATGAGCTCGCGGGAATGGCGCCGTAGCTGCCCTGTTCCATCTTGGGCTCGCTGATGCGCAGGCGCTTCTTCTCGGCGAGGGACAGATCCGGAGTCTCGCGGAGAAGCTCCAGCAGCATCTTGTCCCTGTAGACGAATTTCCTGTCGGGAGAAAGTATGAAGTCCACATTGTCGATGTTGCGGACTATCATGGTGTCCCTGCCGGCGATGAAGCGCGCCGAATTGTCAAAGGCGCAGATGTTCAGCGGCGAGGCTGTCATGCGGCCGTCGAGCCAGTGGACCTGGCAGTCGGTGAACTCGGGCAGCACATAGGCGACCGACATGTCCAGCTTGTGCAGAAGGTCGTCGCGCGAGCGGGCCTCTATCGAGCCCTTCTGCGCGGAAAGCGCCGATGCCGCAAGGACCAGCGACAGTATGGAGCACAAAAACTTTCTCATTCCTTTCAACTTGAAAAGAGAGGAGACATTGCTCTCTCCTCTCTTGACTGTCATAGCCGGAAACCGGCTTATCGCTTGGTGATTGTGTTGTTGTCGATGAATACGGGCTTGTCCATTATGACACCACCTTTAAGCACGGTCTTGTAGTCGTCGTGCGAGAACAGAAGCAGAGCGATACCGAAATTGTTCTGGATGTCCCATACTATCCGGGTGGCGTCCTCGTTGACGGTTCCTACAAGCGTGAATGACGCCTGCAGAGTCGTGAATGTCTTGTTGAGGAGACAGGGTCCGACATAAGCCGATTCTATCACGGTGCCGTCGGTCAGTGTGAGATCCTCCACCTCGGTGAACATGTCGCAGCCTTCGCCCATATAGAAAGTCAGCGTCCTCTCTTCCTCGTTGAAGTATCCGGTGATCTCCGCGTCGGTGTAGCCGAGCATTCCGGTGATTACGGGTCTTCCGCCGTTGTTGCTGATGGTCCATATCTCGCTGTATTCCGACATCTCTCCGGTGTCAGGATCCTCGAGTTTCTCACCCACGACATTCCACCTTCCGCAGATCTTGTCAAGCTCGCTCTTGGTGCAGTGCACGCTGACCCTGTCCAGCCCTATGCCCTGGGCGTTCTCCTGATCGGCTATCACGAGCTCGAAGTTCAGCTCGTTGAAATCCTCAACGGTCAGCAGGCTCACCTCCACGGAGGGAGTGCTCTCGGGAGAGGCGATGAGAATTTCATTCGAGGTGAGTATGTAGTCAATGCCTTCACGGGCGGCGTTCATTCCGGTATATCCGCTGTCCTCGATATAGACCTTGATGGGATAGACGGAAGACTCTCCAGTGGTCACGATGGGGATATGGATGTAGCTTGAACCCATTCCGGCCTCGACCGTCGCGGACTCGAAGCCCACCACGGCATCACCGGTGGGAGTCACCGGGGTCTCCTGGCAGGATGCAAGAGCCATTGCAGCCATGCAGCCGAATATCGCTGTCTTATTGAGTTTCATATTCATGCTGATTAATTGGTATAACCTTTATTCTGTTTGATCTGGGGATTGGCGTCGATCTCCACCTGAGGGATGGCCCATACGAACCTGTAGTTGCCGGCCTCCACGTTCAGAGATACGGTGAGCTCCTCGGAAGGCACCCTTGAGACTATGCTGGTCTCCTGAGGCTCGCCGCGCTGCATGCCATCGCCGTAGCGCTTGAGGTCGCTGATACGGAAGCCTTCGCCCGCCAGCTCGCGGATACGCTCCTCCTTGATCTGCTGGAGCAGCTCGTCGGGACGGCCGGCGAGACCCGGATCCACATAATTGGCGATACGGCTGCTCTTGAGAGTATTGATCATCTCCGCAGACTGCTTGTACAAGTTCATGTAATAATAAGCTTCCGCGGCTATCAGGTAGATCTCCGCTATACGGAACGGCTTGGGAGCGTTGCAGTAATTCTTGACCTTGTCGCTCACGGAGAGAGACGGGTTGCCGGGGAACTTGTTGAATATCAGCAGAGGCTCGGTCTCGCCGGTGGAGAAGGTCAGACGCTGCTGGTCGAAGTAGACGGCCTTGCGGTAGTCGCTCTCGGTAAAGAGGTCGATGAAACTCTGCTCGGGCACGAAGTCCGGAGTGTACTGGTCAAGGTTGACATTATATCCTATGTAGCCGTAGTTGCTACTTGAGGGCAGCTCGTCGGGCTTGCTGGCGAAGCACTGGAGAATCACCTCCTTGGGCTGGGAGTCGTTGACCCACAGATTCTCCAGCGCCTTCTCTCCGCTCTGGAGACTGTAGGTGTGAGACGAACTGGCGCCGATGAGCTTCTGGGTCTCCCTAATGGCGATATCATAGTCCTGCCTCATGAGAGCCACGCGTGCCCTGAGGGCGTACACCGCGTCGACGGTGATGTAATTGGAGCCGGCGGCGGGCTGATGCACATTGCCGATGAACTCTTCCGCGGCGTTAAGGTTCTCGTAGATCTCGTCGAATGACTCCTCGAGGGTGGCCCTGCCGGGATAGGTGGACTTGTCGGGGGTGGGGTTGTAGACATCCACGATGGGAATTCCGGTGTCATCGTCGTCCGCAGTCTCGGAATCGTATGCGGGGCAGAACTTGTCCACGAGGATGGAATAGGCGTATGCCTTGAGGAAATAGGCCTCGGACATGTGGCCGCGGAGCAGGTCGAGCTCCTCGTCGGTCCAGGTCTCCGCGAACGCGGCGTCGCTCTCGACCCTGTCGAAGATGCCGTTCGCCTTCTCAAGGAAGTAGTTGGCGCTGCCTATAGCGGAGTAGCATGCACCGAAGGCGGATTCGAAGATGCCCTCGCTGGCAGTGAACTCCCAGCGGTACAGGGTGCCTCCCCTGTTGCCGAAATCCTGTACGGCGTGGAAGAGGTCGGACTGGAGTTCGGGAGAGTATATCAGCGCTCCCGAAGCGAGGGACCTGATCTGGACATTGAAGCCGTTGGCAAGATTCTGCGCGTCCTCATAGGTCTCGAGAGCATTGTCCGGATCTATCACGCTATACGGACGGAGCTCCATGTTGCAGGAGGAGGCTCCGAGAACCAGTGCCGCGCCGAAAGCTATTTTCGTCAATATATGTTTCATAGTCGTACCTGATTAAAATGTTATTTCCACACCGAAGGTGTACTGCTTGGAGTTAGGATAGCGTCCGAGCTGGAGGTTGCCTTCGTACTCAGGGTCGAAACCGGTGTACTTGGTGAAGGTAAGGAGGTTGCGCCCTATCGCGAAGACTCTCACGCTTCCAAGGAAACCTGTCCTCTGCATCCATTCGTTGGGAAGGGTGTAGGAGATCTGAAGGTTCTTCAGCCTCATGAAGGATGAATCCTCGAGCAGGGTGTCGTCGAAATGTCTCGGAGACTCGACCGAAGGCACGTTCGTGATCTGGCCGGGAGTCGTCCATGCGTTGAGAAGCTCGGCGGCCATGTTGGAAGACGTGGCGAAGGTCGGGTTCGTCAGGAAGTAGCGGTCGTTGTTGATGGTCCACTTGTCGGCAACCCAGGAGAACTGCGCTCCGACTGAGAGGCCCTTCCACGCGAAGGTGAAGTTGAAACCTCCGGCCCAGGGGGCGAACTGCTGCTTGCCGGTGAACTGGGCGTAGTCGTCGGAGAACACCTTGGTCTTGTTGCCGTCCTGGTCGTACCACATCTGCATGCCGTCGCGGGGATCGACTCCCGCGCTGAGGGGATAGTAGAATTCGCCGTAGGGCTTGCCCACCTCAAGCCTCAGTCCGGTGCCGGGATACTCGAAGTAGTCGCGGCCGTCGAACAGGGAGAGGATCTCGTTGTAGTTGTAGTTGAAGTTGGCGGAGATGTTCAGGTAGAAGTCCCTGGGCATCGGAACGTCGAACGAGAGCTCGAAGTCCACACCGCGGTTGAGCATGCTGGCGATGTTGCCCCATCCGCCGCTCTGTCCGGTGGTCAGGGAGTAGGGAATCTCCATGAGCATGTCGCTGGTCACCTTGTTGTAGAAGTCGACGTCGACGCCGAGGCTTCCGAAGAAGCGGGCCGACACGCCGAGGTTGAGGCTCTCCACGACTTCCCAGGTCAGGTCATCGTTGCCGGACTGTCCGAGTCCCCATGCGGGGTTGCCGTCGTAGGGCTGGCCGTAGGAGCCTACCACGCCGAAGGCGAGATAGTTGCCGATGCTGGAGTTACCGGTGGTTCCGTAGCTGGCCTTGAGGGACAGCGTGTTGATCCAGTCCACATCGCTGAGGAACTCCTCGTTCATGAGGTTCCATCTTCCGCCTATGGACCAGAAGTTGGCCCAGCGCTTGTTCCTTCCGAACAGGGACGAACCGTCACGACGGAAAGACGCGTCGAGCAGATAGGTGTCTTTGTAGTTGTAGCTGACACGGGCGAAGAACGAGTTGAAGGTCTCGTCGGACTGCGACCTCGAAGGAGAGTTGGTCTGCGTACCGTCGGAGATCTCGGGCAGACGGGGGTCGGTTATTCCTTCGACATCCACCGCGAAGCCCTCGGACCTGTTCATGATGGCCTCCTGGCCGAGCAGGAAAGTGAGGTTGTGGTTCTCGAGGAAGTCAACCGTATACTCGGCAGTGTTGGTGAGCGTTATCTGATAGTATCTTCCGAACTGCTCGGCGGCAATTCCGGCTCCGTCGAAAGGTCCCTCGGGAGACGCCTTGGCGGAGTACCTGAGGTCATAGCCGTTGAGGGCCTGCACAGCCTTCAGGATAAGGCCCTTGACCGGAGTGAGCTGCTCGTAGATGTTGCCGCTGATGCGGGCGTAGGTCTCGGTGCGGGGCTGGAGCTCCTGGAGATAGAGGGTGTTGTACATGTTCATCTCGTCGAAGTAGGTCCTGTCCTCTCCGAGGGTCAGGGTGCCGTCGGGATTCTCCGTATATTCATAGGGAAGAACCCAAGGCAGCATCTGCGATGACATGAACATGGGGTTGTAGATGCTGTTCCTCTCGCCTGAGGTGCCGAATCCGGTGGCGTTCACATCCTGATAGGAGAGGTTCAGGCTGAATCCGGCCTTGAACCAGTCGGTGACCTGGGTGTTGAGCTTGCTCAGCATCGAAACCCTGGACATGTCGGAGTTAGGAGCGTTGCCTTCCTGCCTGAGGGCGCCGACGGATACATAGTAGTCGGTGGTCTCGGTGCCTCCGCTGTAGGCGATGTCAGCCTGCCAGGTGGGGGCGTTCTCCTGGAAGAAATAGTCGAACCAGTTGGTGTTGATATTGTACTTGAGAGCGAAGTCCTTCTGGGCCTGACGCTCGGCGGTCATGAACGAGGGGTCGATCATCGTGTTGAAGTCGAACCACTGCTCGGAGGTCATCAGGGGAATCTGATGCCTTACGGTCTGGGATACGCCGTACTGGCCGCGCACTACGAGAGTCGGCTTCTCGGCGCGGTAGCCCTGCTTGGTGGTGATGAATACGACGCCGTTGGCCGCACGGGAACCATAGATAGAGGTCGCGGACGCGTCCTTCATCACGGTGATGTTCTCGATATCGTTGGAACTCAGAACATTGAAAATCGTCGCGGGGACGGGGCTGCCGTCGAGCACATACAGGGGCTCGGTGCCGGCGTTGATGGAGTTCACGCCTCGGATTCGCATCGAGACGGTCTCGCTGGGCTCGCCGGAGTTGGACCATACCTGAAGTCCGGCGATCTGTCCCTGAAGTGCGTCGCCCACATTCGCGGTGGGCGCATTCTGCAGCACTTTCGCATTGACCGTGGTCGCAGAACCGGTGATTGAGGAGATCTTCTTGGCGGAACCGTAGCCAAGCACGATGGCGTCGGTGAGCATTTCCACGTCAGGTGCGAGGACGATGTCCACGCGGGTGCGTCCCGCAACTCTCACGTCCATGCTTTCATAACCAAGAATCGATACCGAAAGGACGCCGTCTGAAGGAACAGCCGAGAGGGAGTAGTTTCCATTGAGGTCAGTCATGGAATACTGCTGTGAGTCGCCCTGAAGCTGAACGATTGCGCCCATGATCGGCTCTCCGGTTTCAGAATCTGAAACCACGCCGTACACATCGACGTTCTGCGCAGTCGCGAAAGCCGCGAAAGCGAAGGACGCCAAGGCTGCGAACAAAAGTTTCGCTTTTTTCATAAGCAATTGTTGCATTAATTAAACATTATACTAACTACACTCGTAAACCGACAAAAAGACCCGCACTTTAAAACGGGCGTTTTCATAAGTAAATTCTGTGCAAAATTATTAATTAATTTCAAAAATGCAAGTCTTGCATCTATTGACTTTCAGCTACTTGAAAATGGAATTAAAAGATATACCCTCGCTGTCGTTTACAATCAGCTTCATTTCCAGTCCTAAAAGTTTAAAATCGGAAGCAAATCAGCATGAATAATGCGAAGAATCAGCGATTCTGCATTTTCAGGCATTTGCTCAACGTGTTCCTGTGAACCTTATAAATCCGCGCGACCGATGACTTGCTGGCACCTTCCGCGAGCATCATGCTGATCTTCGGAATGTCATTCTTGACCCGTAAGACTTTCACGCCGTGTCCCTGAGGACGGCCGAGATGCATTCCGGCCTGCTTTCTGGCAGCAAGAGCCTCCTTCGTGCGCTGCGAGATCAGGTTCCTTTCGATTTCCGCGGCCAGCGCGAAGGCGAAAGCTATTATCTTCGAATTTATGCTGTCCGAGAGGTCGAAATTGTCCTTGATCGTCCGGATGCGCACCCCTTTCTGGGTGCAGGCGTTCAGCACCGACATTATCATCAGCATGTTGCGGCCCAGGCGCGATATCTCCGTGCACACGAGCATGTCGGTCTTCTTCATCCTGCGCACGAGGCGTCCGAGCTTGCGCTTCTCCCAGCTCACCGTGCCCGAAACCGTCTCCGTGATCCAGAAATCCACTTCCAGCATGTTGCGGCTGCACCATTGTGCTATTTCAAATTTCTGGTTTTCAAGCGTCTGCGCCTGCGTGCTGACCCTGATATATGCATAAGTCGCCATTTTTGATTGATGTTTTTGTGATTTTCAATGGCGAAATTATTCCGGAAGTCCTATATATTTACGAGAAGTCCGCCCGAATTACGGAAATCTCCGGGGCTCGGCGGCGGAAGTCCGACCGTAAGACTATGCTCCGCCCTCGCCGCTCTCCAGATCGAGAATCTCGGAGGTGATCTTCTCCTGACGGCCCTTGTTGTATTCCAGGGTCAATTCCAAAAGCAGACGCTCGGCATTCTCGGAGGCCGTCTGCATGGCTACGGTCCTCGCGGCATGCTCGGCCGCCGCGGAATCCAGCACGGCGGCATGGAACTTCATCGCCAGCAGATAGGGAATCAGCCTCGCGGCCAGCGTGGCGGGGTCGGGCTCGAAGATGAAGTCCTCGTTCAGAGCCTTCTGCTCCTCGCTGAATTTGTCCGAAATCTTCTCGTATGGCAGATACGGCTCCACCACCGGCACCTGCGACGAGGAAGACACATACCTGTTGTAGACCAGGACCACCCTGGAGAACTCCCCGGCGGCGAAGCGTCTGCGCAGCTCGCGCACCAGCGTCCTGCTCCTGTAATAGTCCGGCTTTCCTATTATCTCGCTGTAGTCGGCTTCGGCGGCATAGCCGGCCTTGTTCATGGCCTCCGCCATCCTGCGGCCTATGGGGAACACCCTGACCGCGGAACATTCTCCGCAGACCTCGAGGGCCTTACGGATCACGTTCGAGTTGAAAGCGCCGCAGAGCGAGCTGTTGGACGCAATCGCGACCACGGCAACGGGCGCATCCGCCGACTTGGGCGCCGCATCCTCGTCCGAACGGTAGCTGTCGATGACCGACAGGATGTCCTCCAGGGTGCGCTCATACGGCCTGACCGCCTCAATGGCCATCTCGGCCTTGTGCAGCTTGGACGATGCGACGAGCTTCATCGCCGAAGTGATCTTCAGCGTGCTCCTTACGGAGCCTATCCTCTCCTTTATTTCATTCAGCGCAGACACGACACCTCCGTTTTAGACTTTGGAACCCAGCATTCCGCAGATATATGCAGCCTCCTTCCTTATCACTTCCTCCGCATCGGCGCCGACCTTACCCTCGCCGAGAGCGTCGAGCACGTCCTGATGGTCGGCCCTCATCTTGTTGAGGAAGAGCTTCTGGAATTCGGTGACCTGATCCACGCTGATGTCGGCCATGAGGGCGCGGGTGCCGCAATAGAGAATCGCTACCTGCTCGCCTACGGGCATCGGGCTGTACTGCGGCTGGACGAGCAGCTTCTCGTTCTTGCGGCCCTTGTCCAGAGTCATCGCCGTGACCTTGTCCATATCGGAGGAGAACTTGGTGAAAGCTTCGAGCTCCGTATACTGCGCCTGGTCTATCTTGAGGGTTCCGGCGACCTTCTTCATCGACTTCACCTGGGCGGCGCCTCCGACGCGGGAAACCGATATGCCGACGTTGATCGCCGGCCGGAAGCCGGAGTTGAACAGCGACGACTCCAGATATATCTGTCCGTCGGTGATGGAAATCACATTGGTGGGGATGTATGCCGACACGTCGCCAGCCTGGGTCTCGATTATAGGCAGGGCGGTAAGGGAGCCTCCGGCCTTCACCTTGCCTTTCAGGCATTCCGGCAGGTCGTTCATCTGCTCGGCCACTTCCTGCTGGCTGATTATCTTCGCGGCACGCTCGAGCAGACGGGAGTGCAGGTAGAACACATCGCCGGGATAGGCCTCCCTTCCCGACGGGCGGCGGAGAATCAGCGAGACTTCGCGGTAGGCGACAGCCTGCTTGGAAAGGTCGTCGTAGACCACGAGGGCGTCGCGGCCCGTGTCGCGGAAATACTCGCCAATGGCTGCTCCGGCAAACGGCGCATAATACTGGAGCGCGGCGGGGTCGGACGCCGTGGAAGCCACTACGACGGTATAGTCCATGGCTCCCTTCGAACGCAGGGTCTGCACTATGGACGCGACCGTGGAACCTTTCTGGCCGACTGCGACATATATGCAGTAGACAGGCTTGCCCTTGAGGTATTCGGAGCGCTGGTTGATGATGGTGTCGACGGCTATCGCGGTCTTGCCGGTCTGGCGGTCGCCGATGATCAGCTCACGCTGGCCGCGGCCTATGGGAATCATCGCGTCTATGGCCTTGAGCCCCGTCTGAAGCGGCTGGGTCACAGGCTCGCGGAAGATGACTCCCGGCGCCTTTCTTTCGAGCGGCATGCGCACGGAATCCCCTCTGATCGGCCCCATGCCGTCGAGCGGCGTGCCGATGGGGTCCACCACCCTGCCGAGCAGGCCGTCGCCCACGGGAATGCTGGCGATACGGCCGAGACGGCGCACCTTCATGCCCTCCTTCACAAGATCGGTGGGACCGAGAAGCACGGCGCCGACATTGTCGGCCTCCAGGTTCATGACCACGCCCTTGACTCCGCTGTCGAATTCGAGGAGCTCCCCGGCTTCCGCGCTGACGAGACCGAAGATGCGGGCCACGCCGTCGCTGACCATGAGGACCGAGCCGACCTCCTGATATTTCAGCGAATTGTCTATACCCCTGAGCTCGTTCAGAAGTATCTCCGAAATTTCACTTGCCTTTATTTGATTCTGCGCCATTATACTATTCTGTTGTTTTGTATTATGAACTGTCGCCGTATCGACTCGACCCGGCCGCGCACGCTGGCGTCAAGCATGTAGTCGTCGACCCGTATCACGAAACCGCCTATCAGCGAAGGGTCGACCACGGACTCCAGCAGGACCTTGCAGCCGAACTTGCGCTCGAGCAACTTCACGAGCCGCTTCTCGAGTTCCTGCGAGGGGACGGCGGTGGTCAGATGCACTGCCTTTATCCCTTTGGAATCGTAATACATGCGAAGGTAGGTGCGCAGGATGAAGCGCAGCCCCTCCATGCGGTGGTTCCTGATGAGCAGCGCGACAAAGCGCTCCAGCTCCGGTTCAAGCCTGTCGGGGGTTATCTCGGGATGCTTGAGCAGATTGTTCACCTGGTGGTACACCCGGTCGGCGTTGCCCGTTTCCCGGGAATACTCGAGAAGCGCCTTCGCATATCTGACAGACAGGATTCCGGTGTTCATACGGTGCTCAGTTTCTCAAATCGCTCTTGGCACACTCGTCCACCAGCCTGTCTATGAGGGCAAGCTGCTGTTCGGAGCTGTCAAGTTCCTTCCTGACTATCTTCTCCGCCACCTTGACGGAAATCAGCGACACCCGGCGGCAGATGTCGCGCATCGCGCTCTCGCGCTCCGCGGCTATCTGTATCTTGGCATGCTCGACGATCTTGTCGGCTTCCTCCTGGGCCTTCTGCCTGGCCTCCGCTATGATCTGGTCTCTGGTCCGGGTGGCTTCCTTGAGGATGCGGCCCTGCTGGACCTTCGCCTCCTCGATTATCTTCCTGCCTTCCTGAGTCAGGTTTTCCAGGGCCTCCTGCGCCTGCTGCGCCTTCTTCAGAGACTCCTCAATATGGTCGGAACGCTTCCGCACCATGCCGGTGATGACGGGGAAGCCGAACTTCGCAAGTATGAAGAACACGACTCCGAAGATGATGACCATCCAGAAAAGAAGGCCGAAATCCGGTGTTACGAGAGACATGGCGGACTATATTACTGCAAGCAGACAGATGATAGCCCCGAAGAAGCAGACGCCTTCGATGAGCGCACTGATGATGATGGCCGTGGTACGCAGGCTACCGGCCATCTCGGGCTGACGGGCGGAAGCCTCCATCAGGCCCTTGCCTATCAGTCCTATGCCGACGCCGGCTCCGAGGGCCACGATGCCCACACCTACCGCTCCGCCGAGGGCGGAAAGCGAAACAGCCTGAAGAAGTGTTGAGATAAGTAACATATTCATTAGTATTTAAATCATTGTTTCCTGTCCTGTACGACCTCGACGGCCTCGCTCCCCGGATGGGCCAGAGAGATGAACACCGCCGAAAGCAGCGTGAACACATATGCCTGGATGAACGCCACGAGGATTTCCAGACAGTCGAGGAACACTCCGAGAAGCAGGGCGACGAAAGTGAACGCGCCGTTCACGAGAGCCCCCATGCTCGCCGAGATGAATATCAGCCCGACCATGCTCAATATCATGATATGTCCGCCGAGGGTGTTCGCGAAAAGTCGTATCATCAGGGAGAACGGCTTGGTGAACACTCCTATGATTTCGATTACGGGCATCAGAGGGATGGCCTTCAGGAAGACGGGCACGTCGGGCCAGAAGATCTCCTTGAAGTATTTCCTCGTGCCGAACAGATTGACCATGACGAAGGTGAACAGCGCCAGAACGAGCGTGACGGCGATGTTGCCGGTCGTGTTGGCCCCGCCCGGGAAGAACGGGATGATGCCCATCAGGTTGTTGACCAGGATGAAGAAGAACACGGTCATCAGATAGGGCGCATACTTCCTGTATCCCGGGCCTATCACGTCCTTGATCAGGTCGCTCTCCACGAACACTATCACCGGCTCCATCAGGGCGGCTACTCCCGTAGGCTTCTCCTTGAGCACGTCATGCTTCCTGTACCATCTGGCGCAGAGAAGTATGATGGTCACGAGCAGCACCGCGTTGATCATCAGCGCCAGCACGTTCCTGGTGACCGACAGGTCCAGCGGACGCTCCATCGTGGCGGCGTTGACAAGCTTGCCGTCCTCATTCAGAGCGTAGCCGTTCTCCTTCATCTTCGCCGACGAGAACACATGCAGCCCGTCGTCGATGACTATGCACGGCAGAGGGATGGAGATGTCCTTGTCGCCGACTTTCGTGATATGCCACTCGTAGGAATCGCCCACATGGCCGAAGATATAGGACTTCATGTCCAGCCCTCCCCCTTCCTCAGCCGCGCCGAGAGAAAGAGGAAGCAGCGCAAGCATGGCCGCGAATATCAACTTCATCTTGCCGCGCATATCGTCACCTCGTCGTTCCTTACCTTGGCGACACCGAAGCTTATGTCGATGCTCACCAGACTGCCGTCCGTGTTCCGGACGCCTATTGTTCCTTTCTCCAGGGAGGATATGATGGCGGCATGTCCCGGGAGCACCTCGAAAGCACCCACCGTGCCCGGCAGGTATACCGACTGCGCAGGGCCGTCAAAAAGCGTCTTCTGCAAAGAGACTATCCTTACTGAAAGCTGTTTGTCCGCCATATTCAACCTCCGCTATGATGCCTGTGCAAGTATTTCCTTGCCTTTCGCTATTGCGTCATCTATGGTTCCGACATTGAGGAAGGCCTGCTCCGGCATGTCGTCGACCTCGCCGTCGAGTATCATGTTGAAGCCTCTGATCGTGTCCTCGATGTCCACCATCACGCCGGGAACCCCGGTGAACTGCTCCGCCACGGAGAAGGGCTGCGACAGGAAGCGCTGGACCTTGCGCGCGCGGTTCACCGTCAGCTTGTCCTCATCGGACAGCTCGTCCATTCCGAGTATGGCTATGATATCCTGCAGTTCCTTGTTGCGCTGGAGTATCTGCTTGACTCTCTGGGCGGTGTTATAATGGTCCTCGCCCACGACATTGGGGTCGAGTATCCTCGATGTGGATTCGAGCGGATCCACGGCCGGATAGATTCCCAGGGCCGTAATCTTCCTGCTCAGGACCGTGGTCGCGTCGAGATGGGTGAAGGTCGTGGCGGGCGCCGGGTCGGTGAGGTCGTCGGCCGGCACATAGACCGCCTGGACCGAGGTGATCGACCCGTTCTTGGTCGAGGTTATGCGCTCCTGCATCTGACCCATCTCGGTCGCCAGCGTAGGCTGATAGCCCACGGCCGAAGGCATGCGCCCGAGAAGCGCCGACACTTCGGAGCCGGCCTGGGTGAAACGGAAGATGTTGTCGATGAAGAAAAGGATGTCGCGCGGACCGCCCTTGCCTCCGCTGTCGCGGAAGGACTCCGCAAGCGTCAGCCCCGAAAGGGCGACGGAACTTCTGGCTCCGGGAGGTTCGTTCATCTGACCGAACACCATCGCGACCTGGGACTGTTCAAGAGCCTCGTGGTCCACCTTGCTGAGATCCCAATGGCCCTCGGCCATGGACTTCGCGAACTCGTCGCCGTATTTTATGACTCCGGACTCTATCATCTCGCGAAGCAGGTCGTTGCCCTCACGTGTGCGCTCGCCCACTCCGGCGAATACGGAGAATCCGTTGTGCTTCTTCGCGATATTGTTGATCAGCTCCTTTATGAGCACCGTCTTGCCCACTCCGGCTCCGCCGAAAAGTCCGATCTTGCCTCCCTTGAGATAGGGCTCGAGCAGGTCGATGACCTTTATTCCGGTGTAGAGAACTTCCTGCGACGTGGTAAGGTCCTCGAACTTCGGAGGCTCGCGATGTATCGGAAGAGCACCCTTTGTCTCAAATCCGCCGAGTCCGTCGATCGGGTCGCCCGTCACGTTCATCACGCGCCCGCGGATCTGCGTTCCGACAGGCATGCGGATGGGGGATCCCGTAAGGGAGACTTCGAGTCCGCGGCGCAGGCCGTCGGTGGAATCCATGGCCACGCAGCGCATCGTATCCTCTCCGATATGCTGCTGGACCTCAAGGATAAGCTCCTTCCCGTCCGGACGGGTGACGGTGAGGGCGTCGTGGATGGAGGGCAGGACCTTGGCTTCGTTCACGCGGTCTATGTCGAAGTGGACATCGACCACAGGTCCGATTATCTGAGAGATGATTCCTTTGGTTCTAGTATCTGGCATCGGTTAATCAGTTTGCTTCTTGCTGTCCGTCAGGACCGGGCACAAATTAGCAAATTCCAAACCAATGCAGGGGGCTTTATTATTAATTATTGCAATCGCCGCAATCACGAAAATCATTCGCGACATGCTGAGATTCCGTAACTTGGATACTGTTGCCGAGTTGGCGGGGAGGGTCGGGGCACAAAAAAAAGGGAGCCCGGCAGTCTGCAGTTCTCACTGCTTCTCTGTCGGGCTCCCCGAAGGGCGGCGGCGGCCTACT
>CALVAD010000006.1 GCA_944325495.1 uncultured Bacteroidales bacterium | reverse complement strand
GGACAGGAGTTCCTGCGCGTGCTCGAACAGAGGAATTTCCCGGCAGACGAGCTTCTGCTCTTCGGTTCGCAGAGGAGTGCCGGACGCAGATACACATTCCGCGGCAAGGAGATCGAGGTGAAGCTCCTTCAGCACAACGACGATTTCAAGGGCGTGGACTACGCCTTCGTATCGGCGGGAGCGGGCACCTCGCGCGAGTTCGCGGAGACCATTACGAAGCACGGCGCCGTGATGATCGACAATTCGAGCGCGTTCCGCATGGATGACGACGTGCCTCTCGTGGTGCCCGAATGCAACGCAGAGGACGCCCTCGTGCGCCCGCGCGGCATAATCGCGAACCCAAACTGCACCACCATCATGATGGTCGTGGTGCTCAAGCCGATCGACAGGCTCTCGCACATACGCCGCGTGCATGTGGCGAGCTACCAGTCGGCGTCAGGAGCCGGCGCCCAGGCCATGGCAGAGCTCCAGGAGCAGTACCGGCAGATCGTTCAGGGCGAACCCGTTATGGTCGACAAGTTCGCCTATCAGCTCGCCTACAATGTGATTCCGCAGATTGATGTCTTCACCGACAACGGCTACACCAAGGAGGAAATGAAGATGTTCAACGAGACACGCAAGATCCTGCATTCCGACATCCGCTGCTCGGCGACCTGCGTGAGAATCTCATCGCTGCGCTCACATTCCGAAGCCGTCTGGATAGAGACCGAGAAGCCTCTCACGGAGGAGCAGGTACGCGCTGCGCTTGAGGCCGCACCCGGAGTCACCGTGCAGGACGACCCCGCGACCAAGACCTACCCCATGCCGCTATTCACCGGCGGCAAGGACGACATCTATGTAGGCCGCATACGCCGCGACATTGCCGACGAGAACGGCATGACCCTCTGGCTCTCAGGTGACCAGATACGCAAGGGAGCGGCGCTGAACGCCGTGCAGATAGCGGAATATCTGATCGGGAACGACAGGCGTTAGCGGACGGCCATGAAGTGCCGCCTCGTCTCTTCGTCCATGCGCTCTATGGCATAGCGCAGCATGGTGCGCGGCATCTTCGTGCAGCGAGATTCGAGCCAGTCTTTCAGACGCTGTTCGTCGCGCTTGCCCGCCTCACGGAGCAGCCATCCTGCCGCCTTCTGGAGCAGGTCGTGCAGAGGTTCGGGACTCTCCAGAAAGATGCCGGCGATCGCGAAGCAGTCGTCAAGATCTCCGTTCCTCACGAACTTCATCGTGCTTACCATGCCTATGCGCTTCTCCCAGATGGTTCTGCCGCTGCGTGCCAGTTCATACAGCATGGTCCTGTCCTTGTCCAGCAGCCACGCGCCGAGCAGTTCGTAGCAGCTCAGGTCGACCAGATCCCAGTTGTTTACATAACGCAGGTGCGAAAGATAGAAATCGACGCAGCGCCTCTGCAATTCCCGGTCGGATCCTGCGCGGGCGAACTTCTGCACGAGCGTGAGCAGCGCGGCGAGACGCATTTCGTGAAATTCGGACGAGATGCATTCTTCCAGTTCCGCGAAACCGGTCTCCTTCCAGCAACCGCGCACTATCTTCCTCGTCACGGGCACCTTGATCCCGAGGAAGCTGTCCCCTTCCCCATACTCCCCCGGCCCTGTGCGGAAAAAGCGCGCCAGCCCGGGCACCTGCTCCGGCTCCCGCGCCTCCATCATCAAGGAATACAGCATGTTGGCAGTTTCCGGCATGAAATGCAGCGGATTATTGCTTCACCAGCGCCCGGTTTTCCTTGCCGTCGACGCAGACGGTGAGGTCTTCGGGGAAACGGACGATGCGCACATAGTCGCTCTCGTATTCGGCAGGCATCGCGTCAAGCGCGTCGAGGTCGCAGTATTCGCCGGGACGCGAATACGGGTTCACGTTGACATAACCTGCATTGAACGAGGTCATGTTCTGGAAGAAATGCGTGCCCTGGCTCGGGTCGATGCGGAAATTCTCCAGGCAGCACTCGACTATGACCTTGGCCTCGGAGATGTTGCTCCATTGCACCGGCACGCCGAGCGAAGGTATGCTCGAGCCCCAGCGGCCGTAGCCTATGAGCACATAGTTGCGCCCCTCGTCGCGCATGCGGTTGTTGATGGCCGTGACTTCCGCAGCCATCTCGCGCGTCTTCATCACGTCGAAGTTCTGCCTGCGCAGGTAGACCACATCCCTGACTCCCTGAATCATTCCGGGGCCGATCGCGCATCCGGACGACAGCAGGGCGCCTTCCGTGTCGAGCGAACTCCAGTCCACGGAGTTGAAGCTGTTGACCGACGAGATGGGGCGTATCTGCAGCACGTTGAACAGCGCCGCCCTGTCGCCCCTGTCAAGATCGGCAGCAAACTCTATCTCCACGGCGCATTTGACTTCCTTGCGGGTGATTTCCAGCAGCGTGTTGAGTATGTCGGCAAGCGGGAAGGTGTTGTATTTGAGTATATGTGCGAATGTGACGAACTTCGGACCTTTCGGCACCGGAGAATCCACGATGCGCTGGTTCTCGTAGTCCCAGGTGGACACGACCTTTGCGAGCGAGCGGAAACGTCCGCAGTCGGAAATCGGAATGCGTTCGAGATTCACGGCGTCGTCGACCGAGGTCTTGAACTTGTCCGGCTGGAGATTCAGCGCGAACATGGCCTGCTGCGTCTCGCGCATCGTAAGGTCAGGCGTGGAGGTCTGAAGCACGTTCTTGGGATATTTCGGCGAGAAGCGCAGCACCTGATCGCCGTCGACCACGGCCTTGCCGAGACCGAAAGCCAGCTTGACGACGCCGTCCTCGGGCGTCTCATAGCCGATAGGGTAGAAGTTGATCGAACGGGCGACTCCCGAGAAGGTCGGGAAATAGTAGCCCCCGTCCTCGCTGCCGCAGATCTCCTGAAGCACTATGGCCATCTTCTCCTCGGAAATCACGTTGGAGGTCGAGATGATATAACCCCTCGAAGAGGCGAAATATACCGAGGCGTAGACGCTCTTGATGGCCTTGGAGAGCAGACGCAGCTCCTGGTCCTCGTTCTCGGTGTGAGGTATCATATAGGTCGAATACACGCCGGCGAACGGCTGGTAGTACGAGTCCTCGAGCATCGAAGACGAGCGGACGGCCAGCGGGCGGCGCACGTTGCGTATGAACACTCTCAACGCGTCGGTGAGGTCGGCCGGCAGCGTGGAGGCTACGAATTCGGAAAGTATCTCCGCATCGCTGAGGTCGGAGTTGATCACATACTGCAGGCCGTTCTCCAATATGAAGCGGTCAAAATATTCGGTGGTTATCACGAGCGTGCGCGGCACGAGCACCCTGACGTCCTCCCATTTGCCGTAGAGGTCGTATTTGGAGAGTATATGGTTAAGGAACGTGAGGCCTCTCGCCTTGCCGCCGAGCGAGCCGTTGCCGAGGCGCGAGAACCAGATGGCGTCGTTGTAGGTTTCAGGGTCGAATCTGGCGACCACCCCGAGCCCCTGGCGTATCCTGTAGTCGTGAAGCGTCCTTATATTGAGCTTGCGTATCTCGGCGAGGTCGGTCTCGTCGTTGACGTCGATGTTGCGGAACGAATCGCCGATACTGAAAAGACCGCGGCTGTAGAGCCAGCGGGAGATGTAGTTCCGGCCGGCGAAATAGCGCAGGGATTCGTCCGACATTGTCTTGAGCAGCCTTTCGAACTCGTAGAGATTGCGTGCGCGGGCCGTCTCCTGCCCCGTAAGCGGGTCTGTGACTATGAAATCGCCGAAAGCGAACTCGCGCGCGATGTACTCGCCGAGTTCGTGTATCAGAGTCTTGGAAGTCTTGCGCACGAAACCGACCCCCAGCTCCTCGGCGACCGCACGCATGCTCTCCTGCGACGACTGGAGCAGATACGGAAGGGTCGGGTTCTCGGCCTTTATGAGACGGCAGAGGTTGATTCCGGCATCTATCACCTCGGTGGAGCGGTCGTCTCCCTTGTGGATTATGAAGCCTACGTCGGAGATTATTCCCAGCATGTTGCCGCTGTATTTCCGATAGAGCTCGAGTGCCTCGTCGTAGCAGGTAGCGAGCATGATCTTGGGCCGCGCGCGCTTGCGCATGAACTGCTGCTCCTCATTGAGAGCGTCGCGGACGGCCTCGTTGTTCTGGCGCAGCACCAGCTTGTACAGCAGGGGCAGATATGCGGAATAGTAGCGTACCGAATCCTCCACCAGCATGATCGTGCGCACCCCCAGTTCCAGCACGTCGTGCTCCGCGTTCATCTTGTCCTCCAGGAGCTTGATTATGGCGATGATCAGGTCGGTGCTGTTGTTCCAGCTGAACACATAGTCGATATCGCTCTTGTCCTGCTTCGCTATATAGTTGTAGATGACCTTGGAATACGACGAGAGCAGTACTATCGGTGTGTGCGGGACTATCACCTTGGCAAGTCGGGAGAACTCGAACACGTCGAGCTTCCCGACATTGAACATGGTGATGATGAGGTCGTAGCGGTCGCCCTGATGCTTGAGCAGCTCCAGAGCTTCCATCGTGGACTCCACCCTGTCGATGGATGGAGGATTGCTGAGGTTCAGCTCCGCGTAGTCCTGCGAAATCTGCCCTTCGATATGCCCGTCCTCCTCGAGCGAGAAGCTGTCATAGTTGTTGCAGATCAGCAGGATGCTGCGGATCTTCCTGGTCATCAGCCGGGTGTAGTCCTGTCCGAACATTGCCTGAAGCTATACGAGTCCCTGGTCGACCATCGCGTTTGCCACCTTAATGAAGCCGGCGATGTTCGCGCCCTTCACATAATTGACATATCCGTCATCCTCCTTGCCGTACTTGAGGCATGCGGCATGGATTTCTGACATGATGCGGTGCAGCTGGGCGTCGACCTCCTCCGAAGTCCACTTCTGGCGGATGGAGTTCTGGGTCATCTCAAGACCCGAAGTGGCGACTCCGCCCGCGTTGGACGCCTTGCCGGGAGAGTAGAGCAGCTTCGCGTTCTGGAAAATCTGTATGGCATCGGGAGTCGTGGGCATGTTCGCGCCCTCGGCCACGCACCAGCAGCCGTTCTTCACGAGCTTCTCCGCGTCGGCAGCCTCGATTTCGTTCTGCGTCGCGCAGGGCAGGGCTATGTCGCAGGGAACGCCCCAGGGCCGCTCGCCCGGGAAATACTGCGCCTGAGGATATTTCTCCGCATACTCCCTTATGCGCCCGCGGCGTATGTTCTTGAGTTCGAACACATATGCCATCTTCTCCTCGTCCAGACCCTCGGGATCATGGATGTAGCCGTCGGAATCGGAGAGGGTCACGACCTTGGCACCGAGCCTCATGGCCTTCTGGGCCGCATACTGGGCCACGTTTCCGGAGCCCGAGATTACGACGGTCCGCCCCTCGAAGGTCCTGCCCTTGAGAGCCATCATCTCCTGGGCGAAATAGCACACTCCGTAACCGGTAGCCTCGGGACGCAGCAGGCTGCCGCCCCAGGCGAGTCCCTTTCCGGTCATCGACCCGGTGAATTCGTCGCGCAGGCGCTTGTACTGGCCGAACATGTAGCCGACCTCGCGTCCGCCCACTCCGATGTCGCCCGCAGGCACGTCGGTGTCGGGGCCGATATGGCGCTGGAGTTCGGTCATGAAGCTCTGGCAGAAGCGCATCACCTCGGCGTCGGATCTGCCTCTCGGGTTGAAGTCGGAGCCGCCTTTCGCACCGCCCATGGGCAGAGTGGTCAGGGCGTTCTTGAAAGTCTGTTCGAAAGCGAGGAACTTCATGATGCTGAGGTTGACGCTCGCATGGAAGCGTATGCCTCCCTTGTACGGGCCGATGGCACTATTCATCTGCACCCTATAGCCGCGGTTGATGTGGATCTCGCCGCGGTCATCCGTCCATGGAACTCTGAACATGATCACGCGCTCCGGTTCTACCATCCTCTCGAGTATCTTGAGGTCCATAAGGTAGGGATACGCCACCACATAGTCTGCGACGCTCTCCACCACCTCTCTTACAGCCTGGTGGAACTCGCTCTCACCGGGATTGCGCGAGATAAGTTCAGACATGAACTTCTCGACATAATTTTTCGTGAATTTGTCCATAAGGGAAATTTTTAACTAACCTTCAAATATAGGAAGAATCTCAAAAATCATCAATTGCCGAAATTGCAATTTGATTGCAGGAAATAAAATTTATCTTTGCGTCCTGATGGGTGACAGGAAACTAATATCTATTGCCTGCGCGCTGGCGTTCGCCATGGTGCTGCTGCATTCCGTGATTCCACACAGCCACCACTGCACTGTCAGGGAGAACCATATCCATCACCACTACAACTGCGAGCAGCTTGACACCTATCTCCAGAGTTCCGACGACGGCATACAGCTCTTCATAGGCGATCTTCTGCCAACCGGCGATTCCATCATAGAGCGCGATGACGCTCCGGAACTCCGCCGTTTCGACACCGGAGACCATTTCTCCGCCGAACCGGCGACAGCCCTGCCGCAGCTCAGCCTGCGCGGCCCTCCGAGGGGATAGAACTCTCCGACGACGCTGATATGGCCGCTTCACCGGCCGATCACGAAAGAATCCACAGTCAATAATAAAGGCCGGCGACCGACACCCGAGGCCGGAAGCCTGGCGGCATGCTCCGAAGGACGGGTCATCCCGGACCCTCGCCTGCAGAACCGCGACGGGGCCGGCGGCCGGACCGCAGACAAACTAGAACCACCGATGAAAAAGAAATACCTGATTCTGGCGGCAATGAGCCTGCTGGCCGTCGCCGCCTGCCAGAATAGAACAGATGAACACGCTCATGACCATGAGACCGAAGCGGCCGCCGAGGCCCATGAGCACGAAGGCGAAGCCGCGCACGGCGAAATAGTCCTCTCCCCCGAAAGGGCCAGGGAAGCCGGAGTCGAAGTCGAGACCATAACTCCCGGCAGCTTCCGCACGGCCATCCGAACTTCCGGCGTACTCTCCCCTGCCGGAAACGGCTCCGCGACAATAAGTTCGCGCACGGCCGGCATACTCACATGGAGCGGTGACACACCGGCGCCCGGCCGGAGAGTCACCGAAGGCGAGGTCATCGCCAGAGTGTCCGCCGGAGGAATGGGCGAAGGCGACGCCGTCACGCGCGCGGCAATAGCCTATGAAGCCGCAAAGACCGAATACGAGCGCGCAAAGACCCTTCTGGAAGACAAGATCATCTCACAGCGGGAATTCACTACCATAGAGGCGGACTACAAGACGGCACTCAATGCATACCAGGGCACCACGGCGGATGGTGCAGGCGATGGAGTTGCGGTGAGCTCCCCTCTCGCCGGATACATCACCGACGTGCTCAAGACCGAAGGTGACTATGTCAATGCCGGCGAGGCCATCGCCACCGTCGCCTCCGACACCCGCCTGCGCCTCGTCGCGGATCTTCCCGAGAAATACGCTGCTCTGCGCAATTCCATCTCCGGAGCCAATTTCCGCCTGCATTACGGTGACGCGACCCTGAACCTGTCCGGCAGCGAAGGCCGTCCCGTCTCGGTCGGACGCTCCGTTTCCGCAGGCTCCGCATACATTCCTGTGACTTTCGAGTTCTCCAATCGCAGCGCCCTGACTCCCGGCTCGTATGTCGAAGTCTGGCTGCTCACCGAAGAGCGCGACGGAGTGGTTTCCGTTCCCGAAACCGCACTGACCGAGGAGCAGGGGGAACATTTCGTCTATGTGCAGCTCGACGAGGAATGCTACAGGAAAGTTCCCGTGACCGTCGGCGGGCGCAACGGAATCGCAGTCGAGATTCTTTCCGGCCTCAAGGGCGGCGAGAAAGTGGTGGTGAAAGGAGCATATCAGGTCAGGCTCTCCTCCGCCTCGGTGATTCCCGGACATACGCATAACCATTAGGCCATGCTCAACAAGATAATAGAGTTCGCGCTGCACAACAGGCTCTTCATCCTGCTTACCGCAGTGCTGCTGACCTTCGGCGGCATATATGTCACCGAAACCATGGAGGTGGACGTGTTCCCCGACCTGAACGCCCCCACCGTGGTCATCATGACCGAAGCGCAGGGCATGGCTCCCGAGGAGGTTGAGAAGACCGTGACCTTCCCCATCGAAACCGCAGTCAACGGAGCCACGGACGTGCGTCGCGTGCGTTCGTCGTCGACTACCGGATTCTCCGTGGTGTGGGTCGAGTTCGACTGGGGCACCGACATCTACCGCGACAGGCAGATAGTCTCGGAGAAGCTCGCCACCCTCGGCGACCAGCTCCCCTCCAATGTCGGCACCCCGACTCTGGGCCCGCAGTCGTCCATCCTGGGAGAAGTGCTGATAATAGGGCTGACGGCCGACGGTGAGACTTCCCTCGAAGAACTTCGCACCCTGGCCGACTGGACCGTCAGGCCGCAGCTGCTCGCCGTGGGCGGAGTCGCCCAGGTGGCCGTGCTCGGCGGCGACATCAAGGAATACCAGATACTGCTCGACATGGACCGCATGCGCCGCTACGGGGTCACCACCGACGAGGTGCTCGCGGCGACGGAGGACATGAACCGCAACGCCTCAGGCGGAGTGCTGTATGAATATTCCAACGAGTACATCATACGCGGCATGTCATCCACGACCGCAGTCGACGAGATCGCGCTCGCGGTGGTCAAGACTGCCGCCGACGGCCGCCCCATAACCCTGCGGGACATCGCCGAAGTGCGCACCGGCCCCCAGGAGCCGCGCACCGGAACGGCGTCTATCGAAGGGAAGCCCGGAGTCCTGCTGACCGTGACCAAGCAGCCCAAGGTCTCCACCAACGACCTGACCGACGCGCTCGACGCCAAGATGGCCGAAATCGCAAGGACGCTGCCCTCCGACGTGCAGGTCAAGACCGACATCTTCCGGCAGAGCGACTTCATCGACGCCTCGATAGGCAACATCAGACAGGCGCTGATCGAAGGCGCGCTGTTCGTGATTCTCGTGCTGTTCCTGTTCCTGATGAATGTCAGGACCACGCTTATTTCGCTCGTGACCATCCCGCTGTCGCTGCTGATAACCATCATCGTGCTGCGAATCAGCGGAATGAGCATAAATACGATGAGCATAGGTGGTATGGCGATTGCAATCGGCTCGCTGGTGGACGACGCGATCGTGGACGTGGACAACGTGTTCAAGCGCCTGCGCGAGAACAGGCTGAAACCCGAAGGACAGCGCCGCAAGGTGCTGGATGTTGTCTTCGACGCCTCCAAGGAGGTACGAATGCCTATCCTGAACTCCACCTTCATAATAGTGGTGAGCTTCATCCCCATCTTCTTCCTCTCCGGCATCGAAGGGAGGATGCTGGTTCCGCTCGGAGTCGCGTTCATCGTATCTCTCTTCGCGTCCACGCTCGTGGCGCTGACTCTGACCCCCGTGCTCTGCAGCTTCCTGCTCAAGAATACCGGAGCCACGAAGGGCACCAGCAAGGAATCGCCCGTCACCCGCTGGCTCAAGAAAGTCTACGGCAAGGCGCTCTCCGCCGCTCTGCATCATCGCAAGGCAGTGCTCGGAGCATCCATAGCCGCGCTGCTTGCGGCGGTCGTGATGGCGTCCGGCTTCGGCTCAAGCTTCCTGCCGCCGTTCAACGAGGGTTCGTTCACGATCAACGTGAGCACCCTGCCCGGAGTCTCGCTTGAGGAAAGCGACGCCATAGGCCGCAAGGCCGAGGAGCTCATACTATCGGTTCCCGAAATCAAGACGGTGGCCCGCAAGACCGGACGCGCCGAACTTGACGAGCACGCGCTCGGGGTCAACACCTCGGAAATGGAGGCTCCGTTCGAGTTCGGCGGCCGTTCCAAGAGCGAGATAATAGCGGAGCTGCGCGAGAAGCTCGGCACGCTGCCGGGAGTCAACGTCGAGATCGGCCAGCCCATTTCGCACCGCATAGACGCGATGCTCTCTGGCACGCAGGCCGCGATCGCGGTGAAGATATTCGGAGACGACCTGAACACTCTGTTCAATATCGGCAACGACATCAGGAACGCCGTCGGCGATGTCGAAGGCCTCGCCGACCTCAATGTCGAACAGCAGATCGAGCGCCCCGAACTTGCGATAGTCCCCCGCCGCGAGATGCTTGCGAGATACGGGGTGACCATGTCGGAATTCGTGGAATATGTCGAGGTGTGCCTCGGAGGCCGCGCCGTCTCGCAGGTATACGAAGGCGGCAAGGTGTTCAACCTTACGGTCAAGGCTTCCGGCGACTGGAGGGACAGGATAGAGACCATACACGACATGACCGTCGACACGCCGGCCGGCAAGGTGCCGCTCGACCGCATCGCCGAAATACGCTCGGCCTCGGGCCCCAACACCATCAACCGCGAGAACGCCCAGCGCAAGGTGGTCGTTTCGGCGAATATCACCGGCGGCGACCTTCAGGGAGCCGTGGACGCGATGCAGGCGGCGATCGCCGAGAAGGTCGTTCTGCCCGAAGGCTACCATATCGAGTTCGGAGGTCAGTTCGAGAGCGCACGGAGCGCGTCACGCACGCTGGTCATATTGAGCATATTCGCCATCATAGTGATATTCCTGCTGCTGTACAACCAGTTCCGCAGCTTCAAGCAGGCGGCGATAGTGCTGATTGACCTGCCGCTTGCGCTTATAGGCGGCGTGCTGATGGTGTTCTTCAGCGACAAGGTGATGTCGATACCCGTAATCATCGGTTTCATCTCGCTGTTCGGCATCGCGACGCGCAACGGAATGCTGCTGATCGACCGCTACAACGACCTCAGGCAGCACGGGCTCGGAGTCGGCCAGGCCGTGATGACAGGCTCGCTCGACAGGCTCAACCCTATTCTGATGACCGCGCTGTCGTCGGCCCTCGCCCTTATCCCCCTCGCCCTCGGCGGCGAGCTTCCGGGCAACGAGATCCAGAGCCCGATGGCCAAGGTCATACTCGGAGGTCTGCTGAGCTCCACACTGCTCAACGCCTTCGTGATACCCATCGTCTACGATATCTTCAGCGAAAAGGAGGAGAAGAAATGAAAAGAATGACCATGCTTGCGGCGGCGCTGCTCCTGTGCGCGGCCGCCGAAGCCCAGAACATAGATGATATTCTCGGTCAGATTGCCGAAAACAATCTGACGCTCAAGGCCATGCAGCAGCAGGTCGAAGCTCGGGGAGACGCGAATCTCGCAGAGGCCTCCATCGAGGGTCTCGAAATAGAGTTCGGCTATCTCTTCGGTGATGACGGACGCCGCAGGCACGATTTCGGAGTGAGCCAGAGCTTCGATTTCGGAGCGCTCACAGGTGCGAGAAGAAGAACCGCTCTCGGGCAGAACGAACTGCTGGCCATCGAATACAGAGCGAACCGCAGGGACATTCTGACCACGGCGCGCAAGCTCGTATGCCGGATCATTCACAGCAACGCCCTGATAGCCGAATACCGGGAGCAGGCCGACAATGCACGCACGGTCGAGCAGGCCTATCGTTCGGGCTACGAGAAAGGCGAGTTTTCGGTGATCGACTACCGCAAGGCCGCAGTGAGTCTCGCGGAGGCGGAAGGGAATCTCAGGCTGCTCGAGCTGGAGCGCGACGGAATGCTCGCCGAACTCAGGAATCTCAACGGCGGCAACGAAATCGATGTGACCGCCTGCGAGCAGGAGACCGTCCTGCTGCCGGGAAGTTTCGAGCAATGGCTCGAAGAGGCGTCGGAAAAAAGCAGCGCCCTCGATTATCTCCGCGCCGCGACCTCGTTGTCGGAAGAGCAGCTCAGGCTCAGCCGCAGCGAGGCTTTCCCGAGTCTTTCGATAGGATACAAGTCCGAAGTCGTGCCCGGAGAAGGTTTCAGAGGAGTTTCCGTAGGAGTCAGCATTCCGCTGTGGTCCGCCGGAAAGAAGATTTCGAGCGCGAAGAAACAGATCGAGGCGGCCAGGACCGCCGAGCAGGACGCGCTGATCCAGTTCAGGACCAATGCCGAGATGCTGTACGACAAGGCCGTCGGCCTTGCCGGCTCCGCCGCAGGATACAGCCTGCTGCTGGACTCGAAGGAAGGTCTCGAAGACCTGCGGAAGGCTCTCGACAGCGGACAGATGTCGCTGCTCGACTACATGAACGAGATCAGTTATTTCTACAGTTCCCGCGAGCTTGCGCTGCAGACCCAGCTGGACTACATGCTCGCCGTGGCGGACCTGATGGCCCTCGAAATGTAGCGGCTAGCGCAGCTTGTTCTCCTCGAAATGCCTCCGGACGTGCAGGAAATACCAGAGCACGCCGGAGGCATTTACCGCAAGCGCGGCCCAGAAGGCGACATGGTAGCCGAAATGCTCGGAAAGCATGCCGCCGAACAGGACTCCGAGGCCCAGACCGGCGTCCCAGGAAGTCAGAATCGACGAATTGGCGGTGCCGCGCTGGCTGTTCTCCGCCAGATTGATGAACATGTTCTGGAATGCGGGATACATGTGACCGTTGCCGAGACCTATTATGAACGCGGACAGATAGTATCCGACCGGATTGCCGACTGCGGCGAACACGAGATATCCGCACATCGAAGCCAGGCAGCCCGTGGCGGCGTTATGGCTGACCCTGTTCTCTCTCAGGGCCTTCGCTCCCGTCAGGCGCGAGACTATCAGGCCAACGGCGAATAGGGTGAAGAATATGCCCGTGCCGCTGGTGATTCCCAGCTCCTCCTTGCCGTAAATCGCCACATAGGTGGACACGACCCCGTAGCTGAACGAATAGCATATCATCGCAAGAGCCTCGCGCCAGCCTTTGAGGAGGAAGAAGCGGTCGAGAGAGATGACCTTCTTCTCCGGCATGAAGTCGCGGGGAGGAAGCTTTATCGACGCGTCGATGAGCAGACCGGCGAACGAGAACGCCGTCGAAATCCAGAAAAGCGCATGGAAATCGCCCTTGAACGCCTGAAGCATGTATATGGCCAGCACCGGGCCGAGCGCAGTCGCAAGATTGTTGCTGAGGCCATAGTAGCCTATCCCTTCGCTTCTGCGCGACGACGGCAGCACGTCTATGGCCACCGTGCTTGCCGCCACGGTCACGGAACCGAACGGGGCGCCGTGGAGCGTCCTGAAAATCGTGAACATGGTCAGGGAGCCGGCGACTATGTAGCCGAAGAACAGCAGGAAAAAGAAGAAGTTGCAGACTATCAGCACTATCTTTCTCGGATAGTTGTCGACGACGTAGCCGCTGAAAGGCCGGACGACCAGAGCCATCAGCGTGTAGCCGGCAAGCGCCATGCCGATGACGTCGTTGCTCGCGCCGAACGCTTCGCTCAGATACAGCGGCAGCAGCGGCACGATGAGAGTGAACGAGAAATTCAGCAGGAAGTTCCCCGTCCATATCCTGATATAGTTGCCGTTCCAGAGCCTGTCAGCCATTCCCCTCCTCCCTGTCAAGCGTCCTGCGGTAAATGTCATTTATCACGAGGCCGGCCAGAGTCATGCCGAATATGGCCGTCACGGGCGCCGTGGTGCCGTTGATCACGGCCTTGCCGGAAGCGGCCGCCTCGCGGCGGGAGGCGGCTCCGTCGATATCGCGCCCTCCCCTGTTCTCCAGCACTTCGTCGCCGTAGACGCAGGTGAAGGAATGTTCGGGAATCCTCTTCTTCTGCCGTATCTTCTTGCGCAGCGCGGCTCCGAGCGGGCAGTCCCTGACCTTCCAGAAATTGCCCGTGCGCACGCGCGACGGGTCCACCTTCAGCGCGGCGCCCATGGACGAGAAGAACACGGGGCCGGCATCCGACGCGTTGATTATCAGGCAGACCTTGTTCTTCAGGGTATCTATCGCATCTATGACATAGTCGTAGCCGGCGATGTCGAACTCCGCCGCCGTCTCCTCGCTGTACACCTTGTCGACCGCGGAGATCTCGGCTTCGGGGTTTATGTCGAGCAGCCTGTCCTTCAGCGCGTCGACCTTCGGCCTGCCTACGGTGCGCACCGTGGCCATGAGCTGACGGTTGATGTTGCTGACGCCCACCACATCGGAATCGACTATCGTAAGACGGCGTACTCCGGAGCGCACGAGGCCTTCGGCACACCAGCTCCCGACGCCTCCTACACCGAATATGATCACGTTCGCCGACGCGAGCGCGGACATCACGTCCCCGCCGAGCAGCAGTTCGGTCCTCTGGAAAATCTCCTTCCCGGCGTATTGCGGCATGTCGTTCATGATTCAGGGGACAAATATACTACAAGACTGGAATTTTTAGTATCTTCGCGCCGAAACATTGACACACGGATGAAAAAGACCATTGCATCACCCAAGGCTCCGGCGGCCGTCGGACCTTATTCGCAGGCGATAGAGTTCAACGGAACCCTTTACATTTCAGGACAGCTTCCGGCCGATCCGGTGACGGGAGAGCTGCCCGCCGGCATCGAGGCTCAGACCCGACGCTCGCTCGACAATCTGGGATACATACTTGAGGAGGCGGGGCTCGGCTTCGACGATGTCGTGAAGACCACGGTGCTGCTGGCCGACATCTCGGATTTCGGCGCGATGAACGCCGTCTACGCCGAATACTTCAAGGGAGACAAGCCTGCGAGGATATGCTATCAGGTCGCCGCCCTTCCCAAGGGCGCGATGGTCGAGATCGACGCCGTCGCCGGGAAATAGCCCTCCGATGAAGAAGCTGCTCGGGATACTGCTGATCATGTTTGCGGCGCTGCTGTGCCGCTCGGCGCTGTGTCCGGCAGCCGGTGTGGAGGATGCGTCCGCCGCGGAGACCCGCGAAAGCTCGTGCGGCGCGCTGCTCGCCACGGAGAATCCCGACCAGTCCATACCCGAGCTCAGGCTCGAGGAGCACGGAGCTCCCGGGCTCGTCTCCGCTTCAGGAAAATTCCGTTCCCTGAACAGCGGCTCCCGACGGGCCCCGTCATCATTTTTCAGAAATTTCTTTCTCAAGGGAGGAGACACGGTATGCATCTGCGAGACCGGAACGCGCCGCTCCTCCGGTACGGCCCTGCACCTGCAGGGCGCCGGCGGCCATCTCCGCCCCATAGTCCTCCGAAACCTCAGAATCTGATTCAGTTCCGGGATTCAATTCCGCCCGGAAGCTTCAATGCGGCGCAATGCCGCAGGAAGCGGCGTTTCTGACGCCGCTTCGGGAACATGATGTAGAACAATAAAAATCGGATTCAAAAATGAACAAGGAATTCACGCGCGTGCGCAGCGCACGCGACATAGTACTGTCATCGATACTCCTGCTCGCCGGTTTGGCCTGCATACTCGTGCCGTCATCGATGGCCATCAGCATTCTCGGCTGCTTCATCACGATCATAGGCATCGTTCTGTTCTGCGTGCTCAAGAGCCTGCGCAAGGACAAGGAGACCGGAATCTGCTATAACATCGCTCACAAATACTACCCCAAGGCGCGCAAGACCGAAATTCTCAACGCTCTCGCCAACGACCCCGCCGGCTTCGACTGGTCCGAGTCCGGCTCCGAGGAGAGCTTCCGTCTGGACATCTACTCCAGCAGGCAGAACAACACGGTCTTCGTGCACTGCTTCGAATTCATACCCTACGAATACATAAGCTGCGCCGACTGGTTCAAGCTCGAACTTGACAAGTGCGGCAACATGCTGAAATAGAAAAAAGCCGCCTGCAATCCGCGTGGCGGAAAGCGGTGGAAATAATAACCGATATGTAAAATGCAAATGAGGGCCGGCCCGCAAGGACCGGTCCTCATGAGTTTCAGCCCGCACCAGGCCGTCAGAACGGGAAGAGCAGCGGCAGGACGAACACCATGACCACGCCCATGATGATCTGGAGCGGCAGACCCACCTTCACATAGTCCATGAAGTCGTACTGTCCGGCCGACATCACGAGAGCGTTGGGCGGGGTCGAGAACGGCGATGCGAAGCACATGCTCGCCGCGACCGTCACCGCGAACATGAAGGGAACGGGGCTCACGCCTATCTGTATCGCGCTCTGCAGGGCTATAGGCGCCATGAGCAGGGCCGTCACCGTATTGCTGATGAACATGGTCATCAGGGAGGTCGTGAAATATATCCCCGCAAGGAGCACGAGCGGGCCGAAACCGCCTATGCTGCTGACCAGTGTGTTCGAGATAAGGTTGGAGACGCCGGTCTTCTCAAGGGCCAGCGACATCGGCATCATCGCGGCGAAAAGCACTATCGTCTGCCAGTTGATGGTCTTGTATGCGGCCTCCATGCCGCGCACGCAGCCCGTGAGCACCATGAGCACGGCGGCGATCAGAACTGCGGTGACAGGAGCCACGGGAATGAAGTCGAAGACCATCAGCACTATCATCAGGACCATGATGAGCGCCGCCACCGGAGCCTTGTAGTCGAGGGTGACCTTGGCGGCCTCCTCCAGAGGCTGGCCGAGGACGACCCAGTCCTCATCCTCCTTGGAAAGTCGCGCGATGTCCTTCCAGCCGCCCTGGACCAGCAGCACGTCGCCTTCGTGCATCTTCACGTCGCCGAGGTCGTGGAGCAGATATTCATGCTTGCGGCGGATTCCCAGCACGTTCACATTGAACTTCTCCCTGAAGTCGGCCTCCTTGACCGTGTGGTTGTTCATGCGGGAGGATGACATCAGCAGCACTTCGGCGATGCCTATGTCATAGAAGTCGAGCGACGCTCCGTCGTGTTTGTTCTCCTCGGTGCTGCGGTCGTCCATGACGGAAAGGCCGAAGTCGGCGGCGAAGCTGCGGACCTGCTCCTGCAGTCCGGAAAGATACAGCACATCCCCGTCCTCCAGCACGGTGTCGGGAGCCGAGTACTGCTTGACCGTGCGCATGAAGCGGTTCTGCACGCTGCTGTCCTGACGGCGGATCTCCAGTATGTTCAGACCGTATCCGCTGCGCAGGTTCAGGCTGCCCATGGTCCTGCCGGCAATGCCGGATTCCCTGGTGACCCGCACGCGGAAGAGGTTGAGCGAAAGGCCGTATTCATTCACGAGCTGGTTGAGCGACTTGCTGCCGGACGACGCGTCGTCGGACTTGCGGCGCTTGTCGAGGAACCATTTGCTCAGCGGAAGCAGCACCAGGGTGCCCACGGTCACGCAGATCAGTCCGACAGGCAGGAAACTGAAGAACGACAGCCTGTCGTAGCCTGCGTCGGCGAGAGTGTCGCTGATTATAAGGTTCGGAGGCGTACCGATCAATGTCATCATTCCGCCCATGCTGCTCGCGAACGCAAGCGGCATCAGCAGGCGGCTGGGGTTCGCGCCGGCTATGGCGGCCATGCTCACCACTATCGGCAGCATCAGCGCGACCGTGCCGGTATTGCTGACGAACGCCCCGATGCCGGCCGTGGTGAGAACGACCAGCAGAAACAGCCTGAGCTCGCTCTTGCCGGCCAGTTTCAGTATCTTGCTGCTTATCATCTTGGCGAGGCCGGTCTGGAATATCCCGCCGCCGACTATGAACAGCCCCACCATCATGACCACGGTGGAGTTGGAGAAGCCCGAGAGTCCCTCCTCAGGCGTCAGTATCTGGAAGATCAGCAGAGCCAGCAGCGCGCACAGCGCCACGAGATCCGACCTGACCTTGCCGCTCACGAAGAAGATTATCGAGAGCGCGAGGACTATGATTGTAACCCACATGTTCAGTAAAATTGAAAACTTTCAAAGTTAGCAATTTTCCGTTTCACTTGTGACGATTCACTTCTTGTCCGCCGAAGAAATCCCGTTGTCGAAAGCCGGCCCCGGACGCCGGCGGCGCCCTCCCCTCCTGACCGAGATCCTCCGGTTCACCTGTGGAGACGAAAGGCTGAACTTCACGAAGGTGTCGCGGGCGACCCCGAAACGCCGGCACACCGCGGCGACGGATTCGCCCTCGTCCAGCATCGCGATTATCTCCGTCTTGCGGCTCGCGCACCGGGCGGGACGGACTTCTAGGCGCGGCGGTTTCCGTAATTTTTCGTAAATTGGCCTTTCGGACCGGCTTTCCGTCGGCATGCAATCTTTAAATACAGACAACATGTTCAGAAAAATCGTAGCAGTAGAGGACATTCTCGTCAACGCCCGCGCGGAACAGGAGCTGCACAGGTTTGCAGCCTCGGTCGAACTTTATCACGACAGCCCCGGCTCGGAAGAGGAGTGCATACGCCGGATAGGCGACGCTGACTGCGTGCTGGTTTCGTTCCGCACCGCGATCGGCCGCAAGGTCATCGAATCCTGCCCGCACATACGCTACATCGGCATGTGCTGCACCCTGTACAGCGAGAAGAGCTGCAATGTCGACATCGCCGCGGCGAGGGAGAGAGGAATCCGGGTCTGCGGAGTGCGCGACTACGGCGACGAGGGCGTGGTCGAATATGCCGTCAGCGAGCTCGTGCGCTTCCTGCACGGATTCGGCGGCGACGGCTGGAAGCGCGGACGCCACGAACTCGGAGGCGTGACCATAGGAATAATAGGGCTCGGTACCACCGGGCTGATGTGCGCGAAAGCCTTCCGCTTCTTCGGCAGCAGGGTGTGCTATTTCAGCAGAAGCAGGAAAACGGAGGCCGAAGCGTCCGGCATCGAATATCTTCCGCTGGACAGGCTGCTCGCGGAATGCGACGCGGTGCTCACGACGCTGCCGCGCAACACTGCGGTGCTGCACAGGGAGCAGTTCGGGATACTCGGAAACGGAAAGATCCTGATGAACACCTCCATCGGGCCGACCTTCGATGTGGACGCGCTCAAGGAATGGCTTGCAGCCAACCCCGACAGCCGCTATTTCTGCGACGGCACGGGCATGGGCACGCTGCAGGAGGAGCTTGCAGGCATCGGCAATGTGGTGTTCACCCCCGTGACCGCCGGAAGTTCGGTACAGAGCACCGAAAGGCTCTCCCGCAAGGTGATCGCCAACATCGAAGCCTTCCTCGACGGAAACTGAAATTTGTTTGCTGAATATTAATTGCTATATTTGCGGCGCTATGAAGCGCAACTGCACGAGATATTCTGTCCTCTGCCGAATTTAGGAGGCGTAGAACCCTCCCAAAATCCGGACATTTTCATAGTACTCCAAAAGTAGCAAAGAATTTCGTCCCGAATGACAATTGCAATTGACAATCCAGGTTTGTCTTGCCGTTAGGGACCTTATATGCAGCAATGAAGATAAACGTATGCGTGGCAGAGGAATGCCACACCAGATTCGCAGAGACAATCTGCCGTGAGATCTACATCTCCTCGCTTGAGCGCAAGACCGGCATCGCGAAGCGCACGCCGGAATATATCTGCGACAAGATAAGGGCCGGGAAGGCCGTGATCGCCGTGTCAGAGGACGGCGAATTTGCCGGATTCTCCTATATAGAATCCTGGGGAGGGAAAAGTTTCGTGGCCAATTCGGGCCTCATCGTAGCCCACGCCTTCAGAGGGATGGGCATAGCGAAAATGATAAAGGAGCAGACCTTCCTGCTTTCGCGCCGGCTCTTCCCCGACGCCAAGATATTCTCGATCACCACCGGAGCGGCCGTGATGAAGATGAACTACGAATTCGGCTTCCGCCCCGTCCCCTTCACCGAGCTCACCGACGACCCGGAGTTCTGGAAAGGCTGCGAAGGCTGCCGGCACTTCGAGATTCTCAAGAGCCACGACTACAAGATGTGCATCTGCACCGGTCTTCTGTATGACCCGAAGGATCACCTTGTCATCCATCACCCTGAAGAAAAACTCGAAAACCATGAGCAATAAGAAGAAAGTTGTCGTCGCGTTCAGCGGCGGACTCGATACGTCCTACACCGTGATGTATCTGGCAAAGGAGAAAGGCTACGAGGTCCACGCGGCCTGCGCAAACACCGGAGGCTTCAGCGAGGAGCAGCTCAGGGCCAACGAGGAGAACGCCTACAGGCTCGGAGCCACGAAGTACGTGACCCTCGACGTCACGAGGGAGTACTACGACAGGAGCCTCAAGTACATGATATGGGGCAATGTGCTGCGGAACGGCACCTATCCCATCTCCGTTTCCTCCGAACGCATCTTCCAGGGCATGGCGATCGCGAGATACGCGAAGGAGATCGGCGCGGACGCCATAGCCCACGGCTCCACCGGCGCAGGCAACGACCAGGTGCGCTTCGACATGACCTTCCTCGTGATGTGCCCCGACATGGAGATAATCACCCTGACCCGCGACGGCAACCTAAGCCGCAAGGAGGAGGTCGACTATCTGAACGCCCACGGCTTCAACGCGGACTTCACCAAACTCAAGTATTCCTACAACGTGGGCATCTGGGGCACCTCTATCTGCGGCGGCGAGATACTCGACTCGCGCGAGGGGCTGCCCGAAACGGCCTATCTCAAGCAGATAACGAAGAGCGGCAGCGAAATCCTGAGCCTCGGCTTCACCGGAGGCGAGCTCTGTTCCGTCAACGGAAAAGCCTACGAGGACAGAATAGCGGCGATAAAGGCAGTCGAGGAAATCGGTGCCGCTTACGGAATAGGCCGCGACATGCATGTGGGCGACACGATAATAGGCATAAAGGGCCGCGTGGGCTTCGAGGCGGCGGCGCCGATGCTCATCATCGGAGCGCACAAGTTCCTCGAGAAGTTCACGCTTTCGAAATGGCAGCAGTACTGGAAGGACCAGGTGGCGAACTGGTACGGCATGTTCCTGCACGAGAGCCAGTACCTCGAACCCGTGATGAGGGACATCGAGGCCATGCTCGAGAGCAGCCAGCGCAATGTCAACGGCACCGTGACCCTCGAACTCCGCCCCTGGTCGTTCTCCACGGTCGGAGTGGACTCCCCCGACGACCTCGTGAAGTCGAAGCTCGGCGAATACGGCGAGACCCAGAAGGGCTGGACCGCCGAGGACGCCAAGGGCTTCATCAAGGTCCTCTCCACCCCTCTGCGGGTCTACTACGGCAACCATAAGGACGAAATGATATGATAAGGGTCGGAATCATAGGCGGCGCGGGCTACACCGCCGGCGAACTGATACGCCTGCTCCTGAACCATCCGGAGGTCCGGTTCGCCTTCGTACATTCGGAAAGCAACGCCGGCAGACACCTGCATGAAGTGCATGAAGGCATTTACGGGGACACTGACCTGAAGTTCTGCGACAGCTTTGACCTCGCGGACGCGGACGTGCTCTTCCTCTGCTCCGGCCACGGAAAGAGCCGCGGCTTCTGGGAGTTGCACGGCAGACCGCCGGGACTCAAGGTCATCGACCTCGCGCAGGACTTCCGCGACGAGAGCGAAGGCTATGTCTACGGCCTGCCGGAGATGCAGCGCGAACGCATATCCGGGGCCGTCAGCGTCGCCAACCCGGGATGCTTCGCCACCGCCATCCAACTCGCACTGCTGCCGCTCGCGGACGCCGGGCGCCTTGATTCGGAAATCAACGTGACGGCAGTCACCGGCTCGACCGGTGCGGGGGTCAGGCCGTCGCCGACCACGCATTTCAGCTGGCGCAGCGACAACATATCGGTCTACAAGGTCTTCGAGCACCAGCATCTCTCCGAGATCAGGAGGAATCTCGAACTGCTGCAGCCCGGATTCTCCGTCCCGCTGAACTTCGTGCCCATGCGCGGCGACTTTGCGAGAGGCATCTTCGCGAGCGTGCACCTTGACTGCGGCCTTTCGGAGGACGAAGCCGGCTCGCTCTACCGGACCTATTATGAAAATGCCCCGTTCACCTTCGTATGCGACAGACCTTTCGACCTCAAGCAGGTCGTGAACACCAACAAGTGCCTGCTGCACCTCGAGAAGCACAGCGGCAAGCTGGTCATCACCTCGGTCTTGGACAATCTTCTCAAAGGCGCCTCCGGACAGGCTGTCCAGAACATGAACCTGATGTCCGGCCTGCCCGAGAACACGGGCCTGAAACTCAAAGCATCCGCATTCTGACATGAATCTCTTCGAAGTATACAGACTCTGGGACATCGAACCCGTGCGCGGGCTCGACACCACATTATGGACCGCCGACGGCACCGAATACACCGACCTCTACGGCGGCCACGCCGTCATCAGCATAGGCCACTGCCATCCGCACTATGTGGAAGCTGTCGGCAGACAGCTCGCAAGGCTCGGCTTCTATTCGAACGCGGTGAAGAACGGCCTCCAGACCGAACTCGCCCGCCGGCTCGGGAAGGCCAGCGGCTACGACGACTACAGCCTCTTCCTCTGCAACAGCGGCGCGGAAGCCAACGAGAACGCGATGAAGCTCGCCTCGTTCGCGACCGGCAGGGCGAAGATACTTGCGTTCGGACGGGCGTTCCACGGCCGCACCAGCGGTGCCGTCAGCGTGACCGACAACCCGAAGATACGCGCGCCGTTCAACGCGAACGGCAATGTGTGCTTCGTGGATCTGGGCGACTCCGGCGCGGTGGAGCGGGAGCTGGCGGGAAAGGAATATGCCGCCGTGATCATCGAGGGCATACAGGGCGTCGCCGGCATCTATGAACCCTCCGACGGATTCTTCAGGGAGCTGCGCCGCCTCTGCGACAAATACGGCACGCTTCTGATTGTCGACGAAATACAGTCGGGCTACGGACGGAGCGGGCGGTTCTTCGCCCATCAGTTCTCCGGCATACGCCCGGACATTATCACGACAGCCAAGGGCATGGCGAACGGCTTTCCCATCGGCGGAGTGCTGATATCCCCCTCAATCAAGCCGGAATACGGAATGCTCGGCACCACTTTCGGCGGAAACCACCTCGCCTGCGCCGCCGCCATTGCAGTGCTCGAAGTGATTGAAAGCGAGCACCTGGTGGAGAACGCCGCGAAAGTCGGCGAACATTTCCGTCAGGCCTTCTGCGGCCCTTCCGGTCCCGACCCGGCGCTTGACGAATACCGCGGGAAAGGTCTGATGATAGGTCTCGAACTCAAGGACAGGTTCGTCGGGCTGCGTGACCGGCTGCTTTTCGAGAAGCACTTCTTCACGGGCGCGGCAGGACCGAAAGTCATCAGACTGCTGCCGTCGCTCACTATCAGCATTGAAACCGCCGACCGCTTCATCCGCGCCTGGAAGGAGCTCACGGCGAGCGGAAACTGACATCGATATGGAACATTTCACCTCAATAAAACAGCTTGGCAGTCTCCATGAAGCGATGGAGGCCGCGAAATATGTGAAGGAGCATCCCTTCGCCGACCAGGAGCTCGGCCACAACAGGACCCTGCTCATGGTGTTCTTCAACAACAGCCTGCGCACCAGGCTGAGCACGCAGAAAGCCGCGATGAACCTCGGAATGAACGTGATAGTGCTCGATGTGAACCAGGGCGCGTGGAAGCTCGAGACAGAGCGCGGAGTGGTCATGGACGGCGACAAGAGCGAGCATCTGCTCGAAGCCATCCCGGTCATGGGCTGCTACTGCGACATCATAGGCGTGCGCTCGTTCGCCGGACTCACGGACAGGGAGCGCGACTACGGCGAGGAGGTGCTGAACCAGTTCATCAGATATTCGGGAAAGCCCGTGTTCAGCATGGAGGCCGCGACGAGGCATCCGCTCCAGACCTACGCCGACATCATCACCATCGAGGAGCACAGGACCAAGGCGCGACCCAAGGTCGTGATGACGTGGGCGCCTCACCCCAAGGCCCTGCCCCAGGCGGTGCCCAACTCCTTCGCCGAGGGCATGGAGTTCGCCGGATACGACTTCGTGATAGCCAACCCCGAAGGATACGACCTGCCGAAGGAGTTCACCGGGAACGCCGTGGTCACTCATGACCAGGACGAGGCCCTGCGCGGAGCCGACTTCGTCTACGCCAAGAACTGGTCGGTGCCTGACGGTCCGGACTACGGCAAGGTGCTCTGCCGCGACCGCAGCTGGACCGTGACCGCGGAGAAGATGGCCCTGACCGACAACGCCTTCTTCATGCACTGCCTGCCAGTGCGCCGCAACATGATAGTCTCCGACGAGGTCATCGAAGGCCCCCGCTCGCTCGTGATCCCCGAAGCCGCCAACCGCGTAGTCTCCGCTCAAGCAGTGCTTAAGCAACTGCTTGAGCGGGACTAAGCTGCGCAAGCGCAGCTTCAGTTTCACCCCCAGTCGCTAAGCGACAGCCCCCAGGGGCACACTCGACCTGTGCTGTCGCTACGGTCGCCGGCTGCGCTGCTTCGATTTGCAAGCAAATCTCGCTGACGCTCCGCCGGGCCGCTGACGCGGCGGAAGTAAGGGATAGAATTCGAACTCCGAACGACAGGAGCAACGGTGTGGGCCTGAGATTAAACTCGAACCACTAACAAGCGGAACAACTGAGGCGACCCAGTACCGACAGCGGGTGAAGCGGCAAGTCCCCTGCCTTCGGACAATTCCGCCGGAAAACTTGGACTTGAACTATATTACAACAACTGATTACCATAATATTACACCTCGTCAAAGCAGGAAGACTGCCTCTGCGTAGGCTGGCCGCCAGCAGCTGTGAACGGGTGATGCTCCGGAGCCGGATTGCAAATCCGGCTGAACAGGGACCTGAAAGCGATTGAATTTTGTAACAGTATTCACCATATTATTACTCATGTCAAAGCAGGAGGATTGCCTCCGGAGAGGCTGGCCGCCCGCGGCCGTGAGCGGGTGGCGCTTCGGAGCGAAGCGGAGAAGTGACGGGAAGAAGCGCGAAGCGCGGAACCTCTCCGGGGGCAATCCTCCTGCTTTGACAGAAAACCGGAAATACGGATTATGATCAAAGTAGTCAAGATAGGCGGAAACGTCGTAGATAACGAGGAGCTGCTGACGCAGTTCTGCCGCGACTTCGCGAGACTGGACGGCCCGAAAGTGCTCGTCCACGGAGGAGGCGCCCTGGCAAGCCGCATGCAGAAACAGCTCGGAACCGAACCGAAGATGATAGAAGGCAGACGGGTGACCGACGAAGACACGCTCCGCATAGTCACCATGGTCTACGCCGGCTGGTGCAACAAACACATCACCGCCCTGCTACAGTCCGCCGGCTGCAACGCCATCGGACTCGCAGGATGCGACGCCGCGGTCATAACTGCCGGCAGACGGCCGCCCAGACTGCTTTCAGACGGCGTCACGAGCGTAGACTACGGCTATGTCGGCGACGTGACCCCCGCCTCCGTCAACACCGCGGCGCTCGACGCACTGATGCAGGCCGGACTCACGCCGGTCTTCTGCGCCATCAACCACGACGGACGCGGAAACCTGCTCAACACCAACGCCGACACCGTGGCGTCGAGCATTTCTTCAGCATTAAACGCCGAACTTCTTTATTGTTTCGAAAAAAATGGCGTACTTTACGACAAATTTGACGACACAAGCGTGATACCGTCGATCGGGCCGGGAAAATTCGAAAGGCTGAAGGCCGAAGGCCGCATAGCCGAAGGCATGATTCCCAAGCTCGAGAATTCTTTTGCGGCCCTCCGCGCAGGAGCGGCCTCGGTGGTGATCAAGCACTCGTCGGATCTGCTGCGCGACACGGGAACAAGACTGACACTTGATGAGCAGGACTGAAGAATACATCGATCTGCTGAGACAGATGGTACGCATACCTTCGCCGTCCTTCGGGGAAGACAAGGTATGCTCCCTGCTTTCCTCGGCCCTCGACAGCTTCGGACTCCCCCACAGGCGCAGCGGCAACAACCTGATCGTCCCCTGCCGGGATTTCAGCCCGAAGAAAAGGACGCTCGCGCTTCTGGCCCATATCGACACGGTGCCCGCGTCAGGAGGCTATACGCGCGACCCTTACGATCCGGGAGTCGACGACAGCATAATCTACGGACTCGGAGCCAATGACGATGGCGGTAGTGTGGTATCGATGATTGCCGCATTCCGCCATTTTTTTGAAGCGCGGCTGCCGTTCAACCTGCTGCTCGTGCTCGGCAGCGAGGAGGAAAGGTCGGGAGACGGCGGGGCTGCGGCCGTGTTCGCCGCCGGAGGTCCGCTCGTAACCGGCGGGCTGAACCTGCCTGAATGGGCGATAGTCGGAGAACCCACCGGCATGAAGGCCGCCACGAGCGAACGCGGCCTGCTGGTGATCGACGGACTGGCCCGCGGGAAAAGCGGACATGCGGCCAGGGCCGAAGGTGTCAACGCCCTGTACATCGCCCTCGACGACATCGCGGCCATGCGCGGCCACCGTTTCGGCAGAATCTCCCCGACCATGGGGGAGGTCATGCTCAACGTCACCCAGATTCAGGCGGGAAGCGCGCATAACGTGATTCCCGACGAATGCAGCTTCGTCGCGGACATACGTCCGACGGAACAGTACACGAACTCCGAGATACTCGGGGAGCTGCGGCGGATATGCCGCAGCGAACTGCGTCCGCGCAACCTCAGGAACCGCTCGTCGGCGACCCGGCCGGGCTCTCCCCTGCTCAAGGCCGCCGAAGCCGCCGGAATGCCGGTCTTCTCGTCGCCCACGACCTCCGACTGGATGAGGCTGGAATGCGACGCGCTCAAGCTCGGCCCCGGGGACTCCGCACGCTCGCACCGAGCCGACGAATACATACTGACTGAAGAAATACGCGCCGGCATTGACGGCTATATCGCATTCATAAACGCATTCTATGGCAACTTTGTGGAATAAAGGCAGCTCCGCCACCGAAACGGTGGAGAAATTCACGGTCGGAAACGACCGCATTCTTGACCTGCGGCTCGCGAAATACGATGTCGAAGGCTCCAGGGCGCACATACGCATGCTCCGCAGCATCGGCCTGCTGGAACAGGACGAACTCGAGAAGCTGAGCGCCGCGCTCGACAGGATAGCCGCAGGCATCGAGGACGGCAGCTTCCGGCTCGAAGACGACGTGGAGGACATACATTCCCAGGTGGAGCTCATGCTGACAAGGGAACTCGGCGAGACGGGCAAGAAGATACATTCCGGCCGCTCCCGCAACGACCAGGTGCTCGTGGACATAAAGCTGTTCCTGCGCGAAGAGCTGCGCAGGCTGCGCGACGAGGTGCTGGCGCTGTTCGGCACGCTCCAGTCGCTGAGCGAAAAACACAAGGAGGTGCTCCTGCCCGGATACACCCATAACCAGCTCGCCATGCCCTCGTCGTTCGGCCTGTGGTTCGGGGCGTATGCCGAAGCGCTCGCCGACGACATGTTCCTGCTCGGCGGGGCCTACAGGCTCATCAACCGCAACCCCCTCGGATCCGCTGCAGGCTACGGCAACTCCTTCCCGCTCGACAGGCGGATGACCACGGAACTGCTCGGCTTCGACACGCCTGTCTACAACAGCGTGGCCGCCCAGCTCGAAAGGGGCAAGGCCGAGAGGTGCGTCGCCTCCGCCATGGGCTCCGTCGCGCTGACGCTCAACAAGTTCGCCGCGGACTGCTGCATGTACATGTGCCCGAATTTCGGCTTCATACATTTCCCCGACGAACTGACGACCGGCTCCAGCATCATGCCGCACAAGAAGAACCCCGACGTCTGGGAGATCATCCGCGGAAAATGCGACATGATCCTCGCCTGCGAGAACGAAATCTCGATGCTATGCAGCAACATGCCCCACGGCTACCACCGCGACCTGCAGCTGCTCAAGGACATACTCTTCCCCCGCCTGGAGCTCATGCACGACTGCATAGGGATGACGGACTACATGCTTGCCCGCATCGAGGTGAACGGACACATACTCGACAATCCGCTCTACCGCCACCTGTTCACCGTGGAGGAGGTCAACCGCCGGACCCTCGCCGGGACCCCGTTCCGCGAGGCCTACAGGCAGGTCGGCGTCGAGGTGAACGAAGGACGTTTCGAGAGTTCCCTCGGGGACATGCCGTCGCTCAGGGCCTCCGACCTCGGCCACACCCACATCGGCAGCGTCGGGAACCTCTGCAACGACAAGGTAGCGGAATTGATGAAAAAAGCTTCCAACTGGTAATATATGTCACAGAATCGCAAGAAAGCATCACTTGTTCTTCAGAACGGACACATCCTTCACGGATGGAGTTTCGGCTACGACGGACCTGCCGGCGGAGAGGTCGTGTTCTCGACCGCCATGGTGGGCTATCCGGAAAGTCTCACCGACCCGTCATACTCGGGGCAGATCCTCTGCGTCAGCTACCCTCTGATCGGCAATTACGGAATCCCTTCCAGGGAGAAGGACTCCGACGGGCTCAGCGTAAACTTCGAATCGGAGAAAATCCATGTCAGAGGCCTGATCATCTCGGACTACAGCGAAAAATACAGCCACTGGGACGCCAGGATGAGTCTCGGGCAATGGCTGCAGGAGGAGAAGATACCGGGAATCTGTGGCATCGACACCCGCGAGCTGACCAAGATCCTGCGCGAGGAGGGCGCGATGCTCGGCAAGATCGTCCCGGACGAGGTCAGGGCCGAGGACGTCCCGTTCTACGATCCGAACAAGGAGAACCAGGTCGCCCTGGTCAGCTGCCGCGAAATCATCAGATACGGCAGCGGCAGGAAGCGCGTCGTTCTCGTCGACTGCGGAGTCAAGCACCAGATACTGCGCTGCCTGATTACGCGCGGAGTGGAAGTGGTGCGCGTGCCCTGGGACTACGACTTCAACAAGATGGAATGGGACGGTCTGTTCATCTCCAACGGACCGGGCAACCCCACGCTCTGCGGGACGGCAATCGAAAACATCTCGAAAGCCCTTCAGGGCGACAGGCCCGTGTTCGGCATCTGCATGGGCAACCAGCTGATGTCCATCGCCGCAGGAGCCGGAATCTTCAAGCTCAAGTACGGCCACCGCAGCCACAACCAGCCGGTGAGGATGTGCGGCAGCAACAAATGCTTCATAACTTCCCAGAACCACGGTTTCGCGGTGGACGACAGCACCCTCGGAGGCGAGTGGGAGCCTTATTTCGTAAACATGAACGACGGCACCAACGAGGGCATACGCCACCGCTCCAAGCCCTTCTTCTCGGCGCAGTTCCATCCCGAAGCGTCCAGCGGCCCCGTGGACACGGAGTTCCTTTTCGATGAATTCATTTCCAGATTGTAGAGCTATGACAGACACAAGCATAAAGAAAGTCCTGGTCCTGGGCTCGGGCGCGCTCAAGATCGGCGAAGCCGGAGAATTCGACTACAGCGGCTCGCAGGCGCTCAAGGCGCTCAGGGAGGAAGGCATCAGCACGGTGCTCATCAACCCCAATATCGCCACGGTGCAGACCTCCGAAGGCGTGGCGGACAAGATCTACTTCCTTCCGGTCACCCCCTACTTCGTCGAGAAGGTCATCGCCAAGGAGAAGCCCCAGGGCATACTGCTCTCGTTCGGAGGCCAGACGGCCCTGAACTGCGGAGTGCAGCTCTTCCGCAGCGGAGTCCTCGACAAATACGGGGTGAAGGTGCTCGGAACGCCGGTGCAGGCCATAATCGACACTGAAGACCGTGAGCTTTTCGTGAAAAAGCTCGACGAAATAGGAGTCAAGACCATCAAGTCGCACGCCGCCTCCAACCTTGAGGAGGCGCGCGCGGCGGCCGCCAGCGTGGGCTATCCCGTGATCATACGCGCGGCCTACGCCCTCGGCGGACTCGGCTCGGGATTCTGCGAGAACGAGGAGGAGCTTGAAGCCCTGGCCGGCAAGGCCTTCGCCTTCTCGCCCCAGGTGCTGGTCGAGAAGTCCCTGCGCGGATGGAAGGAAATCGAATACGAGGTCGTGCGCGACAGCTACGACAACTGCATCACAGTCTGCAACATGGAGAACTTCGACCCTCTCGGCATACATACCGGCGAGAGCATCGTGGTGGCCCCGTCGCAGACCCTTTCCAACAAGGAGTTCCACTTCCTGCGCAAGATAGCCATCGACATCGTGCGCCATGTGGGCATAATCGGCGAATGCAACGTGCAGTATGCGTTCAGCCCCGACGGCGAGGACTACAGGGTCATCGAAGTCAACGCCCGTCTGAGCCGCTCTTCGGCCCTCGCCTCCAAGGCGACCGGCTACCCTCTCGCCTTCATCGCGGCCAAGCTCGGCCTCGGCTACGGCCTGTTCGAGCTCAAGAATTCGGTGACCAAGACGACCCCGGCCTTCTTCGAGCCGGCGCTCGACTATGTGGTCTGTAAGATACCGCGCTGGGACCTCGCCAAGTTCAAGGGCGTCTCACGCGAGATAGGTTCGAGCATGAAGAGCGTCGGCGAGGTCATGGCCATCGGACGCAACTTCGAGGAGGCGATTCAGAAAGGCCTCAGGATGATAGGCCAGGGCGCCCACGGCTTCGTGTGCAACAAGCCCTATAAGACCGAAGACCTCGACGAGGCCCTGAAGAACCCTACGGACACCCGCATATTCGCGATTGCGGCCGCGCTTCAGTCCGGCTACGGCGTGGACAGGATCCACGAGCTCACCCACATAGACAAATGGTTCCTCGACAAGCTCGAGAACATCGAAAACACCTACCGCGAGCTGGAGAGATGCGAGTCTCTCGGCAAGGTCGGCGCGGAACTGCTGCACCGCGCCAAGAGCCAGGGCTTCTCCGACATACAGATAAGCCGGGTGTTCGGAATACAGGAAAGCGAAGTGCGCTCGCTGCGCAAGTCCCTCGGCCTCAGGCCGCATGTCAAGCAGATCGACACGCTCGCGGCCGAATTCCCCTCAAGCACCAACTATCTCTATCTTACCTACAACGGAGAGACCGACGACGTGAACTTCAACGAAGGCCACAGGACCGTCATAGTGCTGGGCTCGGGAGCCTACAGGATAGGCAGCAGCGTGGAGTTCGACTGGTGCGGCGTCAACGCCCTCCAGACCCTGCACCGCCGCGGCTACAAGTCGATAATGATAAACTACAATCCCGAGACCGTATCGACCGACTACGACTCCTGCGACAGGCTCTACTTCGACGAACTCAGCTATGAGACCGTGATGGACATCTGCGAGCTCGAGAAGCCCTACGGCGTCATCGTCAGCGTGGGCGGACAGATTCCGAACAACCTCGCGCTGCCGCTGATGCGCGGAGGCATCCGTCTGCTCGGGACATCGGCCGACGACATCGACAGGGCCGAAGACCGCAACAAGTTCTCCCAGATCGTGGACAAGCTGCACATCGACCAGCCGCGCTGGAGGGAGCTCACGACCATGGACGATATCGACAAGTTCGTGGACGAGGTCGGCTTCCCGGTGCTCGTGCGGCCTTCTTATGTGCTTTCCGGCGCCGCCATGAATGTCTGCTACAGCAAGGAGGACATGAAGGTGTTCCTCGCCATGGCGGTGGAGGTTTCGGAAGAGCATCCGGTGGTGATCAGTTCGTTCATGCAGAGGTGCAAGGAGCTCGAATGCGACGCCGTCGCCGACAACGGCAAGGTCATAGCCTCGGCGATATCCGAGCATATCGAGTTCGCCGGAGTGCATTCGGGCGACGCCACGATCCAGTTCCCTCCGCAGAAGATCTACGGAATCACGGCCGCCAAGATACGCAAGACCACCGCGGCGATAGCGGCCGAGCTGCATATCACCGGACCCTTCAACATCCAGTTCCTCGCGACCGACAACTACATCAAGGTAATCGAATGCAACCTGCGCGCGTCGCGCAGCTTCCCCTTCGTATCGAAGGTGCTGAAGGTCAATTTCATAGACCTCGCCACCCGCTGCATGCTCGGAGAACATCCGGAACCGATGCGCATCGATCCGTTCGAACTCGAATATGTGGGCATCAAGTGTTCGCAGTTCTCGTTCTCGCGCCTCAGCCACGCCGACCCCGTGCTCGGAGTGGACATGGCATCCACCGGCGAGGTGGGCTGCATAGGCGACAATCTCGACGAGGCCCTGCTCAAGGCCATGCTCTCCGTAGGGCACAGGATTCCGGAGCACGCGGTGCTGATTTCTTCTGGCAACCCGATACAGAAGGCCGACCTGCTTCTCGCCTGCCACAAGCTCTACGAGAAAGGTATCAAGATCTACGCTACCGCCGGCACCTGCAAGTACCTCAACGAGAACGGGGTACCGGCCCACAGGGCGCTGTGGCCCCATGAGGAGGCCGACGGTCTGGAACCGGACGAACCTTCGGCTCTCGAGCTGATACGCACGCACGAGGTGGATCTCGTCGTGAACATTCCGAAGAACTACTCGCGCAAGGAGCTCAGCAACGGCTACAAGATGAGGCGCGCGTCAATCGACTTCAATGTGCCGCTGATCACCAACAGCCGGCTCGCCACGGCCTATATCCGGGCCTTCTGCGCGAAGTCGCTCGACGACATAGGCATCAAGAGCTGGGACGAGTATTAGTTCTGGTTTTCGCCAGAAGCCAAAACAGTTCAAGCTCCGGAGCGACGCCCCGGGCATGAAAATGCTGGATGCTCCCTCACGGCAGGCAATGATTGGGGAAAAGCCTGCCATGAGGGAGCATCCAGCATTTGTGCGGTCGGATTGCCGGTTCCGCCGCCGGCGCACAGCAGTCGGCATCACCATCCATACACCAGCTGCTTTTGTCATTATCTCCAACAAATAATTGAATTGAGTGCCCCAAGTTGGACTCAATACGGCAGTAATCTTCGCCCGCCGGCACCGATTGGGTTTCTGAAATTCACCGGTCGCAGACGGACGGCTTGGAGGCTGAGAAGAAGCACGGCAGTGCGACCGGTCCCTCGGATTCCGTGTGACTGGTAACAGCTGCCGGCCCTGTGCGCAAGTCGGAATCCGGCCGCTGCGACAGGTGTTTTGCACGAAACATGAAAAAGCGGCGGCCGGTGAATCTCAGGACCCGAACGAAAAGATCCGCGACTGTCAGCGGATGAAGTTCGTGCGCTCGCGGGGTTCGGGGTTGACGGAGTCCTCCCTGCCGGCATCGAGCCCGTGGAGCATCCAGTGCATGTTTCGCGCGAGGGTGCGCATGGTCTGAAGCCCTTCGGCATCGCGCGCCGCCTCGCCCGGCTTATGCCCGTGGACGCTGTTCCAGTACTGCGAAGGCACTACGGGCATGTTGCTCATCGCGAAATATTTGTTCAAGCGGTCGAAAGCGGCGCTGGCCCCTCCCCTGCGACAGACCACTACCGCGGCCGCAGGCTTGCGCTGAAGGAAGCGCCCGCCCGAATAGAACATCCTGTCGAGCACGGCGCACAAGGCTCCGTTGGGGCCGGCATAATAGACCGGGGAGCCGACCACGATGCCGTCGGCCTCGGCCGCCTTCGCGAGTATCTCAGGCATCACATCGTCGTCGAACGCGCATTTCCCGGTCTTCGCGCACGAACCGCAGGCGATGCAGCCGCGCACCGGCCTGCTGCCGATCCATACGATCTCCGCCTCGTCGCCGAGCATGCGCAGGGTCTCCGCGACCTCGCTCAATGCGATGAAGGTGTTGCCCTCCTTATGGGGGCTTCCGTTAATCAGCAGAACTTTCATAATGCATTCCCGTTAAAAATCAGCTTTTTCCATCATCTCGCCGAACCACGACCGGAACTTCTCCGGATCGAAACCAGTGAAACATTCGTAATCGCCTCTCCGGTCATAGAAGAAGAACGTCACAGGATAAACCTTAAGTCCGAACTTTTCCGCAAACTGCGCCGTAGCAGGATAATCTTCATATCCAGAGGAAAAAGACAATCTTGAATATACCGCGTGCAGTCCGTACTTGCCGGCATAGTCCGCGAGCACGCCGCTCCACTGCCTCCTCATGTTCGCGCAAGGCAGATGAAGAGGATTGTTGAAATAAACCACGACGACCGGTTCTGTCGCCGCGGAAATCAGCGTCTCCAGCCGGGACATGTCCTCTATCACCGCCGTTTCCGGGTCCGCGCCCATAGCGATCAGACTCTCGACGAAGCTTTTTTCAGAAGCGGAGGCCTCCGTATCCTCCTGGCGCCTTTTCTCTGCGGCATTGCGGTTTCTTGTCTCCGCGAGCAGGTCCGGGCGCATGAAGTCCACATACAAGGTCAGGGAGACACTTTGCGGGACGTCGCGCTGCAGTCCGGGCTCCCATCGCGGTGACATCGAGACGACGCGCTCCAGATCGCCGCGCAGAGCGGGATCTCCCGTATCGTCCCTGATGACCTTGAAACCGGACACACGTCCATCCCCGCCCACGATGACACTGAAAAAAATCCGCGTCGGTTCAAGTCTGTCATTCAGCTGCAGCCTGTCCTCTATCCAGGACCGGAATTCTGCCGGAGAATCATTTCCGGCACCCATGAACGAAGGCCAGGTCTCGACACTGGCATAGGGTATGGGTTCAGGAACCTGGCCGTGGGCGGAATGGAGAGTCGCCGAAAAGAATATGCACAGAAGCCCGGCACACAGTCTTTTCAGCACGGATTCGATGATGGCTTTCATTTTTTCGGTTATTTTTTAATATCCAACAAAGGCATGACCAAGGGAGAAAGAATAACGGCAGGCCTGAGCCTGCCGTCGTGGTATCTCAAGGCAGGCTCTCTACTGTATGCTGTCCACGAGGTTCAGCACGCGGCGGCGGTTCTCGTTGATGTCGCCGTGTTCGCAGTTGCACTCATAGTACTTGCCCGCTTTCTTGTAGTACTCTATCAGAGGCTCGGTCTGGGCGTGGTAGGTGCGGATGCGGTTGGTGATGGTGGCCTCGGAGGCGTCGTCGGCGCGGCCTTCGATCGCCGCCCTGTTCGCGATGCGCTGGCGTATCATGTCATCGGAAATCATCAGCGAGATCACCGCGGTGACGCCGCTGCCCCGCCTCTCAAGAATCTTGTCGAGATCCTGCGCCTGTGCGAGATTGCGAGGGAAGCCGTCAAGCAGGAAGCCGTCGACTCCCTTGATCTTGTCGAAGGCGCTTTCTATCATGCCTTCGACCACTGAATCCGGAACGAGTTCTCCGGCATCGATAAGCGACTTGGCCTCCTTGCCGAGCTGGGTGCCTGCGGCGATTTCCGCGCGCAGGAGCTCTCCCGTCGAAATATGCTTGAGATTGTACTTCTCCGCTACGGCCCCGGCATGGGTGCCCTTACCGGCTCCCGGAGGGCCGAAAAGAATGTAATACTTCATATTTTCATCAATTACGTAAATGTCCCTGGTATTGCGTCCCAATTCGTTGTAGTCGAGGCCGAAGCCCACGATGAACGCGTTCGGAATGTCCATGCCGATGTAGTCGATCTTGTCCGGCTTCGCATAGACTCCGGACTTGAAGAGCATCGTGCAGATCTTGACGTCTGACGCGCCCTTGTCGAGCAGCAGCTCCTTGAGGGCGACTATGGTGTTCCCGGTATCGACTATGTCCTCACAGATTATTATGCGCCGTCCGCTCACGTCGGCTGTCAGTCCCATCATCGTGAGCACCGTGCCCGTGGACTTCGTCCCCTGATAGGACGACATCTTGATGGAGACCAGCTCGCAGTTGAAATCGAGCCTCTGGAGGAGCTCTCCGGTGAAGGGTATGGCGCCGTTGAGGACGCAGAGCACGATCGGCACGTCGTCGCACCCTCTGAAATCAGCATTGACCTTCTCCGCCACCCTGTCAATCGCGTCCATGATTTTGTCATGGCTGATGTATGGCTTGAAAGCCTTGTCGCGCAGAACTATCTTTTCTTTCATAAGCTGGAACTGTCAAACCACTAATTTACGAATTAATTTTCTAAATCTTTCCGGGGTGCACGCCAAATTCAGTCTCATGCACGGGTTTTCGCGTCGCGCCGCCATGTTGACAATCTGAATTCCTGCAATTCACCTGTCGCAGTGATGGGCCCTGCAAGGCTTCGGGAAGCCGGTTGCTGTTCTTGGTCTCACGGAATCGATGCGACCAAGAACGCTTGCCTGCGTTCTGCGCGGGTCTGGGACCGGTCGGCGTACGAGGTGATTTGCAGGAACCGTCTTAGCCTGTCCCGTCAATGCCACCAGCTGCCGGGAATTTGTCCAATTGTTGCCGTTTCCAAGTTACCGGACGCTGTATGCGTTGTAGGGAGGCTAATCCCTCCAAATCGCCTCCCGGAGGTGCATATGACGGACGGTGACTGACGGTGGCATATACCGTGGCGCCTCGGCAGTGCAAACGCTACAAACGCGCAAGTTCATTTGCACTGCTCTCAGCTTCTGCGTATATTTGGACAACCAAAACTGAGAACTATGACTTCATTCCTATTTCTCGCCGCGCTCATGTCCCTGCCGGCGACTGCGGAAACGGCCGCAGCAGTACAGGGTGCTACGGCCTCGGCGGCCATCGAATCCACAGTGGCAGGTCCGGCGGCGAAACCGCCGCAGGTACCGCAGGCAAAACAGACAGCAGGACAGAACAACCCGCAACGAGCATCAGCAAAGCCGTCGATGCAGGCCGCAGAAATCCAAATATCCCCCACAGCAGATGTCGGCAGAAAAGCAGCTGCCGACAAGAAAATGGCCACCGACGGGAACATGGATACCTACAAAGAAGTTGATGCCGCCAGAAAAACGGACACCGACGGAGAAACGTATACCGACAAAAATCAAAACCGCGGCAAAAAACAAAACCGCGACAATTTCGAAAACTCCGTGCTGGTCCTGAGCGGGGCATCCTGCATCGAAGAACTCACACAGGACGAACTTGACCGCTACCAAAGCCTTGCCGAACATCCGCTTGACCTCAATCTCGCGGGCAAGGCCCGGCTGCTTTCCTCCGGACTTTTCAGCCAATACCAGGCAGCCTCGCTGACCGATTACCGCTCGCGCAGCGGGGACATCCTGTCGTTCAGCGAACTTGGGCTCGTCGACGGATTCTCACCCGAATTCGCCGAAGCCCTGAAGCCCTTCGTTGTCCTGCGCACGGACTCAGCGCCAGGTCAGCGGAAAAGGCAGCGGCTCGACCAGTCCGTCACGGCCGGAGCCTCTGCGAGACACGACGGACAATATACGGCAAGAATAAAGTACAGCGCGGAGCTCGGCGAAAGAGCCGAATTCCGCTGGACCTCGCGGACAACATACTCGGAGCCGGAATTCAGGCCCGGCACATTCAGCGCCGCCTATTACGGCAAGCGCATTCTCGGCAAAGTGGTGCTCGGCCATTTCTCCGCACGCTTCGGACAGGGACTTGCACTATGGAGCGGATTCAGCATGAGCGGGTACTCATCAGCGGCATCCTTCCGGAAAAACGCAAGCGGAATCTCCACCACCGGCTCGGCCACGGCAGAATTGTTCGGCGTGGCAAGCGACTGGAATGCAGGGAAATTCACCATTTCGGCCGCATATTCGTTCATCGGAAAGAGAATAATCGGCAACCTGAGCTGGACCACCCGGAGACTGACGCTTGGAGTCACGGCCACCGGGTCGGCAGTCTCTCTCGACTGGAGGCTCCCGCTGCCCGACATCAGCGTCTTCGGAGAATTGTGCTCGGACTACGAGGGAAGATTCCGCGGAACAGGCGGCCTCATATGGATACCCGAATACGGCCGGAAGTATGCGCTGCAGGCCCGGTGGCACGATGCCGCATACAAAGAATACAGCGGCGTGGCTGCCGGCGTGGAAACTCCGTCGGCAATATGCACGGTCGACGCGGCCCGCAGGAACGACAAGATGGAAGCCCAATACAAAGGCCTCGTGCAGCTGAAACCTCAGTTCGCAGTCGGGCAGCTCGCGCTGATGCCGCAGATACGATGGAGCGGGCGTCTGCGTCCCTCCGACGAGTTCAGGCTGCGCAATGACCTGAGGGCAGACATCGCCGCGGAGTGGCGAGGATGGACCTTGTCCGGCAGGTTCAATGCCCTGTGGTGCCAGGAATTCGGCTGGCTCTGGTATGCCCAGGCCGGCAGAAAGACCGAGAGCTTCACCCTCAGCATACGCGGAGGCATATTCCGCATAGACAACTGGAACGACAGAATCTATGTCTACCAGCAGGATGCTCCGGGCACGTTCAATGTTCCGGCATTCTACGGCCGCGGATGGAATCTTTCGCTCTACGCGGCCGTGCACATCGGCAGACACCACAGCATCTGGCTGCGTGCGGAGAGCATACAATACCCATGGAATCTCAGCGAAAAGCCGGGCAGACTCGAATTCAGGCTGCAGTACCGCTGGAGAAGCTGAACGGTAAAGGCCCGGAAGCACCTTCAGCCGGAAGAATCTCCGCCGGAAACTGCCGGAACCGCCGAATGGGAACAATATCCCGGAAAATGTTTTGAAATTCTTGAATATAAGAAGTATTTTCGGGGGAGAAGTTCCGGAAAATTTCAAAACAGCTTCCTGGCGGCATGAAGAAAATAGTGGTCGCAACGGATTCGTTCAAGGGCTGCCTGAGTTCATCTCAGGTCGCGGCGGCCGTGTCGTCGGGAATACTGGAGGTCTTCCATGACTGCGAAATCGTCCGCATAGAGGCCGCCGACGGAGGAGAGGGAACATGCGCCGCTCTGACCGGGGCACTCGGAGGCCGGATGGTCGAGGCCGTCGTGCACGACCCTCTGATGCGGCCGCTGCGGGCAGTGTACGGCATCTCCGCTGACGGCAGGACAGCCGTCATGGAAACGGCAACGGCAAGTGGGCTCGCACTGCTCGGCCCGCTGGAGCGCAATCCGATGAAGACCACCACTTACGGGACCGGGGAAATGATTTCGGACGCTCTGGCCCGAGGATGCCGCCGCTTTCTCATAGGACTCGGAGGGACAGCGACTAATGACGCTGGAACCGGTATGCTGAGCGTCCTCGGGGTGAAGTTCATGGACTTCAACGGAAGGCCGCTGCCGGGAACCGGAGAATCCCTGGCGCAGGTTGCCGACATCGATATGGGAGAAATGCGTCCGGAACTGAAAGAAGCCGAGTTCACGGCAGCCTGCGATGTGGAGAACCCCTTCTGCGGTCCGGATGGGGCAGCATTCATATACGGTCCGCAGAAAGGAGCCGACGCACGAATGGCAGAGGCACTCGACTCGGGAATGCGGAATTTCGCCGCCGCGACCATGAGGGCGCTCGGAACCGACATCAGGAAAGTCAGGGGTGCCGGTGCGGCCGGAGGCATGGGTGCCGCGCTGCTCGCATTCCTGCACGCGGACCTTGTCCCCGGGGCAGAGATGGTGCTTGACGCATCGGACTTCGACAGGAAAGCCGCCGGCGCGGACCTCGTCATCACAGGCGAAGGCAGGATAGACGCGCAGACCTCAATGGGCAAACTGCCGCTGCGCGTGCTACGCCGGGCATCGGCACTCGGCATTCCCGTCATCGCACTGGCTGGAGACATAAGCCCCGATGCAGCGAATCCCGGATTTGCCGGAATGTTCCGCATCAGTCCGCCCGGATGCCCCCGTGAAACCGCAATGCGGCCCGAAGTGGCGGAGGCGAATATCAGGCGCACCCTCGCCGCGATTCTCCGCGGAATCTGACGGCCGCTCCAGCGCAAGGTCGCGAAAGAACCAAAAGAGCACTTTTAGTCCTTTACAATTACAGCTCCGGGACGACAGCCTCCATCTTCATGCTGCGCGAGCCCTTCACGAGCACGAAAGCTCCCGAAACCGGATGCGACTTCAGGTATGCGGCAAGCGCGGCGGAGTCGTCGAAGCAGGGGAAGCCGGCACCGCAGGCGGAGACTGCCGAGCGGAACTCCGACCCCACAAGCATCGCATCCGTCCCCGAGGCGAGCAGCCTGCGCACGATCCCGGCATGTTCGGCTGCGGAATCGGCACCGAGCTCCTTCATGTCACCGAGCAGGGCAAGCCTGACACCGGCAGCGCAAGACTCGAAATTGTCAAGTGCGGCGTTCATAGAGGAAGGATTGGCGTTGTAGGCATCGACAATCAATGTATTGCGGCCGGTGTTCACGAACTGCGAGCGGATATTGTCCGGAACGAACTCCGAAACCGCCCTCACCGAATCCTCTCTCGGCACCCCGAAGTAATCCCCCACGGCTATGGCTGCCAGCACATTGTCGGCGTTGTATGCCCCGACGAGGTGAGTCGAGACCGTCATGCCGTCGAGCACCAGCCTCAGGCAGGGCTGCTGCGGCCCGGCAGGCAGTATCTCCACATTCTGGTATTTCCGGCCGTAGCCGAAGAAATGACAGGCGATGCCGGAAGCCATCTCCCTGAGGTTCCCGTCGTCCTCGTTGATGAATATCACCGAACCGCGACGGCCGCCGAGCCATTTGTACAATTCGCCCTTGGCGGCCTTCACGCCCTCGAACGAGCCGAAGCCGAGCAGATGCGCGCGGCCGACATTGGTGATCAGACCGTAGTCCGGCTGACTCACCCTGACGAGTTTCGCTATGTCGTCCGGATGGTTCGCGCCCATCTCCACGACGGCTATCTCGGTGTCCCGGGGCATCGCGAGCAGGGTCAGCGGCACGCCGATGTCGTTGTTGAGATTGCCTTCGGTCGCGCTTACGCGGTATTTCCGGGAGAGCACCGCTCGGATCAGGTTCTTGGTGGTAGTCTTGCCGTTGGTTCCGGTCAGACCTATCACCGGCAGACGCCCTCCGCGCAGGTGCGTGCGATGCCATACCGCCAGCTGCTGCAGTGCTGCGAACGCATCATCCACCACTATCAGCCGGTCATTCTGCGGCAGCTCCTTCCGGTCGGCCACAGCCCATGCGGCGCCTTTCTCCAAGGCTGCGGGCGCATAGTCGTTGCCGTCGAAATTCTCGCCTTTGAGCGCGAAGAATATCTCTCCCCCGGTGATTTTCCGACTGTCGGTTGTCACCCGGCATCCGCAGTCCTGATATATTGAATAAAGTTCTTCTGTTGTCATAATTGAATACAATCATATCTTTCTTGCGATGCTGACCGTGCGTGCCCCTCGGGAGGCGGGAAAAGCCTCCCTCGAAGCAGCAGGTCAGCATGGCCGATAGCAGCACATAGAAATGCAAGTTCAAATTATTTGACGCCGGTGCTGCCGAAGCCTCCCGCGCCGCGCGCGGATTCCGCGAGGCTGCCGCTCTCCTCCCAGTCGATGCGCTCGTGACGCGCCAGCACAAGCTGCGCTATACGCTCCCCTTTCTCGATCACGAAGTCCTCGGCGCTCAGGTTCACGAGTATCACGCATATCTCCCCGCGGTAGTCGGCGTCGATTGTTCCCGGCGCATTGAGCACCGTGACACCCTTCTTCGCCGCAAGGCCGCTGCGGGGGCGCACCTGTATCTCATATCCGGCGGGAATCTCCACGAACAGTCCGGTGGGCACCATGGCGCGCTGCAGCGGCTTCAGAACTATAGGTTCGTCGTTCGCCGAGCGCACGTCCGTTCCGGCCGCAAGCTCCGTGGCATACTGCGGCAGTTCGTTGCCGCTCCGGTTCATTACCTTGACTTTCATTGTCCTATAACTTTTGCCATGCAGTCCGTTTTACATTTTCTGCATACTGCCTGATATCGCCTGACAGTCTCAACCGCCCGCAGCCTTAAGACTCCGCCCGTTTGCAAAATCGGAAGCAGCCTCAATGCGGACTCTCCGTCTACTTCGGCGCGTAGCGGTACAGCGCGGCCGCGATTATCGCGTACAGCAGATTGGGAATCCACAGCGCTATGCCCGGAGGCAGCGTGTTCGTATACACGAACATCTCGCTGAAACGCAGGAACAGGATGTACGAGAACGCGAGCGCTATGCCGATGCCGATGTTCCACCCGATTCCGCCGCGCCGCTTCTTGGCCGACAGCGTCACTCCTATTATCGTAAGCACGAGCGCGGAGAAAGGCAGGGCCCAGCGGCGGTGCTTCTCGATCTGGGCGTACATCACATTGGCGTCGCCCCTCATCTTCTGGGTCGCTATAAGTTCGTTGAGCTGCTTTATGGAAAGCGCCTCGACCGTCTTCTCGTTGTTGAACAGGTCCTTGATCTTCAGCGCTATTACCGTATCTACCTGCGCCTTGTAGGACACTCTGTCCTGAAGTCCCGCGGAATACTCCCTCGTGAACACGCGGCGCAGGTGCCACCCGTCCATCGTACTGTCCCATACCGCCGTCTCGGCGCTCACCTTGCGCACGAGCCTGTTGTCCTCTATGTCCTCCATTGTGAAGCGGTAGGCGGTGTTGTTCCAGCGCGAGAACGACTCGATATAGATGAACTGCCCGGGAGAGATCTGATAATGTATGTCCCTGAGATTGAAATTGTTGTGGCGCTTTATATACTGGGCTTCGAACTCGACCCGCGTGGCGTTGGACCTCGGAATCACATAGAGGTTCAGTCCGAGCGACAGCAGGGCGATGAGCATGGCCGAGGCCATGTACGGCACCATCATGCGGTTGTAGCTCACGCCGCCGGAAAGAATCGCGATTATCTCGGAGTTCGCGGCCATCCTCGATGTGAAGAAAATCACGGTGATGAACACGAAGAGCGGCGAGAACATGTTGACGAAGTACGGGATGAAGTTCAGGTAGTAGTCGAAGATTATGGCCTTCAGCGGAGCTTCGTTCTTCACGAAATAGTCTATCTTCTCGGAAATGTCGAAGATTATGACTATGCCGATTATCAGCAGCAGCGCCACGAAGAAGGTCAGGATGAACTTCTTCGCTATGTAGACGTCGAGCTTCTTGATGTAGAAATTCATAGCCTCGAACTTATCCTGCCGACTGCATCCTTCTTCCATGCGGCATAGTCGCCGGCTTCAACATGCAGCCGCGCCTGGCGCACGAGGTCGAGGTAGAACGCGAGGTTATGCTCGCTCGCGAGCATCGCGGCGAACATCTCGCCGGCTATGAAAAGATGATGCAGATATGCCTTGGAATAGTTATGGTCGACGAAGGATGTCCCTGACGGGTCGATCTCCGAGAAATCCTGCGCCCATCTGGCATTGCGCATGTTCATGATGCCGTTCCAGGTGAACAGCATGCCGTTGCGGCCGTTGCGCGTGGGCATCACGCAGTCGAACATGTCCACTCCCCTCTCTATGCCCTCGAGTATGTTGGCCGGAGTGCCGACGCCCATCAGGTAGCGCGGCCTGTCCTCGGGAAGCAGCGGACACACGAGCTCCAGCATCTCGTACATCTTCTCCGTGGGCTCTCCCACGGCAAGTCCGCCTATCGCGTAGCCGTCGGCGCCGAACTGCACCGCATGGTCGGCCGCCTCCCTGCGAAGATCCGGATATACGCAGCCCTGCACTATCGGGAAGAAGCACTGGTCGTAGCCGTAGAGCGGTTCGGTCTCGCGGAAACGCGCGGCATACCTTTCCAGCCAGCCTTTGGTCAGGTCGAGGCTCTTGCGTGCGTATGTGTGGTCGGCCTCGCCCGGGCAGCACTCGTCGAGCGCCATCATTATGTCGGCGCCGATTATGCGCTGCGTGTCCACATTGTTCTCCGGAGTGAATATGTGGCGCGAGCCGTCGATATGGCTGCGGAAGGTGCAGCCTTCGGGGGTGAGCTTCCTGATCGGGCTCAGCGAGAAGACCTGGAAGCCGCCGCTGTCGGTGAGTATGGGCCTGTCCCAGGACTCGAACTTGTGGAGCCCTCCCGCCGCCCGTAGAGTCTCCAGTCCGGGACGCAGGTAGAGATGGTATGTGTTGCCGAGTATGATTTCGGCCTTTATGTCCTCCTTGAGGTCGCGGTGATACACGCCCTTGACCGAACCTACCGTGCCCACCGGCATGAAAATGGGCGTGCGTACCGCTCCGTGGGCGGTCTCAAGCGTGCCGCACCGTGCCGAAGAATGCGGGTCTTTTGCGGATATGCTGAATTTCATCCCTCAAATATAGGGAGAATCCCGCAAATTCTTTTAATTTTGTCCGATAACTAATTTTGACTGATCACATGAAAAATGCCAATGTCAGCCTCAGGCTGATTCTCATGAACTTCCTGGAGTTCGCCGTATGGGGCGCATATCTCACCTCCATGGGAAGTTTCCTCGCCAAGTCCGGCTTCGGCCCCCAGATATGGCTGTTCTTCGCCACCCAGGGCTTCGTATCCATATTCATGCCCGCGCTGATGGGCATCATCGCCGACAAGTGGATTCCCGCGCAGAAGGTGCTTTCGCTGTGCCACGGCCTTGCCGGAGCCGCGATGCTGGGCGCAGGCTTCTACGCGATGGGTGCGGGCGACGGGATACAGTTCGGCGTGTTCTACGCCCTCTACACCATAAGCGTGGCGTTCTTCATGCCGACCATAGCCATAGCCAACTCCGTGGCTTACAATGCCCTTGAGAAGGTGGGCAAGGATCCCGTCAAGGACTTCCCTCCCATCAGGGTGTTCGGCACCGTGGGCTTCATCTGCAGCATGCTCTTCGTGAACTTCATGCGCGGAGCCGACGGCGTGCAGTTCCAGCACACCTTCAACCAGTTCATCGTTTCGGGAGCATTGAGCGTCGTGCTCTGCCTCTATGCGCTCACTCTCCCCAACTGCCCCTGCAAGCCCAAGACCGCCGAAGTCCAGTCCTTCGCCGACTCGACCGGCCTGAGCGCCTTCAGGCTCTTCAGGAACGGCCAGTTCGCCATATTCTTCATCTTCTCGATGCTGCTGGGCGCCGCTCTCCAGATCACCAACGGCTACGCCAACACCTTCATCACCTCCTTCACCGACAATCCCGAGTACGCCCACACCTGGGGCGCCAACAACGCCAATGCGCTGATTTCGCTGAGCCAGGCGTCCGAAACGCTGTGCATACTGCTGATACCCTTCTTCATGAAGAAGTTCGGCATCAAGAAGGTGATGCTCATCGCGATGTTCGCATGGGTGTTCCGCTTCGCGTTCTTCGGACTCGGCAACCCGGGCGGCGGAGTATGGCTCTTCATACTGAGCTGCATAGTCTACGGCATGGCTTTCGACTTCTTCAACATCTCCGGCTCGCTGTTCGTCAACGAGCATGTCGACAAGGACATGCGCTCCTCCGCTCAGGGGCTGTTCATGCTGATGACCAACGGGCTCGGGGCCTCCATAGGCACCTGGGCCGCCGGACTCGTGGTCAACCGCTTCGTATACAACGCGGCCGAACCCAGCTGGAGCACCGCCTGGTACATCTTCGCGGCCTACGCCCTCGTGGTCGGACTACTCTTCATGATAGTCTTCAAGGACCCCGACAAGCAGAAGAAGGCGGCATAGGACGCGACAGGCGGCGACATGGAATTCAGATTCATCGACAACCGGACTTTCGACCCGGCGGCTGAAGCCCTGCTCGGCGAATTCGAGGAGCAGATATACCTGCCGGCTTTCCCGGACGAAGGCGAGCGGGAGCCGTTCGCCGGAATCACGGCCCGCATCCGTGCCGGCGCGGAGTCATATCCGCAGACTTTCGCCGTCCTCGCCTGGCATCAGGGAGCATTGGCCGGAGGAGAGATCTTCGACTGGTATCCCGACTGCGGGGCGGCCGAACTGATCTACATTGCGCTCCTTCCCGGCTGCAGGGGCGCAAGACTGGGGGACGAATTGCTCCGGGAAGGCGTCAGGCAGCTGTCCAGGTCGCTCGCGGAACGCGGAGAGACCATGAGACGCCTTTTCTTCGAGACCGAGAACCCCTTCCTGTCGGAAACCGACGACGGCATGGACAAGGTTTCCAGGGTACGCTTCTTCGCGCGCAATTCGGCATGCAGGGTGCCCATAAGATATTACCAGCCTCCGCTGGCTCCGGGCGCCCCATGGGCGGAGAATCTCTACCTGTGCACGCTGCCGGAATTCTCCGAGGGAGGCGCGGAGCTGCCGGCCGGCGAGCTGAAGGAGTTCCTGCGCTGTTTCTTCCGCGGACTCGGAGCCTCCACGGATCACCCGAGATTCCTGGAAATGCTCCGGAGCATAGACTATGTCACCGAAAGCGACGGCACGCTCGAATGCCACCCCTTCGCGGAGCAGCCGCAGTTCGGAATGTCTCGCTTCTCTCTCGTCTATCATTTCCTGCTTGACCGCTGTCATGCCCCCGCCGACGCTGCCGGAGAGGACCCTCTGTTCAACTCCTACGAGTGTGACCTGATGAACTATAGTCTTCAGCAGCCGGAGCGCAGACCCGTGAGAACCAGACATGTCGGGCTCTACCGCAGAATCATCCTGCATCTGCCCCGCTTCTACAGATACACCTCGGAAGGTCAGGATTTCTACAGAATCTCGGAGCATACGGACCTGCCGGTCACCGTATCGGTGAACTGCACCGACAACCAGACGCGCAACATCGGCATCGCGCATCTCGTGATCACTCCCGATGAGAATTCCTGTCTGGTTTTCAACGAGCTCGACTGCATCAAGCTCATAAGCGCTTTCGGCAGCATACAGGAGAAGTTTTCGGTTCCGAACCGTTCGGAGCTCGGCGTGGAGGACGCTGAAAGCGGAGAAAAATGGAACACCATCGAGGCCTTCGTATCATCGAATTTCAATGGAATCCCCTGTCGCGTCCTGCGCAACGGCATTACCGAACTTGACATCGCAGGAATCTGCGACGGCAACGGCCGGCAGCTATTCGCCAGTTTCGAAGAATTCCGCAAGTCGGCGCTGAACGACAGGGAGCCTGACGAAAGTCCCTGGAACAAGGCGTTCTGCGGCCTCTTGCTGGGCATCTTCGACTTCATGCGCATGAACAGCGCGGAGATTTCGGACACCATAAAGCCTATAGCGGTGCGCCGGGACTCTTTCATAGTGATCTGCCGCGGACACCTTATGAAAGTCAAGTTCGACGAGACGTCGGAAGACCAGACGGCCAACATCCTCGTCTCACCCTATCTGCTGATACCGAGCGCCGTGCTCAGCATCAACGAGCTCGTGCTGGACAGAAACGAGAAGGTGACGGGCAGGCCGCTCGCGGACCGAAACTCATATTACCGGCGCAGTATGCTGCTCTCCGAGCGGATACGCGACGTGATGACTTCGTTGAACACAGAATATCTCCAGGACATCTTCCACTACCGCGGCGAGCAGGAGATCATGGAGGAGGGCACTCTGCAACGTGGGCTTTCCCGGCGCTACGAGCAGCTGGAGAACCGGCTGGACAAGGAAAGGATGCTGATGGAGGAATACAAGACCAAGGACCAGCTCGGAGCCGACTATTTCACCAACGCGATGCTGGCCATACTTGCGCTGCTGCAGGTCACCGCCCCGTTCTTCGACAGGGCCTTCTGGCTGGTGATATCGCTCGTGTCCGTAGTCGCCATAGGGGCCTACAGCTTCCGGCAGCTCCGCCGCCGCAGGAAATTATAGAAGTTTTTAGTATCTTCGCGACTGGTTCTGACCGAAAAACACAGACTTCAATATGAGCTTAAAAGAATTCAAAACGACGGCGCTGGCAGCCATGACGGCGTCATTGTCCGTTTTCGGCGCCTCGTCATGCGTCAATCAGGAATATGACCTGAACAAGGGCATCGACATGGGCATGACCGTGGACGGAAACATCAGCGCTCCGCTCGGCAGCACGGAGAAGATCATGATAGGCGACTTCTTCGAGATAGACGGAAGTTCCGGTCTGACGGAGAGCGCCGACGGAGACCTGTCACTGCATTTCACTGGCGACGCTGTCAGCGAGACCATCGAGGTTCCGTCCATAGACCTGAAGGCAGGAGACTTCCTCGACAACCAAAGCTTCAGCATCCCTCCCATAGACATGAGGCAGAGAGTCGAGGAGGCGGCGGGAGACTTCGGCGAATACGCCGACATGATAGAGGCCTTCCCCCTCGACGGCATCGACCCGCTGGTGATCGACGACCTGCTTGAGGACGGCACCTCGTCCATCGGATTCAGTCTCGACATCGACGCGGAGGAAATCGCCGCCGCCGTCTCCGAGATAGGCACCGTCCGCCTGGACGCTCCGGTTGGCGTGACCCTGTACCTTGACTCCCCTTCCGGGACCGGCGCAGTAACGCTCCGCAAAGGCCTCACGGTCACTTTCCCGGATTTCATCAGCGTCGAGGCGTCCGACACCAGGTTCTCGGTCACTGACGGACATGTGCTCACGCTCCGCGATGACCTGCGCGCGAGTGAGGGCAGCCCTCTCGAGGTTGGCGTGAACATCACGGAAATGGACCTTGAGGCGCTGAAGAGCGAAAGCGGAGGCGCCGAAGGTTTCGTGGAGGACGGCGGAAGGCATTTCATCAGGGTCGACCGCCAGATTACGATGAGCAGCCTCGTATTCGAAGTGCTGCCCCTGGATTTCGGGCGTACCCTCGGAGATCTGCCGCTCGAAATCACATGCGGAATCACCATGGACTCCAAGGAGATAGAACTCATCGGCGCCACTCTCGTGCTCGACCCCGACCTGACCATAGAAGACCAGATGATGGAGACAGGCGGCCTGCCCGAGTTCCTGACGGGAGAAGGCAGCCGCCTGGACATCTGGAATCCCGTAATAACTCTGGAAGTGGACAATTCCTCCCCTGTGGCCATAGCGCTTTCCGCCACGCTCACCGGTTACGACGCCGAGGGTGTCCCCGTGACCGACGAGCCCATCGCCATCGGCACTCCGGACAAACCTGTCATCATCAGGAGCCTTGACGGCGGCGTCACCTGCCGCACCACCATCTACATTTCCGCAAGGCCCGTGGACATCGACGAAGTGGCACCGATGGACGAATATTTCGAGAACATAGTGATAGCGGATCTTCCCGACCTCATCGCCGGAATGCCGGAACTCGTCGAAATAGGCGACATATCGGCAAAGCCGTGGTATGATGACGGCAACAAGTTCACCAGGATATTCTTCGACCGTAACGGCACGCTGCAGTACGGATTCGACATAGACTACAGCATAGACGTGCCTCTCGCGTTCGGAGAGGACCTGGCTATAGAATATCCCTACGACATCACCGGAATGAACGGAATCTTCGACCCGGAAGGCGGCGAGGAGGAGAGTTTGTATTCCATCTATGTTGACAAGGCCGAAATCAGCATGAATTTCGTCAATACCCTGCCCATAGGGATGTCGGTGAGCGCCGAGCCGATAGACGCCCGGGGCGAGGTGCTCCCCGCGTCATCTGGAATAGAAGCCGAAATTCTGGCGGCCGACGGTTCCGGTGCCGTCGTTCCTGCTGGGACTCTCGACAATCCGTCTTCCGCGCCGGTGACCATCGTCCTACGCGCATCCAGGGACGCCGTCACCGCGCTTGACGGCTTTAGGCTCAACATAAGCGGAACATCGTCGGCTGAGACTGCCGGCACGCCGCTGAACACGAACCAGTATATCCAGCTCACGGACATCTCCGTGAATCTCGACGGCGGGGTTGACATAGAAATGGAGGACATCGTATTATGAAAAAACTGCACATAGCATTGCTCGCAGCGGCGATATGCCTGCCCGCAGCGGCCCAGGACCTGAATTCGGCATACTTCCTCGACGGCTACAAATACCGCCACCGGCTGAATCCAGCCCTTGCACCGAGCCGTTCCTATTTCAGCCTTCCCGCAATCGGCGGCATCACCGCCGGCACGAGGAGCGACCTCGGCATGAACACTCTGCTCTACCCCCGGGACGGACAGCTGACGACCTTCATGAACAGCAGCGTGTCCGCCGACGAGTTCCTCTCGAAGCTGAAAGCCGACAACGACATCGGCGTCGGTCTGAAAACGAACATCATCTCCGTGGGCTCCTGGGGGAAGAACGGCTTCACCTCCGTCGAACTCAATCTCAGGGCCGACGTGCATGCCAATCTCCCCTACGACCTCTTCGACTTCATGAAGAACCTGGGCGCCCGTCAGTCATATAACATCAGCAATCTCGACGTGAGCGGACGCGCGTATGCGGAGCTCGCCCTCGGACACTCCCACAGCATCAGCGAGAACCTGAATATCGGCGCCAAGGTCAAGGTGCTCGTCGGTCTTGCCAATGTCAACGCGCATGTCGACAACATGGACGTGGTCATGAACGGGGACAAATGGAGCATCACGGCCCAGGGAAGCCTGAATTCATCAGTCCCCGGGCTCGTGATTCCGACCAAGGGCGAGACCGGCGCGTCCACCGATCCTGCGGCTGCCAATCAACTGGACTTCGCCGGGATGGAGTTTTCCACCGACCGCCTGATGTCGGACCTCAGCTCTCTGAGCTACGGCGCCGCGATCGATCTCGGTGCCGAATATAAGTTCGACGGCCTGCTCGAAGGTCTCAATGTCTCCGCGGCCGTTCTCGACCTGGGATTCATTTCCTGGGGCACCAACCATCTGCAGGCGACCACTTCGCAGAACAGCTGGGAGTTCGGCGGCTTCAACGACATCTCCTTCGAAGAAGGGAGCGAGAACAGCATCGAGTCGCAGTTCGGCTCGATAGGCGAAGGCCTCGCCGACATGGTGGTCTTCGAGAAGAGCGCCGCGGCTTCGAAGGCCGGCGCCAGGATGCTGGCCTGCACGGTCAATCTCGGCGCCGAATACGAGCTGCCTTTCTACCGCAGGCTCTCGGTCGGCTTCCTCTATTCATCGCGCATAGACGGGCTGTATTCGATGCACGAGGGCAGGTTCTCGGCCAACGTCTCTCCGACCAAGTGGTTCGGCTTCTCGGCGAGCTACGGCATATCCAATTACGGTTCCTCCCTCGGAGCAGTGCTCAACATCGACCTGCCCGGCATAGGTCTGTATGTCGGCACTGACAGCGCCATACTGAATGTGACTCCTCCCGTCGAGGCGCTCGACGGCATCAGCCTTCCCTGCGGGAAGCTGAACCTGGACGTCTATGTCGGTCTGGTGTTCAACCTGGGCCGCTACCGCAGTCTCGGCGACAATCGGTAGGTTTCATTTCTCTATGTGATACGCTGCGGTCCGCCGCTGCCGTTCGTGAGGCAGGAAAATCCGGGTATAGCCTCACGAACGGCAGCGGCGGACCTCGCTTATGCGCAGATTGAAGTAGAGTTGACGGGATTTGCGCTGCCACCCGGAAGGCAGGAAAATTCCGGGTATAGCCTCACGAACGGCAGCGGCGGACCTCGCTTATGCGCAGATTGAAGTGGAGTTGACGGGATTTGCGCTGCCACCCGGAAGGCTGGGACATTCGGGCAGAGCCTCCCGAACGGCAGCGGCGGACCTCTGATTCTACGGGTCAGCAGAAACGGAGCTTTCCAAAAACCGGAACTGCGACGGAGCCGCACGCGCCAGGGAGGCTATTCCCTGAATTTCCGCCTCCCTGGCGCGTGCGGCTCCGTCACAATACTCATAGCTTATAAAAGCAAGCCCTCCGGAGGGCAAGCCCCGATGTCGGGCGCTACCTGCGCGAAGCCGCGCGCCTGTGGCCGCGCTTCTTCCTGCGGCTGCTGAGCACCACCGCGGCAATCAGCAGCACCACGATGCCACCGATGATGATCACCGTCAGACCGCCCGCATTGTCGCCCTTCACACGCGACCACATGGCAAGAAGCTCCTCCGTGCCGCGGTCATGCATCATGCCGCAGTACTTCATGACCGACGCGTCGGGATACATGATCTGGTTCAGATGCGCGCCCTTTCCGGCCTCGCCGAAGAAATAGCTCGCGTCGATGGGAGCATAAGCCGTGCTGTCGCTCATCGCCGACAGAATCTCGTCGCCGCCGATCGCGCTCACATAACCTATCACGTCCATGTTGCGCAGCGCGTTCTCGGGCTTGCACATGAAGTTGATGAAGTAGCGCGCGGCCTTGACGTTCCGGGCATACTTGGGAATCACCCAGCCGTCGAACCATACGATGCTGCCCTCCTCGGGCACCACATAGTCGAGGGGCACTCCCACCGCCTCGGCCTCCTCGATCGCCCACTGGGCGTCGCCGCTCCAGGTCAGATTGAGCCAGGCCTTCTCCTTGGTCATCATCTCCTTGCCGAAATCGGCCTCCCAGCCGGCGATGTTGGGCTTCATCTCGTTCAGATAAGCCTCCACGCGGGCGATGGACTCGGGAGAAGCGTCATACGAGAGTTCCTCCACCGTGGTCTCGCCATTATCTATGCGGTCGCGGTTCAGAGCGATGTTGAAGCTCGTGTAGACATCGCGGAAAGCCTCCTTCATCAGCACCTTGCCCTGGAACTTGGGATCCTTGAGCACATCCCAGCTGCTGACCTCCTCGGGGGTCACATAATCGGTGTTGTAGGTTATGCCCACCGTACCCCACATGTAGGGCACCGCATAGTCGTTGGCGTCCTTGCCGTTGCCGTCGACCTGCGAGAGGAAATCGTTCATGAAGGGCGCGACATTGCTCAGGTAGTTCGGAGTGTCACCGAAATCCTTGTCTATGGGAAGCAGGAGATCCGCGCGCAGCATGCGTTCGATTATATACTCCGAAGGGCACACCACGTCGAAGTCCTCGTGGCCCTTCTCGATCTTCGAGAGCATGACCTCGTTGATGTCGAAGAGCTGGTAGATGATTTCCACCGGCTCTCCGGTCTGCTCCTCGTACCACTGCTCGAATTCACCGATGAGGTCCTCGTCGATGTAGTCCGCCCAGTTGTAGACCTTGAGAGTATGCTCGCGGTCAGCCGCGAAGCAGGCGGCCGAAGCCGCAAGCAGCATGCAGATTACTGCGGTAAAGAGTTTTTTCATTTTATAAGTTTTTGCTTGTTGTTTCTTGCAGAACGAATGTTGATTATTATGAGCAGAGCGAGCACCGCAAGGAAAATCAGGGTCATGAGAGGCCTGAGCTCGGGGGTGAGCCCGCCCTTGCGCGCATCCGCGTAGATATAGGTCGAAAGAGTCTCCAGACCGCGGTTGCCCTTCGTGAAAAGCGTCACCGCGAAATCGTCGATCGAAAGGGTGAACGCCAGGATGAAGCCGGAGATCATCGAGGGGCGTATCTGCGGGATTATGACCTTGCGCAGAGCCTGGGCCGGCGTAGCCCCGAGGTCCAGCGCCGCCTCGTAGATGTTGGGATTCATCATCCTGAGCCTGGGCAGCACGGTCAGCACCACATACGGAGTGCAGAACGAGATATGCGCAAGCAGCACCGTCACATAGCCCTGGCTCACGCCGACGGCCACGAAAAGGATGAACAGCGAGATACCGGTGATGATGTCGGGATTGAGCATCGGTATGTCGTTCAGGAAGGTGATGGCCTTGCGGCCGCGGCCCTTCATGTTATGTATGCCAATCGCCGCCACGGACCCGAGCATGGTCGAACACAGCGCGGCCAGCAGACCTATGGTGATGGTATTCTCGATGGCCTTGACCATGGAATTGCCGAGCCCGCCGGTGAACAGCGACTCGTAGAGCTTGGTCGAGAAGCCGGTCCAGTTGCCCAGCACCTTGGCCTCAGTGAACGAGAAGATCGCGATTATGAGAATCGGGGCGTAGAGGATCACGAGCAGAACCACGAGATAGCCCCTTGCAAGCAGCTTCTTCATATCAGACCTCCTTTTTCACTGTCACGCGCGCTGTCCTCATCCGAAATAAGGGTCGTAAGCCCTATTATCAGCAGCATTATCAGCGCAAGGGCCGAACCATAGTTCCAGAAACCGTTGTTGATGTTCTCCTGAATCGTGGTTCCGAAGAGCTTGACCTTGTTGAGAGTCAGCAGTTCGGCTATCGCGAAGGTGGAGATGGTCGGCATGAACACCATGAGCACCCCGCTCCAGACTCCCGGCAGCGAAAGCGGCACGGTGACCTTCCAGAACACCTTCCAGGGCGTAGCCCCGAGGTCCTGGGCGGCCTCCACATAGGAATTGTCCAGTTTCTCCAGCGAGTTGTAGATAGGATATATCATGAACGGCAGGAAATTGTACACCATTCCGAAATACAGAGCCCCTTCGCCAAGCGGCATCTTCAGGAAGTCGAACAGAGCCACCGTCGCGAGAGTGCGGATCAGCATGTTTATCCACATGGGCAGGATGAACAGCATCACGGTTATCTTCGAGCGGTTGAACGACGACTTGCTGAGTATCCATGCGGCCGGATAGGCTATCAGCAGGCACAGCAGCGTATTGATGAACGCCACCTGTATCGAATACAGGAAAGTGTTCAGATCATGCGGGGTGCTGAAGAACTTCGCGAAGTTCTCAAGTGTGAAGGCTCCAGTCTGAGGATTCCTGAACGCGTACACCGCAATCATCACGAGAGGCAGCGCGACGAACAGTATCAGGAATATCAGATATGGCAGAGCCCAGCTGGATCTCTTCACCGTCATTTCACCGCTTCCAGTTTTATGTTCTCCGAAGCGAAGTTGACCCCGACGAGGTCGCCTTTGTCCCAGACATCATCGGTGTCCACCCAGACATGGTCACCGTCCTCGGTGAGCACGGTAAGATGGTAGTGGTCCCCCTTGTAGAGCAGGAAATGCACCTCCCCGGCGAACTGGCCGTCCTCCTGATGGTCAACGAGCTCGACCTTGTCGAAATCCACCATCGCCCGGACCTTGTCGCCCGGGGCGAACGCCGCGGCGGCCGCGCACTCGATTTCCGAGCCGAAAAGGCTGATATGGCCGGCGTCGACTATCTCGGCGTCGAAACTGTTGCGGACGCGCTCCTTGCGCATCACCTGGATATCGTTCGGACGGATCAGCAGGCCTACGGTGGAGCCCACCTCGAAGGCGTTGTAGTCCTGGATCATGAGCTCGTAGCCCTTGTCGGTGTCGACAAACATCTCGTAATGCACGCCCTTGAAGGTGCAGGACTTGACGGTCCCCGAGAACTGGGAGCCTTCGAGCTTGTGCATGATGTACACGTCCTCGGGGCGTATCACCACATCCACGGGGACATTCTCGCCGAAACCCTCGTCCACGCAGTCGAACTCGTGGCCGAGGAATTCCACGCGCCTGTCCTCTATCATTCTGCCGTTCAGGATATTGGACTCGCCTATGAAGTCGGCCACGAAGGCGTTCTGGGGCTCGTTGTATATGGATACGGGATCACCGGCCTGAAGGATCCTCCCTTCGTTCATCACCACGATGGTGTCCGAAAGGGTGAGGGCCTCCTCCTGGTCGTGCGTCACATATATGAAGGTGATGCCCAGCTGCGCGTGCATCTCCTTGAGCTCTATCTGCATGTCCTTGCGCATCTTGAGATCGAGCGCGGCGAGAGGCTCGTCGAGCAGCAGCACTCGGGGGCGGTTCACGAGGGCGCGGGCTATCGCCACCCTCTGCTGCTGGCCGCCGGAGAGCGACTCCACGTCGCGGCTCTCGTAGTCGGTCATGCTCACCATCTTGAGTATGCGGCGGACGCGCTTGTCGATTTCGTCCGTAGGCACCTTCTGGAGCTTGAGTCCGAAGGCGATGTTGTCGTAGACGTCGAGGTGCGGAAACAAAGCGTATCTCTGGAAAACCGTGTTGAACGGCCTCCTGTAGGGCGGAACTCCGGAAATATCCTTGCCGTCGAGCAGTATCTTGCCCCCGTCCGGAGCGAGGAAGCCGGCGATGAGGCGAAGCGTGGTGGTCTTTCCACAGCCGGAGGGGCCGAGCAATGTCACGAACTCGCCTTCGCGTATGTCGAGATTTATATCATCGAGCACCTGTTTCCCGTCATAGGACTTGGACAGATGCTGGAGTGAGATAACTATGTCCTTGTTCATTTCTCCCGCTTAAAAGAGCTTGAATCTGAGATTGTAGCGCGCGCCTATGCTCAGGGTCGCGGTCGAAAGCGCCGAATTCCAGGCCACGCAGGCGTGCAGTCTCAGATCGTCGGAATCATTCAGCGGGTAATACTGGAACACGGCACCGGCGGTCCAGCAGTCAGGAAGCAGGGTCCTGTCGTCGGCGAAGGCGTACCAGCCGCGCAGGGCCATGTCGAACTTGTCCGAGGGGGCGAAGGCGAGCTTGCCCTGTATCGTATGCCCGGGAGCGAGAGTCCAGCTGTCCTCGTCGAAGCCGTAGCTGTTGTTCCAGTCGAGAGTCAGCGCGAGCTCGTCGGTGAGGTCGAAGTTCATTCCGACCGCGAACAGCCAGTCGTAACCGTCCTTGGCGTACTGGAGCGCACTGGCGCTGCCTATCAGGGAATACCAGCCATATTCACCGCTCCACTGGAAGGAATATGCCCACAGGCCGCTGGCGAACGGATGCTCCCCGTAAGGCGAAGTAGTCATCTGCAGCATGAACTCGGTGCTTTCCGACAGTGTCATCCACGAGACGGACGCACCCCACTGATAGCAGGCGAGCCCTCCGGCCAGAGGTGAAGAGAAGTCGGTGTGGATATCCCAGTCCCAGTCCTCGTACTCGAAACCGCCGGTCGCGATCATGTCCTTGCCGAGACCGAAAGTCCAATTGCCGAACGAGAAATAGCCGACGAAATAGTCAAGCCAGTTGGGAGTGTCCGAACGGCCGAGATCCCGGTAGGGCCAGACATAGTCGCCGCCTGACTGGAACCAGTGATTGGCTATCGTCCAGGAGAAATGTTCCGAAAGGGAACCTTCAAAGAGAGTGTAAACTGAAGAATTGCCGTGGTTGAAACCCAAACCGGAATCGCCGGCTGTGTAGGTAGGGTTAAGGTCCAGGCGGGGGATGAGTGTTACCTCGGCATACCTACCGAGGTCGTCAGCCTCTTGCGAGTACGCAAGCAAGCCCGGCAGCAGAGCTGCGATCGATAAAAGTAGTTTCTTCATTTTTCGCTACCATAAAATTGAATTTGGTTGAACTTGGCCGCGAAGATACGAAAAAATCGTATTTTTGTCGGGTTTCACACGAGATAATGTACAATTTTGACGAAATTATAGACAGACACGGCACGAGGTGCCTGAATGTTGACACTCTGGAGGAGACTTTCGGCCGCCCGGACCTCATCTCGCTATGGGTCGCGGACATGGATTTCAGGACGCCGGACTTCATAACCGACGCCCTGCGCCGGCGCCTCGACCATCCCATTCTGGGTTACCCGAGCACCGGCGCGGACTATTTCCGCATCGTCTCCGACTGGGTGTACCGCCTGCACGGCTGGAGGGTCGAACCCGGACATTTCAGGTACATCCCAGGCATAGTGAGGGGTTTCGGCCTCGCCCTGCGGTGCTTCCTGTCACCCGGCGACAAGGTCATAATCCAGCAGCCCGTCTACCATCCGTTCCGCGAAGTGCCCGAAGCCTGCGGCTTCGAGGTCGTGGACAACCCTCTGAAGCCGGTCTACGACGCCGACGGCTTTCTGAAGACATACGAGATGGACCTCGACGGCTTCGAAGCTCTCATCGACGACAGAACCAGGATGATGATGCTCTGCAATCCCCACAATCCGGGAGGCGTGTGCTTCCCCGAAGAGACGCTGCGGAGACTGGCCGACATCTGCGCGAGCCGCGGCATTATCGTGATCTCCGACGAGATTCACGCGGAGATGCTGCTCGGCGGCAGGAAGCACCATCCCTTCGCCTCGGTCAGCGAAAACGCCGCGCAGTGCAGCATCAGCTTCATGGCCCCCACGAAGACCTTCAACATGGCCGGCGTGGTAAGTTCCTACTGCGTAGTCCTGAATCCCGAGCTGCAGAAGAAATTCTTCAGCTATCTCGAAGCCAACGAGACCGACTACCCCTCAATCTTCTCGGCCGAAGCCACCAGGGCCGCCTATACCGACGAAGGCATGGAATGGCGCAGGCAGATGCTCGACTATGTCGAGGGCAATGTCAGGTTCGTCTGCGGCTGGCTCAAGGAGCATCTGCCGCAGGTGCATGCCGTTCCGCCCGAAGCCTCGTTCCTGATATGGCTGGACTGCCGCCGGCTCGGACTCCCCCAGCATCAGCTGGTCGACCTTTTCGTGAACAGGGCGGGACTCGCCCTCAATGACGGCACGATGTTCGGCCCGGAAGGCGAAGGCTACATGCGCATGAACGCCGGATGTCCGCGCAGCAAGCTTGCCCTGGCTCTCGAAAAACTCGCCGCGGCGGTGAAAAGTTTATAAAAAATTTGCGGATATACATTTTTTTGCTACCTTTGCAATCCCGTTAAGGGAAACGGTGCTGTAGCTCAGGTGGTAGAGCAATGGACTGAAAATCCATGTGTCGCCGGTTCAACTCCTGCCAGCACCACAAACAGATGAAGAGACTACCGCAAGGCAGTCTCTTTTTTTAATATGCAGATATGAGAAGAAAACTCAGTTTGGCGGCAGCAACGTTCCTGCTGTTTGCATCGATTGCCGCAGCCGGGGAGGAATCGCAGTGTTTTATCCCCAAAGGCACAAAATCCGCAGGACTCGTGTTCTCCTATAACGACTACAATATAGGAAGCGAGACCGGTTACGACGCCCTGCTCTCCCTGATCCAGGGGGCGAAAGGGTCGCTCGACACCTGGAAATTCGCCGCGACGGGCTCATGGTTCATCAAGGACAACATGTCCGTGGGCCTCAGGCTCAATTACCAGAGGACTTCGATAGGGATAGACCAGGCTTCCATCGGCACCGCCGACATGGGGCTGTCGCTCGGCAACCACTACCATCTCGGCCACGAATACTCCCTGGCTCTCACGGGACGCTACTACATGCCCATTGCGAACAGCCGGCGCTTCGCGTTCTTCACCGAACTCGGCCTCGAAGGAGGTTACGGCCAGGGCAAGACCTACTCCATCAACGAGGGACGCAAGGAAGGCACCTACTATGACCAGTACTCGCTGAGCCTCGCCGTCTCTCCCGGCATCAGCGCCTTCGTGATGAAGAACATCGCAGTCGAGCTGAGCCTCGACCTGATGAGCCTCGACTGGACCAACACCCACCAGATAGCCAATCAGGTGGAATACAGCAATTCCAACAGCTTCGGAATCCATTACAACATCGACCTGCTGTCCACCAACCTGGCCCTGATCCTGTATTTCTAATACCGAAGAAAATGAGAAAAGCAGCAATATTCCTGCTCGCCCTCATGGCGGCGTGCACCATCAAGAACGACATCGACTATCCGCTCGTGCCCGGCGACATAACAGACTTCGTCGTGGAGGGCCAGCTCAGCGTGGACATAAACAAGAGCAGCAGGACCGTACGCGTGGAGGTTCCCGAATCCGCCGACCTGACAAGGCTGGAGCTCGTGCGCTTCTCGCTGTCGGACGGTGCGAGATGCAGCGAGCTGTCAGTCGGCAGCATCCTCGACCTCAGCAGCCCTCTCACCGTGCATGTGCGCACATACCAGGACTACGTGTGGACCATCTATGCCAGCGCCCGCGTGTCCTCCGAGATCGAAGTCAACGCCTGGGCGCACCATGCGGTATTTTCCGCTGCTTCCGGAGGAGCGCAGGTTCCCGGAGTGTTCGAGTGGCGCCGCAGCGGGGAAAGCGAATGGAGCAGCAGCCCCGACATCACCGCACAGGCCGGCAGTTTCGTCTATGCTGCCGAAAGCCTCGACGCGGGAACCGACTATTATGTGCGTCTGACAATGGCAGGCTCTAGCAGCGGCGAGGTGCTGTTCACCACTGAAGCCGAAGCTCAGGTGGCCAACATGAGCTTCGATGAATGGTGCCAGGAGCCTTACGGCTCCGGCAGCAAGTTCTCATGGTATCCCGCCCCGGACATTAGTGCCGGAAGAGTCTGGGATTCGGCAAACATGGGTGTACTCGCGAATCCTCTTAACAGGAACTGTGCAACCACGCCTGAAAGCCAGTTTGTGGCGGTCGCGGGTGAAGGCAAGCAAGCAGCGAGGATGGAATCCATGTATGCCGGAATTGGAAGCTTGGGGCGTTTCGCCGCCGGGAACCTTCTCACGGGCGATTTCCTTGGCACCGAGGGTACATTTCCGAACATAGGAGCGAAGATGTCCTGGGGCACACCGTTCACCACACGGCCTTCGGCTCTCAAAGGCTACTATGCTTACCAGCCCGCGCAAATCGACCACGATGATCTCGAGAAGCATCCCGACCTCATCGGCCAGACCGACGAAATGCAGATTCTCGTGATGCTCGGCGACTGGGACGAGCCCTTCGAGGTCAATACCGCCACAGGAAAATTCATCGACCAGCAGAACGATCCCCACATCATCGGCTACGGAAAGCTTGAGACCTCCAAGGCGACCTACGCCGAGGGCGAGAATCCGGAATATGTGCCGTTCACGATCGAAATCGAGTACAGGGACACGGAGCGCAAGCCCAAGTATGTGATAATCAACTCCTGCGCGAGCCGCTACGGCGACGACTTCACAGGTGCCGTGGGCAGCGTGCTCTATGTCGACGAGTTCGAATTCGTCTATTAGCGAGCGCGGACTATGATGAACCGGCCTGCCGGAGGATGCCGGGACTTCCGCCGATGACAGGTTCGAAAAGCTTCTTCCGCAAGACGCCGGGCCGGACCGAATCAAGACCGGTTGCCGACATAGCGGCAGGTCAGGCGATATAAAAACAGGCAATCTGCTCCCGGGAGGCTATTCCCAGTTTTATGCCTCCCGGGAGCAGATTGCCTGTTTTTTTGTATCTTTACATGTTTTGCTGAAAACTCCCGACCACGCAGATTTTCTGCAGCCGTCCTTTCAGCGGACAATATTCACTAAAACCTGAATCGAGGATGAAACTGAAATATTCTGCAATAATGCTTCTGGCGGCCATGACGCTGCCGTTTTCCATGTTTTCCTGCAAGAACGGCGGTGACCCTGCAGGCGAAACCGAAATCGTCGAGGAACTGCCGCCGCTCTACGGCTTCGAGACCTCGGAATTCGACGCCGACACCGTGGAAGTCAAATACGGCGACACCTTCTCGGTGCTCATGATGCGCATGGGCATGGAGGCTTCCGACGCCTACGCGCTCAGCGAGCTCTGCGATTCGGTGTTCGACCTGCGCAGGATCAAGGCGGGCAACCATCTCCACGCCTATTACGACACCACCGACAGCACCCGCATGCTGCGCTACGCGATCTATGAGCAGGACAAGGTCAACGCGACCGTATTCCGGTGCAGCGACTCGCTCGCGATTTGGAATGTCGCCAAGCCGGTGGAGCACATACGCAAATTCACCGACGTGACCATAAGCAGTTCCCTCTGGAACGACATGATTGCAGCCGGGGCATCCCCGGAGCTCATCATGAACCTCGCGGACATATATCAGTGGAGCGTGAACTTCTTCGCCCTGCAGAAAGGCGACAGGTTCCGCACCATCTACACGCAGAGCGTCTGCGACGGCGAGTTCGTGGGCATAGACACCGTACATTTCAGCCTCTTCGACGGCGACGGCTACAAGCAGACGGCCGCTGTGCGCTTCGAGACGGCCGAGGGCGGCAACACCTACTGGGACAAGGGCGGGGTGAGCCTCAAGCGCATGTTCCTCAAGGCTCCGCTCAAATACAACCGCGTCAGCAGCCGCTTCAGCTACAGCCGCAGACATCCCGTAACCGGTAAAGTCAAGCCGCACACGGCGGTGGACTACGCGGCCCCGACGGGCACGCCCGTGCATGCGATAGGGGACGGAACCGTGACCAAGTGCGGCTGGGACCCCACGGGAGGTGGCAACCGCATCCGGATAAAGCACAACATGGGCTACGAGAGCTCCTACATGCATCTCTCAAAATTCGCCTCAGGCATCCGGGTCGGCACGAGAGTGACCCAGGGCCAGCTCATAGGTTATGTGGGAGCCACAGGCACCGCTACCGGGCCGCACCTTGATTTCCGCATCTGGGAGAAAGGTCGTCCGATAGATCCGCTGAAGCTGGACTCCCCCGCTTCCGACCCTCTGGACAGCGCCTACCTGACGGAGTTCGGCGCGCTCTACGAGAAATACATGGCCGAGGTGGCCGGCTACGATGCGCCCGACAGCCTGAAAACAGCCGCCACCGCAGTGAATTAACTAATTTTAATTGTAATTTCCGGCGGCATGCTGCCTCCTGAGAGGTTCCGCTCCGCTCCATCCCGCCGCTGACGCGGCACCCACTCACGGCCGTGGGCGGCCAGCCTCTCAGGAGACAGCATGCCGCCGGAAGACCTTAAACATGAAACAATCATGACCATCGAGCCTATCGCCGTCTTTCATTCGCCGCTCAAGGAGAAATTCGGTCTGCCGCGGCAGGCCGGCATCGCTGCATCGCTGCGAGGGACCATAGAGCTGACGGCCCCCTTCAACCAGCCTGACGCCCTGCGCGGGCTTGAAGAATTCGACTACCTCTGGCTGATATGGGGTTTCAGTCTCAACCGGAACGCCGCGTCCGACGCTCCGAGGACGGAAGAAGAGGGCTCCGCACGGCCTAGATTCGAAGCCACGGTGAGGCCGCCGCGTCTCGGCGGGAACAGACGCATAGGCGTATTCGCCTCCCGCTCGCCTTTCAGGCCCAACGGACTCGGGCTCAGCGCCGTCAGGATATGCGGAATCGACTTCCGGAACTGCCGCATCGAAGTTGCCGGAGCGGACCTCGCCGACGGGACTCCGATCTATGACATCAAGCCGTATGTCGAATACGCCGACAGTCACCCCGGCGTGCGCAACGGATTCGTGGACAGCAATGAATGGAAGACCCTCAGGGTCATATTTCCCGAAAGCATCAGGGACAGGCTTGACGGCACCATGCTCAAGGCGCTGGAAGAAATCCTCTCCCAGGACCCGCGTCCGCAGTTCCAGCATGACCCGGAGCGCGTCTACGGACTGGACTTCGCAGGCATCGAAATCCGATTCCGCGTCGACGGCGACATCCTCGAAGTCCTTTAGGGAGACCTACTTCACGCAGGAGGTTATGTGGAAGCAATGTTCCTGCTTCTCGTACTTGACCAGACAGCGGGCGGCGTTCTTCTCGTCGAGCAGCACCTCGCCAAGCACTTTGGTAAGTTCGAAAGGCTGCATGAAGGCCTCGGACTCGTCTTCGCTGAAATAGCGGGTATAGGTGATGTCGAAGGTTGTCCCGTAGCAGTGGGCCGAATTGTCGCTGGCGTTGGGATTGCCGCTGCGCCGCAGCCGGTCGACATCCTCCTCCGTCCTGAGCAGCGACGAGACTACCAGCTTGTAGTCCAGCAGACCCTTCGACTCCAGCGAATCGCTGAACGCCTTCGCTATGCGCTGAAGCTCGTCGGCGGCGCCTCTGGTCAGATAAGGAATCGAATACTGGAGCTCGTCGACGACCAGATACTCGTTGTCCTCGATGCGCACGAGCCCCTTGTGGGAGAAGTCCTCGCGCGTCTTCGGAATCTCCGCGAGTCCGAGCTGCCTCGCAACCTTCAGGTGCGCCTCGTTCAGGTCGGCGAACAATCTGGCATACGGCAGCCGGTCGCGATAATAGATTATCTCCTTCCTTTCGGGCTTCTCGCCCAGGCCGTCGACATCATCGAACTCCTCCACGGCACTCTCCAGCCCGTCGCACTCCTGAGCACTCTCACGCCCCTCGGAAACCGCGGCCGTCTCCTCCACGGCCGCTCCGTCCCGCTCTCCGCCGCAGCCTCCTCTGACCAGATAGCCGGCGAGGAAGCCCAGCAGAAAAGGGACGGCAAGCACCAGCAGGCCCTTATGACTTTTCTTCATCGTCAGGCCTCGTATTTCAATATGGGCTGCCGGGCGGCGCGGGTCTCGTCGGGACGGCCGACGGGAGCGGTCCTCGGCGCCGAATGCAGGAGCCCGGGATCGGTCCTGGCCTCCTCGGCTATCTTCCTCATTACCTCGATGAACGCATCGAGGGTCTCGGGCGATTCCGTCTCCGTAGGCTCAATCATTATGGCCTGATGGAAAAGCAGGGGGAAATAGATGGTCGGAGCATGGAAACCGTAGTCCAGCAGCCTCTTGGCCACATCCAGGGTCGTGGTCCCGTTAGGTTCGAGCAGACCGTCGAACACGAACTCATGCTTGCAGACTGACGGTATAGGCAGCCTGTAGCAGTCTTTCAGGGATTCCTTCACATAATTGGCGTTGAGCGTCGCGAGCCTGCCGGCCATGCGTATGTTCTCCCTGCCGAGCATCAGAATATAGGCCAGAGCACGCAACATCACCGTGAAATTGCCGTGGAAGCCGCTGACATGCGGGATGTCCAGATAGGGCAGAACCCTCTCCGAGACTCCTACCGGACCGCTTCCCGGACCTCCCCCGCCATGAGGCGTAGAGAAGGTCTTGTGCAGGTTCAGATGCAGTATGTCGAAGCCCATGTCCCCGGGACGCGCCACTCCGAGCAGAGGGTTCATGTTGGCCCCGTCGTAGTAGAGCAGGCCGCCGCAGCCGTGCACAAGCTCGGCTATCTCCTTTATGTCCTTCTCGAAAAGCCCGAGGGTATTGGGATTGGTCATCATGATGCCGGCTATGTCGGGCCCGAGCAGAGGCTTCAGATCCTCCACGTCCACGAGGCCGTCGGCCTTGGACTTGACCACGACTATCTCATAGCCGCAGCAGGCCGCCGACGCGGGGTTGGTGCCGTGCGCGCTGTCCGGCACTATGACCTTGGTGCGCGCCAGGTCTCCCCTGCCGAGATGGTATTCCTTCATCAGCATCAGGCCCGTCAGCTCCCCGTGGGCGCCGGCGCAGGGCCTGAAGGTGAAACGCTTCATGCCCGTGATGGCGGCGAGAGCCTTGTCGAGTTCCTCGAACACCGCCCTGCTGCCTTCGGTGCTCTCCTTCGGCTGTAGCGGGTGCTGGCCGGTGAACCCGGGCATCGCGGCTATCTCCTCATTGAGCTTGGGGTTGTACTTCATCGTGCAGGATCCGAGCGGATAGAATCCGGTGTCCACGCCGAAATTCATCTGGCTGAGGTTCGTGTAATGTCTTACGACATCCGGTTCGCTCACCTCGGGAAGCTCCGGGGCGGAGCCGCGCCACAGTTTTCCGCCGACAGGCATGCCGCCCTCGGCCGCCGGAAGCGAGAATCCTGTCCTTCCTGGCCTCGAAAGCTCGAATATCAGTTTGTCGTAGTATTTCATCTCGCAAGCTCCCTCACTGTTTTTACAAGTCCGTCGATTTCATCCTTCCCGTGCTTCTCGGTCACGCAGAAGCTCACGTTCCCCTCCGCCGTCGGAAGCGCGGCGAAATAGCCGGCGTCGAGCAGGGCGTGCATGAGCCTTTCCGCAGGGATATGCGGCTTCAGCACGAACTCCTTGAGGAATTCGCCTTCGTGCACCTCGTCGAAAAGGCCGGTCTTCAGGAGTTCGTCATGCAGGTAGTGGGACCTCTCCCAGCAGAGTCCGTTGACCCGCCTCAGACCTTCGGGGCCCATGAGCGACAGGTATATCGTGCACCACAGAGCCATCAGCGACTGGTTCGAGCAGATGTTCGAAGTCGCCTTCTCGCGGCGTATGTGCTGCTCGCGGGCCTGGAGCGTCAGCACGAAGCAGCGGCGGCCGGCGGCATCCTCGGTCTGTCCGACGATACGGCCTGGCAACTTGCGCATGTAGTCCTTCCGGCATGCCATGAAGCCCACATAGGGTCCGCCGAAATTGAGCGGAATGCCGAGTGGCTGTCCGTCGCCCACTGCGATGTCCGCGCCCCATTCCGCGGGCGTCTTCAATACTCCGAGAGCGGAGGGGTCACAATATTCGACCAGCAGCGCCCCGGCGGCGTGGACCTGCTCCGCGAGCCCTTCGAGGTCGCGGATAATGCCGTCGCGGTCAATCGAAGGCACGATGACGCCCGCAAGGTCGGAAGCATGCGCGGAAATGCCGCCCGCAAGATCATCGCTCACGATTATCTGCGTGCCCTCGTATTTCGCGTAGCTGCGCACGGTGGCTATGACATGCGGAAGCAGTCCGGCCGAAAGCAGCACGGTATTGCGCTTCCTGGTGCATGCGACGCACATCCTCATCGCCTCCGCGGCGGCGGTTGGCCCGTCGTACATAGAGGCGTTGGAGCAGTCAAGTCCGGTCAGGCGGCATATCATGGTCTGCCATTCGAAGATATAGCGCAGAGTCCCCTGCGATATTTCGCACTGGTAGGGCGTATATGCGGTGAGGAATTCGCTGCGGGATGTCAGATAAGGTATCGCTGAAGGCGTGCAGTGGTCGTATGCGCCCTGCCCCACGAAGACCTTGAGCTTCCGGTTCATCGAAGCGAGACGCGCGAAATGGTCGCGCACTTCCTGCTCGCTCATCGCGGACGGGAGGTCGTACTCCCCCTTGTATATGAAGTCCGCCGGCACGTCGGAATAGAGGTCGTCGAGCGACTTCACCCCTATCCTTTCGAGCATGCGGGCTATGTCCTCCTCGGTATGGGGGAAATAGCAGAATGTTCCCATATCAGCGGAATGTCAGCCCAGGAGCTTTGCGTATGCCGAAGCGTTGAGCAGCGAGTCGAGCTCGGATCTGTCGCTCATCTCTATCTTCACTATCCAGGCGGAATATGCGTCCTCGTTGATGAGTTCCGGATGCTCCGCAAGCTCGGTGTTGCACGCAACCACCTTTCCGGATACGGGAGCTATGATCTCGCCGGAAGTCTTCACGCTCTCGACCGCCCCGAAATCGTCGCCGGCCTTGAACTCGTCGTCAGGTTCGGGCATGTCCACGTAGGTGATGTCGCCGAGTTCGCTCTGCGCATAGTCCGAAATGCCCACGATAGCCACGTTGCCATCGACTTTAACCCATTCGTGGGACTCGCTGTACAGGAGTCCGTCAACTATCTTGCTCATTACTTCTTATAATTTGTTTGATAAAATCTCTTTTTCACCACGGTGCCGGGGAACACGCGCCTGCGTATGCGGATGAAAAGCGGAGTCCCGAGGGCGGCATGCCCGCTGTCGACCAGCGCGAAGCAAAGGCTTCTGCCGAGAGTTATGGAATGATAGCCCGTGGTCACGTGTCCGACCTCGGTCCCGTCCTCAAGCTCCACGGGATAGCCCGCGCGGGGCACTGCGCTGTCCTGAAGCTCGATGCCCACGATGCGCCGCGGGGCGCCTTCCGCCTTCTGGGCGGCGATGGCCTCCTTTCCGATGAACTCCGGCTTGTCGAACTTGCAGAACATCGACAGCCCGGCCATCACGGGAGATATCTCCGCGCTGAGTTCGTCGCCGTAGAGCGGCAGTCCGGCCTCGAAACGCAGGGTGTCGCGGCATCCGAGCCCGCAGGGCTTCACGCCGGCGGCCATGAGCGACTTCCAGTAAGCGCGTATGAGCTCGGGGGACGCATATATCTCGAAGCCGTCCTCGCCCGTATAGCCGGTGCGGCTCAGGATGACGCGGCTTCCGTCCGCGGCGGCGTGATTGCAGAATTCATAGAACTTAAGGTCAGAGGCTCCGGAGAAGCCGAGCACTTCTGTCACCGTCTTCTCGGCTTCGGGTCCCTGGACCGCGATCTGCCCCCAGATGTCGGACTGGTTGTCGACCTCGACCTTCCAGCGGCAGGCCTGCATCTTTATCCAGGCGTAGTCCTTGCCGATGTTCGAGGCGTTGACCACGAGCAGATAGCGCCGGGGCTCGAACTCCTTGTAGACCAGCAGGTCGTCCACGGTCCCGCCGTCCTCGTAGAGCATCATGCCGTAGAGTATCTTTCCGGGCTCCAGTCCGCTCACGTCGTTGGTGAATATATGGTTCACGAATCTCTCCGCGTCCTCTCCGGAAATGAATATCTCCCCCATGTGGGACACATCGAAGACTCCGGCGTGATTGCGCACCGCGTTGTGCTCGTCGATTATTCCGCTGTACTGTATGGGCATGTCATAGCCCGCGAACGGACTCATCTTTGCCCCCAACCCGAGATGCAGGTCGTGAAGACAAGTCTGCTTTAACTGTTCTTCCATCGCTTGGCGCTTATTGATTAAGGATTTCAAGATCTTTCTTGAGTATCATCCGCGGCTCCATCATGGCGACTTTCTGGAAAAGACGGATCCTGTTGCCGAGCGACAGATATACCTTGTCCTCATGCTTGCCCTTGCGCCACCATTTGTAGAACCCGACCGGGTCGTTCTCGAACGGTATCTTGGCAAGGATGCCGGTGCTGTATCCGGGATAGTCTATGACGAGCCTGAGCCCCATGAATCTCTTGTAATACTCGGGATCGGCTCTGCGGAGCTTGCTGACGAGCGGGTTGAGAACTTCGAGAACATCCACCTGAAGGACCTTGTCGCGGACTATCATCCTATGTATGCGCACCGGATCGACATTGATCCAGACCCCCATTTTCAATGTCCTGGGGCCTTCGTCGGTGTCGAGCGTAAGTTCATCCATAGATGTGTAGACCTTTTCAGGGTCGAGTTCGAATTGTCCGTCAGATTGCATCTCGTATTCTCCGCTAATTATACAAATATACGAATAAAATTTCTGAAAAATCCTTATGGTTTCAAAAGAAATGTGCATTTTTGATGAAAATTCAAACGGCCGCCATGTTTATGGAACTGGTTCTTTCGGATTTCTCCGGACTTGAGGGCAGCTGCTGCTACTGCTCCGGCGAGGCCGGCGCCGAGATGAGAAAGCGCATCTCCGCCCTGCCCCTCGAAGCCGTGCACTACATAGGCACGGGCGACTACCACTATCAGACGCTGTTCTGGCTCGAAAGGATAGACCGGCCGTTCGCGCTGCTCCTGATAGACAACCACCCGGACGACCAGAGCGGCGCGTTCGGACAGGAGCTTCTGAGCTGCGGGAACTGGGCGGCGCGCGCACGACAGCTTCCGATGCTGCGCGACTTCCGCTGGATCCGCCGCCCCACTGACCATGACGGCGCGTGGCCGGATGACGGCCTGCCGCTCTATCTGTCCGTCGACATCGACGTGCTTTCCCGGGACCATGCGCGCACCGGCTGGGACCAGGGGGACATGAGCCTGGAGGAACTGGCGACGATACTCTCCGGCCTCCGTTCACGCCGCGGCGGCCACGGAATCATCGGCGCCGACATCTGCGGCGGCATCACGCCGGAGAGCGGAGGCTCAGGAGCGGACATGGAGATCAACCGCAGAACCGTCCTGGCCGTCGCGTCCGCGCTGGGCATACAGGACGGCATTGCTCCGGAGATTTCCCGAAAAATTGCTAACTTTGGCGCCGCCTCGCAGAGGCAGTAAAACAAAAAAAACTCTTCAAATGAAAAAATTCTTGATTCTGACCGTCCTGGCCTGCTTCATAGCCGCCAGCGCAAGTGCCGACGACGGGTATTTCCGCGGAAAGCACAGGGTCATCAGCTACTCCTCCATGGAAATGAGTTCCGGAGACCTGTCCCTGAAAAACAATTTCGGAGCCGCTTTCTCCACTACAAGAACCTATTTCCTGCACAAGAAGCCGATCGCCGGTCTCATGAAGATCGGAATCGACGCTACCTGGATGGACCTCAGCTACAACAGCTTCACGACCATGGTCCTCGACGAGGAAGCAGGCCTCGTCGAGAGTCCTCTGCATCAGGCGGAGATAGGGGTGCAGGCAGGACTTTCACTGACCTTCAATCCCGTGGACAAGCTGAACGTCGCGCTCTACTGCCGCTACGCCCCCACTTTCTCGGCCAGCTTCAACACCGGTGACGGAACCATACTGGGAGGATACATGGGATACATAGTCGCGGGAGGCAGGGTCTCCTACGGCTTCATCGGGCTCGGCTGCGAATATAGAAGCGGGAGCGGAGAGATGAACGACTTCCTTGAAGGCGGCACTTCCCCGCTGAAAACGGACGGCCTCAGAGCCTACGTCTCCTTCAGCTTCTAATCCTCCGAATCTCTGATATCCTCGAATCCGACGGGACCGGCGAACGTGACCTTGTGCACTTCGCCGGTTTCGTCGGTAGCCGTAATGTCCAGCAGCATGTTCCCGTCGGCATCGTAGTCGAGGACGAGGGTGCCGCCGATGAATGAATGCCATTCGCCGAAGATGTCATGGAAATAAAGCGAGAACGTGTCCTTCATATAGGTCACTCCGTATTCGTATTCTCCGGCCGCGGGGAGCATGGTCACGGGATCGGCGGGCGCCACGCCGAACAGGTCGACGTCGTAGCTTGCGCTCGCGGAGGCATATTCGTCAGGAACGTCGAAAGGCTTGTTGGACATATAGATATGATATTCGTGGACGCTCGTGTACGTCATGTCCGTCCCGTTGTAGGTACCCATGGCGTATGACATCTCCCTTTCCTTGTCCGGAGCCTCCGACGCCGATGCGAGCTGCGTCACGGAGACTTCAATCTCGTCCTTGAAACGGCCGCCGCCATAGGTATAGGTCAGGGTGAAGCGGAACTCGCGCCTGGCGCCGCCGTTGGGCTCCGCGGTGAAGCTCAACCTCATCTCGGTTTCGTCGAGCAGGAAATCGCTGGCCCAGGAGCAGTCCTCGTGGCTGAAACTTACGACCCCGTCCTCCGCGGCGTCATTGACATAGTAGTATACGACGAACTGGCCGCCCTCGGCCGGCACCAGCTGGTCGGGACATATGACGTCGGGCACCGGCCCCGTCCATTCTCCGCCGGAGGCCTCCTGAACGGCAGTGAAGCTGCATCCTACGCTGCCGCCGCCGTAGACATATTCCAGCCGGACAGCGGTCTCGCGGGACTCTGCGGTTCCGTTAGGGTCGACGCGGAATTTCACGCGGCCGCCGTCCTCAACGGCGAAATCCCCTATCCAGTCCGCGTCCGGCGCGGACACCTGCAGCTCTCCGTCCCGGGCGGGGGACTCGATGCTGTAGCCGAAAGACTCCTCGCCGCCTTCCGCGGGCAGGCGCAGGTCTCCGTCGAAGCCAAGCCTGATGACCGGTTCCGCGCCCCGGTCCGGCTTCTCCTGGCAGCAGCAGAGCGAAAGCATGGCCAGCGCCGCCGCGGCAAACAATGATATCCTTTTCATGACAATATCGATTTTCGGCAAAGTTATGAAAATTTATCCGCAGCATCATGGCGGCCCGCCGCCGTTCTACAGCAACGGCGACAGCAGCCGCGCCAGCGACTCCGCGAAACGCACATGCAGCGGCCTGCGCGACCATTTGTCGGGCTCGGCCTGCCAACATGTCCTCTGGTCTTCGAGAAAGGCGTCACGCAGTTCAAGGGCCACCTCCCTGTCGTAGATGAAGGCGTTGATCTCGAAGTCCTGCTCATAGCTGCGCACATCCATGTTGGTCGAGCCTATGGTGGCCACGCGGTCGTCGGAGACCACCGCCTTGGAATGCATGTAGCCGCTCGGATAGAAGAAGACCTTGACGCCGGCGGCGATCACCTCCTTCACATACGAACGGGAGGCGAGAGGCACCGTGACTCCCCTGTCGCCGCGGTACGGAATCATTATCCTAACGTCCACGCCCGCGAGCGCGGCGTTGCGCAGCGCCTCCAGCACCGAATCCGTGGGAATAAGATACGGGGACTGGATGTAGATGTACCGGCTGCTGCTGGAAATCATCCTTACGAGACCCTGCATGATCACATGCCATTCGTCCATGGGGCCGGCGGTCGCCACCTGCATGAGCACCCCGCCGCACGGACCGAGCCGCGGATAATAGCGCCGCGAGGCAAGCAGCTCCTTGGACGAGAACTGCCAGTCGGTCAGGAAGCTCGTCTGCAGTTCGGAGACGGCGGGGCCTTCGACGCGCATGTGGGTGTCCCGCCAGCGGCCGCCGCGTATGCCGGTGGAATATCTCTCGGCGATGTTCATGCCGCCGAGATAGCCCACCTTGCCGTCTATGACCACCACCTTGCGGTGGTTGCGGTAGTTGGTGTTGCTCGAAAGGAAGGGGATCTCCACCTTGATGAACGGCTGCACCAGCACGCCGCCCCTCTCCATGCGGCGGAAAAAGCGCTTCCGGCCGAGATTCGCCGCATCGTCGTATTGCAGCCTGACTTCCAGCCCGGCCTGCGCCTTGCGGACGAGAACGTCCTCGATCTTACGCCCGACGGGGTCATCCTCGACCTTGAAGAATTCGAAATGGATATGATCCTCGGCACGCTCGAGATCCGCAAGCAGGTCGGAGAACATGGCGTCGAAATCGGTGTAGACGCGCACGGCGTTGCCTTCCAGCGGATATGCGCGGTTGGTGCGCCACAGCAGCTTGATGAGATCGTCGTTCTCCGCCGGCAGACGGCGGCAGACGCATTCGCGGCACTGCTCCTCTGTCATCGATTTCAGGAGCGTGAGGTCGTCGTCGGAAATCAGGCGCCTGCCGCGGTTGTCCCTGCCGAAGAAAAAATAGAGCACGAGCCCGAGGCCCGGCAGACAGACGAGGACCACTATCCATGCAAGAGTGCGCACGGGATGGCGGTTTTCGGCGATGACCATGGTCACTATGCTGAGGACCGCGATGACGATCACTATGTTGAGCCAGAGAGGCATCCGCCGCTATTTCTTCGGATCAATCTTCGCATAATAGCGGGCGTCGCCCGCGATGGTCACAAGATGTATCACCAGCAGGAGCAGAATGACCGCCAGACCTACCAGATCGAGGGAGTAAAGGGTCAGGTCCTTCCCGCAGACGCTGATGTCCAGCGTGAACTCCCTGAAAGGACGGATGAAGAACAGCAGGGTGTTCGCAATTATGCCGAGTATGCGGAACTCCGTGGGGCCGAGCTTGGCATAGGTGAGCCGGAATTCCTTCTTAAGGTGGGCGTTGACGCTCACGTTGATCGTCAGCAGCAGGTAGAGTACGAGTATTCCCAGGGAGACGGAAAGATGCATCAGGCCGGAAAGGCCTATTCCGATGAACATAAGGCTCTCGTTGATGCCGTCGACGGTATGGTCGAGATAATAGCCGTATATCGGCCTCTGGGTGTTGCGCACTCTGGCGAGGGTGCCGTCGAGCGAGTCGCCGTACCAGTTGATCACAAGCCCCAGCGAAGCCAGCCAGAGGAAGGCGGGGTTCCGGCCGGTGAGCATGTAGCCCGCCGCTATCACCACGGCGCCGAAGAAGCCGATTCCGGTCAGTATGTCGGAGGTCATCCACTTCGGCTGCCGCTTCGCCAGCCACACAAGAGCCTTCTTCTCGGCCGCGTTGAGAATCGATGTCTGTATCCTTTCAGCCTGCTTGATGTCGCTCATAGTATCCGTCTTTGATGCAATTGAACGAATAAAGGTACGCAACTTTTTGATATATGCAAGCCACGATGCGTCCGGGCGGCATTTCCGGCGGGCGGAAGGGAAGCTGCGGAAGAGTGATTTTTATATTCAGGAGTCCGTGCTTTCCGATTAATAATTCGTATATTTACGCAACACTAAAACTTTCTGTTTCTATATGAATACAAAATTCCTGACCGCCGCGCTCCTCGCAGCCGTGTGCCTGCAGGCGGGCGCGCAAACATTCACGGAGTGGAAAGATCCGAGGGTCAATTCGACCGGAAGGGCTCCGATGCACAGTTCCTATTTCGCCTACGAAAGTCCGGAAGCCGCGATGGAAGGCAGGGCCGAGCTGTCGGAAAACTACCTGAACCTCAACGGCAGCTGGAAGTTCGCCTGGGTGAAGGACGCCGACCAGAGGCCTACCGACTTCTTCCGCAGCGACTACGACGACAGCCACTGGGGCGAGATTCCAGTGCCCGGAATCTGGGAGCTGCACGGCTACGGCGATCCCATCTATGTGAACACAGGATACGCCTGGCGCAACCAGTTCGAGAACGATCCCCCCTACGTGCCCGTCGAGAACAACCATGTGGGCAGCTACCGCAGGGTGCTGGAAATCCCCGCCGACTGGAAGGGAAAGGATATCATCGCACATTTCGGGTCGGTGACCTCGAACATGTATCTCTGGGTGAACGGCAGGTACGTGGGCTACAGCGAGGACAGCAAGCTCGAAGCCGAATTCGACCTCACGAAATACCTCAGGCCCGGAGAGGAGAACCTGATATGCTTCCAGGTGTTCCGCTGGTGCGACGGCAGCTACCTTGAGGACCAGGACTTCTTCAGGTATTCCGGAGTCGCGAGGGACTGCTATCTGTACGCCAGGGACAAGAAGAGGATAGAGGACATCCGCGTCAGCACCGACCTTGACGCCGATTACGCCGACGCGACGCTCGACGTGACCCTGAGCGGCAGGAGCCGGCTGGACGTGACCCTGACCCTGCTCGACGCCGACGGCAACACCGTGGTGACACGCGAGGTCCAGGCCCCCGGGAAATTCAGCTTCGACATAGAGAACCCACGCAAATGGACGGCCGAGACCCCTTATCTCTACAAGCTGGTGGCCACGGCGGGCAACGAGACAATACCTGTGAACGTCGGATTCAGAAAGATCGAGATAAAGGACGCCCAGGTGCTGATCAACGGCAAGAGCGTGCTCTTCAAGGGCGTCAACCGCCATGAAATGGATCCCGACGGAGGCTATGTCATCAGCCGCGAGAGGATGATCCAGGACATCCGCATCATGAAGCAGTTCAACATCAACGCCGTGCGCACCTGCCACTACCCCGACGATCCGTTCTGGTACGAGCTCTGCGACCGCTACGGCATCTATATGGTGGCCGAGGCCAACATAGAGAGCCACGGCATGGGCTACGGCGAAAGGACTCTCGCCAAGAGGGACGACTACGCCCAGGCGCACATGGAGAGGAACCAGCGCAACGTGCAGCGGTCGTTCAACCATCCCAGCATCATCTTCTGGTCGCTCGGCAACGAGGCCGGCTACGGCCCCAACTTCGAGGCCGCATACGACTGGATCAAGGCCGAGGACCCCTCGCGCCCCGTGCAGTACGAACAGGCCAGATACGACGGCAAGACCGATGTCTACTGCCCCATGTACCTCGGGTATGACCGCTGCATAGAGTACTGCGAGAACCCCGCGATGCAGAAGCCTCTGATACAGTGCGAGTACGCACACGCGATGGGCAACTCCGAGGGCGGATTCAAGGAATACTGGGACATCGTGCGCAAATATCCCAAGTACCAGGGAGGCTTCATCTGGGACTTCGTGGACCAGTCCATCAGGTGGACCGGCGACAACGGAGCGATGATATACGCCTACGGCGGTGACTTCAACCCCTACGACGGCTCCGACTTCAACTTCTGCGACAACGGCCTGATCAGCCCCGACAGAGTGCCCAATCCGCACATGTACGAGGTCGGCCGGATATATCAGGACATCCACAGCAGCCTGCTCGGCGACGGCGGCATCGAGATATACAACGAATTCTCCTTCCGCAACCTGGACGCCTACCGTCTGGACTGGACGCTGCTGCGCGACGGCCGTCCCGTCAGGAACGGTTCCGTGGAGAATCTGCCCGAAATCGCTCCCGGCGAGCGCGTGAAGCTGAATCTGCCCGTGGGCGAGCTTGAGGCCGGACACGAATGGCTGCTCAACCTCAGCTACTGCCTCAAGGAGGCGGAGACCCTGCTCGAAGCCGGATACTGCGTGGCCCGCGAGCAGCTGAGCCTGAGCGAAGCCGTGGTTGCCGAACCCGTGCTGAAGAATCATGTCGAGCCCAACATCCCCGTCGCCGCACCGGTGCTCGTCGAGAACGAGCTCAACTCCCTGGGAGTCGTCGGCGAGGACTTCCGCATAGACTTCAGCCGCCGCAGCGGTTTCATCTGCCTCTACGAAAAGGACGGTCTTTCCTTCCTCAAGGACGGCGCCGAACTGGAGCCGAATTTCTGGAGGGCACCCACCGACAACGACTTCGGCGCCAACCTCCAGCTCAAATACCGTGTATGGAAAGAGCCCGAAATGAAGCTCAGCTCTCTTGACGCCTCAATCGAGGACGGACTCGCGGTCGTGAAGACCAGACATGAGATGCCCGCGACCGGCTCCGTGCTTGAGATAAGCTATACGATCAACAACGAGGGCGCCGTGCTCGTGAACCAGCGTCTCGTCGCCGACAAGAGCCGCAGCGACGTGCCCAACATGTTCCGCTTCGGAATGCAGCTGCCCATGCCTGAGGAGTTCTCGGAGATCGAGTACTACGGCCGCGGCCCCGTCGAGAACTACGCCGACCGCAAGAACTGCGCCGACCTCGGCATCTACCGGCAGAGCGTGGACGAGCAGTTCTACCCGTACATAAGGCCGCAGGAGACCGGAACCAAGAGCGACATACGCTGGTGGAAGCTGTTCAACGCCGCAGGCCGCGGTCTTGAAATCACCGCCGCCGCACCGTTCTCCGCCTCCGCCCTGCACTACACGATCGAGTCGCTCGACGAAGGCCTCGCCAAGGCGAACGGCCACTCGCCCGAAGTTCCCGAAGCCGACCTCACCAACCTGTGCATCGACCTCGTGCAGGCCGGTCTGGGATGCGAGGACAGCTGGGGCCGCATCGCAAGGCCCGAGTATCAGGTCAAGTACGGCGACTACGAGTTCAACTTCCTGATCAGGCCTGTCAGCCGCGTGTTCTGACTCTGACAGGACCGGTCCGGTTATGGAAAAGGGGCTGACTCTTATTTCGAGTCAGTCCCTCTTTCTTTGCTGTCGGTGCAGCGGCCGGTGCGGAAAGGCGGCAGCGTCACTCGTCCATACCGAGCACCTCCAACAGCGCTTCGGCATATCTGCGGCCGAATATGACCTGACTCGCGGCATCGAAATGCGGGTCGTGTTCATCGCGCAGCGGGGTCAGCCCCCGTGACGGGACGCAGGCGGAATACGGTATGACCCGTGCGGCTTCGTGCAGCATCTCCCGGAACTCCCCTGCCGTGGCGTCCTTGAGCCACGGGGCGAGTTCGCCGAAGATGAACGGCAGCTGCGGACTGCCAAGGTCGGCGCGAAGGTCGGA
>CALVAD010000005.1 GCA_944325495.1 uncultured Bacteroidales bacterium | reverse complement strand
GGTGCAATTTAATAATAATATTTCATTTGACAATACTTATTTTGATATTTCACCTTTCAGGTTGCGTTCGAGAAGCTCCTTGACCCTGCCGTTGTCCATGTAGTTGCCCATCAGATAAAAGAGCTTCCCGAGCGCGCTCTCGGTCGTGATGTCGTGGCCCGAAATGACTCCGGCTTCCTTGAGGCTGCGGCCCGTGGCGTAGAGGTCCATGTCGACGTCGCCGCTCAGGCACTGGGTGACGTTGAGCAGGATCTTGCCGCGCGATGCGGCCTCCTTCACGATCTGGATGAACCAGGGTTTGGAGATCGCGTTGCCCGATCCGTAGGTCTCGAGTATCACCGCCCTTGTGCCGGGGCCGAGCAGTATGTCGCTGACCGCCTGCTCGGTGATGCCGGGGTGGATCTTGAGTATGGACACACGGGTGTCAAGTTCGTCGTGTATCGAAAGGTTTCTGCTCCTCGACGCCGGGTAGTGTATGAAGCCGTTGTTGTATTTTATGTTTATGCCGGCCGTGGCGAGCGCCGGATAGTTGGGAGAGCTGAAGGCGTCGAAGCCGGTGGCGTTGACCTTGGTGCTCCGGTTGCCCCTGAACAGCTGCGAGTTGAAGCAGATGCACACCTCGGGGACCACCGCGCAGCCGTAGGAGTCCTTGGCGGCGGCTATCTCCACGGCCGAGATCAGGTTCTCCTTGCCGTCGGTGCGCGGCCTGCCCACCGGAAGCTGGCTGCCGGTGAATATGACCGGCTTGCAGAGGTTGTCGAGCATGAAGCTCAGCGCCGACGCGCTGTAGGCCATCGTGTCGGTCCCGTGGAGAATCACGAAGCCGTCGTAGCGTTCGTAGCGCTCCTGGATGAGCCTTGCGAGCGACTGCCACAGCGAGGGCTCCACGTTCGAGGAATCTATGAGCGGAGAGAAGGTGTAGGAGTCTATGGTCAGCCCGAACTTGCGCAGTTCCGGAACCTCTTCCAGCAGGCTGTCGAAGTTGAACGGCTTCAGCGTGCCGTCCGCGGGGTCCTCCTTCATCCCTATGGTGCCTCCGGTGTAGATCAGCAGCACGGAGGATGTCTTCGCGGACCTGTCCCTGAAAATATTGAAATTCATAAGGCAAACAGTTTTCGTGCGTTGGCCGTGGTCGCGGCGGCCACGGCTTCCAGGCTCTCGCCGGTCAGGCGCGCGACTTCGGCGGCGATGAGCGGAATCATCGAGCTTTCGTTCCTTTCGCCTCTGTGAGGCACGGGCGTGAGATAGGGCGCGTCGGTCTCCAGGAGCAGGCGGTCGAGCGGGAAGCGGTGCAGTTCCGCGGCTATCGAAGCCTTCCTGAAGGTTACGACCCCGCCTATGCCCACATACCAGTCTCCGGAGCGGCTGAGCCTGCTGAAGGTCTCCCAGCTGCCGCTGAAGGCGTGCAGGTTGCCCCTCAGGTGCAGATGCCGGCAGTCCTCGATAATGTCGAGGAAGTCCCCCGTCGCGTCGCGCAGGTGTATGTTGACCGGGAGGTCCCACTGCGCGGCGAGCTCCAGCTGCACCCTGAACGCCTCTTTCTGCTGCTCGGCAAACTCCTTTCCGTAATGGTAGTCCAGGCCTATCTCCCCCACGGCGACGGCTTCCGGCGTCCGGGCGGCCTCGAGCGCGTCTATCTCGTCCCTCCAGTCGTCGCGGACCGAGCCGGGGTAGAGCCCTATCATGTGGCGCAGGACTCCCGGATGCCTGGCGGTCAGGGCCAGCATCCTGCCTCTTTCGCGCGAGTCGATGTCGGCCTCCAGCATCGTGCTGACCCCGGCGGCCACCGCTCTGGCGATCACCTCGTCCTCGCAGCCGTCGAAGGCCTCGTCGTAGGTATGGGTATGAGTGTCGATGAACTCCATAATTCTACAAAATTAAGCAATTTTAGGGTTCGTTGTACATCTCTGGAGCATGTCCGTGAGGATGAAACCGGCGTTTTCGAGCATGCCGGCGAATTTCGCGACTTCGGAGTAGCCGAGCCTGCTCATGCCGCAGAGTTCGTCGTAACTGACGCCGCGGTTCCGGCGGATCAGCCCGTAGAGCTTCACGACGGCTTCGGTCTCCTGCGGGGAAAGCGCGGAGGAGAAATGCCGCCTGACCGTTTCTCCGGGGCTCACCCGCCGCTCCGGCGTGCGTCCCAGACCGAGGGCTTCGACGAGCGCTTCCGCCGAAGTTATCGGCTCGGCGAGCTTTTCCGCGAGAAGCCGGTTGCATCCGGACGAGTATATGTCGTCCGCGCGTCCGGGGAGCACATGCACGCTCCTGCCGTAGCCTGCGGCGAGCCTTGCGGTCATCATGCCTCCGCCCTTCACCTTCGACTCGACGAGCACGGTGGCCTCCGAGAGCCCGGCGATTATGCGGTTGCGGCGCAGGAAGACATGGGGCAGGGGGACGGTTCCCGGAGGATAGTCGGTGATTACGGCGCTACCGGGCGCGCCCGCCATCCTTTCGGCGACGACGGCGTGCCGGCGGGGGTAGATGCTGTCGATTCCGACCGGACTTACCCCTATCGTGGGCAGCGAGTGCCCGAGTGCGGCCAGATGGGCGGTGACGTCGACCCCTATCGCGAGTCCGCTGACAATGACCGGCGCTCTTCCGGCTTTCGCGAGCGCTGCGACTATGCGCGCGCACCAGTCGCTTCCGTACATGCTGACATTGCGCGTCCCCACGATGGAGACCGCGGGCCGTCCGTTGAAGAGTCTTTCCGGCGGGGTGGAGCTGCGTATGTACAGAAGCACGGGGGCGTCGGGGCATTCGGCCAGCAGCCGCGGGTAGGCTTCGTCGCCAAGGCATACGAAGCTGCATCCCTGCGAGCGCAGGCTGTCGTAAGTCCTGTCGGCCGCTTCGAGCAGGCCCGGGCCTATCCTGCCGCGGTATCTGCTTCCGGGGCCGAACAGTGCGGAGATTTCCTTCTCGGAAAGTTCGAAAAGCGCATGGGTTGAGCCGAGGGCGCCGATTATGCTCCTTGCTATCTGCGGCTCGTCACCGAAAATGCCGTTAAGCGCGATCGCGCCGACGACGGAGAGTCTTTCCTTGTCCATTCTTCATAATTCAAGTCCGGACAAAGATAGGCAATTTTCCGCTTAAAGAATCAGCATCGCGTCGCCGTAGGGGCCGAAGCGGTAGTCGTTGTTCAGGGCTTCCTCGTAGGCCTTCATCACATTGTCATAGCCTCCGAATGCGGCGACCGTCATCAGCATGGTCGACTGCGGGAGGTGGAAGTTCGACACGATAGCGTCGGGCACGGAGAAATCGTAGGGCGGGAAGATGAACTTGTTGGTCCATGAATCGTTGGGCCTCACCTCGTTCTCGGTGGTCACATAGGTCTCGAGCGCGCGTATCACCGTGACGCCGACCGCGCAGATCTTGTGCCCGGAGCGCTTGGCGGCGTTGATCTCGTCGGCCGCCTGCTCGCTGATGATGAACCTCTCGCCGTCCATCTTGTGCTTCGACAGGTCCTCCACATCGACCCTGCGGAAGTGGCCTATGCCCATGTGGACGGTGATGAACGTCTTCTCGATATCCTTGAGTATCATTCGGTTGAGCAGCTCCCTGCTGAAATGGAGACTGGCCGCCGGAGCCGATACGGCGCCTTCGTGCCTGGCGAAGATGGTCTGGAACTCCTCGGCGTCCTTCTCGTCGGGCTCAGCCTTCACCCATTCGGGAACCGGCGTCTTGCCGAGGCTGAACAGCGCCTCCTTGAACTGCTCGTAGGGGCCGTCGTAGAGGAAGCGCAGCGTTCTTCCGCGCGAGGTGGTGTTGTCTATCACTTCGGCCACCATGCTGTCGTCGTCGCCGAAATAGAGCTTGTTGCCTATGCGGATCTTCCGGGCTGGATCCACTATCACGTCCCAGAGCCGCTGCTCCCTGTTGAGCTCCCGGAGCAGGAACACCATGATGTCGGCCCCGGTCTTCTCCTTCTTGCCGAGCAGCCTGGCGGGGAACACCTTGGTGTCGTTGAGCACGAAGCGGTCGCCCTTCCCGAAGTAGTCTATGATGTCCTTGAATCTGCGGTGCTCTATCTCTCCGCTGTCCTTATGGAGGACCAGCAGCTTGCACTCGTCCCTCCACTGTATCCTGCCGTTCACCTCCGGCTGCAGCTCGGTAGCTATCTTTTCCTTCGGCAGGTTGAAGTTGAATTGTGAAAGTTTCATCTCGGTTTCAGTATCGCGATACTTATACTATACGGCGGCCGCTTGCAAAAAGTTTCACCCGCCGGCGGAATCTCCCGCCGTCCCGTGCCGGTTCACGCCTTCGCTTCGCGGAAGACCTCCTGTATGGACGGATAGGTGTTCTTTAGGAACGGAGGCAGACTCGAACGCGCCACCCATGCGGCCTTGCTTATGTCCTCCTCGCGCTGGGGCGTCAGGTCCACGGGATCGGTGTAGAGCATGTCGTACCACCATGTGTGCTTGAGATGCCATATTCCAGCGCGCAGATAGCAGTGGTCGGTTATGCAGATGAGCCTTCCGAGCTCCAGCTGGTCGACGCCGGTCTCCTCCCGCACTTCCCGTATCGCCGTGAGCCTTATGTCCTCCCCCTGCTCCCTGTGGCCCTTGGGCAGGTCCCAGAGGCCGTTCCTGCTTATCAGCAGGTAATCTCCGCGCCGGTTCGACACGAGTCCGCCCGCGGCGTCGACCTCCTTGAATTCGGCGCAGACCCTGCGGTACATCCATTCCGTGTCCTCGGTGGGGATGTAGATGCGCGAAAGCGATTCGGAGGCTTCGAACATCGCGACGAGGGTGTGGATGTTGATCTGCCCGCCGATGTGGAATTCTATCGAGTTGGGATCGGCGAGGGCCTGTTCCGACGGATCGCAGATAATGATGCAGCGTTTTTCGAAATATATCCTGTGCATGAGGAATTTTGCTATCTTTGTGTGGCTGCAAATGTAGCAATTAAGCGGATTTATGACAACACACTATTCAAGCAAGCACGGTCAGGTGTCGCGGAGGCCGGAAGAGCTCTATATGAACTTCTGCGACATGCGCAACTTCTCGCGTCTCGTGCCCGGAAAGGTCGAGGCCGAGGTGACTGCGGACTACGACAACCTCTGCGTGACGGTGCAGGGTTTCAAGATAGGCGTCAGGGTCGATGACAGGGAGCCCTACAGGCTGATCAGGATAGGAAGCGCGGACTCCCCGGTGGAGTTCGTGGCCGTCCTGCATTTCGAGCCTTCGGAGACTCCGGGCTGCACGGACTTCTCGATCGAGCTGGACGCCAATCTCAACCTGATGATGCGCTCCCTGCTCGGGCCCAAGATCAAGCAGGGGCTTGACAGCATGGTGGACGGGCTCGTCGCCGCTTCAGAAGGCCGGATGCCCGACATGCCCGAGGATTTCCGCCGATGATTCCGGTAGCCATAAGGCTCAACCCCTTCAAGGCCGCGGGGGTGAATCTCCCCATCCTCGAAGGCGCGCAGCCTGTGCCCTGGTCGCCGCACGGCAGGATACTGGCCGAGCGCCCGGTGTTCACGCTTCATCCTCTGTTCCACGCCGGCTGCTATTATGTCCAGGACAGTTCGGCCATGTTCGTCGGCCATGTGTTCAGGAAACTGCTGGCATCGCTGCGTCCCGGAGCTCGCGTGCTGGACCTGTGCGCCGCGCCGGGAGGCAAGACCACCGACCTCGCGGCCTCCCTGAGGGAGAGCTTCGGCGACGACTTCCTGCTCGTGAGCAACGAGGTCATGAAGGACAGGGTGCGGGTACTTGACGACAATGTGGCCCGCTGGGGGGATCCTAATGTCGTGGTCACCAATGTCGACCCGGCAGCCTTCGCCTCGCTCGGGGAGTTCTTCGACGTCATAGTGGCCGACGTGCCGTGCAGCGGGGAGGGAATGTTCCGCAAGGACGCGAAGGCCGAGGAGCAGTGGAGCCCCGAGCTGGTGAGGATGTGCGCCGCGAGGCAGAAGAGGATACTCGCCGACGCCTGGCCTTCGCTCAGGAAGGGAGGCGTGCTGGTCTACAGCACCTGCACCTACGAGGAGTCCGAGAACGACGACAATCTCGAATGGGCGGCGCGGGAGCTGGGAGGGGACATCGTGACGCCGGAGGACGAATTTCCCGAATACGGGGTCAGGCTTACGAGGTGCGGTTCGCTGCTCCGGGCCGGGGAGGTCCCCGGGGAAGGGCAGTGGGTCGGAGCCCTGGTCAAGAACTCCGGGGATGCGGTGCCGGCGCGTGCCGGGCTTGACTCCCTGAAGCCTCTGAGAAACGGAATCGTCAAGGGGGAGATGAAAGGCAGGGACTTCGTGCCTTCCGCCGACTGGGCGCTGAGCATCAAGTACGAGCGCGGGTCATATCCCGAGGCCGGACTCGACAAGCCTTCAGCGCTGAAGTATCTCCACCGCGACACCCTGGTGCTTCCGGACGCGCCCCTGGGCCATGTGCTCGTCACCTACCGCGGGGTGCCTCTCGGATTCGTGAAGAACATCGGCCCGCGTTGCAACAACCTGCTCCCGAAAGGCCGGAAAATACTTATGAACGTATGAAAAGGATAATATGTCTGATCTCCGCCCTGCTGGGCTGCCTGGCTCTCGGAGCGCAGGAGAACGCGGGCGACATAAAAGCCGAATATGAGCGTCAGGTCCGCTATGTGGGCGCCGACGGCCTCGGCGTCGAAACCATAATCAACCGCTGGGAGGCGGCCGCTCCCGATGACCCCGAGGTGCATGTGGCGAGATTCAACTACTGGCTGGCCAGATCGCAGGCCAGGACCGAGGTGAAGTCCATGCCGCTCAAGAAGTATCTTGGCCGGGAGCCCGTGGTGACCCTGAAGGACTCGCTGGGAGGCGACGTGAACTATTTCGAGGATGTCGTGTATGACGACGAGGCCTTCGGAGAGGCCCTGAAGGCCGTCGAGAAGGCGATCTCCCTGAAGCCGGAGGAGCTGAGCTACCGTTTCTACAAGATAACGGCCGTGCTCGACTATGAGAAGGACAGCCCCGACATGGCCATGGAGGACATCGAGGCCCTGATCGACGAATACTCTTCCGGTAGCCACGGGTGGACTTTCATGGGACATCCCGCCGATGACGAGGTCTTCCGTCAGGGTATAGGGGAGTACTGCTACAAGCTGTTCATGATAGCGAGCCCCCTGAGCTATGAATATTTTCTGGAGATCTCCGAGAAGATGAACGGCCTCTATCCCGACGACACGGTGTTCATCAACAACATAGGCTCCTACTGGCAGGTGGCCGCGGGCAACAGCAGAAAGGCCCTCCGCTACTACAGGAAGGCCTTGAAGATAGATCCGGAGGATTATGTGGCGAACACCAACATCCGGATCATTCAGTCTTTACAGTCACGGAAGGGTCGACCTTCGAAATGAACAGCGACGGGATAAGCAGCAGGAGCATTATCACCGCGAACGCGACCGCATCCGCGAGGAGAATCATCGGCAGGTTGACATCCACGGGCACGAAGGAGACGAAATAGTTCTCCGGATTCAGCCTTATGAGCCTCGTGCTTCCCTGTACGAGGCAGAACAGCAGCGCGGCGGCGTTGCCCGCAAGCATTCCGATTCCCGTGAGCCTTGCCGAAACCCTCAGGAAGACTCCCGCTATGGACCTGTCGGTCATGCCGAGCGATTTCAGCGTGCCTATCGTGGAGATATTGCGGAACAGCAGTATGAGCAGTCCTGAAATCATGTTGAAGCCCGCGACCATGGTCATCAGCGCCAGAATCGCATAGACATTGTAGTCTATGAGGTCCAGCCAGTCGAAAAGCTGCGGGTAGCGGTCCATGGAGGGGGTGGCGGCGAGTCCGCTGACCATTGCGGCCTCCGAGGCCTTCATCCTCATCTCCTGGCGGGATCTGCGCCGTCCGTCCAATGTCAGTTCCAGCGCGGAGACCTCGTCCCCGCTCCATCCGTTCAGCCTCTGCATGTCGGACAGCGGCGCGTAGATGAGCAGATTGTCCCCGGTGTCGACGGGGTCGCTGTAGACCGAGGCTATCCTGAAACGGCGGATTCTGATCCTGTCGGAGAGGAAGTACGCCGCGATGTCGTCGCCGGCGCCCTTGCCCAGAGATTCCGCAAGGCTGGACGGAATCCTGACTTCGAGCGATGCGGTGTCGGCTCCGGTGCCTTTGAACAGGGCGCCGTAGATTTCGTCGCCGTCCCTGACTATCCCGGCTCTGTAGACGGCGGGGGCGACCGCCGTGACCCCGGGCAGCCGCATCAGCCTCTCGGCCAGCTCTCCGCTGCCTTCGACAGGGTCGTCCTCCCCGTACCAGTCGGCGGCGGAATTGGAGACCAGTATGTCGCCGCTCGATCGGGATATCGCCGAGCGCACCTCGCGGCTGAAACCGGAGGAGATGGCGACGGCTATGATTATGATAAAGAAAGAGATGGCTATCGCGACGACAGCCATCCTTCCTTTGAACCGGAGGCGTCCGGCTATGAAGCCTTCGACCTTCATCCGCCTTACCAGATTATCACCCTTTCGCTTTCAGGCCTCCACATGGGGTCGCCCTCTCCGATGCCGAAAGCTTCGAAGAAGAACGGCAGATTCCTTACGGTCACGTTGACGCGGTTTTCCGGAAGCGAATGTACGTCCAGCTTGGTCATGCGCTCCTTGTCCTCGTCGGTGGAGTTCTCGGCCCAGAGATGGGCGTAGCCGATGAAGAAACGCTGGGCTGCGGTGAGACCGTCGATGGGCGCAGGCTCCTCTCCGTCCTCAAGAGTGTTGTGGTAGGCGGTCCATGCTATGCTGAGTCCGCCCTGGTCGGCGATGTTCTCGCCCATGGTCAGGGCTCCGTTGGCGAAGACTCCGGGCACGATCTCGACTTCGTCGAACTGGCTGCCGAGAATCTCGGTCTTGGCCTTGAACGCGGCCTCGTCCTCGGGAGTCCACCAGTTGGTCATGTTGCCGTTCTTGTCGAAGAGCCTTCCCTGGTCGTCGAATCCGTGGGTCATCTCGTGGCCGATCACGACTCCGATCGCGCCGTAGTTGACTGCGTCGTCGGCGTCAGCGTTGAAGAAAGGCGGCTGCAGGATGGCTGCAGGGAAGCATATCTCGTTGGTGGTCGGGTTGTAGTAGGCGTTCACGGTCTGGGGAGTCATGCCCCATTCGTCCATGTCGGTCGGCTTTCCGAGCCTGCCGAGGTTGTCGGCCACATACCATGCGCTTGCCGCGCGGAGGTTCTCGAAGTAGCTGAGAGCGGGGTCTACGGTCAGGGTGCTGTAGTCCTTCCACTTGTCGGGGTAGCCGATCTTGATCTTGAAGTTCGCGAGCTTGTCCTGGGCGTAGGCCTTGGTCTCGTCGGACATCCAGTCGAGGTCCGCGATGTGCTGGCTCAGGGATGTCTGGAGGTTGTGCACGAGGTCGAGCACCTTGGCCTTGTATTCCTCGGGGAAGTATCTTTCCACATACATCTGTCCGACGGCTTCGCCGAGCAGGCTGTTGGGCACGCTCATCGCGCGCTTCCACCTCGGCTGCTTCTCGGTCACGCCGCTCATCTGGGTGCTGAAGAAGTCGAATGCGGCGTCGTAGTAGTCATCGGAGAGGCTTCCAGCGGCGCTGTTCAGCAGGCAGGCTGCCATGTAGTCCTTGAGTTCGTCGAGGGATGCCGATGCGAAAAGCCTGTCGAGTCCGTCGAAATATGAGAGCTGCTGCACGATGATCTTGTCCTGCTCGGGGATGCCGAGGAGCTCGAAGAAAGTGCCGTAGTCGAAGTTCTTCCACCTCGCGCAGATCTCGGCGGTGCTCATGGGGTTGTATTGTTTGGTATAGTCGCGGTTCTGTACACTGGTCCAAGAGATTTCGGCGAGCCTGTCCTCGATTTTCACGGCGTTGGCGGCTTTGCGTGCCGCGTCTTCATAGCCGCAGAGCGCGAAGAGCCTGGTCAGCATGTCGGTGTAGCCTTTGTGGAGGTCGGCGTTGGCGGGGTCCACATAGTAGTCGCGGTCACCCATTCCGAGTCCGCCCTGCCCGAGATAGAGTATCTGCACCTGGCTGTCCATGAGGTCGGCCTGGACTCCGACGCTGAAGAATCCGCCCTCGCCGTACTTGTTCTCGTCGGCGAGCTCGGCCGCGAGTCCGGCCTTGTCGCTGACAGCGTAGAGCTGGTCGAGATATTTCTGCAGCGGCGCTCCGCCCTCGGCGTTGAGCCTTACGGAGTCGAGTCCCTGCTTGTAGAGGTCGACTATCTTCTGGTCGACGGTACCGGCTTCGGGCGACATTCCGGACATCTCGGCGAAGAGGTCGTTGAGGCGGGTCACATTGTTCTCGCGGAGCACGTCGAAGGAGCCGAAACTCGCGTATTCGGGCTTCAGCGGGTTCTTCGCGATCCATCCGCCGTTGGCGTACTGATAGAAGTCATCGCCGGGGGACACGGTGAGGTCCATGTCCGTCAGGTCGATGGCGGGCACCTTCTCTCCCTTGGGCTGGCATGCCGCCAGCATCATGAGGGGAATGATAAACACTAATAACTTTTTCATATCGTATATGATTTGAACAATCGCCGTATTTTGCAAAATTACGGAAAAAGCCGATATTTAGCTCCCATTTTTCCATAAATAAACGATTATATGAATCATAAGACCGGAAATATAGTGCTCAGGTACATGGTCGCCACCGTCGGCCTGTTCATGATTGCCTTCGCCATCGCCCTTGCGATCAAGTCAAATCTCGGCACGGCGCCGCTGTCCTGCATGGCGTATGTCCTGAATCTGGAGTTCACGCGCATCTCGGTCGGCGCCTTCACCTTTCTGGTGAACATGGTCTACATTCTCGTGCAGCTCGCGGTGCTGCGCCGTAACTTCAGGCTCTCGCATCTGATGCAGGTGGTGGCTTCGGTGGTGTTCGGCTATCTGATAGACATTTCACTCTGGATGCTGGAGTGGCTGGAGCCCGCCGGGTTCGGAGTGAGGATACTGCTGATTCTCGCCGCCGCCGCGATCACGGCGCTCGGCACCAGCATCGAGGTTGCGGCCAATGCCTGGATGGTCTCCGCGGAGATGACGGTCGCGGCCTTCACATCGACCTTCAACAAGGATTTCGGCAGGGTGAAGATGGCCATGGATTCGACCGTGGTGGTGCTGTCCGCCATGCTCGCGCTGCTCTTCTTCGGCAATCCTTTCGGCAGCGGCGAGTTCACGGGGCTGGTCAATGTCCTTCTTGCCAGGACTCCGGGAGTCGTAATCGGTCTCGGCACGCTGCTGATGGCCTTCCTGCCAGGCTATCTGATGCGCTTCACCGACCCTCTGGTCGCCAGGCTCTCGCGCCGCGCCAGTAAAAGCTGAGACGGACGGCAATCCGCTTCGGAGCTCCCGCCGCGCTTCACCGATGCACCTTCGTCATGTCGCGGGGTCTAAGTTGCGACGATTTCCAATCCGGCTCCGCGAATCGCCGGCATATTGCAAATCTGCCGGGACAAAAAAGTCCGCCGGGACTGGGGCAAGGCTTCCCGTGAAATTTATCTGGAACGGGAACAAATCCGGAAGTCTGACAAGCCTCATGATGAAATTCATTGGCTACGGGCACGCCCCTTCGACCCGTCTCCACTGCCCCACTGCGTAGCTGATGGAAGGAATCTCTGTCCATCAGCTACACCCCACCGCCTCGCTGCACCCCTTATCGACCCCGACCGTAGCCAATGAATTTCATCACATGAGACGGCAATCCGCCAATGATTCGCGTTCCGTTGGAATCCGGAGCCGGCTGCCTCCGGGGAGGCTTGCCATCCGCGGCAGTGAGCGGACAATGCTCCGCAGCGAGCGCAGGAGCATTGATGGAGCGCAGCGGAACCTCCCCGGAGGCAGCCGGCTCCGGAGTCATTATCAGTCGGGGTGGACAATCGGGGTGACGGCCTCCGACGGGATTTCAGTCTTGAGAATACAAACATCTTCTTGTCAAGGTCGGGAGTCAGCGTCGCCCGACGCTGCATATGCATAAAAAAGCGACATCGTGCCGAAAGGCGCGGTGCCGCACTGATTATCCGTATAAGATAGCTTAATCCTCAGGGCAGATCCGGCAGAATTCGCGGTAGATAGCCATCACATCCTCCACATAGCGGGTGGTCTCCACCCCCTTGAAAGTGCCGAGCCTGACCGCGCCGGTATCCATGACGCTCTCCTCCCGCATCTCCGGAAGGACCTGGATGGCGTCGTCCCAGTATCCGGAGTCCTTTTCGCGGAGTTCCGCCAGCCGCAGCAGGTCGTCGACCCTCCCCATGCCGGCATTGTAGGCCGCAAGCGCGAACTTGTAGCGCTCGTTCTCGTCCGCGGCCACCTTGCGGTAGCGGCGGACCAGCCCTCCGAAGAATCTTGCACCGGCTTCAATATTGCTCTCGGGGTCGAGCGGGTCCGTCACTCCGTAATGGGCGGCCGTCGAAGGCATCATCTGCATGAGGCCGCTGGCGCCGCGGTGCGACCGCGCCTCGATATGGAAGCGGGATTCCTTGTAGATTATGGCCGCGAGCAGCCTCCAGTCTATGTCTATTGAATCCGCGTTCGCCTTGATAAGGCTGTCGTAGGGGCTCAGGACCTCCCGGGGCCGGCTCCGGAACACATCGTAGCGCTTGAGGAAACTGTTTCTGACCGCCTCGTGCCCTTCGGACTGCTCCCACCCCGCCGTCCACGAGTCGAAGTCCTCCATGTCGGCCTTGTCGTCATGCCTCATCAGCCAGACGCTGAGACTGTCGAGAGGCCTGGAGACCAGCACGTTGTCTATGGCGAGACTGTCGCTCCACGGGATGGCGACCATGTCGGCCTTGCCCGCCTTGAGAGAATCGATCCATGATTCGCGCCTTCCCGCGCTGCGGATTTCGACCGTCTGTCCGTTGTGTTCCGCATAGCATTCGAGAAGGAAGTAGTTGTAGCCCACGAGAAGGGCGCCTGCGCTGCTGCGCCTGTCAATCTGTATGACCGCCCTTATGTGGCTTCTGAGGGGTTCCGGCTCCGCTTCGCTGCGTCGGGGAACCAGGGAGACTGCAAAAGTCGCGATGATCAGCAGTCCCGTCGTGATCAATGCTGTAATTTCCGCTTTCGTCATCTTCTGTTGCGTGGCGGAGGACTCGCATGCCCCTGAGGCTGGGCGTAGAAAGGCCAGTATATACCTATCTTGAGTCCGTCGATGCCGTTTTGTGTAACTATGTAGCGGTCGGCGCTGAAGTAGTCGAACTTGTCCATCGGCCATCCGCCGCCCGCGTTCTGATATTTGATGAATATGCAGGCCCTCTTCCACTGGACGTTCACGAAGACGTCGAAATAGGGGCCGTTGGTATAGAGGTTCTCGGTCTGGTTGTAGAACACTCCGAGATTCGGGTTCCATGCCGGTGAGTGCCAAGGCGTGTTGTAGAAGGCGTTGGCACCTATCTGCATGACCATTATGTTGTTGGTCTTGCTCGCGTCGCGCTGCACCACGAACTGGAAATAGTAGCGCAGGTTGAAGGCCGCGGTCGGAACGGGCACGACCTCCGGATTGGAGGAGAACTGCAGCAGCACCCTGTTGTCAAGGTGCACGGGGCCGAACACGAACTCCTTGCGCAGCGATGCCGTGAGCACGCTCATGGCCTGCTGGTTCTGCTTTATGATGCCCTGCCCGTCATACCAGAGATTGTTCGCGAGCAGGGAGTATCCTATATTGGCGTTCAGCCTCCATCTCGGGATGTCGATGGTCCCGACGACCGAGGTGTTGGAGATCTTTCCGAAATCGTTGTCCCACTTGAAGTGGTTGGAGTAGATATGCTGCTGGTACCATGTGGGTTCGAGCAGGGTGCTCTCGAAATGCGCCCCTATGGAGACGGGGCTCTTGCGCGCCCTTCGGAAGGGGTAGAAGTCGAAGCGCCCGTTGGCCGAAATCTCGAAATCCCCGAAATCGTGGCCGAACAGCGTGTACTTGGCCTTGGCGTCCCAGAAGAACTTGTCGCGCAACTGGCCTTCCGCTCCGGCGTAGATATAGAAGGAGTTCTCCGTATGGTTCTGCGGCCTTACCAGGGTGCTGTCGAAATATGTGCGCAGCACATCGCCTACGCCGACGTCCAGCTTCGAGACAATGGCCTTGCTGGACCAGGGCTGCAGCCGGATGAAGAACTTGTTGTCGAGCTTCATGACCCTCATCGTGTCGGCGCTCGCCTCGTTGTTGTAGTTGAACACGTTGTTGTAGAACTCCCTGCCGGCGTCGTCGGTGATGTTGTCGGTGTACTTGCGCGTGTAGGTGGAGAATTCCGTGCTGTGCCCTATGAAGGCCGTGGTCACGTCGCGCGTGAGGCTGTCGGAGTCGAAGCTGAGGGTGCTGTCCCTGCGGGCCCTCATCTTCAGTATGAAGTTGAAGGGTATGCGCAGCTGCTGGTCGAGGAACACGGTGTTCTTCTTGATCTTCGAGCTGGCGTCGGTGAGGTTCACGCGTATGTCCCTGCCGTCCACCGTGGTGTCGCGTATCCACGTCAGGTCGTTGATGCCGCCGTTCTCCTTGCGTGAGACCATGTTGTAGATGTAGCCGGCATGCATCGTGTAGCGCTTGCCGAGATAGTTGGCCTGCACGACCGCGGTCTTGTTTATGGTCTCCTCGTTCTCCAGTATGCCTCCGCCGCCGAACCTGTCGTACAGCAGCGAGAAGTTGAACTCCGGAGTTATGTTCTGGGTGGTGAAGATGTGCAGGTTGTCGGACTCCTTCTCGTCCGCGGCCAGCAGCGTCCCGAAGTAGCCGAGCTCGGTGTAGGGGGTCTTGGTGTTGTAGTGCGGGAGCGTCCCGGGCGAGAAGCTCCAGCTCTCATAGGCGTCATAGAAGTCGACTCTCTCGCGGCTTTTGCGCTTGAGCACGTCGTAGTACTGCACGGCCGAGCCTGCGACTCCGAGCCAGGTGGCGTTTACGTCGTTGCGCTGGAAGGGATAGTCGTAGAAGCGGTAGTTGTACGAGGTGTCGGGGATGCCTATGTCCATTTTATGGAAGTCCTGGTCCACGGTCCAGCTTATTATTCGCTTGTACTGCATGGAGTCGGGAAGCGCGTAGGTCTCCAGGATGCGCGGCGTCTCCGCGATGATGCTGTCGCGTATGTTCTGCTTCTCCTCCTTGACGAGCCTCAGCGAGTCCGCCCTCGCCGCCTTGAGGTTCATTCTCTGCTCTGCGTCGTACTTGCGGCGCTCCTTGGGCGACAGCGAGTTGTACCAGGCCTCGAACCTGGCCCTGGCCTTTGCGGTGGAGTCGGCGATGTAGATGGAGTCTATCTTGTCCCAGAGCGAGGAGTCGAGCAGGGCCTTGAGCGAGTCTCTCGGGCTGAGACGGCTGCCGAGCGAGTCGCCGAAGTCGAAGAACTCCTCGTCGTCCGGGAGGCTGTCGGAGAAATTCAGCAGGCTGTCGGCGACCGGCCCCGAGCGGTAGGCGTAGGGGTCGTATATCACGGTGTCCGCGAACGCCTCAGGCGCCGGAATCCTTCCGGCCATAAGCCTGGAACTGCCGAAGTCGACCGCGCCTGCGGAGGCGAAGACGAGCACGGCTGCGGGAAACCATATTCGTGACAACAATTTCATCGCAATCTGCAAAGGTAAACACTTTTTTGATAATCCCCCAAAAGTGCGTATTTTCGTATCTGTTATGGATATTCTGTCGAAACTTTATGAGGACTGGTCGGGCTGCCGTCCGTCCTCCCGGGAGCTGCTTCCGCTTTCCGGCAGCGCGAGGAAATACTATAGAATCAACGGCGACGCCGGCACGGTCATAGGCTGCGCGGGGACGAACGCGGCGGAGAACCGCGCCTTCCTGACGATCGCCGAGCGTTTCGAGTCCGCCGGTCTGCACGCCCCTCACATTTACGCCGTCTCGGACGACGGAATGCGCTACCTGCAGGAGGATCTGGGCGACGGCCAGCTGTTCGAGCTGCTGAAGCCCGCCATAGACGACGCCTCCTACTCCGAGAGCCAGCTTGCATGGATACACGATACCGTAGCCCTGCTGCCCGCCGTGCAGTTCAAGGTCGGCGCCGGCCTCGACTGGGGCGTCTGCTTCCCCGACCGGGAGTTCAACGCCCGGATGGTCAATTTCGACATCAACTATTTCAAATACGATTTCCTCAAGCTGACGGGCCTGGAGTTCGACGAGATACGGCTTCAGGACGACTTCGACCGTCTGGTGCAGGATTCCACCGATTTCGAGGGCGACACTTTCATGTACCGCGACTTCCAGGCCCGCAACATAATGATAGTGAATGACGAGCCCTGTTTCATCGACTTCCAGGGCGGCCGCCGCGGTCCTGTCCAGTACGATCTCGCGTCCTTCCTGTGGAATGCGGGCACCCATTTCCCGAAGTCCATGCGTGAGGAGCTGGAGCAGGTCTACCTGCGCTCGCTGGAGGAGTTCCGTCCGGTCGATGCCGACGATTTCCGCCGCCGCTACCGGCTGATCACGCTCGTGCGCCTGCTTCAGGAGACGGGTGCATACGGGTTCAGGGGCATCGTGGAGCGCAAGCAGCTGTTCCTCGACTGCTTCCCCGGAGTGCTGCGCAGCCTGCACGAACTCGCCTCGGAGCCGTTCGAGCGCTATCCCTATCTTACCGAACTGCTGCTCAGGCTTTCGGAGGACTGGAACGGCAGCACCATACTCCCGGGAGTCAAGGTGCTATGAAGGCGATGATCTTCGCGGCCGGGCTCGGCACGAGGCTGCGCCCGCTTACGGACAGGATGCCCAAGGCGCTGGTGCCGGTGGGCGGCGTGCCCATGCTGGAGCGCGTGATCATGAAGCTGAAGGCCGCCGGCTTCACCGGGTTCGTGGTCAATGTGCACCATTTCGCCTCGCAGATAGAGGATTTTCTTGCGGAGAACCGCAATTTCGGCGTTCATATCGACATCTCCCGCGAGACGGAGCAGCCGCTGGAGACCGGAGGCGGCATACGCAGGGCGGAACCTTTCCTGAAGGGCGGGCGTTTCCTGGTGCACAATGTCGACATGCTCAGCGACCTCGACGTGCGGAAGTTCATGGCCGCCGACGACCCCGCATCGCTCGCGACCCTGCTCGTCACCGACTCGGAAGACGCCGACCGTTTCCTGCTTTTCGACGACAGCATGCGGCTCGCCGGCTGGACCAATGTGCGCACCGGGGAGGTCAGAAGTCCGTATCCCGACTTCGACCCCTCGAAGTGCCGCCGGCTGTCGTTCTGCGGCATCCATATCATTTCCCCCGAAGTGTTTGAGCTGATGCGCGGGTGGCCGGAGAAATTCTCGATAACCGATTTCTACCTGCGCTTCGCCGCCGCACAGGAAATCCGCGGCGTATATGTCCCGGATCTCAGGATCATCGACATCGGCAGCCCCGGGAAGCTGGCGGAAGCCGAACGGCTGTGCCTGACAATGTGACAGGCACAGCCGTTCGGACGGATAGCTTTCCGTCACATGGAATGATTACTGCCGCTCCGAGAAGCTTATGATCCTGCTCTCCCAGGGGGCGAGAGTCATTTCGAGCACGGTCCTGCCGTCGGAGGAGCCGGCGCCCCCGTCGATTGCCTTTATGTCGCCGGTGGCTGCGTTCCATTCGCGCACGGCTCCGGCTGCGTCGAATTCGGCCTTGAAGCTGCATTCCTGCTCGCCTTCGTTGAATATCAGGTAGATGGCTCCGTCGTCAAGCACCCTGCGGGTGTAGCGGATGAACGAAGCCGGGTCGGGCTGCGCTGTCTCGGCTTCGGTGCGGGCTCTCCTGTCGCGCGGTGCGGAAGGAGGAAGCAGCAGCTTCATTTCGGGCTCGGGCATCGCAGCTGCCACCGTGCGCGTCCAGCTTACCGAAGGTTCGTAATACCAGTCGGGAGTGTCGGGGACTGCCGATGGTTTCGTGAAGGTCATGCCGGCGAGCATCGTGGGCTTGCGGCCCCAGAACAGCACCTTGCCCCCGGCGGACGCGAACTTCTCCACCTGCTCCCATGCCTCGGTGGAGACAACGTCGCATGACGGGATCACGAGGGTGGAGTAGGTCTGGCCGCTGAGGTTGCGGAAACATCCGTCCTCCGCCGAGAGGGCCTCGGTGAACGCGTCGTCGTCGACCCAGTCGAAATCATATTGATGCTGTAGCAGCAGTTCCGCAATCTCCACGAGGTCGGCATTGACTGCCTGGTTGTCGAGCCAGAAAGTAGATGTGGGGTAGTATACGGCCACCCTCGCGCCGGGCGCTCCTACGGAGTTGAGGTAGGTCGCGCGGTTGGTGTAGTCGTTGAGCTCCTTCATTCCGGGGTCGCTCATCCAGTTGCTGTTCCTGGAGCCGGCCATCCAGAACATGAACTCGAAGAAATTGATGCCTCGAACAATCTGGTAGTCGACCGCGTATCTGGCCTGGGCGATGCTGGGCGCGGTGTAGTATGCGGCAAAGCTCTCGCTGAAGGCTCTCGGCTTGCCGTAGACATGCGAAACCGAAGACGCGAACTTGGGGAAGTCGTTGACTGTCCCGGGCCATATCTGGTTCCATATCGCGTCCACTCCGGGAACCTGCACCTTGCTGAGGTCGCGGAAGAGATTGCCTTCCGCACGTATGCACACGGGCATGTTGTGGTCGTTGTTGAGGTGTGTGATGTAGGCGAGGCCGTTCTCCTCGCACCATTCCGCCTGCTGTCCGAAGAAGTTCACGGCGAACAGATCCGACCATACGTCCCAGTAGTCGGCTCTGAATCTCTCTTCCGCCACGCTGCGCACCGGCGCGAGCAGGCTTGCGAGCATGGGCGTGGGGTCATAGCCTTTTCGGGCCTTGAACTCCCTGACCATGTCGGGCGTCCATGGCGTGTAGGCGAAGTCGGGCTCGTCGCCTCTGAAACCCAGCACTGTCTTTCCGAACTCGCCGCCAATGTATTTCTTGTACTGCTCGTGGGTCCAGTCGAGGAACTGGCGCACCGCTGCGGGGTTGAGGTAGTCACACAGGGAGTTGGAGGTGTCCTTGCGCCCGTCGGGATTGTTGACGGCCCTGGTCTGGCCGGTGCGGAAGTCGGTTCCTGACACGAGGATGTCCCAGCCGCCGTCGCCCGCCTTGAAGCTGATCGTGCCGTTGATGACGGGCACCATGCGGCTCGGCGCACCGCTGCGGCTGAGCGCGATGGCGCTTATGGCCCGCGGATCGACCTTGTATCCTGTCACTGACCCGCCGGCGTCCACGCCGACGGTGTCGACGGGAATCAGCGCCTGCATCCTGAGTTCGGGGCGCTCTTTAGTGAACTTGCCCCCGGCGAAGCCGCTGGGATATTTGCCCTCGTCGATTATCCAGACTTTGAGGTCACGCTTCTTGGCTTCCCTGACGGCTGCACGTATTGCCTTGAACCAGTCGTCGGATAGGTATTCGTAGGGGAGGTGGTAGCCTGCCTCGAAGATCACGGAACGGAAGCCCTTGGCCTTGATGGAGTCGAGGTCATGGCGTATTGTCTCCATGTCCATCGGACCTTCCCAGCCCCAGATCACATGGCTGGCGAAATCCGCCGGAGGCGTGCTGAAATTCGCAGCGGCCTCTTCGACGGTAAGATGGTGGACGCCCTCCCAACTGTGGGTCCGAGCAAAAACGGCGCCCCCTGCCGAGATGAGCAGGGAGGCCAGTACAGCGGTTATTCTATGCATGATGTCATATATGTGTTGCCGGTGTCGTGATTGCGACTGACAGGACTATTCGGCGGAGAAGATCGCGCCCTTGTCGGACATGTCGCTGTCGTAGAACTGCACCGCGCTGTCGTTGAGCCGGGGGAAGGTGCGGTCGAGCATCCTGATCACTTCGGCTCCCGCGAGTATCACGGGGCCGTAGCCGTGGGCCGCGTAGGGGCTGGTCGGGCGGTAATAATAGAATGCGGGGTCGAAGCCCATTCCTGTGCCCACGCAGGTCCCGTTGACCTTGCCCTCCTCGTCTATCATCGTGGAGACGGCGTTCCATGCGAGGCATACCGAGGGGCCGTAGGTCTGGGCATCGATCCAGCCTTCGTTGATGCCGTGGGCGAAGCAGTAGGCGAAGATCGCGGTGGCGGAGGTCTCGAGATAGGAATCGTTGCGGTCGAGCAGCTGGTGCCAGAAGCCTTCGCTGCTCTGGAGGGCGTACAGGCCGCTCACATGCTGGCGGTAGAGCTCAAGCAGCTCCGTCCGTGCAGGATGGTTTTCCGGAAGCGCGTCGAGGACTTCGCAGAGGGTCAGTATGGCCCAGCCGTTCGCGCGGCCCCAGTGGAATGCGGGGTGCTCGTCCATGGACTTGACCCATCCGTGGCGGAAGAGCTTCTTCTCTGGAACCCACATCTTCTGGCGGAATAGCCTTATCTGCTCCACGGCTTCGTCGAAGTATCTGCCGTCGCCGGTCATTCTGCCGTACCATGCCATCGCGGGCACGCCCATGAACATGTCGTCGAGCCATACCGCATCTGGCAGCGGCCGGTTTCTCGCGAGCGTGCCGTCGTCCAGGCGGTATTCATTTTCGATCACGTTCATGTAGTGGTCTATGATGGAGCGCAGCCCGAGCTCCGGGTGTATCACCATGTCGCGTATCATCGACACGCAGACCGCCCCGGCGTCGTCGAGCACTCGCGGAGCCACGACCTGGCGCATCTGGCCGTCGACCCTCCCGCCTTCGTCAAGTATCTGTTTCCATTTCGGGGCCTGTTCGGCGAGGAAGCTGTGCCTGCTTACCGTATAGTCCGTGAAAGCCTCGTCCCCTGTGACCTCCCCGGCCTTGAGCATGGCGGAATAGGTGACGCCCCATTCATAGCTGGCCAGGCGGAACGAGCCCTGTTCGAGCATGCCGTCTTCGGTCACGGCCGCGGGAGTCTCGGCGTCCAGGAATGCGAGCACGCGGTCGAGGTCCGCCTTGACCGCAGCCTTGTCGGGTACTCCGTAGGGTATCCTGTAGTCCGGCTGGAGCAGGTGCAGGGGAGTGTTGGTGTCGTTGATGACCTGGTTGGAGGCCTGTCCGTTTCCGGAGCATGAACTGGCGGCTGCCGCGATGAGAAGAGCGGCGGTCAGGGAAATGGATAGTTTCATGTCAGTGGTCTATAAAGTTTGGTATAATCACTGCAAGATAGCAATATTTTGGCTAAATTGCATGCCCGCAGGATGACGGAATCCCTCATATTGCTACTCATAGCCGCGTTCGCCGCCCTTTCCAGCTTCGTGCAGAGGGTGACGGGCTTCGGCTTCGGCATAGTCATGATGACCATGCTGCCCTATGTCATGCCCAGCTACGGCGAGGCGACCGCGCTTTCCGGCATGCTCGCCGCCTGCATGGCCGTGGTGCCCGCGGTGCAGAAGCGCAGGCATGTGCGTCTGAAGAAGCTCCTGCCCATACTGCTGACTTTCCTCGTGCTGTCGTTCTTCTCCGTGAAGCTGCTGACGGTTATCGACGGCCATTCGCTCAAGCGCCTGTTCGGAGTCGCGCTGATACTCGTGAGCATCTATCTTTTCTTCTTCAATGACAAGGTGCGTCTCAAGCCCACGCTTCCGGTGCAGATATCCCTCGGCGCTCTCTCGGGGGCCCTCGGCGGGATGTTCGCGATGCAGGGGCCGCCGGCCGTGGTGTACTTCATGGCTTCGTCGGAAAGCAAGGACGAATACATAGCCGCGACCCAGTGGTATTTCGTGACGGGGAATCTCATGATGACCCTTTTCCGATGGAGGAGCGGCTTCGTGACGCAGCCGGTGCTGGAGTCGGCCCTGACAGCGCTGCCGGCTGTAGCTCTCGGCCTTTGGATAGGCGCCAGAGTGTACAGCCGGCTGCACAACGACCATCTCCGCAAGATAGTCTATATCTTCCTTGCGCTCGCGGGTGTGGTGTCCGTGGTGTTGTGAACATGAATGTCCATCTGCGGGAAGGGGAAGTCGATTCCGGCTTTCGGCAGTTCGTCGTAGACTTTCTTGTTGTAGTCGTACAGCACGCTCCAGTAGTCTTCCGTCTTCACCCACGCCTTGACGGAGAACACCACCGCGCTGTCGCCGAGCTCTGAAAGCATCACTGTGGGGTCGGCGGCGCCCGGCGTCGCGGAGTCGAGCACCCTCGGGTCGGATTTCACCAGCGTGAGCAGCTTCCCGATGCATTTGTCGGAATCGGTGTTGTATTCCACGCCTATCTTCCAGTCGACCCTGCGCAGAGGGTTGCGCGAGTAGTTGTTGATGTTGCCGTTGAACAGGGCTCCGTTCGGCAGGATGATGGCTCGGTTGTCGTAGGTCGTGATCGTAGTGCTGACTATGCTGACCGAGGTCACGGTGCCTTCGTAGCCCTGTGACTCAATATAGTCGCCGGCCTTGAATGGCTTGAACATCAGTATCATTATGCCTCCGGCGAAGTTCTGCACCGTCCCGCTGAGCGCCATGCCTATGGCTACACCGGCGGCGGCGATCAGGGCGGCGATGGAGGTGGTGTTGACGCCGAGGGTGCTGATGGTGATGATTATCAGCAGTATGGTCAGGCCTATGGTCGTGAAGCTCATCACGAAGGACGCGAGGGCCTTTTCGGTGTTGCGCCGGATGAACATTCTGGACAGGCCTTTCTTGATCCTGCGTATCAGCCATGCGCCGACCAGGTATATGAGCAGGGCGGCGAGCAGCTTGAGTCCGAAGTCGATTATGCCCTGGCCGAGGTTCTGCAGGGTGTCGGTGGGGTTCGTGACCAGGTTGTGGGCGAACTGTTCGATGCCGACGACTACGGAATCGGCGGTTTCGGTGGCGACTTCTTCGACTGTGGGGGTCTGGAGTATGGGGAGCAGCATGGTTTTGGTGTTTTGCTGGTAAAGGTACGAATTATTTCGGCGGTTTTGCTCGGCGGGCGGCAATTGCCGGGAGGGAGGCGGTGGATTTGGGGAAAGCCTCCCTCCCGGCAACCGCCGCCCGCCGCTGTGGCGCGATGGATTGGCTCATACCGGAGGCGGTGGATTTGGGGAAAGCCTCCCTCCCGGCAACCGCCGCCCGCCGCTGTGGCGCGATGGATGGCTCATACCGGAGGCGGTGGATCTGGGGAAAGCCTCTCTCCCGGCAACCGCCGCCCGTCAAGGTCTATTCGGTGAGGTCAAGCCATTTCTGAAGGGCCTGGCGGTAGCTGTTGAGGGCTTCGAGCCTTTCGTCCGCGGCCTGCATCAGGCTGGCCTGCGACTGCAGCAGTTCGGAGAGCGTGACCCGGCCGGCCTCGTAGTTGCGCTTGACCCTGCCGAACGAGGCTTCCGCGGCGGCTTCGGACTCGAGAGAGAGCTGGTAAGTATCCCAGCAGGATGTCAGCTCCACCCAGCTCTGGCGCACGCCGAGTATTATCTGCGACTGCAGATAGTCGCGCTGCGCCGCGGCCTTGTCGACCTGGGTCTGCAGGCGCTTTGTCTGCGCCGCCGTCTTTCCCCATTGCGAGATGGGTATCTGCACGGTGGCGAATGCGAGACCGTTGAAGTTCCCCTTGTCCATGAAGTCGTAGTAGCCGTAGGTGGCTCCGACGGCGACCTGAGGCAGGGCTTCGCCCAGGGCTATCTTCTTCTGAAGCGCGGCCGCCTCCACCTGGAGGTCCAGCAGCCGGGTCTCCTCCATCGATGCGGCTACGCTCTCCTCGTCGACATAATAGCGGTCGGGCGATTCCGGAAGCGTGCCTTCGTCGGAGAGCACTATGGCGTCGATATGCGGCCGCTCCTCGCTCGCGTTGGCGCTGATCACGGTGTAGTCCATGCCTATCGAGTTCAGCAGGTTCATCTTCGCGAGACGCATGCCGCTGCGCAGCTGGACCTCGGAGGAGCGCAGCTTGTTGCGGTTGAGCGTGACCTGGAGCAGCTCGTCCTCGGTCACGAGTCCGGCCTTGTATGCCGCCGACACGTCGCGGTAGAGCGTATCCACGAACTCCAGGAAGCCGCCGAGTGTCTTCTGCTTCTCCTGCAGCGACACGACCTGCCACCAGTAGCCTTCGATCTCGGCCGAAGTCGTGCGCGTCTGCATTGTCTGCTGCAGCCTTGCCGCCTCCACTCCTATTCCCGCGAGTCTGTTGCCGTTGACTATGCGGCCTCCGGCGAACAGCGGCTGCATGACGCTGATGCCTGCGAGATAGCCGCGGTTCATCGTGGTGTAGTAGGGGTCGACTCCGAAGGACTCCACGATGTTCTGGAGATTGTTGCTGAAGTCATTGTTCCCGAAGACATCCTTGATGCCTATCTCGATCAGCGGATCGAAGGCCCAGAAGCCGAAGCCCATCAGGCTGACCTTTGGGAAGTATTCGGTGAACGCCTCCTGCTTCTGGTATTCGGCGGCCTTGAGGTCGAGGGCCGCGCCTATGGCGGAGCTGTTGTTCTGCAGGGCCATCCCGCGGCAGTCGTCAAGCGTGAGCCGGACTTCCTGCGCGGCGGTTGAAAGGCATGCCAGAACTGCGGCGATTGCCGTTAAAACCAACTTTCTCATTCTGTCACCTCCTTGGGACGCTTGTCCTTTCTGAAGATCTGCCAGTAGGAAACCGGCATGATCAGGGTTATCATGACCACCGTGAGCAGCGTGCCGAAGCATATCACCACTCCCATGGGCAGCCACAGCTGGTCGCCGCTGAGTATCATCGGCAGCACTCCGAGCGCCGTGGTGCACGAGGTCAGGAAGATGGGGCGCATCCTGCGCTTTCCCGCCATCGCCGCCGCCTCCTTCACGGGCAGTCCGCCCCGGAAGCGCAGCTCCTCCGCGTATTCGAACAGGATTATGCCGTTCCGGACTATTATGCCCACGAGGCTGATGAGGCCGAGCGCCGCGGTGATGCTGAAGTCGAGCCCGAACACCCAGAGGCCGAGGAAGGCCCCGAACAGGCAGAGCGCGCTGAGCACTATGGTGAGCACCGCGATGGATATCTTGCGGAAATGGATGAGCAGGAATATGAACATCACGGCCACCGCGCAGAGGAAGGCGAGTCCTATCTGGGGTATCACGCCGCTGTTGATCTCCGTTAGACCGCCGTAGCTGACATGTACTCCTTCCGGAAGCTCAAGACCGTCGATGAAAGTGCGTATCTCCCTCATCGAGGCGGGCTGGCTCTGTCCGGTCTTCATGTCGGCCGAGATTATTATGGTCTCCTCGCTGGCGTAGCGCGTGCGCTGGGCGGGCTCCCAGCCGGGCTGGATGTCGGCCACCTGGCGCAGGGGCACGCTGACGCCGGGCATCGAGGTGCTGACCTGCTGGTTGCCTATCGTGTCGTAGGACATCCCGTCGGTGACGCCGGCGCTGTAGAGGTTGACCGGAATCGACTTGTCCCCTTCCCATAGAGAGGCGAGAGGCATGCCGCTGAAGGTCCCCGCCACTGACAGCGAGAGCATCGCCTTGTTCACGCCGAGCCTCGCGGCTTCGTCGGCGTCGAGCGTCACCTCCACGCAGCTGATGTAGTCGTCCACGGTGCTGTGCACCCATTTGAGCTCGTCCCTGCGTCCCTGCATGTGGGCCTTTATGGTGTCTGCGACGGGCTTTATGGTGTTGAGGTCGGCTCCCTGCACGCGGACTTCGATAGGCGTGGCCGCCTGGTAGTCCATCTGCTTGATGCGTATCAGCGCCTCGGGGAAATAATGCTCGTATTTCTCCTCGTATTCGGGAAGCAGGGACTTCGTGGCTTCGATCGATTTCGTGTTCACGATCAGCTGGGCGTAATTCGGCGCCGGGGTGGCCGGGGTGTAGGTCGCGGTGAAGCGCGGCGCGCTGTTGCCGATGAACGAGGTCACCGACTCGATGCGGCTGTCCTTCAGGAACATGTTCTGGAGTGAGTCTGTCACGGCCTTCGTGTCTTCAAGACCCGCGTTGCTGTCGAGGCTGACCTCCACGGCGAAGAAGTCCCTGTCCGCCATGGGCATCATCTGGATGTTGAGCTGCAGGAACAGCACCACCGCGAGGACCACGGCTCCGACGCCGGCGCTCAAGGTGAGTTTCGGATGGCGGAAGCACCAGTCCTGCGCGCTGTCGTAGGCCCCCTGGAGGGCGGTGAAGAACTTGTTCTGAATCCGGGAGAACAGGCTTTTCTGCTCCACGCTGGCGGACTTTATGAATCTGACTTCAAGCGAGGGCACCACGAAGATCGCGTAGATCAGCGAGGCTGTCAGCGCTATCGCCACCACCCAAGGGAAGTAGGTCACGAAGTCGCCCAGATAGCCGGTGATGATGCCGAGGCAGGGGAAGAACATCAGGCTCAGGGCCGTGGTCGCCGTGACCATGGGCGTCACGAGCTCGCGCGCGCTCGACTGGGCTGCGTCTTCGCGCGACATGCCCTTGCCGAGCTCTCCCATATAGCCGTCCATCGTGATGATGGAGTCGTCCACTATCATGCCGAGCACTACTATCAGTCCGGCCAGCGTGACCGTGTTGAGTCCTATTCCTGTCAGGAACATGACCGCGAGGGCCACGGCGGTGCAGACCGGCACGCCGGAGCTGGCGATCAGCGCCGACCTGATGGGGAAGAGCATGAGCATCACGAGAATGACCACGAGCATCGATATCACGAGGTCACGCAGGAACGAGAACACGGAGTTGCGCACCAGCTTGGGCTGGTCGGTGATCCTGGTCATCGTGACGCTTTCCGGCAGTTCCTGCTCGTATTCGTCTATGACTTTGTCGAGCTTCTTGCCGAACGCGACTATGTCGTTGTCGGGACGCATCTCCACCGAGATTATCAGACAGGAGTTGCCGTTGTAGTTGACGAAGGAGCTCGGGTCCTTGTAGCGGCGCTCGACCTTGGCTATGTCCTTGAGCCGCACGATGCCGCCCGAAGGGTCGCTCCAGACTATCCTTTCGGCTATCTCCCGCTCGCTGCTCACCGGCGATTCGATATGTATGGGGGAGCTTGCGTAGCTCGTGTTGAAGCTTCCGCTGGGAAGCTGGAGCGTGGAGCTCTGATATCCGAGCATCAGGCTGGAGGGCGAGATGCCGTAGCTGGAGAGTTTCTCCATGTCCACGGTCACCGCGATCTCCTCGTCAAGCGAGCCGTAGACCGTGACTGCGGCGAGCTCCGGAATCTGCCTGAGCCTGTCGCAGAGCTCGTCGGCGAGCGCCTTGAGCTCGGAATAGCTCTTGTCTTCGGACTCCATCGCGATCAGCGACGAGGACACCGAGGCGAAGTCGTCTATGACCACGAGCGCCAGCACGCCCGGAGGCAGGGTGCTCTTGGTCTCGTCGAGCTTCATCTTTATCTTCGACCACACCTCGTCCTTGGTGCGAGCGGGCGATACGAGGTCGACCAGCATGTAGCAGATGCCGTCCTTCGAGGTGATCTGGAGATTCTGGCTGTTGACTTCGTCGAACGAGAGCAGCACCTGCTCCACGGGCTTCGCGACCTGCTCCTCGACCTGGAGCGAGGACGCTCCGGGGTAGACGGCCGCCACGAGCCCCTGCTTGATTTCGAACGACGGGTATTCGTCCTTGTTCATCTTCGAGATTCCGTAGATGCCTATGCCGACGAGCACCAGCAGAATCAGGTAGATGATGGACTTGTGCCGTATCGTCCAGAGTATCAGAGGTGATTTCCTGTTCTCCATCTTATTCCTCCTCCACCGTGACCTTCATTCCTGACGACACTTTCTGGTAGCCTTCCACGATCACGAGGTCGCCTTTCTCCAGCCCTTCGGTGATGATGACGCCGCTGCCGGAGAATCCTCCGACCTTGACGGGAGTCTTGCGCACCGTGCCGTCGCTCACGGTCCAGACATAGCGGCTGTCGGTTCCGGTCTGCACCACCGACGCGGGCACGACCGCGCCATGGTTGCTGTCCCGCAGCACATGCACCTCGCAGACCATTCCGGGCATCAGCCCGCCCTGGCCGGCTTCGAGGCTTGCGGTGCAGTCATAGCTGTGCGACAGCGGGGATGCGGATATGCCTTTAGAGAGCACCTTGCCTTTCAGTGCGCCGGAGCCCGTGGCGGCCACGTCGACCGACACTTCCTGACCGATGCCGAGGCTGTTTATCTCGCTCTCCGGAACGGAGAAGCTTATGACGATTTCCGAAATGTCCATTATCCTGACCACGGGCTCGAACATGTTGAGCTGCACGCTTTCGCTGGCCATGACATCGGACACATAGCCGTCGAACGGGGCCTTGAGCGTGCAGTCGTCGAGGGCTTTCTGAGCGGCTTCCGCGGCCGCGCGCGCCTGGCTGAGCTTCGTGTTTATCTCCACCATCTGCACTTCGGAGATGCTTCCGGAGTCATATACCTGCATCGCCCTGTCGTAGCCGTCCTCAGCCTGCGCCAGCGTGGCCTGCGCCATCTGCCATGTGCTGCGCACGGTCTGCGACTCGATCTGTCCGATGACCTGCCCGGCGCTCACCCTGTCGCCTCTCCTGACATCGAGCGACACCAGCCTTCCGGCGTTCGGGGCGGATATGACCGCCGTCCTGGAGGCTTCGGCGGTGCCGACATAGTTTATGGTCTCCGCAGTCCGGGTGTCGGAGATTTCCTGCACTTTCACGGCGACCGGCGCCCTGCCGGATGCGGGCGGATTCTCCGCCTTGGGGTTGCAGCCGGCGAGAAGCGCCAGTGCCGCAAGATATGCTGCTGCTCTTTTCATCGGTCGTTGAGTCTTGCCACACAGTTGATTTCGCTTCCGCTGACCACATAGCTGCGTCCGAGATAGTCCATGCTTCCGGATGCGGTGAACCTGATGATGAGGATGTCGTCGAGCCGCTCGCCGGTTCCGCTTACAGTGAAGCTGTGGGTCCTCTCCAGCGCGGTGCTCGACAGGTCGAAGCGGAACCGCTTCGTGAAGTCGTCGAGCGTCAGGCTGCTGTCTTCGGCTTTCCCTGTGACTGCCACGGCGTCGCCTCCGAGGGCGTTCATGGTCAGCACCACGGCGCCTGATTTCTTGTCCTCGGTGAGGATATTGAGCTGCCCGGACTCCGGAGAGATGCTGAAAGTCATTTTGTCCGGAGCGGTGTCGCCGTCGGAGGAGGCCGGCGTGGTGGCCTCGAAGCTTATGTTTCCGCTCAGCTTGTAGGAATAGTATCCTTCGAATCTCGCCGCACCTTCCTTGGTGCAGGAACAGGCGGCTGCAACCAGCGCCGCCGCAAGCAATATCTTTTTCATCATAGACTGAAGTTGTTCGTGTTTGTTATGAAGTCGACCATTTCTTCATAGGTCGCCATCGAGGCCGCCTTGTCGTCCGAAAGCAGGATCTGCATTTCAGCGCCGTTCAGCACCATGCCAAGCATCTCGGCGAATATCTCCGGCCTGGCCTTGCTGTCCAGGGCTCCGGCCGCCCTCGCATAGAAGCATATCGCGCTGAAGAACTGCCGCTCGTCGAGGTCGAAGGACCTGCGCGCCTTTATGAAGATGCCGCTGAGCTCGCTTTCGTTGTCGCGTCTGAACATTTCCGGCAGGAATTTTCTGTAGAGCCGCGACTCGAGCACGACCTCCATGCGCCTCTTGAGGTATTCCCGGAAGTTTCGGATGATATGTTCGGGTGCGGTGCTGCGGTATTCCTCCAGCGCCGCGTTCATGGTGCGGAGCTCTTCCTCGAGGGCTGCGGCGAAAATGCCCGCCTTGCCGTCGAAGTAGTAGTAGACCGATGTCTTAGCCTTATCGGCCAGCCTGGCGATGTCCTCGACCGTGGTCTTTTCGTAGCCGTAGACCGAGAACGCCTTGGTGGCCGCCTCGATTATTTTCTTCCTTACATCCTTGCTCATGCTGCTGTCGCGGTGATTGTGGAACCTTTTTGGAATTTTCGACCAAACCAGTGCAAATGTACAAACAATATGCCGTAAAAACAATTGCGCGCGATTTTTTCCATCGCGCGCAATCAGTTTCCGGCAGGTCTCCGCGGATCAGTAGATGAAGATCCGGTAGCCGCTTATGCCGTCGGTGGCCGACTGGTCGTTGCGGGGAAGATACTCCACCGCCGTGACGGTCTGCTCCGCTCCCATGTCTATGACAAGCAGGTGGGGGAGGGGCGAGCCTTCGACGGAGCTCCACCAGGTCGTCTCCTGAAGGTCGAACGCCTTGTCGCCGGTGTGGTTGCCGCTGTAGACGTCCTCGCTGTCGGCATATTTCACCGACCAGGATTCCCTCGCGATGCGCTCTCCGGACGCGTCCCTGGCGTATATCTCCGCTATGGTCACGACATCGCCTCCGTCGGACGCCCCGAGACATTCCACGGCGAGGTAGCGTCCTTCGGCGGGGCTGTCGAACTCCACGGTCTGCCAGCTCCGGCTTCCGTCGAACGAGCCTTCGGCCGCCGGACTCGCCGAGTTGAGGTCGGGACGGTCGCCGGGATTGTTGTGCAGGGCGCTCTCCTCAAGCTGCAGTTTGTCCAGCTCGGGGCGGTCCTGCCCCCATATCTTCGCGGCGCGCGGGCCTTTGACATCGAGCACTATGACTTCGTTGCGCCCTTTCCTGAGCCAGCATCCGGGCACATAGAGGGTCTGCTGCGGGCCTATGCTCCAGAAGCGCCCTATGGCGTGTCCGTTGACATAGAGCTGGCCCTTGCCCCAGTTCTCCATGTTCAGGAAGGTGTCGCCTGTGCGCCTGAGATCGAAGTATCCCCGGTAGTATCCCGCCCCGGAATCGAGCCGGAGGTCCGTCGGGGCCCCGTCCCTGTGCCGATCGAGCGCCTTCAGCGCGTCCGCGTGGCCGTCGGGGAGGGTGCGCATGGTCCAGTCGTTGAGCTTCCATGTCAGGTCGTCGCCGTCGACTTCGGCGCGCACCGTCACTTCCTCGGTGAGTCCCTTGAAGTCCTTGATGGCCCTTCCGAAGTTGATGCGCCCCATGCCTTCCACTACTATGGTCATCTCGGAGCCCTTGCCGACCGGCGGCAGCAGGACGTTGGTCTCGTTCCTGGTCCTGTCGGTGCGGCCTATGTATTCGCCGTCGATGAAGACCTGCGCGTAATCGTGCGCCCCGTCGAGCACCAGCCGGCTGCTTACGGGAATCTCAGGCAGGGATGTGGTGTAGATTACGCTGCCCCATCCCATGTCCATCTCCTCGAAGGTCATGGGCGAGCGGCTCGTGAACATGCTGTCGGTGCCGCAGACGAGAGGGGCGTATTCCGTGAGCTCGAATTCCGGGATGCTGATGAGTTCCGCCGCCGGCTTCGGTACGGGCGGCAGCCTGCGGTCGGAATACTTCTGCATCACCTCGCGCAGAAGCCGGTATTTCGGGGTCGCCTGCCCGTATTCGTTTATGGGCGCGTCGTAGTCGTATGAGGTCACGTCGGGTGCGAAGCCCGGGGAGTTGGCGCCCGCCCAGTGCCCGAAGGAGGTGCCTCCGTGGGTCATGTAGAGCGAGAAGGAGATTCCCTTGGAGAGCATCTCGTCTATGCCGTCGACCATGGCCTCCGCCGGGCGGGTCTCATGGCGCGCTCCCCATTTGTCGAACCATCCGCTCCAGAACTCCGAGCACATCAGCGGGGAGTCGGGGCGCAGCCGGCGCAGCGGACGGAACTGGGCGTCGATGTCGGCTCCGGTGCCGAAGTTCATCGTCCACACGAGGTCGTCGAGTCCGTTCTTCGTGAAGTTGCTGGCCCAGTCGCACTGGAACAGCGTGGTGTTTCCGAATCCCGACCTGCGCAGTATGTCGCGTATCGCTGCCACATACTGCTTGTCCTCGCCGTAGGAACCGTATTCGTTCTCCACCTGTACCATGATTATCGGTCCTCCGTTCTCCATGGTCAGCGGGGCCAGCTGCCTGCCCACCTCCTTCATGAAGATTTCCGTGCGCTCCATGAACCAGGGGTCGGACTCGCGCAGCCTTATGTCCTTCTTCTTGAGCAGCCACCACGGCAGTCCGCCCATCTCCCATTCGGCGCATACATAGGGGCCGGGACGCACTATGATGTACATGCCGTTCCTGTGGGCGAGCCGGCAGAACTCCGCTATGTCGTTCTGCCCGCCGAAGTCGAATTCTCCCATCCGCGGCTCGTGGATGTTCCAGAACACATACAGGCAGATGGTGTTCATGCCGAGCGCCTTGCACATCTTGATGCGGTGCTCCCAGTATTCGCGCGGTATTCTCGGGTAGTGGAGCTCCGCCGCCTTGATGACGAACGGCTCTCCGTTCAGGAGGAACGCGCCTTTTCCGGCAGTGAAGCTGCCTTGGCTTTCTTTTCCCGCCGCAGGCTCCGCTGCACGGGTCTCCGCTCCGGCGATCATCGTCGCCGAAAGCAGCAGGGTGATCAGGGTCAATAATTTTCGCATGGCTCTCCAATATACGATAAAAATCCAGTAAAAAAACTACCTTTGCGCCCGAATAATCGAAGCAGTATTTTATAGATGAAGACATTTGAAGAACTCGGCGTGTCGGAGAAGATACGCCGTGCGATTGAAGAGATGGGGTACGCCTACCCCATGCCGGTGCAGGAGGAGGTCATACCCTACCTTCTGGAAGACGGCCACGACGTGGTGGCGCTGGCGCAGACGGGAACAGGCAAGACCGCGGCGTTCGGGCTGCCGCTGATCCAGAAGACCGATGTCGGGGACAATCGTCCCCAGTCCCTGATACTCTGCCCGACGAGAGAGCTGTGCCTGCAGATTGCAGGAGACTTGAATGACTATTCGAAATATGTGGACGGACTGAAGGTGCTGCCTGTGTACGGCGGTTCGTCCATCGAGAGCCAGATACGCTCGCTGAAAAACGGGGTGCATATAATCGTTGCGACCCCGGGACGGCTGCTTGACCTGATGAAGCGCAGGACCGTCTCGCTTGCGACTGTGTCCAATGTCGTGATGGACGAGGCGGACGAGATGCTGAACATGGGCTTCTCGGAGGATATCAACGCCATTCTCGCGGAGGTCCCGCAGGAGAGGAACACGCTGCTGTTCTCGGCCACGATGAGCGACGAGATCGCGAGGATCTCGAAGAACTATCTGCACGATGCCAGGGAGATTACCATCGGCCGGCGCAACGAGGGCACCGCGAATGTCCGGCATGTCGTCTATATGGTCCATGCCAAGGACAAATACGAGACCCTCAAGAGGATTGTGGACTACAATCCGAAGATATACGGCATAATCTTCTGCCGCACCAAGAGAGAGACCCAGGAGATCGCCGACAAACTGATGCAGGAGGGATACAATGCGGATTCGCTTCACGGTGACCTTTCGCAGGCGCAGCGCGACCTCGTGATGCAGAAATTCAGAATCAGGAATCTTCAGCTGCTGGTGGCTACCGACGTGGCGGCACGCGGACTGGACGTGGACGACCTTACGCATATTATAAACTACGGGCTTCCGGACGATACGGAAAGCTATACTCACCGCAGCGGAAGGACGGGGCGCGCAGGGAAGACGGGAACATCCGTTGCGATTGTGAATCTGAAGGAGCGCGGAAAGATACGCGCCATCGAGAAGGCGATAGGCAAGCAGTTCGAGAAGGGCGAGGTGCCTACGGCGTGGCAGATTTGCAAGAAGCAGCTTTTCAAGGTGATAGACGATCTGGAGAAGGTCAAGGTCAATGAGGAGGAAATCAACGAGTTCATGCCGGAGATCTACCGAAAACTGGACTGGCTCGGCAAGGAGGACCTCATCAAGAGAGTGGTCTCCCACGAGTTCAACCGCTTCTTCGAATACTATCGCGACAAGGACGAGATAGAGACCGTCTCCGATTCGAAGAAGGAGCAGCGCGCAAGGGAGGAGAACAAGGGCCCGCGCAAGGCGGAGGCCGGTTATGTCAGAATGCACATTAATCTGGGCAAGATCGACAGGTTCAATCTCCGCGGCCTGATGGCCATGCTCAATGACAATACGCGCAGGCGGGTGGATGTGGGCCGTGTGGACCTGATGAAGAAGTTCTCTTTCTTCGAGGTGGACGAGAAGGAGACCGAGAATGTGCTGAGGGCTTTCCGCGGCCTGACGTGGAACGGCCGCAGGGTGGTGGTCGAAGTCGCGCAGGAGGAACCTGCCGGTGATGCGGGTTATGCTGACGATTTCGCCGCGAAGCCCCGGAAGCGCGGCGACCGCTCCGGCAGGTCCGGACGCTCTTCCCGCCGCAGACGCTGATTGTCATAGCGGCATGAAAGAAACCCGGGCTCCAGCGAGTCCGGGTTCTTTCGTTCTCAAAGTCCGACAGGACTATTTCACCTGGATAGGCTTGTACTTCGGCACGAGGCCCTTCATGATCGCCCATGCGAGAACATATGCGATGCCGCAGAAGCAGAACATGATGAAGTATCCGCCCTCCTTGCCCTCGAATCCGAGGAAGGTGAAGGCCGCGCCGAGCTGGTCGGTCTTGGTGAACAGCATTCCGGCCGCCTTCTGGATGAAGAATGAGCCTATTCCGCCGGCCATGCCTCCGATTCCCGTGATGGTGGCCACGGCGCTCTTGGGGAACATGTCACCGATGGTGCTGAACAGATTCGCCGACCATGCCTGATGTCCCGCTCCCGCGAGGCCGATGAAAATCGCAGGCCACCAGGGGGACTGCACGCCCATGGGCTGCGCGAACAGCGCGAACAGAGGGAAGAACGCGAAGATAAGCATCGCGAGCATGCGTCCGTTATAGGGGTTCATGTGTTTCTTGTCCACGAATATGCGGGGCAGGTAGCCGCCGAATATCGAGAGCACGGTCACAATGGCATAGAGCGCGGTTATGAGCAGCACTCCCATGGTGGACGACGAAGCGTAGCCGAACTGGTCGGAGAAGTAGGCGGGAGCCCAGAACAGGTAGAACCACCATACGCCGTCGGTGAAGAACTTGCCGACGATGAATGACCAGGTCTGCTTGTAGGTGAAGCACTTCCAGAGCGAGATCTGCTTCTCGTCCTTCTGCGTCTCCTTCGCCTTCGCGGCTTCCTCCTCGGCGTCATCCTGATGGATGTAGGCGAGCTCGGCCGCGTTCACATGCTTGCTCTTCTCGGGCTTGTTGTACATGAACACCCAGAAGGCCATCCAGATATATCCTATGGCACCGATGATCACGAAGGCCATCTCCCAGCCGCCGCCGACTCCCTTGTCCTTGAAGTACTGGGCGAGAAGGGGAATGGTCGCAGGGGCGATGAGCGCACCCACCGAAGCTCCGGAATTGAAGATGGAAGTCGCGAACGCGCGGTCCTTCTTCGGGAAGTATTCGGCCGTGGTCTTGATCGCGGCGGGGAAGTTGCCGGCCTCACCGAGGGCGAGCACCGCACGTGCGGCGATGAATAGCCATACGCTCGTCGAGGCTATCGCGAGAGCCGCCGCGGTTCCGCTTTCGACTGCCTGCATCACCTGAATGGACTCGTAGCCCTCGATGTGGCAGGTCAGCCATCCGCAGATCGCGTGGAGGCAGGCGCCCGTGGACCATACGCCTATGGACCAGAGATAGCCTTTCTTGGTGCCCATCCAGTCCACGAACTTGCCCGCGAACAGCATGCAGATCGCGTAGATTATGGAGAAGATGGCCGTTATGGTGCCGTAGTCATTGTCCGTCCAGTGGAACTCCGGGGCGATGAAGTCCTTCCATGTCAGGGAGAGCACCTGGCGGTCCATGTAGTTGACGGTGGTCGCCATGAACATCAGCACCACCATCCACCAGCGCCAGTTGGTCATTAGTTTTTTCTGTGTCGTCATAGATCGGTTATTGTTGTTTTACTTGTCTTACGATTTCCAGGGCCTCCTTGCAGAGGGCGGTGATCCTGGCCCAGTCCTTCGCGGCGATCGCGTCCTTGGGGAAGAGGTTGGAGCCCATTCCGACGCAGGTCGCGCCGGCCTTGAACCAGGCTTCGAGGTTGCTCTTCTCCGGCTTGACCCCTCCGGTGACCATTATCTGGCTCCAGGGCATGGGGCCGCGCAGGTCCTTGACGAACGCAGGTCCGAGCACGTCGCCGGGGAACACCTTGCAGACGTCGCAGCCGGCTTCCTGCGCCGCGCTGACTTCGCTTACCGAGCCGCATCCCGGAGAATAGGGGATGAGCCTGCGGTTGCACACCGGCGCGACGGCGGGATTGAACACCGGGCCTACCACGAAATTGGCTCCCAGCTGGATGTAGAGGGCGGCGGTCGCGGGGTCCACGACGGAGCCCACGCCCATGATCATGCCCGGCAGCTCGCTGCCTGCGAACTTGACGAGCTCCGCGAACACTTCCTGCGCGAAGTCGCCTCGGTTGGTGAACTCGAACGCGCGGATGCCGCCTTCATAGCATGCTCTCACGACGTTCTTGCTGACTTCGATGTCGGCATTGTAGAACACGGGGACTATTCCCGTGTCCCTGAAGGTCTGGATGACCTGAAGCTTATTGTATTTTGCCATAATTACTATCTTGAAACCCTTCCCGAAGCGTCACCCTTCATCAGGTTCTCGACCTCGGCCACGGTGACCTGGTTGAAGTCGCCGAATATCGTGTGCTTGAGGCAGGAGGCCGCAACGGCGAAGTTGAGCGCCTTCTGGTCGTCGTCCCTGTAGGTCAGCAGGCCGTAGATCAGGCCGCCCATGAAGGAGTCGCCTCCTCCGACGCGGTCGACTATGTGGGTGATGTCGTAGCGGGGCGACTGGTAAAGGGTCTTGCCGTCCCACAGCACGCCTCCCCAGGTGTTGTGGTTGGCGTTGATGGAGCCTCGCAGGGTGATGATGACCTTCTTCGCCCTCGGGAATCTCTTCATGAGCTGCTCGCCCACGCTCTGGAACCTCTTCTGGTCGATTTCACCGCCGGTCGCGGTCACGTCGAAGCCCTCCGGCTTGATTCCGAAGACCTTGTCGGCGTCCTCCTCGTTGCCGAGTATCACGTCGCAGCCTTCGACGAGGGCGGGCATGACCTCGGACGCCTTCTTGCCGTATTTCCAGAGGTTCTTGCGGTAGTTGAGGTCGCAGGAGACCGTGATGCCGAGCCTGTTCGCAGCCTTCACGGCTTCGAGGCAGACATCGGCCGCCCCCTGGCTGATCGCGGGGGTGATGCCGGTCCAGTGGAACCAGCCGGCTCCTTCGAACACCTTGTCCCAGTCGATGTCGCCGGGCTTTATCGTGGCGATGGATGAATTGGCGCGGTCGTAGACGACCTTGCTCGGGCGGGCCACGGCTCCTGTCTCAAGGAAGTAGATACCGAGCCTGTCGCCGCCGTAGACTATGTCCGATGTGTCGACCCCGTAGGAGCGGAGGTCCCTGACACAGGCTTTGGCTATATCGTTTTCAGGGAGTCTGGTGACGAACTTGACATCGACGCCGTAGTTCGCGAGCGATACCGCCACATTGGCTTCTCCGCCGCCGAAAGTGGCGTCATAGCTTTTCGCCTGGCTGAACCTCAGGTAGCCGGGGGTCGACAGGCGAAGCATGATTTCTCCGAAAGTGATTACTTTGGCCATAGATTTTATTTTAGTTGTTACAGAATACAAATCTAATCATTTTCCGGACAATTGAAAAATCACGGGGGTCAGAACTCCCGGCAGATTGCGAGCCCTTCGGCGACGGCGGCATCTATGCGCGCGTCGATTTCGGAGGGGCTGCTGTAGTCGAGGTTCTCGGCCGCGACGGTGATAACCTCGCCCAGGCCCCAGAGAAGACTGAGCGCGCGCAGGTACGGCGTCACCGTCTCCAGAGGGTCGCCGGTGCGCAGGTTCATGCCCCGGGTGGTCACGTACAGCAGCCTTTCGCAGCGGCACAGGCCCTCGAACGAAGTCCCGTTGTCCCTGAAGGTGATGTTGAACAGCGACATGTTCTCGATGAACACCTTGAGCACCGCGGGAAAGCTCATGTCCCAGAACGGAGCGGCTATGACGAGCCTGTCGGCCGCCGCGATCCGTCTGGCCATGGCCACGGTCTCCTCGGGGACATGGCCCGCGGCGCGTTCCGCGAGCACCCTGCGCCCTACGGCCTGCCAGTCCTGTCCGTCGAGCCTTATGGTCTCGATTTCGTATCTCTCCGCCAGCTTTTCCAGCAGCGGATTCAGAATCCGCCTCGTGCGCGACTCCCCGTCACGCATGCAGGCGTCAATGACTATGAGTTTCTTCATTTCCTTGTGACTATCGGTTGTCGAAAGGATTCCACAGGCTGCCGTAGCGCTCCGCGCTCATTATGCGTTCGAAGCTGTAGGCCTCCGCCTGCCTGGCGGTGAGCCGGTGAGACCATTTCACGCGTCCGTCGGTGCGGGCACCCGGACCGGTGCATCCGTACTCGGCGTAGTATGCGGTCTTCTCGCGCTCGGGCCGGTTCCAGTTGTGCCAGCCTTCCGGACGGATGTGACCGCCCATCTCGCAGTCTATCCAGACGACCTTCGCGTGGTCCCTCCACGGGCGGCCGAGGTAGACCTTGTCGACTCCGGGCGCCGCGGTGAGCCGGCAGCCTATGAACACGTAGCCGTAGTCCTCGCCCTCGACGGTAGAGGCCGCGGTGATGTAGCTGTTCTTCTTGGAGAGTATCTCGCAGTTCTCGAACACGCAGGTGCCGGGGCCGAAGATGAAGTCGGTGGTGCCTTCGATCAGGCAGTCGAGGTAGTAGCTGCGGCAGCTCCGGCCGTCGTAGTTCCAGCGTCCGTAGGTGTAGATCGTGTCCTGGTTGCCGAAGATGTGGCAGCGGTGGAAGAACAGGCAGTCGCCGGCCGTCATCAATGCCACCGCCTGCCCGACGATGTCCCCGCTGCCGGCGTCGTTGCGTATGCCAATGTCCTCGAAGGTCACGTTGCTCGCGTTCACGAACACGGACGCGCTGCCCGAGGTGCCTATCTCGTCCTCCGCGTCCGGCCATAGCTTGCGGGCGGCGTTGTCCCAGCTGATCACGCTCCTGTCGGCGCCGCGCCCGCTTATCTTCAGGCGGCACTTGCCCGCGGGGATGATAATGCGCTCATGGTAGATTCCGGGTTTTATGAGTATCGTGGTGATGCGCCTGCGGTAGTCGGGGACCGCGTCTATGGCTTCCTGGACTGTCAGGAAGTCGCCGCGCCCGTGCTGGTCGACCACGTAGTCGTAGCGCACGAGGTGTCCGGCCAGAGCGGGGAGCTTGACTCTTATCGAGTCGCAGACTATCTCGCAGTTGCGTCGGGCGCCGCGGGCGTTGGAGTGCGTGTCGTCCTGCCGTCCGTCGGGTATCGCCGCGCAGGTGCCCGGCTCGACCCACATGAAGTATTCGCGCGAGGCTTCGTCGCCGGCCTCCCTGAGCCATGCGATGGTCGCGGCCTCCATGTCTATGAGCACCGTTCCGGTCTCCTCGGCCACCGCCTTCATGGCTTCGGGGTAGTCGCCGTGCGTGTCCTCGTCGAGCACGCCGTCATGGAAATGCCTGCGCGCCACGGGGGTCAGCAGCACCGGCGTCGCTCCGGCCTTGCGGGCCGTGCGTATGAACATGCGCAGATTGTCCTGATAGTCGCTCCATGCGGGGGCGTAGACCTTCTCCTTGCCGGCCTTCTGGTCGTTGTGGCCGAATTCTATGAAGAGGTAGTCTCCCGGGCGCATGTCCGCCTTGACCTGGTCCCAGAGGCCTTCGTCGATGAAGCTCTTGGTGCTGCGGCCGTTCCTGGCGTAGTTGATGACCCTGACGCTCTCGTCGACGAAGTTCTCGAAGACCATGCCCCAGCCTCGTTCGGGGTTGTCCCCGCTGATGTCCTTGTCGGCCATCGTGGAGTCTCCGATGAGGTGGATGGTGAATGTGGCCGGAGTTTCCGGCGCGACTGCGGCCGCGGCGGGGAATGCCGCCGCGCATGCCATCAGCAATGTCAGAAGATATCTTTTCATCGTTTTTACCTGAATATACGTCATGCTTGTGAAGATGTGTCCCTGCCGCCTCCGGCCTTCCTGTATTCCGAGGGCGTCATGCCGAACTTCTGCTTGAACGCCTTGCTGAAATAGTGGGAGTCGTTGAACCCGGTCGCGTAGGCGATCTGCGATATGCTGTAGTCGCCGGAGCTCAGCATCTCCGCGGCTTTCGCGAATCTCATGTTGCGCAGATATTCGAGCGGTGCGATGCCGATCACGCTCCGGCATTTCTCGAACAGGGCGGAGCGGCTCATGTTCATCGCGGCGGCCATCGCGGCTATGTTGAGCTCGCCGTCGTCGATATGGCTCTCCAGATACGCGGTCAGCTCCCTGCGGAACTTCTGGTCCTCGGATTCGGCGGCTTCGGCTTCATCCGGCGTCCGTTTCCGTTTTCCGCGTCGTCCGGAAAGCATCATGCCCAGCAGGGCGGCCGCAAGCAGCACGGGGACGGAAAGATACAGGAACAGCCCCGGGCTGACGACTATGCTGACCGGCGTCTCGTTGCGCACGGGCACCCCGTCGGCATTGGTGGAGCGCAGCCAGAGGGTGTACCTGCCGGGCCTGAGTCCGTCCAACTGTATGCGCGGGTCCCTTCCCAGGCTGATCCAGCGCTCGTCGCGGCCTTCGAGTCTGTAGGAGTAGAGCACCCTTTCGGGCGCGCTCAGGTCGATGGCGAGGAAGCGCAGCGTCAGGGCGTCGCGCCTTTTCATGCGGACCTTGCCGGCCGCGTCGGGGGCTTTCCTCCTTCCGGTGACCATGATGTAGCTTATCAGAATTTTCGGCACGAAGGAGCTGTTGGACACCTTTTCGGGGTCGAAGTGCATTATGCCCCTGGTCGTGTTGAAGCAGATTTCGCCGTCCGAGGTCAGCAGCGGTTCACCCTCGTTGAATCTCATGTCCAGCCCCAGCCTGGAATAGGAATAGCCTATTATGCTTCCGGATTCCGGATTGAACTTGTTGAGCCCTCCGTTCGAGGCTATCCAGATGTTCCCCGACCTGTCCTGGACCGCGCTGAGCACGAAATTCGACATGATGCCGTTCCTCGAGGTGTAGTGGCTGACGGAGCTGTCGCTGCCGGTGCCGCTGAAATGCAGGAAGCCGTTGCCCGAGGACGACGCCCAGAGCTCCCCGTCGTCGGTGAACAGGATGTGCTGTATGTCGTAGTCCTTGACGCTCGGGAAGCGGGTGAACTCCATTTCCTCCGGCCTGCCGTCCGGGCTGTCGCACACGAAGAGCCCGAGAGTGCCGCAGGCGTAGAGCCTGCCGTCGGGTCCGAAGCGGACATGCCGCATCATGTTGAGCTGCTCGGTGGGGAAGGTGAGCAGGTTCTTCTTGCTTATGAACTGTCTGCGGCTGTCGCTCATGTCGATATAGGAGAGGCTTCCGTCGAACGAGGCTATCCACAGCCTTTCCGGGTCTTCCGTGTTCAGATCATAGATCATGTCGCTGTTCGGCGCATAGTAACGTTCGTCCTTGCAGTAGCGCAGCGGGTAGAAGGCCGTCGTGCCCGGCGTCCTCGCGGCGTTCTCCATGATTCCGGCCCCCTTGGTGCCCAGCCATATCGCCCCGTCGCTTTCGGCTATTGCATATACGGGTGCCGGGGTCTGCCAGACGGCGCGCTCCTTCATGCCGTCTCCCAGAATGTGGACCTTGCCGTCGCGCGTCGCCGCGTATATCAATCCGGTGCTGCCCTGGAAGACGGCGCGGACATTGTTGGCGTCGGCGGGAGCTTCGGGGCGCGGGTCCGGCCGCATGAGCCTGAACTCGCCCGCGTTGTAGCTCGCGCGCTCCAGGCCGCCCCAGGAACCGGCTATCCAGAGATTGCTCTGGCTGTCGGCGAACACCGTGTTGACGTAAGTTTCCGCGTTCCATTCGCGCTGCAGGCTTCCGTTATAGAACGGGAGCAGTTCCATCTTGTCCTTGTCGTACCAGTTGAGGCTGCCTCTGTCGGAATATATCCAGATGTTGCCGAAGCCGTCGGTCTGCAGCTGCAGCCTGCCGTTCGTCCATGAATCGCATTTCACGCCGCTTACGCTGCCGTCCCCGGCGTCCCAGCAGACGAGGTTCCCGGCCGAGCCGGTCAGGAATTCGTGCCGTCCGGGAATCTCGGCGAGCAGTTCCACGCGCCCAGGGATACCCGTGTCGATCGTGTCCAGCGCGCTGCCGTCGTATTTCAGGAGTTTCCCCGCGGAACTTCCGAAATACAGTCCGTCCCGTCCTTCGAAGAAGCAGTATCCCGGAGAGTCGGTCAGCTTCCCGGTGTCCCTGTAGATGGCGTGCTCGGTGAGCGTCCAGACCGTCCCTTCCGAATCCTTGCATATCCGGACCACCGACTCTCCGTCCGGGATGTCGAGATACCTGACGAGACTGCAGCTCTGCCCGTTCCTGGAGTATTCGCTCCTGAGGATTTCTCCTCCGGCGGTCACGAAGCGGAAGTCCGTATCGGACAGCTTGAACGCCGACATGATGCGGGCGTTCACCGGTTCTTCCATCTCCCCGTCCGAGCAGTCGAAACGGTAGAGCGTGTTGCTGTAGGACAGCAGCCATATATGTCCGTAGGCGTCGTGGTGCAGGTCGGCCAGTCTGTCGTCCGCTCCTCCGGTGCGGGCGTCGCCCTGCCCTGTCCTGTAGTTCACGAAGTTGATTCCGTCGAAGCGGTACAGGCCCGACCACGATGCGAGCCAGAGGTAGCCGTCGTCGTCCTGGATTATCTTCTCTATGGTGGTCGTGGGGATTCCGTTCCTTTCGAGGTAGCGCGTGAATGTATATGCAGGTTGGGCGGACGCGTTGAGCGTCGACATAATAAAAATATTTACGAATGCGGGCAGCTTTCTCATAGTATTATGTGGTTTTAAACAAAAATACACATAATTTTTTATTTTGGACTATTTTCCACTTTTTGAGGATTAGAATAAACCGTATTGACTGACCGCTTGTCTATCTTTGCAACAGATGAAAAGATTCTAACCAAACTATCATATTGGCCGGCTCTGACGGAGGACTTCATTGTGGCAGTACATGCGCCGGCCCGTTTTTTAACCTATTCTTAAATTATTCCTGGGTATTAGCGGTTAATAATTTTGTATTCTAGACAGGGGGACATTCCAGGAGGTTCCCCTGTCTTCTTTATGGTCACCGCAGGGTCTGTGGGAAGAGATAGAATTTCCTGTCGGTGTCGAAATCCAGCATCCACTGGTCGAGGATGATATGGTCGTCGACCGCCTCGAACCTGAGGGTATGGTCTCCGGCTTCGATTTCCACTGGAATCTCCACGAGGGCCTGCTGCCGCATCACGTTGACTTTCCATTTCTCGCTCCTGTAGGGTTCCTTGATCGAGACGGTCTTCATGTCGCCGCCGTCGATGCCCACGCTGAATCTGATGTCCCCTCGGTCCATCGCCTGCGTCGGGATCACCGCGATTCTGATCACGGCTTCACCGCCCCTGTCGGTGTGGAAGCTGTAGCTCAGGCTTTCTCTCCGGGGTACGGGAACCGCGGCCGCGCTGTGGCCGAGATTGCGTACAGGCTCGGGCGTGAACGAGGCTGAACCGTAGGCTTCGGCGTCTCCCGCCACCCAGTCGGCGCCGCTGAAATTCTTCCCGTGCCGCCGTATGTCCCATGATCCTGCTTTCCAGTCATCGGCGAACGCTCCCCAGTACTGGCGCTCTTCTTCGTTCAAAGCCACCGGGAGGTCGGGGTTCCAGAACACATAGAGGCTGCGCGGCATGTCCGACATGCTGCCTCTCCATTTGCCTCCGGACATCCTGTAATTGTATTCTTCGGTGAGCTCGCGTATGCCATGATAGGCTTCCTGGCTCAGGGCGCAGGCGGCGAGCATGATGGTGTCGGCCTTCCATATCCCGGGCGAGTAGGTGGTCAGGGCACGGCTTCTTGCAAGCTGGGCGTATAGCATCTTCTCCGCCATGAGCCCGGCGGCGCGTACCGGATATTCAACGGCCGCGAAGTAGGCGTCCCTGTTGCGTTCGGGTACGAGGGCCGCCGCTTCCTGCACGCAGGCGGAAAGTTCCCTGAACCTGTCGATGTATCTCTGCGCCTCGCTACCGAATTCGCTGAAGCTGAACTCGGTGTCCTTGGGTTTCGAAAGTCCGCGGGGGTATCTTTCACGGTCGGGCAGCTCGACCTGGCTCCAGCCCATGAATTCCGGCTTGCGCATCGCGCAGAGGCGGTAGAATTCGGACATCGTGCCTACGAGCTTCCCGGCTGCCGCCGCACCGAATTCCCTTGCGAGCCAGGCTTCAAGATGGCCGTCTATGCTGCCGGCGTCGACCGAATTGATGTTCCACGCCATGTCAAGAAAGAACTCCATGTCGTAGGCCGCCACCTTGGGGTCGTGGACATTGGCTATCCATATCTTGCGTACATTGTGCTTCCACGCCTCCATCATCTCGTGATATATCAGTCCCGGCTGGGTCGTGGAGAGCCATAGATGGTCATGCGGCCGGCCGCAGTAGCTCAGGTGGTAGTAGACTCCTGCCCCGCCGCCGCGCTTCTGCTGGGCGGGATCGCTGAGGCGGGTCATGTAGCCGTAGTTGTCGTCGCACCAGACGATGGTCACGTCGTCGGGGACCTCCAGTCCGTTCTCCATGATCTGCAGCACTTCCTTGTAGGGCATGAACATCTGCGGCACGGCGGTCACGTCGCGGTCCACATGCCTGCGCAGCAGCTCCCGCTGGTCGTATATCACCTGCTGCAGGGCTTCGGTCTTCTCGTCGAGAGTGCTGACGCCCTCCATCGAGCCGTCATGGATGCCGCGCATCCCTATGGTGTAGAGAGCGGGGATTCCCTTTGCCTGTTCGAGTCTCTCGGCCCAGTAGTCGAGCACGGCCTGCCTGTTGGTGATGTAGTTGTAGCGTCCCCGTTCCTGTTCGTCCCATTCTCCGACATTGTTGCGCAGCAGCGGCTCGCAGTGCGAGGTTCCGATGAAGATGCCGCAGGAGTCGGCTGCTTCCATCGCTCCAGGCACTTCGAAGAACGCGGTGGTGCCGGGATGCATGGCGGGCCAGAGCGTGTTGGCCCTGAGGCGCAGCAGCAGCTTGAAGACTTGCCTGTAGGTGTCGGCGCTGATGGTCTCCGGGTTGTCCTGCGGCGAGAAGGTCTGGGTGCTCCACGGGCGGAAAGCCCAGTCCTCGTCGTTGATGAAGATTCCGCGGTATTCCACCGAAGGGTGCTGGAAGCTGCTGTAGCCGTCGGGAAGTTCGAGCCGGCCGCGCTTCTGCGGACGGGAGTCTCCCCACCAGGTCCAGGGCGAGACTCCGGCGAGGCGGGAGATTTCGAGGATTCCGTAGGCGGTGCCTCGGGCGTCCGACCCGGCGACGACTATCTGTCCGTCGTGCGTGCCTATGTAGAACGCCTCCTTGACGAAGGTCAGGGAGTCCGCTATGTCCGCGGGAACTCCGAGCCTCCCGAGCTGCGTCCTGTCCTTGTCGTACTGGATTATCCTGATGCCGGCCTTTCCGGGCGATGTCACGACGGGCCTCATCCCCGTGACTTCCTCAAGGTCGTCGCACATCATGCCGGCGGCGATCTCAACCACGGGCTCGGCGTGCCTTGAAACCGAAAGGTTCAGCGGAGACTGTCCGCTGAACCATACGAATGCCAATATTGCAAGAACTTTCATTATACGGCTTTTACCTTGAATATCGCCTTGTGCACCGTGCCTTCGCCGATCAGAGGGGCGTGGGCCGTGTCGGTGTCGAAGGTGACGGCCTTGCCGGCCTCCACGGTCACGGTCTCCCAGTCCTTGTCCTTGTAGAACAGGATGTCCTTCTCGGCGTTGAACTCTCCGTCGGGTTCGGTGCAGGCGCTGCGGGGCTTGACTCCGAACGATTCGGCCTTGGAAAGGGGCACCTGGATGTCGATGTACCTGTCATGGACCTCAAGCCTGGCCTCCTCGGGGGTCTTCATCTTCGAGTCGACGATGTTCACGAAGAGATTGTCGCCGTCTATCGCGTGCTTTCCGTTCTCCAGTGAGTTGAGGTCGGTGTTCCTTATGTATTCAAGGGCCTGGGCGTACCAGGGATTGTTCTCGATGGCCATATTCTAGAAGTTGAAATAGTTCTTCGCGTTGTTGTAGGAGATGTCCTCGACCATGCGTCCGAGTATGTCCATTTCGGAAGCGGGCAGCTTGCCTTTCTCCACATCGGAGCCTATCACGTCGCAGAGTATGCGGCGGAAGTATTCGTGACGGGGGTAGCTGATGAAGCTGCGGGAGTCGGTCAGCATTCCGACGAAGCGGCTGAAGAGTCCGAGCACCGAGAGCGCGTCCATCTGCCTGCGCATTCCGACCTCCTGGTCGAGGAACCACCAGCCTGAACCGAACTGCATCTTTCCCGGGACGCTGCCGTCGTTGAAGTTGTACAGCATGGTCATCATGACCTCGTTGTCCTTGGGGTTGAGGCAGTAGAGAATGGTCTTGGCGAGCTTGTTCTCGGCAGCCAGCCTGTCGAGGAACCTGTTGCCTGCGGCCGCGATTTCCTGATCGTGGATGGCGTCATAGCCGGTGTCGGGACCTACGAGCCCGAACATGCGGGAGTTGTTGTTGCGTATGGCTCCGATGTGGAACTGCTGCACCCATCCGGCCTCGGCGTCCATCACGGCCTGGTCGTGCAGGAAGGCGCTGCGGAACTTGTTCAGCTCTGCGGGCTCGGGCTTCCTTCCGGCGAGCACTCCCTTGAAGATGCTTTCGATCTCCGCCTCCGTGTAGTCGTCGGCGTAGAAGTTCTCGAGGCCGTGGTCTGAGAGCTTGCTTCCCATCGAGGTGAAGTAGTCGTGGCGCCTCTGGAGGGCCTCGCGCAGGTCGGCGTAGCTGCGGATTTCGATTCCGGCAGCCTCTCCGAGCTTCTTGAGATATTCATTGTAGGATGCGGGATCCTCGATCGCCATGGCCTTGTCGGGTCTCCATGCGGGGATCACGCGGGTCCCGAAGGGATGCTCGGCTATCATCTTGTGCCAGCGCAGGTCGTCTGCGGGGTCGTCGGTGGTGCAGACGGTCTCCACATTGAACTTGCGTATCAGCGCCTGTCCGCGGAACTCGTCGGTCGCGAGCTTGGCGTTGCACTCCTCGAATATCTCGCGTGCGGTCTTGGGGCTCAGCAGCTTGTCGATTCCGAACACGCGCTTGAGTTCGAGGTGGGTCCAGTGGTAGAGGGGGTTGCGCATCGTGTAGGGTACGGTCTCAGCCCATTTCTCGAAGGTCTCCCAGGCGCTGTGCCTGCCGCCGGTCAGGTAGTCCTCGGAAACTCCGTTGGCGCGCATCGCCCTCCATTTGTAGTGGTCGCCGTAGTGGCCGTCCACCAGCCAGAGCTGGGTGATGTCGCGGAACTGGATGTTCTCGGCTATCTGCTGCGGCACGAGGTGGCAGTGATAGTCGATGATGGGCATTTTCTCGGCATGCTCGTGATACAGCTGCTTCGCGGTATCGCATGAGAGCATGAAGTCGTCGTTGATGAATGACATGATGATATTGATTTTAGTGTTAGTTTCAATAGACCTCCACGGAGCCTCCGTCGTTCTTCTGTATCTCCGCCGTGGCGAAGAGTCCGATTCTGGCTCCTATCCATTCGCCCTCGCGGGCCTTGAACTCCGGGCCGAACTGCCTGAAACGGCGGCCGTCGGGGCTCCATGAGAAGGTGCAGACGCAGTCGCCGTCCACTTTCACCTTAATATATATGTCGGTGTATTCCGGCTTGCCCTTTCCCGCGCTTTCGCCGAGCTTCTCCGTGGCGGACACTTTCTCGGGCTCGCCGTTCTCCGCTCCGATGCAGTCGCGGCGCTGGAGGAAGACGGCCGTTCCGTCGTAATAAAGCTCGATGGTGCCGTAGTCGCGTCCTGTCATTATGACTCCGGCGCGGTCGCCGGGATATGACGGGCGGAACACGAGCCTTGCGGTGAATTCAGTCTCCGGCCCGACGATTTTCTGCGTGAGTATGTTGGGGGTGTCGCGCAGGTTGCGCCATCCTTCGGGATTCTTGATGCAGTTGAGCCTCAGGCATCCCAGCTCCGTGTTGGGCATGTACCACCAGAACTTGGGATTGGCCTCCCACTGCCAGTTCAGCGGTATCGAAGTGCCGGTGAAACCGGTGGTCGTGGCGAGTGCGGAGACTCCGCCGAACATTCGGGCGTCGGGGTCGGTCGCGGGCATCTGCCATTTCTTCACGGGCTCTCCCGTGCCGTCGCCGTCGCTGTCTTCTCCCATTATGCACCAGCCGTCATCAGACCATTCCATGGGTTGAAGATGGCATACGCGCCCCCATGCCCCGCGGTCCTGGAAATGCATGAACCAGTCGTTGCCGTCGATGTCTGTCACCCAGCCTCCCTGGTGCGGGCCGTTGATTTCCGTGTCTCCCTGATGGAGCACATTGCGCCATTCGTAGGGTCCGTAGACATTCCGCGAGCGCAGCACGAGCTGCCAGCCCTGCTTGACGCCTCCGGAGGGTGCGAAGATGTAGTACCAGCCGTCCCGTTTGTAGAATTTGGGCCCCTCCACGGTTTCGTTGCCGTGTTTCTTGCCGTCGAACACCAGAACCTGGTCGCCTGTGGCGCGGGTGCATCCGGCGTCGAGCTCGCATACGCTGAGGACGCTCTTGAAGCCGGCTCTCGAACCCGCCCAGCTGTGGACGAGGTAGACTCTTCCGTCGTCATCCCAGATGGGGCTCGGATCGATGAGACCCTTTCCGGCTATGACCAGATGCGGGCTGCTCCATTCGCCGCGCGGGTCGTCGGCATGAATCTGATAGATGCCGTAGTCCGGGTCTCCCCAGAAAATCCAGAATTTTCCGTCATGATGGCGTATGCAGGGAGCCCAGATGCCGTTGCCGTGCGAAGGCGTGTCGAACTCCTCGGCCGGCTCCATCCGCGGCACCGCGGCGTTCACTATCTCCCAGTCCACGAGGTTCGTGGAGTGCAGTATCTGAAGTCCGGGCCAGCAGGTGAACGAGGAAGCCGTCATCCAGTAGTCGCCGCCCACGCGGATCACGTCTGGGTCGGAGTAGTCGGAGAACAGAATGGGGTTGGTATAGGTGTCTCTGCCTTGTGCCTGCGCGGGTCTGCCGGTCGGTTCCATAGCGCTTGCGTTGCCTGCGGAAACCAGCAGGAGCGAGGCGAGGATGGGGATGAGTTTCATTCGTGTCGGTGTCATTAATCAATGGCCTTGGACCAATCATACAAAGATAATAAAATTTACGGTTTTCCGGGTATTGCTCTACGGTTGGCTGAGAAGTGCCCGGCCGCAGAGGTTCCGCTGCGCTTCATCGATGCTGCGCATCGTCCGCCCACTGCCGCGGACGGCAAGCCTCTGCGGCCGGGCACTTCTTCGCCGGCGAAAAGCCGGAAGCTTCATTTCGTTGCGGCCAGCGGCTCCGTCGGTTCGATTTGAAGGCGGATCTCCCTGTCGCGATGGCAGGAGTCTGATGTCGCGCGGACAAAAAAACAGACCCGCAGGCATTGCCGCCGCGGGTCTGTCTTCTATGAATATGCCGTATCGGGCTACTTCAGGCTGTCCACCAGTGCGAACCAGTCGTCGGCGGTCTTGATGTCGGCCTTGGACCAGCATGAGCCGAACCAGTAGCTGAAGGTCTCGCCGGGCTTGACGCTCTTCGAGCAGAGTCCGTGCATGCCGTCCTCGGTCACGCTTACGCTCTCGCATCCGGGCACATATACCGCGACTCCGAGCATCCCGTCCTCGGGCTCGATGCTCTGGTCTGAGGCGTGCTCCCAGATGGCGTAGCGGTCAGCACCCGTGTGCTCCTTCTCGATGGTCTGCTGCTCGGGGTGACGGAACACGCCGGCCGCAACCGTGAGGTTGTCGGCTCCGCTGAAGCTGTAGCTGTCCTCGACCTTGCAGAAATACGAATCGGCGTAGACGCTGATTTTCTTGTCGAGCGAAACCGTCACGTCGCCCGCCTTCCATTCAGGGTAGCTGAGCACGAATTCCACGGTGTCGGGAGTCTGCTTCACGATTTCGTATGAGCGGTAGTTGGTGGCCGGATAGGCGAGCTGTCCGTCGATGACGGGCACTGAAGCGCCGGCTCCGAGGCTGACCGCGACCTTGTAGCAGTCCTTGCCGTCGCCGTGGTTGTGGTGATAGTAGTTCGGATCCTGCTGTGCGGCAGCATACCATTCGTCGGCTACGAGCTTTCCGGGCATCTTGACCCAGATGTCGATTCCGGGCGCCGTGGGATTGCCTTCCAGAGCCTTGCCGTAGATGCGTCCCGCTATCAGGTTGTTCTCGAACACGAAGTCGTCGGCACGCTCGGGAACCGCGCGCGCCATCACCTTCTGCTCCTCGGTCTTGGGGGCGCAGGCGGCGAGAGCCAGCAGGGCTGCCGCGATTGCAATGGTCTTTTTCATTATCTGAGGTCTTTTGTCTCGCATCCGTCCATGTCGTTATAGTCGTCGTTCTCGCCGCACATGCCCCAGATGAAGGTGTAGTTGCGGGTCGCGCAGGCGGAGTGTATGCTCCACTGCGGGGAGATGACGGCCTGTTCGTTGTGCATCCAGATGTGACGGGTCTCCTGGGGCTCGCCCATGAAGTGGCACACGGCGGCGTCTTCGGGAAGTTCGAAGTAGAAATATACCTCCATGCGGCGGTTGTGCGTATGGGCCGGCATGGTGTTCCAGGTGCTTCCGGGCTTGAGCTCGGTCATTCCCATCTGGAGCTGGCAGCTGGGCACGACCTCCTTGACGAGGAGGCGGTTGATGGTGCGCTCGTTGGACTCCTCGAGGGAACCGAGGTTCATCACCACCGCGTCCTTCTTGGTCACCTTCCTGACCCCGGTCTCGCGGTGGGCGGTGGCGGAGCAGAAGTAGAAGCGGGCGGGCTTGTCGGCCGAATCGCTCCTGAAGGTCACATGGCGGTTGCCGCGGCCCACATAGAGAGCCTCCTTGTAGTCGAGGTGATATTCCTCGTCGCCGACGAGCACGCTGCCGGATCCGCCGACATTGATGATTCCGAGCTCGCGGCGCTGGGTGAACCACTCGGCGCGCAGGATGTCAGGGGCGCTCAACAGCAGCTCCTCCTTCACGGGGACGGCTCCTCCGGCGATGATGCGGTCGAACATGGAATAGACCATGTTGATCTCGTCGGGGGCCATGACCTTCTCCACCAGGTATTCCTGGCGGATCCGGGCCGTGTCGTAATGCTTCGCGTCGAGATTGCTCGACGCCTGGCGTACTTCGCAGTTGAGTTTCATGGCCGTGGATTATTTGGGCTGCTTGCCGATGTAGGCGAGGATGCCGCCGTCAACATAGAGCACATGTCCGTTCACCGCGTCGGAAGCGTGCGAGGCGAGGAACACTGCGGGGCCGCCGAGCTCCGAAGGATCGAGCCAGCGTCCTGCGGGGGTGCGGCTCACGATGAACTGGTCGAAGGGGTGGCGGCTGCCGTCAGCCTGGCGCTCGCGCAGCGGAGCGGTCTGGGGAGTGGCGATGTAGCCGGGACCTATCGCGTTGCAGTTGATGCCGTATTCGGCGTATTCTGCGCAGATGTTGCGGGTGAGCATCTTGAGTCCGCCCTTCGCCGCCGCGTATGCCGACACGGTCTCGCGTCCGAGCTCGGACATCATCGAGCACATGTTGATGATCTTGCCTTCGTGGCGCTCCATCATCTCGGGCAGCACGGCTGCGGACACGATGTAGGGTCCGACGAGGTCGATGTCGATCACCTGCTGGAACTGGGCGCGGGTCATCTCGTGCATGGGGATGCGCTTGATGATGCCGGCGTTGTTGACGAGGATGTCGATGTTGCCGACCTCCTTGTGTATTCTCTCCACGAGGGCCTTGACATCATCCTCCTTGGTGACGTCGCAGACATAGCCCTTGACGTTGGTGATGCCTTCTTCCTTGTAGCTGTCGAGTCCCTTCTTCACGAGGTCCTCGTTGATGTCGTTGAATACGATGGTCTTGATTCCGGCGGCGGCGAACGCCTTGGCGATGTTGAAGCCGATGCCGTAGGAAGCGCCCGTGATCCAGGCATTCTTCCCTTCAAGTGAGAATGGATTGGTCATAGATATCAGGAATTAGAAATTATATGTTTCACAGCCTGCAAATTTAGCAAATTCCAACGTGAATGAAAAATTTAATAATCGGAGAAAAATGGCTACATTTGTCAGTTGCAACCAATTATTCAACCAGCATGAAACATAAGCTGACCACATTCGCGGCAGCGGCAATCGCGATTGCCTCCGTCTGCTCCTGCTCTTGCGGCGACAAGGGAGAATTCGACTATCTGTACGAGGACCTTCCGTTCGACATGCCGAAGGTCTCACGGCCGGACATTCCCGACTACAGCGTGAACCTTACCGATTTCGGCGGAGTCGGCGACGGCGTCGCCCTGAACACCGAGGCCTTCAGGACGGCCATGGAACACCTCAGCGCCGAAGGGGGCGGGCATCTCATAGTGCCTTCCGGAATATGGCTCACCGGACCGATAGAGCTGCTGAGCAACTGTGACCTCCATGTGACGGCCAACGCGATAATAATCTTCGATCCCGACCGCGACCTCTATCCTATAGTGGAAACCGTCTTCGAGGGTCTCGACACCCGCAGATGCGAGTCTCCCATACATGCCGAGGGGGCTAAGAACATCTCCGTCACCGGCAGCGGCGTCATCGACGGCAGCGGCGAGTCCTGGCGCATGGTCAAGCGCGACAAGCTCACCCCGGGCGAATGGACCAAGCTCGTGGCCTCCGGCGGAGTGGTGGTCGACGGCAGGCTGTGGTATCCCGACGAGGGCTTCGTCAAGGGAACGCGGATCAGCGAGATGAACGTGCCCAGGGGCGACCTCAGCGAGGCCGAGTGGAACGAGATCAAGAGTTTCCTGCGCCCCAACCTCGTGTCCCTGAGGAACTGCGAGAACGTGCTGCTCGAAGGCTGCACCTTCCAGAACTCACCCTGCTGGAATGTACATCCCCTGATGTGCAAGAACCTGATTGTCAACAAAGTGAACATACGCAACCCCTACTGGTCGCAGAACGGCGACGGCATCGACATCGACAGCTGCGAGAACGTGCTGGTCATCGACTCTTCGTTTGACGCCGGCGACGACGGCATCTGCATCAAGTCCGGGAAGGACGAGGACGGAAGGCGCAGGGGCCGCCCGTGCAGGAATCTCATTATCGACAACTGCACGGTATATCACGGCCACGGCGGATTCACGGTCGGCAGCGAGATGAGCGGAGGAGTGGAGAACATCAAGGTGTCCAACTGCCGCTTCCTCGGAACTGACGTCGGGCTGCGCTTCAAGAGCACCCGCGGCAGGGGAGGCGTCGTAAGGAACATCTACATCAGCGACATCTACATGAAGGACATCATCGCCGACGGCATACTGTTCGACCTGTTCTACGGAGGCAAGGCAGCCACGGAGTCCGCGGGCGACGAGGCCGCCTCGGCGAAGGCCGTGGAGATTCCGGTCGACGAGACCACGCCGGAGTTCCGCGACATATATATCGAGAACGTCTACTGCAACGGGGCCAGGAGGGCGATGCTTTTCAACGGCCTGCCCGAGATGCCCGTCTCCAACATCAACATAAAGAACTGCACCATCACCGCCGGAACCGGAATCGACATACGCAATTCCCAGGACATCACGCTCGAGAACGTGAAGTGCTATCCGGAGCAGGGCGAGGCGGTGCGCACATGGAAGGTAAAGAACTTCACCAACATATAGTATGAAAAGGCTGATCATCGCCGCCGCGGCATGTTCGCTGCTGCTTTCGTGCGGCGGGGGAGAGACCGCTCCCATGTCGGAACTCATGGTCAGGTCCCAGATGTCCCGCTGCCCCGACGCGACCTGGCTCGACTACTCCGAGGGGCGGCTCAAATGGAGCTACACCCCCGGGCTGGAGCTGAAGGCCTTCCTGGATGTCTACGAGACCTACGGTGGCGAGGACATCTATGATTATGTCGAAGCCTGGTACGACGCCGTCGTCCACGAGGACGGTTCTATCGAGACCTATTCCGTGGACAAGTACAATGTCGACCTCATCTGCCCCGGCCGCTCGCTGTTCTATTTCTACGACCGGACGGGCGACGGGAAGTACCGCAAGGCGATAGAGCTGCTCAAGTCGCAGATCGACGCCCAGCCGCGCACTTCCGAGGGCGCTTTCTGGCATAAGAAGATATATCCCCATCAGGTATGGCTCGACGGCGTCTACATGACGACCCCCTTCTATGCCGAATACGCGTCGCGCTACCTTGAGGGTGAGGAGCGGCTGGAAGCCTACAGGGAGATAGTCAACGAATTCGTCGTCGCCGCTGAGCACACCTACGACCCCGCGACCGGACTCTACCGCCACGCATGGGACGAGTCGCGCAGCATGTTCTGGTGCGACCCGCAGACCGGGCAGTCGCAGCATTGCTGGGGGCGCGCCCTCGGCTGGTACTGCATGGCCATCGTGGACGTGCTTGACTGGCTTCCCGAGGATTTCGACGGACGCCGCGTTCTGATCGACAGGCTCCGGACCATCTGCGCCGTGCTTCCTGAATGGGCTGACCCGGAGAGCGGAGTCTGGTATCAGGTCATGGACCAGCCCGGCCGCGAGGGCAACTACCTCGAAGCCACCTGCTCCGCAATGTTCAGCTATGTGTTCCTGAAGGGCGTGCGCATGGGCTGGCTCGACGAAGACCTGCTTCCGTATGCGAAGCAGCTCTATCAGGATGTGGTCGACGAGTTCGTCACCACCGACGACCAGGGGCGCATCAGCCTCGAGAAATGCTGCGCCGTCGGCGGGCTCGGAGGCTCGGACAACAGGATGGGAGACTATGCCTACTATCTGAGCGAACCGGTGCGACCCAACGACTCCAAGGGAGTGGGCCCCTTCATCTGGGCTTCGCTCGAAATGGAAATGCTTAAATGATGTTTTGAGGTATGAAGATAGGAATCTGCAGCGACCATGCCGGACTTGACTACAAGACCCGACTGATAGCCTACCTGCTCGGCAAGGGCCATGAGGTGGTGAACTTCGGGACCGATTCGCCTGAAAGCTGTGACTATCCCGACTACGCCCATCCTCTCGCCGAGGCGGTGCGGAAAGGGGAGGTTGACGCCGGAATCGCCCTCTGCGGGACCGGCAACGGCATGGCTCTGACTCTGAACCACCATAAGGGCGTCAGGGCCTGCCTGGCGTGGAACACCGAAATCGCCAGACTATGCAAGGAGCACAACGACGCCAACGTGCTCGTGATGCCGGCCCGTTTCGTCTCCTACCGCATGGCGGTGATGATGGTGAGGACATGGATGGAAACAAAATTCGCCGGAGGACGGCACAAGCGCAGAATTGACAAGATCGATATCGACTGACATAGCCGACTATCCCGAGGGGCTGGTATTGCCGGTGGACAAGCCGTGGCGCTGGACATCGGCGGACCTCGTACGCAAGATAAAGTTCGCCGCCAAGCGCCATTTCGGGAAGAAGAATCTCAAGGTCGGACATGCCGGCACCCTGGACCCCCTGGCCACGGGCATATTGCTCGTGTGCGTCGGCCCCGCCACGCGCAGGGCCGAGGAGCTTCAGGCTTCGGTCAAGGAGTATGTGGCCGGAGTCAGCTTCGGAGCCGTGACCGCGTCGTATGACCTGGAGAAGGAGGTGGAGACCGGACTGCCGCTCGGAGGAGTATCTGAAGCGGCCCTCAGGGCCGTGCTTCCGTCTTTTCTCGGAGAGCAGGAGCAGGTCGCCCCGCTGTTCAGCGCCAAGTCGGTGGACGGGGTAAGGGCCTATGAAATGGCCCGCCGGCTCTGGCGTCAGGGAGTCAGGGCCGATGCGGAGGGCATAATAAGGGCTTCCAGGATAAACATCTACGAGCTGGAGCTGCTTTCGTGGTCGGATTCCATGCCGCTTTCGGAGATAGTGCCGCCGTTCGACGCCCAGGACAGGAAAATCAAGGTCGCCGACGTGTCGGGAATCAGCCTTCCCACGGCGATGCTGCGCGTTTCATGCAGCAAGGGGACATATATCCGCGCGCTGGCCCGCGATCTTGGCGAGGCCCTTGGCAGCGGCGCCTTCCTGAGCAGTCTCCGCCGCACCCGCAACGGCGGCTTCGGCATAGATGAGGCCCTGAGTCTCGACGAAGCCCTGTCGCTTTTCGGAGGCGGCCGTTGACTCCGACGGACACGGGATTGAAAATGTAGGGAGCCCGGTGCGTTCTGATTCTGCACCGGGCTCCCTTCCCGTTGAGCCTGAACCGGGCTCAATGAATTTTGACTTTGGTCAGTTTGCGCTCCTGTAGTCGTTCACCAGGCCGAGAGGCCCGTCGAATTCGAAGCTGACTGAAGTTCCCTTGGAAGTGGTTAGATTCGTTGCGGAGACATGGTAGTTGTCGCCGGATTTGGTGATTGTTATCTCGCCGTCCTTGACCACTGCCCAGGCAGCGGCTTCCGCGTTGGCCGTGCTGATTGTGAATGTCATGCTGTTTTCGCCTGCAGTAAGTGAAACCGGGGGATTCTCAGGTGTCTTCTGGCATGATACGGCCAGCATCAGACCCCCCACAGCATACAGAAATACTTTTTCATACACTACAATGTGTATGGTTGCTTCACAAATTCACAAAAAATTACGACCCGATATCACATCGGGTCGTAACGGCAATTCTAACCTAAAATTAAACCTATGAAAAAACTATTCGGCAAGATTCATTGCCAATTCTGTGCCAATTCATGCTTTCCGATGCGGAATTTCACGGAAATCTGTGAAAAGCCCTAAAGATTCGTCATCCGCCTCTCATAATGCCGGAAGGCAGCCGCTCCACCGGCAGGCTATTCCCAATTTTCCTGCCTGCCGGTGGAGCGGCTGCCTTCCGGCATCAAAGGCTGTTCCCGGATTATCCGGCTGCCGGGCGGAAGCCTTCCGACTTTGAAAGACCGGCGGAATCAGGCGCCGAGTCTGGAGATTGCGAAGTCCATGCGGTCAAGCGCCTCGTCCCTGCCGATGAATGACACTATGTCGGCGATTCCGAGACCGCTTGCAGCGCCTGTCAGCGCCAGTCGCAGGCAGTTCATGACCTTGCCGAGGGGCAGACCCTTCGCGCGGATATATTCCTCGATGCCGTCGGCTTCGGCGTGTTTGAGCGCATCGAGCGCCGCCGTGTAGTATTCTTCTTTCCAGAACTTGTCCGCGTCTTTCGCAAGGAAGGGGGCTGTCGCGGCGTCGTCATAGACCTTGGCGCGCGGATCTGCCGGACGGTTAGGGTCGGCCGGCTTCTCGGAGGCGGCACCGGCCTTGATGCCGTATCCGGCGAAGTCCCTGGGAGCCACGAAAAGGTAGGAGGCTATGGTCCAGAAGTCGGCGACGAAGGTGGCCCTTTCCTTGATCAGTCCTACGACCTTCTCCACGAACGCGGGCTCGGCCTTGATTCCTTTCTTCGCGAGCATGGGCATGAACAGCTCCGCAAGCTCGGAGTCGGAGCGCATGCGGAGATACTCCCTGTTGTACCAGCGGGCCTTCTCGGGATTGAACTTGGCGCCGGACTTTCCGACCTTTTCGAGCGAGAAGGCGTCTATGAGCTGCTGCATCGAGAATATCTCCTGCTCCGTGCCGGGATTCCAGCCGAGCATCGCGAGCATGTTCACGAAAGCGTCGGGGAAGTAGCCGTCCTCCCGGTAGCCGCGGCTCTTCTCGCCGCCGGCGGAGGTCCATTCGAGAGGGAACACAGGGAAGCCCATCTTGTCTCCGTCCCTCTTGCTCAGCTTGCCGTTGCCGACAGGCTTGAGCAGCAGAGGCAGGTGGGCGAAACGGGGCATGGTGTCCGTCCACCCGAAGGCTTCGTAGAGCAGCCAGTGCAGGGGGAGCGAAGGCAGCCATTCCTCGCCGCGTATCACCTCGGTGATTTCCATCAGATGGTCGTCCACTATGTTGGCGAGGTGGTAGGTCGGCAGTTCGTCGGCCTTTTTCCAGAGCACCTTGTCGTCGAGGGTCGAGGTGTTCACCTCGATGTGGCCGCGTATGAGGTCGTCCATCTGCACGGTGCGGTTCTCGGGCATCTTGAAGCGTATCGTCCAGTCGTTGCGCTCCTCGAGCATTCTGGCTGTCTCTTCCTGGCCGAGGGTCAGGGAATTGCACATCCTGCCGCGCGTGCCGTGATTGTAGATGAAAGTCTCTCCGGCGTTCTCGGCCCGCGAGCGCATGAGCTCCAGGTCCTCGGCGGAGTCGAAGGCGTAGTAGGCGTTGCCCGAAGCCACGAGCTGTTCGGCGTAGCGGCGGTAGATGCCGCGGCGCTGGCTCTGGCGGTAAGGGGCGTGGGGATGCTTCTCCGAGGGGGTCTCGACCACCCGGCCGCCGGCGTCCACGCCCTCGTCCGGGATGATGCCGCACCAGTTGAGCGCCTCGATGATGTACTGCTCGGCTCCGGGGACGAAGCGGTTGGAGTCGGTGTCCTCTATCCTGAGGATGAAATCCCCTCCGTGCTGCTTGGCGTAGAGGTAGTTGTAGAGGGCGGTGCGGACTCCGCCCATATGCAGGGGCCCCGTCGGGGACGGAGCGAATCTAACTCTTGTCCTTCTCATTGTCATGCTATATGTGCGGCAAAATTACGCAAATTTTCATACAACTGTTCAGTGTTCCACGGGTGGACATGCGGTCCTGGCATCAGCGTCGCCGGCTATGGCGACGATATCAGGAGGAGCAGTCAGCTACTTTATTCTGCGTATGGCGGGGATGCTCTCGAGGTCGGACAGGCTCTCGCCGGGGGAGACCACCAGGCAGGGCTTCTCGTCGGGTCCGAAGTTGAAGCTGCGGACATTGCTCTTGGTGTTGAAGCCTATCTGCTGCGAGCTCATGTCCTCGTAGAGGGTGATGCCGTCGCGCGCGGACTCGGACTTGTCGTAGACGAAGTCCTTGCCTATCATGATGTAGTTGCCGATGTCCCTCGCCGGCCCTATGACGTCGGAGAAGCGGAGCCCCGTGACTATCGAGGTGATTCGGACGGTGTCGCCTATCTCGGGGTCATCGTCCCATATCAGGCCGCGCTTGAAGTTGTTGGCCTTGCCGGTGTACTCGTCTATCTTCTTGTTGATTTCGTTGAGGTCGTCCATCGTCAGGCCCTGCTCGTTGTTGCCGCAGGTGATGTTGATCAGCACCTTCTTGGCGGACTTGAGGTCGAAGTCGTTGAGCAGCGGGGATTCGAATGCGGCCTTGACGGCGTCGTCGATGCGGTTGGGGCCGCTGCCCTCGCCGCTGCCCATCAGCGCCATGCCGCTGTTGCGCATCATGGTCTCCACATCCTTGAAGTCGACATTGATGTAGCCCGGCTTCTTGATGATTTCGATTATGCCCCTGACCGCGGTGGCCAGCACTTCGTCGGCCTTGGGGAAGGCGTCCTGTATCAACTGGTTGCCGTAGTACTCGTGCAGCTTCTCGTTGTTGATGAGCAGCAGGCTGTCGACGTTCTTCTCCAGTTCGTGTATGCCGTCTATCGCGCGGGAGAGCGATTCGTTGCCCTCGTTGAGGAAGGGCAGCGTGACCACGGCCACGGTCAGTATGCCCCGGTCCTTGGCCATCTTGGCTATCACCGGGGCGGCTCCCGTGCCCGTGCCGCCTCCCATTCCGGCCGTGATGAAGAGCATCCTGGTGTCAGTGTCCAGGACTATCCTCTCTATCTGTTCCTGGCTTTCGATGGCGGCGTTGCGGCCGTTGATGGGGTTGGTCCCGGCCCCGAGCCCCCGGCCCATCTGTATCTGCGTGGGCACGGGACTGCATCTGAGGGCCTGGGAGTCGGTGTTGCAGACCACGAAGCTGCAGCCCTTTATGCCCTTGTTGTACATGTAGTTGACGGCGTTGCATCCGCCTCCGCCGACTCCGAGCACCTTGATTATCTCGTCGGAGCTCACCCAGTTGCTGGGGGTGATGGCGTCCAGTATCCTGTCGTCTTCCATATTCCTATTCCATTGAGTCAAACAAAGTGCCGAAGGTGCTGTCGAACGCGTTCTCGAGGCCGCCGCTTATCTTGCGCCTGAACTTGGTCCAGATGACGTTCGTGTTCTTCTCCTTCGGCTTTCTCTCCTCCTTCTTCTTCGTCGTCGGGGCCGTGATTTCCCTCAGCTCGTCGTCGTTGAAGAAGGTGCCGTTGTCCGGAGCGGTGGTCTCCTCCGTCGCGGCCTGAGCCGGTGCGGAGGCGCTTTCCGCGTCCGTTGCGGCCTCGGCTTCCTCTATGCAGTTGAGATGGCTGTCCCTGCTGGCTTCCAGGATCATTCCTATGGACGCGGCGGCCGACGCCTCGGCGGCTCCCGGGCATCCTCCGGAGCTGAATATCTGGGTGCGCGGATAGCCGGTGCGCACCGTGTAGCCGGACATCTCCTTGAGCATCTGTCCGATGTTGACCAGCGAGGCGCCTCCTCCGGTCAGCACCACGCCGTTGCGCAATTGGTCGGCATAGCCGCTCTGCTGTATCTGGTAGAGCACGGCTTCGAGTATCTCCCGGGTGCGGCATGTGATGATCTCCGAGAGATACTTGACCGGAAGCTGCTCGTAGGTGCCGTTCTCGTCGTCGTTGATCTGGATGATCTTGTCGCCGAGGTTCTGGAGCTTGTCGGGCAGGCAGGCTCCGAAGGCGAGCTTGATGTTCTCGGCCAGCGCTTCGGTGAAGCAGCATTCGTACTTGATGTCGGAAGTGACGCTCCTGCCGCCGAAGGGGATCGAAGAATAGTGCCTGAGCAGCCGGCCCTTGTATATGGTCACGGACGTCACGCCCGCGCCTATCTCCACGAGGGCGACCCCGTTCTCCTTCTCGGAGTCGGTGAGCACGGCCTGCGCCACAGCCGCCGGCGTGAAGATCTTGCGTGCCGGAGCCACTCCGACGTCGTTGAGCATCCTGTCGATGTTGCTGTCGGCCTTCTTCGCGCCTATGAATATCTTGAAATGGCCTTCGATGCTCTCGGCCGGCACTCCTATGACATCGTTCTCGCAGGCGCAGACCAGGTCCTCGTCGGCGGAGAACGACTGCGCCACGGCCCCGTAGATCTCCTCCTTCACTTCGTTCTCCAGGGGGTAGGTGTCTATGGCCATGCCCTTGAGGGCGTTGATCTCCTCCCTCGTGATGCAGCTGTCAGGCTCGCTGCGCGGTATCTTCGCGCTCGCCGTCTCCTGGCGGATGCTGTATCGGGGCAGTCCTATCACGAGCTGCAGGATTCTGATGTTCAGTTCCTTCTCGGCTTCCTCCACCGCGGCTTTCAGCGGTACTGCCGCTCTCGTGGGGTTGAGCACGGAGCCGTAGCTGACTCCGTCGGAAGGCAGTTCCTTGTAGTAGATTACCTGGATGTCCCTGCCATCCACCTTGGCGACGCTCAGGGCGACCTTGGACGTGCCCATGTCCGCCGCCGCTATGTATCTTTCTGCCTGCATATTATTTGGTTTTTGTATTTCAGATTGATTGTCCTGTAATGGCCTTCGCCGACCTGCGGCAGTATGTCCCTCCGGTATCTGGCGATGCCGTCGAGTTTCTCCTCCAGCCTGTCGGGGCCGCCTATTATGTAAAGCTCCTCGCCCGAGCCTATGGTCAGGGCTATGTCGCCGTCGCCGCGTATGACGGTGCGTCTGACAAGTCCGCTCCATGTTCTCGAAGCGTCCACCGCGCGCCCGTATTCCAGCATTCCTGCTATCCAGCGCCTGTCGGCTTCGGACTCCGGCTGTCCGCTGAATCCGGCCGCCGGCCTCACGGGGATGTCGCCCTCTATGACCCTGACATCGGCGGTGTAGCTGCGGTGCAGGGGGAAGACATAGCCTTCGCCGTCGACATAGTAGCCTTTGCCCTCGCCGTAGCTGAAACGCAGCACGGGACGGCGCTGCCATATCTCGATATGCAGTACGCCGAGGTCGTCGGTCCACGCCTCGCAGCCGACTATCGGCCCGCGGCTCAGCAGCATCTTCTCGATTCTGTGGAGGTCGAGGCTGTCGAGCCTCTGGCCCGTGCAGATGCCGTAGTTCCTGTCGAGCCACGAGGTCACGTCCTTCGCGCTCACGAACTTCAGACTGTCCCTGAACTCCACCTCCACATGCTCGCAGGCCAGCATCGCCCTCTCCTTCCTGGTCGCATGGAGCATCAGGAGAGCGGCTGTGCAGAGCAGTACGGCGAGCGCTGCGGCTATGGTGAAGCGGACCTTCCTTTTCATGACGCCTGCCGTTTTTCGAGCATTTCCGTAATCGCGGGCACGAAGCGGTCGATGTCGCCCGCCCCGAGGGTCATCAGCACGTCGGGCCGCTCCCCGGCGAGATAGTCCATGAGCCGCTCCTTGGGCAGCAGCACCTTTTCGGCGCATTTCACGTCCTTGAATATCATTTCCGAGCTTACGCCTTCGATCGGCTCCTCGCGCGCCGGGTAGATGTCGAGCAGGACGAGCTTGTCGAGCAGGCTCAGCGCTTCGGCGAACCCGGTCGCGAAGTCCCGCGTGCGCGTATAGAGATGAGGCTGGAATATTCCCGTGATCTTCCTGCCCGGGAAGACCCGGCGCACGGAAGTGATCGCGCTGCGCAGTTCCGCCGGATGGTGGGCGTAGTCATCGATGTAGCAGACGTCCGGACGGTTCACATGCACCTCCAGCCTTCTGCGCACGCCTTCGAAGCTTGATATCGCGTGCCGCACCTTCTGCGCGTCCATGCCGTAGCAGAGGCAGGCGGCGGCCGCGGCTATGCTGTTCTCCACGTTCACCCAGCCTATCGCCCCCACCCGGATGTCGGTGAGCGTGCCGCCGGGGTACACGAGGTCGTAGGTATAGTGCCCGTCGTCGCCGAGCCTGAGGTTCGCCGAATGGAAGTCTGCCGCCGGATCGTCGAAATGGTAGCTGAAGATCTTCGCCTGCACTTCGCCTGCGGCTATGGGCAGTCCGTATTTGAGAATCAGCGTCTCGCTGACCTGCGAGGCGAACTCGCGGAACGCCTGCCGCACATGGTCGAGGTCTCCGTATATGTCGAGATGGTCGGCGTCCATGGCCGTGATCACCGCGATCGCGGGATGCAGCTGCAGGAAGGAGCGGTCGAACTCGTCGGCCTCCGCCACCACGGTAGGGGTGTCGCTCACGAGCATGTTGGTGCCGTAGTTCCTGGAAATCCCGCCGAGGAAGGCCGAGCAGCCGGAACCGCCTTCGGTCAGGATGTGGGCTATCATGGTCGAGGTCGTGGTCTTGCCGTGGGTGCCGGCGACCGCGAGGCATGTCTCGCCGCGGGTGAGCTCTCCGAGCATGCGCGAGCGCTTCACGACCTTGTAGCCCTGCTCGCGCGCGTATGCGAGCTCGCCGAAGTCGTCGGGGACGGCCGGAGTGTAGACCACGAGGGTGTTCTCCCGGTCTTCGGGAATCATGGAACTGTCGTCATGGTAATGCACGGGAATGCCCTCTGCTTCAAGCTGCCGCGTGAGCTCGGAGGGCGTGCGGTCGTAGCCCGAGACGCTGCAGCCCTTGAATTTGCAGAAACGGGCTATCGCGCTCATGCCTATGCCGCCTATTCCTATGAAGTATATGTTGCCGTATCTCATCTTGCAATCCTGTAGATTTCGTCCGCTATGGTCTGCGCCGCGTCGGGAAGCGCCATCGCGGCGGCGTTCTTTTCTATTTCCGCGATTCTCGCGCCGTCGCGGATCAGGTCCAGGGCGGTGGGGAGCAGCTTCTGCGCGGCTTCGTCGTCCCTGACCATCAGCGCCGCCCCGCGCTTCACGAGGGCCATCGCGTTGTGGGTCTGATGGTCTTCGGCCACATTGGGCGAGGGCACGAAGACCGCGGCCTTGCCCGCCGCGCAGATCTCCGAAATCGATGATGCGCCGGAGCGGCTGATCAGCACGTCGGCCATCGCGTATGCGAGGTCCATGCGCGCCACGAAATCGGTGTATTTTATGTTTGGCAGCCTGCGGCCGTGCATGAATTCGTCCACGCCCTGCTTGTAATAGCGCCCGCACTGCCACAGCACCTCGACGTCCTCGCCGCCGGGACATCCGGCCTCGATCCAGCTTTTCATCGCGAGGTTGAGGGTGCCGCTTCCGAGGCTGCCGCCGGTGACGAACAGATGCCTGCGGCCTGCGGTGAAGCCGTAGAACTCCAGTCCCTCGGCGCGTTCGGCGTCCGAACAGGGATGGATGCCGGCGCGTATGGGATTGCCGCTCAGGACTATCCTGTCGGCCGGGAAGAACCTCTCCATGCCCTCGTAGGCCACGCAGATGCTGTCGACCCGCTTGGCGAGCATCTTGTTGGTCAGGCCGGCGTAGCTGTTCTGCTCCTGGATCAGGGTCGGGATGTGCATGCGCTCGGCCTCCCTGAGCAGCGGCGCGCTGGCATATCCGCCTACGCCTATGGCCACGTCCGGCTCGAACTCCTCGAGTATGGTGCGGGCGCGGCTCTGGCTCTCCATGAGCTTGAAGGGGAGCTTGAGATTGGCGATCAGATTGGCGAAGCTGAGTTTGCGCTGAAGGCCGGCGATGGGCAGGCCCACGATTCTGTAGCCTGCGGCCGGAACCTTCTCCATCTCCATGCGGCCCTCCGCCCCGACGAAGAGTATGTCCGTCTCGGGATTCAGCTGCCTGAGCTTGTCGGCGATCGAGATGGCCGGGAAAATGTGCCCTCCGGTGCCTCCGCCGCTAATAATTGCCTTGAGTTTCCTGTATTTCGTCATCGTTTTCCAGTTTTCCTGATTCAAATGCGTCGAGATCGTCGAGGGTCGCGCTGAGCTCGTCCCTTGACTCCATCAGAGGTTCGGCCTCGCGTGTCTCCTTCTCTATGCGCCTCGCGGCGATGCGGCTGAACGAAAGTATCACGCCGAAAGCCACGCAGAAGCACAGGAACGCGCTGGCTCCGTGGCTTATCATGGGCAGGGTCTGGCCGGTCATCGGGCCGATGTCGGCGTTCACGAACATGTGCAGGAAGGCCTGCCCGCTGATCAGCAGGCAGAGCCCCGCGACGCTTAGCTTCGCATAGAGGTCTTTCCCGCAGTTTCTGACTATGATAGAGCCCCTGGCGAGCAGGGATACATAGAGACAGATCACGAGAATCCCTCCGAAAAGTCCGTATTCTTCTATTATGAAGCTGTACATGTAGTCTTCGGAGATGTCGGGCACCACATATCTCTGGGTGCTCTGGCCCGGACCCTTGCCGAAGAGCCCGCCTTCGTGGATGGCTATCTTGGCGCTGTAGGGCTGCCGGAGCTTGTCGATGGCGTCCTGGTATTCCCGGCTCCCGGGTCTGGATTTGAGGAACTGCGCCTCCCAGTCGTGCGTGTCGGTGACTCTTGAGATGGCGGTGCCGATGCGCTCCATGTACTTCCTGTCGGAAGCATGGTAGATGCCTATGCAGACCCCGATTATCGCGAGCCCGGCAAGGAACAGCACCAGCAGGTCCTTGAAGTTGCCGCCTCCGAGCAGTATCACGAGGAACATTATCCCGCCGATGAACAGTGCGCTGGAGTTGCCGCCCGGGATTATCATCACGAAGATTATCAGGAACGGGGCGTAGATATAGATTATCTTCTTCCAGATCGGGCTGAGCCTTGAGCCCTTGAGCTCCCCCTTCTTGAAGGCGTCCAGGGCCCAGGCCAGATAGAGCACCATGGCCACCTTGACCACTTCGAACACATGGACCTGCACCCCGCCGACCGAAAGTATGCGGTAGGCTCCGTTGATATAGAGGGCCTTGACCACGGGCGTGTCCACCCGCAGGTCGAGCATGAGCAGCAGCAGGAAGGGTACCGAGAAGCCGAAGACCATGCTGCACCACCGGAACACCTTGATGTTCCTGATGTTGTAGAGCAGGATTATGATTCCGAGCCCGGCCGCCACCAGTATCGCCTGCTCCTTGACGAGGTCCAGCCTCGTGGTGTCAGGCTTCAGCAGGCGCGAGGTCGAGGAGAACATGCAGACTATCGAGATCAGGCAGAGCATGAGCAGGATTATCCAGACCACCTTGTCTCCCTCGAAGCGGTCCGCGAATGTCCATAATGAGAATTTCCTGGTCTTAGTCGCCATGTCTGTCCGGTTCTATAGTCTTCTGACGGCTTCCTTGAACTGCCTGCCCCTGTCTTCGTAGTTCCTGAACAGGTCGAAGCTGGCGCAGCAGGGGCTCAGCAGCACCACGTCGCCCGAGCTTGCGAATCCGGCGGCCGCCTTTACGGCGGCTTCGGCGCTGTCGCAGTCGCAGATGTGCGCGGAGCCTACGATGCTCTCGAAGGCCGCGTGTATCTTGGAGTTGTCGACGCCGAGGCAGACTATGGCCTTGACCTTGTCATGCACGAGCTTGTCGAGCACGCTGTAGTCGTTGCCCTTGTCGGTGCCTCCGACTATCCAGACCACGGGTCTGGTCTGGCATTCGAGCGCATACCACGCGGAATCGACGTTGGTGGCCTTGGAATCGTTGATATAGAGCACTCCGCCCACGCTGAGCACCGGCTCCAGCCTGTGCTCTATGGGCTTGAAGGTCTTGAGGCTGCGGCGTATGACCTCGTTGCTGATGCCCGTGGCCTTGGCCGCGAGGGCCGCCGCCATCGAGTTGTAGAGGTTGTGCCGGCCTCCGAGGGCCAGTTCCTGAAGATAGATTTCGGTCTCGTCGTCGCCGTAGCGCAGCACCATGCTGTCGCCGCGCACGAACGCTCCCTGCGCGACCTCGCCTTTCTGAGTGAAGGGCAGCATCCTGGCCTTGAGCACTATGTCGCTCAGGTTCTCTATCGTGATAGCGTCGTCCGAGTCGAAGATGAAGCAGTCCTCGGGCCGCAGGTTGCGGACGAGGCGGAACTTCGCCGCGGCATATTTCTGTATGTCGTGGTCGTAGCGGTCGAGATGGTCCGGGGTGATGTTGGTGATCACGGCGATGTCGGGGCGGAAATCGTAGCAGTTGTCGAGCTGGAAACTGCTGATTTCCAGCACATAGTAGTCGTGCTTCTCAGTAGCCACCTGCATCGCGTAGCTCTTGCCGATGTTGCCGCCGAGGCCCGCGTCCAGGCCGGCCTCGCAGAGCAGGTAGTGTATGAGCGAGGTCGTAGTGGTCTTGCCGTTGGAGCCGGTCACGCATATCTTCTTCGCGCCGTCGTAGCGGGCGGCGAACTCTATCTCAGATATTATGTGCGTGCCCTGGGCGGCGAGCGCCTCCACCATCGGCGCCGTCGAAGGTATGCCGGGGCTCTTGACCACCTCGTCGGCGTTCAGGACCAGCTCCCTGCTGTGGCCGCCCTCCTCGAAGGGAATGTCCCATTTCCTGAGGGTCTCCGCATATTCGGGCTTGAGCATTCCGCTGTCAGAGAGGAAGACCTCGAAGCCCTTGACCTTGGCGAGCACCGCGGAGCCCACTCCGCTTTCACCCCCGCCCAGTATTACCATTCTTGCCATGACGCTATCTGATTTTGAGCAACGCAAGCGTGCCGATTGCCAGTATTATCCCTATTATCCAGAAGCGCGTGACTATGCGCGGCTCCGGGATGCCTTTCTTCTGATAGTGGTGGTGCAGGGGAGCCATCAGGAAGACCCTCCTGCCTTCGCCGTATTTCCTTTTCGTGTATTTGAACCATGACCTCTGGATGATCACCGACAGGCTTTCGACGAGGAATATGCCGCAGAGTATGGGGAGCATCAGCTCCTTGCGGATCAGCACGGCGCTGACTCCGATGATGCCGCCTATCGCGAGGCTGCCCGTGTCGCCCATGAATACCATGGCCGGGAAGGTGTTGTACCACAGGAAGCCTATGAGGGCCCCCACGAACGCCGCCATGAACACGGCTACCTCTCCCGAGCCGGGGATGTACATGATGTTGAGGTACCTGGCGTCGAGGGCGTCGCCTCCGAGCCATGCCATCACGCCTATCACCACGCCGACTATGGCCGAGGTGCCTGCGGACAGGCCGTCCATGCCGTCGGTCAGGTTGGTGCCGTTGGAGCAGGCGAGTATCACGAGGATGATCATTATCATGTACAGGCCCCAGGAGGTGTAGACTCCGAGCTGCCCGCTGAAAGGCGAGAGCCACGAGTAGTCGAACTCATGGGCCTTGACGAAGGGAATCGTGGTCACGAGCCTCTCGGTGGGTATGTCGGGGCTCAGGCAGACGGTCAGCGCGATGACGAGCCCGAGACCGAACTGGAGCACGAGCTTGCCTTTCTCGCTCATTCCTTCCTTGCGGTGCTTGAACACCTTGATGTAGTCGTCGGTGAAGCCTATGGCGCCGCACCATATCGTGGTCAGTATCAGCAGCAGCGTGTAGATGCTGTCGAGCCGGCATACGAGCAGCACCGAGCCGAGCAGCGACAGGATTATGATGACGCCTCCCATCGTGGGGGTGCCCTTCTTCTGCATCTGTCCTTCGAGCCCGAGATCGCGTATGGTCTCTCCTATCTGCCTGCGCTGCAGCCATGATATGATTCTCTTTCCCGCGAAGAAGGCTATGAGCATGCTCAGCACGGCGGCGAGCAGCGCCCTGAATGACAGGTAGTGCATGAGGCCGGACCCGGGGATGTTGAGCCCCAGGCCTTCGAGCCAGTCTATGAGGTGATACAGCATTTACTTCCAGCTTTTGAAAATTTCATCTACTATCTCCCTTTCGTCGAAATGCCTCTTTTCCCGGCCAGTTATCTGGTAGGTCTCGTGACCCTTGCCGGCAAGAAGCACCGTGGCGCCGCCCTGCGCAAGCATGAGCGCCGTGCGTATGGCCTCCTTTCTGTCAGCGATGCACAGCGTCCGGGAAAGCGCTCCGGCCGGTATGCCCGCGCGTATTTCCGACATGATGTCATCGGTGCTTTCGCTGCGGCTGTTGTCGGAGGTCAGCACGATGCGGTCGGCATATTTCGCCGCCACGGCCCCCATTTCCGGCCTTTTGGTCCGGTCGCGGTCGCCTCCGCAGCCGAAGACGCACATCAGCGGTCTCCGCGGATCTATTTCCTTGAGGGTCCTGAGCACGTTCTCCAGCGCGTCTGGGGTGTGGGCGTAGTCGATGACCACGCTTATTCCGGAGCCGGCGGGGCCCGGCAGGGTTTCGAGCCGTCCCTTCACGGGCTTCAGCCGCGACAGCGCCAGCAGGACTTCGTCTTCCGGGCTGCCGAGGGCGAGCGCCGTGCAGTATATGGCCAGCAGGTTATAGGCGTTGTGCGTCCCTGTGAGCATGGTCCATACCTCATGGCCGTCGATGTTCAGCAGCATGCCTTCGATCGTCTGCTCCATCACCTTGCAGCTGTGGTCGGCGATGCTGCGGCAGGAATATTCCATCACCCGGGCCTTCGTGTTCTGCACCATGACGCGGCCGTTCCTGTCGTCGGCGTTGGTGATCGCGAACGCCTTCTTCGGCAGCATGTCGAAGAACATCTGCTTGCAGCGCAGGTAGGCGGCGAAGCTTCCGTGGTAGTCGAGGTGGTCGTGGGTCAGGTTGGTGAAGACGCCCGCGGCGAACTCCAGACCGTCGATGCGGTGCTGGTCCACGCCTATGGAGCTGACCTCCATGAAGCAGTGGCTGCATCCTGCCTCCACCATCTGCGCGAGCAGCGAGTTGATCGTCACCGGGTCGGAAGTCGTGTTGGCGGTCTCCAGTCTGCGGGGGCCGATGTAGTTCGCGATAGTGGACATCAGTCCGCATTCGTGACCGAGATTCCTGAACATCTCGTAGAGCAGCGTGGCGACCGTGGTCTTGCCGTTGGTGCCCGTGACGCCCACGAGGCGGAGCCTGCCGCTCGGGTGGCCGTAGAAGCTGTCCGCCGCCATGGCGACGGCTCTCCTGCTGTCGCTGACGGTGATGCGTATGATGTTTCCGGGGATTCCCGCCACCGCTTCCGCCGCGGCGTCATCTTGCGCGGGAGCTTCGTACATGACAGCCGACGCTCCGGCGGCGACGGCGGCCGGGATGTAGGCCCTTCCGTCATTGCCGCAGCCGTTCACCGCTATGAACAGGCATCCGGGCGCCGCCCTGCGGGAGTCGTTGGTCACGGAGTTTATTTCCGCGCCGGCGTCGCCGTGCAGCTCCAGTGTCCCGCAGTTCCGTATTATGTTCTCAAGTTTCATTTCCTGTCTCCGCTTTCCGAAAGGTCGAGGTCAATGTTGTAAAGTCTGTCTATCACCGTCCTGACCGTGCGTGCCGGGATGCCTCCTCCCTGGAAGCTCTTCGAGGTGGGCTTGGAGTAGACGGTGCAGATTATCGAGTATTTCGGGGCGTCGGCCGGGAAGAACCCGACGAAGGTGCCCTGGTATTTGCGTCTTCCGTATTCGTCGGCGTACCTGCCGTCGTCGTAGGTTCCGAACGAAGTGCCGGTCTTGCCGGCCACGCTGCATTTCGCTCCGCGCAGCCGCCGCGCCGTGCCTTCCTCGGTCACCGCCTTGAGGGCGCGGGTCACCGTGTCGGCCACCGCGCGCGAGCATATCGCGGCGTTGAGGGTCGAAGGTCCGCGGCGGCGTATCGTCCTGCCTCCGCTTTCTATGTCCTCGACCAGATAGGGCTTCATCATCCTTCCCTTGTTGGCTATGGCGTTGTAGAAGGTCAGGATGTGGATGGGGGTCATGCTGGTGCTGTAGCCGTAGGCTATGGAGCCGAGGTCGGTGTCGGTCCAGTATCGCGTCTCCGGGCTGGGTATGGTCGGGGTGAGCATGCCGTCGAGGTCGAAGTCGAAGGCTTCGCCGAGCTTGTAGGTGTAGAGGTTCGAGAGAAATCTTCCGGTGAGGTCTCCGCGGCTGTTGTTGGCGTAGTTGTCGACCGCGAGCCGCGCGAATACATAGTTGGAGGATATCTTGAAGCCGTCGATGACCGAAATCCTGTCGGTGTCATGCTCGCGTGCGAAGTCGGGGATGTGGCTGTCCCTTATGGAGGTGCCCGGCACGCGGCCGTCGGTCGCCGGAAGCGTCTCTTCCAGACTGCTGATGAAGCCGTCGTTGAGCAGCGACGTCAGGGTGACGGTCTTGAACACCGAACCGGGCTCGTTCTTGCGGCCTATCGCGAGGTTCTGTATTTCGGCGAAGTCGCCGTCATGCTCCTCGCCCTCGCGCAGCAGGTTCACCATGGCGCGTATGGCTCCGGTCTCGGTCTCCATCAGCACGAGGCAGGCGCCTTCGATGGCCTCCTCCGGCTCTATCTGCTCGCGCAGCGCCATGTCGGCTATTTCCTGGTAGTCGATGTTCAACGTGGTGCGCAGGTCGTTGCCGTCCACGGCCCTGACTATGGTGCTGTCGCTGTTGCGCACCGTGCCCTGGTCGGTCTCCCTGAGGTATTCGAGACCCTCCTCGCCGTGCAGTTCATAGTCGAACTTGCCTTCGAGCCCTATGTGGGTGTTCCTGACGGGGGACTTGTTGTTGCGCACGAAGCCTATGGTCCTGCGGGCGAGCGTGCCGTAGGGATATTCGCGCACGTTCTCCTGCTCGTACTGCACTCCGCTGTAGTAGCGGCCTTCGCGGAACAGGGGCAGGGCGAGTATGCGCCTGAAGGTCGGGCGGTCGACCGGATGCCCTATCCTGACATATTTCCTGCCCGGCCTGCTCTCGTTGTTGCGGTTCGTGAGTATGAGTCTGTAGAACTGGTCGGCCGTCGTTCCGGGGAACTCCCTCGCGAGCCCCCGGGAGAGTTCGCGGGCCTTGTTCAGCCATTCCTTCTCCTGCTCCGGGGTGTTGGTGTCCTTGCGCACGGTGCAGTCCATGTAGATCTGGTATTCGGGGCAGGAGATTGCCAGGAGGCGTCCTTCGCAGTCGAGGATCCTGCCTCTCTGAGGCTCTATGGACCTGGCCGTGACGCTCGGGGTCAGCTTCTCGGCGATTTCGGGCTGCGGGCGGAACAGGACCTGAAGCCAGACGACTCGCACGATGATCAGCACCGCGCCGAGCAGCATCACGAAGTAGGCAAGATAGAGTATGACCCCTATCCTGTCGCGCTTCTTCCTGGGCTGTATCGTCGTGTCGGGCATGTTCTGTCTTCTGGTTCAAGTCTATCTGTCAAGTTCCACGGCCGGTTTCATGGGTTCGGCCACCTCCGAGCCGAGGGCCTTGAGCCTGGCTTCGACCGTGGTGCGCCTTTCGGCCTTGGCGGCCTCGTAGGTCAGTTCGGAGTTCTCGATTTCGAGCTCCTTGAGCACGGCCTTGGCCTCCTCCACCCTGGCCATCGTGCTTTCGGTCATCAGGCTCAGCCAGATTATGACCGCGAACAGCAGGAAAGTGTACATCACATGGACGAAGTACTTCCCTACGTTGAGCCTGAGCAGGAACTCGCCTTTCAGCACGGCTATGAAGCTGTTGCGGAGCAGGCGTCCTATGTCCGAGAACTTCCATGCCGTCATCTCCCGCGTCCTCCTTCCTTTGCGCCTCCCTGTCCGGCTCTTCGAATGTCGGGATGTCCGTATGCGTCCGGAAGCTTCTCGGCGATCCGGAGCTTGGCGCTGCGCGCCCTCGTGTTGGAGGCTATTTCCTCTTCTTCGGGTACTATGGGCTTGCGGTTCACGGCCCTGAGCGGCGCTTCGGTGCGCCCGAACTCGTCCTTGTGCTCCAGGCCTCCGACATTGCCGGTGCGGATGAAGTTCTTGACCATGCGGTCCTCTATCGAATGGTAGGTGATCACCGCGAGCCGGCCCCCTGGCTTCAGCGAGCGTGCCGCGCCGTCGAGGAACTTCTCGAGCGAGCGCATTTCGTCGTTGACCTCCATCCTGAAGGCCTGGTAGATGCGGGCGAGCTGCTTGTGCTGGGCGAATGAGGGCAGGGCGGAGGCAATCGCCTTGTCGAGGTCGGCGGTAGTCAGAATCGGCGCCTTGGATCTCGCCTCCGCTATGAGCTGCGAGATTCTCCGGGCGTTGTCAACTTCTCCGTAGAGCCTGAGGACTTTCTCCAATTCTTCTTGCGTATAAGAATTTACAATGTCGGCGGCTGTTCTGCCGCCCTGCGCGTTCATCCGCATGTCGAGAGGGGAGTCGTAACGGAAGGAAAAGCCTCTCCCGGCAGTGTCGAACTGATGTGAGCTCACTCCGAGGTCGGCCAGTATTCCGTCTGCTCCGCCTGAAAATATTCTGCTTGTACAATCCTCCGTTCCGCCGGGGCTGTCCGCGGCCGGAGCTTCTGCTCCTTGCCGTCCTGCCGCCTGGGAAGGTGAACCGGGCTGCCTGCGGCCGCCTTCCGTGCTGCTGCCTGGCGTCCGTGGTTCTCCTGTGTTTCCGGGCAGGAGGCTTCCGGCTTCCGCGCCGGAGGCCGCTGATGTTCCTGCGGCTTCGAGTCTCCGGACTTCACATGAGCCGGAAGGGGCCGCTGATTCTCCCGCGGCTTCGAGGAGGATATAGTTATGAATGAATCTGAAGTTGTTGTGTATCAGTATCAGACGCGGGTCATCCGGCGCCTGGGCCAGGGCTTCGGCGTCGCGGTCGAAGGCCATGAGCCGCCCCCTGGGCGAAAGTCTGGAAAGTATTTCGCGGCTGTGGCCGCCTCCTCCGAAGGTGGCGTCGACATAGCAGCCGTCGGGATTCGTGACGACGGCGTCCACGCTGGGATGCAGCAGTACCGGCTTATGATATTCAGTCATTGCGAAGTCTCTACTTTTGCGAGAGGCTTTCCGCAATGGCAATGATTTCTTCGTTTGAAATTCTGGATTCCTCGAACTTCTCCTTAGCCCAGATTTCAATCCTGAAGTCATTGCCGGAGAAAACCACTTCTTTGCCTACACCTATCGAGTCAAGGAGCCTGCGGCTGACAGAGATGCGGCCGAACCTCGCGTCGGGTTCGACTATGTCGCGGTCGCGCATGTATTCTCTCCAGAATTTTGCGTGTGTCTTGTTGAAGGTAAGGTCGAGGGAGTTCTTCACCTGCTCGGATTGCTTTGTCCACTCCTCGAGAGTGTACATCTGGAGACAGGGTTCGAAGAGATCCTTTTTCACGACGAACCTCATGTCGCTTCCCGGAGACAATGCGGCCTTGAGCGCCGAGGGAAAGACGAGTCTCCCCTTGTCGTCCAGACGGGCCGTGTATTCTCCGATGAAGGTGACCATTGTTGTTTCTTATACGCAGTGCCAAAGATAGATAATATTTTACATTTTCTTACATTTTGTTACAATTTTTTACACAGACGCGGTGTCGGGGCTGTAGGTGTCGGGTGGGTTGCCGGTGCAGCCGTCGGGTCGGGAGCAGCTGGCGTGGCGGTATGGTCGTGAATTGCTGGGGTGGCTGTTGGGTTCCGTGGGTTGCTGGTGTGGTTGTCGGGTCGGGAGTTGCTTATGCGGTGGTATGGTCGGGTGGGTTGCCGGCGGGGGTATGGTCGGGAGCTGCGTTCTGTCCCGTTGGCCGCGGGCGTGGCTGTCCGGTGCGGTGCAGTGCAGTTGGTTGCTGACATGACTGTCCTATTGAGAGTTGTTGATATGGCTGTCCGGTCGTGAACAGCTGATGGATTGTTGGGCTATCGGGGTTGCGTTTTGTTCTTGTGCAAGCAGCGGGATTTTGTTAAATTGCGGAAACTCCGGATATGCGCATAGCCTTCTTCATAGTTTCGCTGCTGTTCTTTCTGGCCTGGATGATAGTCTCCATCGTCCGGGCAGATCTGCTGATTGCTGTTCTGTCGGCCGTGATGGTTCTGATTTCCGCCGCACAGCTTTACCTTGCGTTCAGAGCGAAGCGCAACGATCCCGGGAAACACCGGCAGTGAGCGGGCAATGCTCCGTGGCGCGGCGAAGGAGCATTGATGGAGCGCAGCGGAACCTCCTCGGAGGCGGCCGGCTCCGGATTCGAAAGGAACGCGAATCATTGGCGGATTGCCGTGCCATGTGATGAAATTCATTGGCTACGGTATGGTCCGATAGGGGGTGGTGAGAGGCGGCAGGGCGTAGCGGATGGACAGAGATTCCTTCCATCCGCTACGCAGTGGGGTATTGGAGACGGGTCGAAGGGGCGTGCCCGTAGCCAATGAATTTCATATGGAAATAAATGCGAATTGAAATGCGTAGCGGGACCCGGACGGAGATGTTGGATGAGAATGCGGAACGGGGATGCCGGGGCGGGAATGCAGAACGGGATCGCGAACGGGAATGTCGAGGCTGCCTGCCGGACCGACTGTAGAACTGCCTGCCGCACCCGCTCGTTGGCTCCGCTCCGAAGAGGTGACTTATGAGATATTTTGCGGATAAGGCGAATATTGGTAAATTTGACGACCAACATACTTGAATATGAAAACTTCATTCAACATTTCCGGGCGGATTGAGTCCGATCTGGGGCTGAACGTCCCTTATGTCAAGGGAACGAATGTCCCGATATCCAACTGCAGACATTATTGCACCGACGGAAGTTCGGTGGATACGATGTTCTATGACGAGCAGGACTTCGTGGAAGGGATGAACCGGATTTATGCGGTGTATATGAAATACAAGGTCGTGATTCTCGCGTTCGTGCTGATGGATACGCATGTGCATTTCGTCTTGTACGGTGATGAGAAGGAGACCGGCGGGTTCGTCCATGAATATCTGCGGCGGACTTCTCTTCGGATTGCCCGCAGGCATGGCGACAATAAGAAATTGAAGAACATTCCGGTAACCAGCCAGCTGATTGACAACGACTATTATCTGAAGACGGCGATATGCTATGTGATAAAGAATCCTACCGTGGCCGGTTTGCAGGTGACCCCGTATGACTATCCGTGGTCGAGCGGTTCCTTGTATTTCAGAAAAACAGACTGCTGGACCTCACCGCTGTGGAGCGGAGGAATTTTCGGCCCGGAAATCATGAACATGAGTCTGCGGAGAGCGAGGAAGGTTTTCGGGACGAAGTTCGCCCGGAAGGCTGAGGTGATGTCGGCGGGAGGCATGATCTTCCCCGGGGAATATGTAGCATTCGAGATGGTCGGCAGGATTTTCAGAACCTGTCGGAATTTCAATTACTTCATGGGAATAAGCAGAGAGGAGGATTTGAGACCTCTGTCGGTTACGGCGTCCCGCCTGTCGATTCCGATCAATGAGATGAGGCAGCATCGGAAGGAACTGGGCATGGAGCTTTTCGGAGAACCGTCCCTGAAGAACATGAGCGCTTCGCAGAGGCTGAAACTGGCAAGGACGCTGCGCTCGCGTTACGGCAGTTCAGCCAGGCAGGTCGCCAGAGTGTGCGGGCTGGTCTATGACGAAGTGATGGACCTGATCTGAAATTCATTGGCTACGGTATGGTCCGATAGGGGGTGGTGAGAGGCGGCAGGGCGTAGCGGATGGACAGAGATTCCTTCCATCCGCTACGCAGTGGGGTATTGGAGACGGGTCGAAGGGGCGTGCCCGTAGCCAATGAATTTCACCATGAAACTTGTCCGCCTTCCGAATTTGTCCACCATGCGGAGCGGCGATATGGAACGGGAATATCGGGTCGAAAATGCGACCGGCCGCCGGCCCGATATCTGGCCATGGCGCCAGCACCTGACGCCCGGCCGGAAGAAAAGATTTTTCAAGATTTATTAAAAATTTTAAAAAATATAGTATATTTGCAGCGACAAAAAGGTTAGTTAGTAGTTTTAATTATTTGAGAGTCAGTCGTTGGAGTTGTTTTGACTGATAAAGGACCAAGGCTATGGTAAAGAACATGACTGTCGGGAATCCTTCCCGCTTGATTCTTGGTTTTGCGTGGCCCCTGATACTCGGAAGCATCCTGCAGCAGGGATACAACCTCATTGACGCAGTGATCGTAGGCCACTATGTGGGAGTGAACGCTCTCGCGGCCGTCGGGGCGGGTTCTTCGGTGATATTCCTGATACTCGGATTCTGCAACGGCTGCACGGGAGGTTTCGGCATCCCGATCGCCCAGAGCTTCGGCGCAGGAGACCACAGCGGGCTGCGCAGATATGTGTCCGCGAGCTTCCGCGTGAGCATAGCGATTTCGCTGGCGGTGGCCATGATCACGGCGTTGCTCTGCTCGAACATACTGCACTGGATGCAGACTCCCGGCGTGATTTTCCACGACGCCTATCTGTATCTGCTGATCACCTTCCTCGGAATACCGTTCACGATGGCGTACAACCTGCTCGCGAGCATCATCAGGGCGCTCGGCGACAGCAGGACGCCGTTCTATTTCCTGATACTCTCGGCGCTGCTGAATGTCGGACTTGACATGCTGTTCATCGTGAATTTCGGCTGGGGCGCCGCAGGAGCCGCCGTTGCGACGGTAATCTCGCAGGCCATATCGGCCCTCCTGTGCTATGTCTATATGTACAGGCATTTCGAGATACTGCGCTACCGGTCCGCGGACGAGAAGGCTTCCGACTGGGAGCGTCAGAAGCATCTGCTCTCGATAGGCGTGCCCATGGGCCTGCAGTTTTCGATAACCGCGATAGGCAGCATCATGCTCCAGAGCGCCAACAACGCGCTCGGTACGGCTTCCGTGACGGCTTTCACTGTCGCGATGCGCATCAAGATGTTCTTCATCAGCCCCTGCGAGAACCTCGGAGTCGCGATGGCGACCTACTGCGGCCAGAATTTCGGCGCCGGAGAGATACGGCGCATACGCAAAGGCCTGTACTCCGCCCTCGGCATGATATTGATATATGTGCTTCTGGGCAACGCTGTGATGTTCGCGTTCGCCGGAGACTTCACAAGGATGTTCGTGGACGCCGCCGAAAGCGAGATAATCGCAAAGTCGGTGATGTTCCTGCAGACTTCCTGCCCGTTCTGGATTTTCCTCGGGACGCTCTGCGTGCTGCGCTACTCGATCCAGGGGCTCGGCCTCACCCGTCTGGCGATGATGTCCGGAGTGTTCGAGATGGTCGCGCGCATCGCCGCGAGCCTGTGGCTGGTTCCTGCGCTGGGCTTCAAGGGTGTATGTCTTGGTGACCCCATGGCATGGATAGCCGCCTGCGTGTTCCTCGTTCCCGCCATGACCTGGATCCTGCACAGGCTCATGCAGCCTGCATCGCCGAACCGTCCCGGACACCGCATCCCTGTCGGCCAGCATTAGAAACTTTTTCAGAGAAGGATTTTCATATAATTGGTTGTTTTATTGGTCGCGCCCGGAACCTCTCGGATTCGGGCGCGTTGCTGTTTCATGGGGACGCGGCTTATTTCAGCGCCGCCAGCTGTTCGGCTGTCAGGCCGGTAATTTCAACAATCTGAACATCTGGCATACCAATCCGAAGCAGGCTTCGCGCTATATCCGCTGAAGCTTCCTGTCTTCCCTCGGCTCGTCCCCGCTCCTCCGCGGTCCCGATGATGTTGTAATAGTCCCTTTCAGTTATCATGTCGCTCTCGTATTTC